>DASZHD010000054.1:0-1955 GCA_035938175.1 Vulcanimicrobiaceae bacterium
CGGCCCAACGAAACCATACGGATCGTTCGCCCCGACATTCACGTGAAAGATGCGGCGTATGAGCGCACCGAATTGCCCGAGGCCGGAGCGGTGAAAGATGTGGGCGGGGTCGTGGTCTTTGCTCCGCACGTCGAAGGTCACTCAACCTCGTCGCTCGTGGAACGCTTATCACGATGACTCGACCAAATATTTTTGTTACGGCGAACGGTCCCGGCGAAGTGATGGGCTGGACACGGCCGTTCCTGCGCGCTATCTACGAAGCCCAGCCGGACGCACGCGTCACGACGATTGTGCTCCCGTGCTCCTATGCGACCGGCTCGGAAACCGAGCTGCTGCAATCGATGTTTCCTCAATCACGCGTCATCGATCCGCATTCGTACGGCCGCTTTTTGCTTGGCCGCCACGTCGTCGGGATGGAGCGGACAAACGGTCTGCTGCAGTATCTCGGCGGCGATCTCTTTCATGCCGCGACGATTGCGCGCCGGCTCGGGCTTGCGCCTATGACGTACAAGTTCACGCGCCGTTCGTATGCGAGACTTTTCGAGCGTTTTTTTGCGCTCGACGAACAGAACGCTCAAGAATTTCGCGCGATGGGCGCGCCACCGGATCGCGTACGTGTCGTCGGAAATCTTGTGGCAGACTCAGTCGTAGGATCTCTTCGCGTTCCGCCTCCGCCGCCGGGCATAGGTTCGGGGGTCTGCATTCTCCCCGGGAGCCGTCCATACGAGCTGCGTTTCCTCATGCCGTTCTTTTTGGCCGTCGCGCAGGATCTCGTGAAGCTTCGCCCGGGCCTTGATGTAACGTTTGTTCTATCACCGTTCAATACAGATGAAGAGTTGAAAGCCAGCGTCGAGTGGTCGGGCGATCCGCAGCACTTCGGCGTCCAAGGTAGATACGATGACGCAGGCAGGAGCATCGCCGTTGATGGCGCTCGCTTTGCCGTCGACCGATCGTCCGATTACGGCTCGATCGCGAAAAGTCAGCTCGTGATCAGCATTCCAGGAACAAAATGCATGGAAGCGGCGGTTCTCGGTCGCGCACTGCTCGTCGCAGTGCCGCTGAATCGCGTGGACGAAATAGCGATGAACGGTGTTGCGGCATATCTGCATCATGTGCCGTTCATCGGGCGCCCGCTCAAGCGTTGGATCGTACGTAGGGTCGCCGAGCGCATACCGATGTTTGCGCAGCCGAATGTTGATGCGGGCCGTTTCGTTGCGCCTGAGGTGCGAGGCATCCTTACGCCGCACGAGGTTGCGGTGAAGGCGGCAGAGCTGCTCGACGATCCTCACGCGATGCGCGTGATGGGCGAGACGCTGAGCGATTTATACGCGAAAGATGTTGGCGCAGCGCAGCGCATGGCGGCTGAGGTGCTCGCGCTCGCGGAGAAAATCGCGGCACCGCGGATGGCTGTGTAGCCCCATGCCGATCGCGAGCGTCGTCATCGCCACGCACAATCGCGCGACGCAGCTTGCCGATTGCCTCGACGCACTTGCCAAGCAATCCAAACGCGAGCCGTTCGAAGTCGTCGTCGTCGATAACGGATCGCAGGATTCGACCCAAGCTGTGATCGCCCAGTACGCGAACACAAATGTGCGCGGGGTATTCGTCTCGGATCCCAACCGCGCGAAGGCACGCAACGCGGGAATCGCCGCGGCCGGCGGACGCATCGTGATCTTCTGCGATGATGATACCGTCGCGCCGCAAGACTTTGTGGCGGAGCACGTGCGTGTGCACGATGAGAAGCATCCGTCAGTTGTTTCAGGACCTATCATCAACGTGCCCGACAAAGACCAGCGCGTCGTGCCCTCTGCGCGACACTACTCGCGCGCGTTTTTTTGCACGTGCAACGTGAGCGTGGCGAAGGCCGACCTCGAAGCAGTTGGTGGATTCGACGAACGGTACGATCTCTACGGATGGGAAGACACCGACATCGGCATTCGCCTGCGCGCGCGCGG
>DASZHD010000055.1:0-71199 GCA_035938175.1 Vulcanimicrobiaceae bacterium
ACCGCGGCGACGCCTCCGCCCAGTCCTTCGCCGGGCGTCATCCCGGGCTGCCAAAGTCCCGCGATCGACACGAGCGGAAACGGCGCGCTGCGTTTGACCAACAACAGCGGAAATCAGTCCGGCTTTGTGATCTACAACGCCTCGTTGAACGAGACGCAAGGGCTGGAAGTGGTCTTCGACATGTTCATGTACAACGGAAGCGGCGCAGACGGCATCTCATTTTTCATCATCGACGGTTCGTATGCACCTACCGTTGCGGGCGCGAACGGCGGTTCGCTGGGCTACGCGCAGAAATCCGGAACCGGATGCTGCGATGCGCCGGGATTGGTGGGCGGTTTCGTCGGAATCGGCTTTGACTCGTACGGAAACTATTCAAATCCTACCGAGGGACGCGTCGGCGGGCCGGGGCAAACGCCGGAAACGGTTGCGCTGCGCGGCGCGTCGTCGACATCGTATGCATACGTTACGGGCTATCTTTCCGGAGGTGTCGCGGCGTCGCTGCCGTTCACGATGACGAACAACGGATCGACGTCGCGGCCGACAGCGGTACGCGTTCGCGTGCTGCTCTCCACCTCGAACGTTCTGACCGTCGACATGGATCCCAACGGCACCGGCAGCACGTATCAAAACGTCATTCCGCCTACCAATCTCGGTGCGATAACCGGACAGCCGGCGTTTCCGCCCACGTTCAAGTTCGGATGGGCCGCGTCGACCGGCGGTGCGAACGACATTCACGAAGTGCGCAATTTCGTTTCCACTAATGCGCCGCCGTATTTGACGATCACCAAGCAGCACAACGGCCCATTCACGAAAAACGTGGCGGCCTCGTACACGATTCAGGCCGGCATCAACAACGTCGGTGGAAACGCGGATCAAACGATTTACGTTACCGATACCATTCCGGCCAACGAAACGTTCGTCAGCGCATCGGGAACGGGATGGACGTGCAACGCTGTATCGCCCGTGCAGTGCACCTATCCGGCTCCGATCACGAGCGGAACCGCATTGCCGCCGATCACGCTGAATGTCATTCCGACGAAGAACGGCAACATCTCGAACACGGCGTGCGTGTACAGCGCGGACATGTACAGCTCGACCGGTGCAAACTACAACGTGTGCTCCACGGACACGGTGAACGTGGGTGCTTCTGAGCCGTTCATGACGATCTGGAAGCGGATCACGCAGATCGTCCGTTCGTACGGCAACGGTTCCCCGCAGACGATCACGCCCACGCCCGATCCCGGAAGTTCGCCGGGTTTGAACGGCACGGCCAGCACCACCGGAATCGATCCCGGCGACTTGGTGACGTATACCGTGTATTTCTCCAATAACGGAAGCGCGAAAGCGTGCGGGTCAGCAAGCGGCGGCGGAACGTGTTCGGGCGGCCCCGATCTGCAAGACTTGCTTTCGCCGAACTACGTCTATCAAAACGCGACGCAGACGTTCACCTGCTGTTCGAACCCGGCGTCGGCAAACAGCGCTACATTTTCGTCGACGCTGCAAGGACAAGGAACGCTGCTCGACTGGCTCGTCGCAAATCCAATCAGCCCGGCCAGTTCAAGCAATGCGATTGAGGGCACCTTTTCGTATCAAGTGAAGATTCCATAGCGCACTGCACGCTGTAGCAGCGATGGGCGCGCACAATACCGCTGCGGTCGCGGCTTGGTACGCGTCTGCGGTTCCGGACAAGCTTCCCAGCGAAACGATCGCCATTGCCGCCACGGGAAGTGCGGCAAGAACGCGCTGAACCGGCGGCGCGCCGCGAGCGAACAAAATTTGCAGCAGCGCGATCGCCGCGAAGACGATCGACAAAACTGCGATCGCGGCCGAGCCCGCAAAAACGCGCGAGAATCCAAAAAGCGCCGTTGCAGCCAATAATCCCGCGAACGGAATGCGCGCGGTCTGCCGTCTACCGGCGATGCTCGCCGCAATAGCCCCGCAGTACGCGCCTGCGGATGCGCCGGCGCAGAGTATGACAATCCACGAGATCGCGCTCATCCCGGCTCGCCGATCACCGGTGCGAGCGCCTGCTCGACGACGGCGAGAATTCGCGGATCGCGCTCTTGCTCGCGGGCGCGCGTCAAGATCGCAATACGTTCCGGCGTCGGTTTTGCGCCGAGCTGCATGACGATGCTCAAACGCGCGTCCGGGTCCAGCAATGCGGGCCAGGAGATTTGCGGCTCGGTCGGTTCCGCCGGCGGCGCTAGCGGCACGTTTCGCGGCCAGGCCGAATAGAACGCGAAGACGACCCCAAAGATAAATGAGGCGAGAAGCGCCAGGAGCTGCGCCGTATTCATGAGCGGCCTTTTCGAAACAGGCGCGGCCGGGTCCCATTCGGAGTCACGGCGCTACCGCTGCGAACGCTTTGGATATAGAATAGACCTGAAAGGGATGGTGTCGATGCGCCGTATTTTTGGCTTCTTGGCCGGCGCAGTCTGCTGCTTCGCCTGGACGTTCGCGACCGCCGCTGCGGCAAATCCCGCCGGTCCGGTAACGTCGCCGACTACGCAAGGGGCGATGGACCAAGCACGCGAGCGCGTCGCGGGGGGCGATTTGGACGGCGCGTTGCGCGCCCTCGCTTCGTACGTGGCGCAGCATCCGGGTGAAATGGGCCCCGAGCGGTTGCTCGGGGACTTATATTACCGGCATGGAGACTTGCTGAAAGCGCAAGCGTCGTACGCGCACATTCTTCAATACGCGCCGAACGACAAAGAAACGCACAGCCGGCTCGGTTCCGTCTTCGCGAGCGAAAACCGCATCGACGAGGCCATTTCGGAATTCAACAAAAGCCTTCCCGGCACGGACTCCGTGCCCGACCTGGTAGCGCTTCATTTGCGTAAAGGCGATTTTGCGCAGTACAAACGCGACCGCGAAGAAATGGTCGAGGAGTATCCGGGCGACACCGAAGCCGTTTTGGAATTGGCGCAGCTGTACGAGAGCACCGGCCAGCCCCGGCTCGCGCAGCAGTATTTCCAGCGCGTCCTCGACAGCGAACCGCACCAGTTGTTCGCGTTGAACGGGATCGGCATGTCGTTCGAGGATCAGCACGCATACAACGACGCGATTATCGAATTGCGCTTGTGCTTGCTGTACGACAGTTACAACTACCCGTGCTGGAATAATCTCGGCACGGCGTATTCGGATCTGAACCAGCTCGATCTCGCGTACAAAACGCTCGAGGTTGCGCGTAATCTGGAGCCCGAACGCCCCGAAGCGCTCGTCAATCTGGGCAACGTGTACGACAAACGCGGAGACTGGAAGAAAGCGGTATCGTATTACGTGCAAGCTACGACCGTCGATCCGTACATGCCGGACGCGTACATCAACTTGGGATTGGAATACGACGATCACGGTCTGTACCAGCTCGCGCAGTCCGCACTGGTGAAAGGCTTGGCCATCGCGCCGCAGGACGGACGCTTGCATTTGGTGCTCGGCGACACGTACCGGTTATTGGGTCAGCGTAACGACGCCACGACGCAATACCGGCAGGCCGCCTCGCAAGACATCTATCCCGATTACCGCGCGATCGCGCAGCGCGAACTTGCGACGCTCGAGCACGTTCCGGCGCCTCCGGGGAATCCGTAGACGCTACTTGTCATTGGTGGAGTATCAAACCGCCGGGTATCCCGGCCGAAACCGCTAGAAAAACCGCATCCGTGCGGTTTTTCTGCTTCCGCGCTTTTCCGCGTCAACAAGTTCTGAAGCAGCCATCCTGGCTGGCGCGGAAAAGTCGCGAAATTTCGGTCCGGGATACCCGGCGGTTTGATACTCCACCAATGACAGTAGGAAATCAGCGCCGGGCGATCGCGTCCACCTCGACGCGCGCGCCTTTCGGTAACCCCGCGACCGCAACGGTCGAGCGCGCGGGCTTGGCCGCTTCGAAGAACCGCGCGTAGACTTCGTTGACCGCTGCGAAATCATCCATGTCCACCAAATACAATGTGGTCTTCACCACGTTCGCATAGGTCATTCCGGCGGCTTCTAGTACGGCGCCCAAGTTCTGCAGCGCGCGCTCGGCTTGAGCGGCGGCGTCTCCGATGAGCAAATCTCCGGTTTGCGGATCGAGCGCAATCTGCCCGCTGCAGAAGAGCTCGTCTCCCGCGGCGATGGCCTGGCTGTAGGGTCCGATTGGGGCGGGGGCCCCGTCCGATCGCACGGCTTGCGCCATGAACTCTGTACTCCTTCGTGGTATGTCAGCGGCGTGAAGACGTTTGTATCCGAGTTTGAATCGGTCAATGCCTGGATCGATCGCTATTTTTCCGGCGACGTTTCGTACCCGGTGCTCTCGCGCGTGCTTCCCGGCGAGATCGCTTCCCAGCTTCCCGAGCGCGCGCCGGAGCATCCGGAACCGTTCGATGCGATCATGGCCGATTTCGAGCGTGTTATCCTCCCGGGTATTACGCATTGGAACAGCCCGCGGTTCTTTGCGTACTTCGCGACGAGTGCCGCACCCGTTGCCGTAGCCGCCGAAGCGCTTGCCGCGGCCCTCGACGTCAAGGCCATGCTCTGGCGTACGTCGCCCTCCGCGACCGAACTGGAAGAGGTGACGATGCGGTGGCTGCGCGACTTGATGGGCTTGCCGGAGTCGTTCACCGGCATAATTTACGATACGGCGTCGATCGGCGGTTTTACGGCGCTGGCCGCGGCGCGCGAATCGTTGAACCTCGACATCCGCGAACGCGGCATGGCGGGCCGCGACCTTCCGCGGCTGCGTGTGTACATCACCGAGCACACGCACTCGCACATCGAAAAGGCTTGTATCGCGCTGGGAATCGGCCGGGACAACGTCGTGAAAATCTCGTGCGATGCAGAGTATCGCATGATTCCGGCGGATTTGGCGGCGCGGATCGATGCGGATATACGCGAGGGATGCCGTCCGATGGCGATCGTGGCGACGGCCGGTACGACTTCAACCACGTCGCGCGATCCGCTCGAAGCCATCGCGCAGATCGCGCGCGATCGCGGCGTCTGGTTCCACGTGGACGCAGCGTACGCGGGCGTCGCGGCGATAATGCCGGAGTTCGATTGGGTCTTGCGCGGCGCGGAACATGCGGATTCCCTGGTAGTGAACCCGCACAAATGGCTGTTCGTTCCGATGGATTGCTCTGCGCTGTACGTGCGCGATCCGGAAATACTCCGCCGCGCGTTCAGCCTCGTCGCCGAATATTTGCGCACGCCCGAAGAATCCGTGCGCAACTACATGGATTACGGGCTGCAGCTCGGCCGCCGCTTTCGCGCGCTCAAGCTGTGGTTCGTGATGCGGTATTTCGGGGCGCAAGGGCTGCGCGAACGGCTGCGCGGCCATATCGAGCTGGCGCAGGAATTCGCGGAATGGGTTCGGGCGCGGCCCGGTTGGGAAGTCGTCGCCCCACATCCGTTTTCGGTCGTGTGCTTCCGGTACGCGCCGGCGGGAGCGGACGAAGAAGAGCTCGAGCGGATCAATTCGCGGATAATGGAGAAGGCCAACGCAGGCGGCGAGATTTACCTCTCGCACACGAAACTGGACGGACGATTCGTCCTGCGCCTGGCCATCGGAAATCTGCGGACGACGCGGACAGACGTCGCGCGGGCATGGGAAATACTGCGCGCGGCGGAATAGGCGCTTCGATGCGTGTTCTCATCGTGGAGGACAGCTCCACCGACGCGCGGATCGTGCAGCGGCTGATTCGCCATGCCTCCGACGGCGCCGCGGTATCGGCGGCATCCCGTTTGAGCGACGCTCTCGCGATGGTGGAGCGCGATCCCTTCGACGTTATCGTGCTGGATATGACGCTGCCCGATGCCGAGGGCATCGACGCGGTGCGCCGGATGCGGGCGGCCGTTCCACGCGTCCCAATCGTGATATTGAGCGGTTTGGAAAACGAAGAGATCGCGACGGAAGCCATGCAGGCCGGCGCGCAGGATTATCTGATGAAAGGCCGCGTCGACGAAGTCGGCCTGTACCGCGCACTGCGCTACGCGATCGAACGGCAGCAATTGCTGGACCGGCTTGCCGCGAGCGAAGCGCGCCTGCAAGAAGAAAACGTCATCCTTCGCCGTTTGGCCGATGCCGCGGGCCGCGTTTTCGCGACCTTGGACGTTCGCGCCGTCGTCGGGTTATTGGCCGCCGAATCGCGCCGGCTTTGGGGCGGAAGCGTGGCATTGTACGCGCTGCGATCTTCGGGGGAGCTCGTTTCAACCGAAGCGCCGGGTTCGGGCAGGCAAATGCCGGACGCCTTCGTGTACGACGCTCTGGGTTCGCGCAGGCCCCTGCTGAACGACGATCGCACTCGCCTGACGTTGCCCATACCGGGAACCAGCGGGCGCAACGAATGGGTTCTCGATATTACCAACGCGTCCGGAAAATTCGGGGAAAACGACGTTTTCGCGCTGGAATTGTTGCGTCAGTACGTGGGAATCGCCATTCAAAACGTTGCGCTCTTCGGCGAATTGCAGTCGCAGCGCGCGAGCGTCATTCAGCTCAACCAGCTCAAGGACGACTTAATCGCCGTTTTGGCTCACGATTTCAAAGGCCCGCTCACGACGATCATCGGGTTCACCGAGCTGCTGGAGCAGCACGCGCTCGAAGGAGAAGATGCAGACGGCGCGCTGCGCACCATCCGTCAATCGGCGCTGCGGCTTGCGAGTTTGGCAAACGACACGCTCGCCTTATCGCGCGTGGAACAAGGCGAGCTGAACCTGGCCGCCGATCCCGTGAACGTTGCGGAGATCGCAAAGGAGACCGTCGAATCGCTGCTGCCCCAGCGCGAAATCGTTCTGGACGTGCGCGCCGCCGATCCGGTCGTGCGCGGCGACCCCGCGCGTCTGCGTCAGGTCTTCGAAAATCTCATCGGCAACGCGATCAAATATTCCAGCGACGAGTCACCGGTGGAAGTGCGCGTCACCGAGACCGACTCAACCGTGCGGGTGGCGATAACCGATCGCGGCATCGGCATCCCGCCCGACGAGATGAAGTTCTTGTTCGAACGCTTTACTCGCGCGTCCAATGCGAAGCGATCGCCGATTAAAGGCACCGGCTTGGGATTGTATCTGGCAAAAACGCTGGTAGAGCGGCACGGCGGAACGATTCAAGTGCAGAGCACGCTGGGCGAGGGCAGCACGTTCACCGTCGTTCTGCCGCGCATGCGCGACGGGCTGGGCGGCGTACTTCGCGTGCTCGCCGTTACCGCCGACGAAAACCTCGGCCCGTATGTTTTGCACGAGCTGCGCAGCCACGGCTATGCCGCGCGCCGCGACAAAACGCTCACGGCTGCGTTGGAACGGCTCGACGTCGAACAAGCGGACATCGTGATCGTCGATCGCGACACGATCACCAGCGAACCTGCGGGACTCTTCCATCGCGCAGCGAGCGCGTCGCCGCGCGTCGGACTCATCGCAATCGGCGGCGATCGCGCGTCGGAATCGGCGGAGCCGTGGGATGCGACGCTGCCGAATCCGTTCTTGGGCACCGATCTCCAGACCGCGGTGCAGCAGGCCAATCAATCGCGGCTGGGCGCGAGCAGAGTTCAGACGCTGTCGTCCTGATCTTTCGCGTCAGTACAATCGCAGATACGCGCGATGTTCCCACGTATGCACTGCGCGGCGGTAGCGTTCGTATTCGGCCAACTTCGCATCGCGGAATGCGTGATAGATGTGATCGCCGAGCGACGCCCGGATTACCGGATCCGCATCGAGTTCGGTAATTGCCTGGCGCAGCGATTTGGGCAGCGTGCGAATTCCGCGTTCGTGCCGCTCGCGCTCGCTCAGATCGTACGTCGTTCCGACGAGTGCATCGCCGGGCAGCGTGCGCTGCGTAATGCCGTCGGCGATCGCGCCGGCCAGCACGGCGAGCGCCAGATACGGATTGCATGCCGGATCCGGACTGCGCATTTCCACAACGGGCGGCGTTTGTGCCGGCGGAACGCGCACGAGCGCGTTGACGCTTCGTTCCGACCAGACGGTGTAGATCGGCGCATCCCACGCTGCAACGAGGCGCTTGTACGAATTTACGGTGGCGTTGCAGACCGCGCTCGCGCCGGGAGCGTGCGAGAGCAGACCGCCGATCGAATACAGCGTGACGTCTTCGCGCGGTTCGGCGTCGCCGGCGGGAAGAATGAACGCGGCGTGCAGCCCGCTGCCGGCGCGATCTTCGAGCGGTTTGGGCATGAATGTCGCCTCTAGCCCGAAACGGGCCGCGATATGCTTTGCGATCGTTCGAAGCGTCAGGAGCGCATCTGCCGCTTGCAGTAAGCCGCTCGGCGCGAAATCGATCTCGTGCTGTCCGGCTCCGTGTTCGTGATGCGCGCTCGACACGGCGACCCCCATCTCCTCGAGTGCGCTGACGATCGCGCTGCGCGCGTCTTCGCCGCGATCGTTGGCGGAATAGTCGAAATACGATCCGACGTCGGAAGTGCGCGTCGATCCAAACTCGCTCTCGCGCGATTCGAAAAGATAGAATTCCACCTCGAGCGCAACGCGGAGCGTTCCATCGGCGGCTCGTTCGGCTTCTTCGATCGCGCGTTTGAGCGTCGAACGCGGGCAGCCCTCGAACGGCGAGCCGTCGGGCATCGCGATATCGCACAGCAACCGCGCTTCACCCGCGTCGGGCGTGGACCACGGGTAGAGCGCGAATGTTGCGGGGTCGGGGCGCAGCATCATGTCGAGCTCCTCGCCGCGAACGAATCCGTCGATCGAACCGCCGTCGAACGTGATCTTGCCGTCCAAGGCGGCTTCGAGCTGTGCGACGGGAATCGAGACGTTCTTCGAAACCCCTAAGACGTCGGCAAACGACAGCCGTACGAATCGTACGCCGCGTTCTTTCGCCAGCCGCAGCACGTCGCGCTTATTCAGTGGTGAGTGCATCGATCGCTATTGCCATCCTCAGCGTGAGCTGGTCGTGGGGGTCGTCCAATTTGCAGCGGCAGATGTCGTTGATCTGCCGCAGCCGGTAGAATACCGTGTGCCGGTGCACGTTCAAACGGTCCGCGGCCGTTTTGACGTTTTCGCCGACCGAAAAGTACAAATGCAGCGTCCGCTCGAGTTCGGTTTGGTGCTTTTCGTCGTACGCGCGCAGCGGTGCGAGCGTCGCTGAAGCGAATGCCCGCAGCGCCGCCGGATCGGCGCCTTGCAACAGCAGCGGGTATGCGCCGAGTTCTTCATAAATGCCGACTTTGCCGGCGCCGTGTAGCCGCCGGGCAATGGTCAGCGCCGCTTGCGCGCGCTCGATCGATGCACGAAGGTCGATGAACGGAACGCGCGTCCCGACGCCGATGCCCACACGCAATTCCGCGTGTTTCTTTGCGAGCGTTCGAGGAAGCAGCGAGGCGGCCGTGCGCGCATTCGCGGCGTCGATTTCCCGGGCCGCAGGAACGAACAAGAGCATCGTATTTGCGCGTTCCAGTACACCCGTCGCCGCGTCCGGCGATTGCAAGCTTTGCGCGGCGACCGCACGGATCGCCGCCTGATCCGCCGCTCCGCTGCGATTTGCAGCCGTTTCAGGCTCGACTGCTACCGCAACGTAGTGCGACGCCAAAACGATCGCGCGCGCCGCGGCGTCATCTTTGGCCGCAGCGGCGTCCAAATAATCGCCGGATGCAAGACGCTCCCAAAACGCGCGAATCCGCCCGGGCGCGCCGCCGCCGTCGCGTGCGAGCTCGATCGCCATCGCGCCTGCGGCCAGGCGGAGCAGATGGTCGAATTGCCCGGCCTCGGAGGCGGAAAAAATGGAGATCTGTCCCAGCCGCGCGTCTGCGCCGCCAATCGTCATCGTGCGTCCGGCGCGTCCGTTGGGCAACGGCGACGGCGCCTTTTGCGCCTCGTCACCGACCAGCGATCGGACGCTGCTGGGCAAGCCTTTTCCGCTGGCCGCGACGTGGCGCCACTGCGCATCCTCCACCAGCACACCGCAGCCCGTAGCCCCAGCCAGCCGGTCCGCCAGCGCTTTCACGCCCCCGCCCGATGCGGAGATTCGCGCCAGCTCCTCGGCGAATCCGACGAGCTCGTCTGCAGTCATCCGGCGCACTTCGGGCGAAGGAGACGGCGGACATTCCACGACGATGCAGACGGAGCCGTTTCTGGCCGCCCTGTTGTCTTCGTTGTACGAGGACAATCCCGACGCAATCGCGGTGTACGACCGCGACGGTCTTCTCGTGTCCGCGAACAAATCCGCATGCCAGCTCTCGGGATACGGCGTCGAACAATTACGCGGCGGCTCGATTCAAACGCACGTTCACCTGCCGGATCGCGAACGCGTCGCCGAAGCGTTTACCAACGCCCTCGCCGGCTTCTGCGAGCACATGGAAACCACGATCCGCGAGAGCGGCGGTGAAATCGTTCCGGTGGAGATGTATCTGTTCCCCGCCCGCAACGGCGAGGACATATCCGGCGTGTTCGCACAGGCGCGTGACATCGTTGCACTGCGTTCCGCGGAGCAAGCCTTGGGAATGCACGAGCAGCGCTCGCGATCGTTGTTCGAATACCACCCCGACGCGATCATGGCGCTCAAAGCCGATGGAAGCATTTCACGCGTGAACGTCGCGCTCGAAGCGATCACGGGCTACTTCGGCGAGCAAATCATCGGAAAGCCGTGGACCGAGATCGTTTCCCACGAATGCCGCCAATCCGCCGACGAAGCGTTCCGGTTGGTAAGCCGCGGTGAAGCGACGGAGTTCGACTCGTTCTTGCTGGACCGTTTGGGGAACCGCATCGACGTCCAGATGAAGCTCGTGCCGCTGCGCGTCGGGAACGACGTCGAGGGTGCGTACGCGATCGCGAAAAGCGTGGTGGCGCAACGCAGCGCCGAACGGGCTATCGCGCTGCAAGGTGAACGTATTCGCGAGCTGTATCTGGCGGCCGCCGCGCGCAGCGATTCGAGCGATGCCCAGCTCAACAACACGCTGGCTTTGGGCTGCCGCATGTTCGGCTTCGACTACGGCTACGTGACGCGATTCGACGGCGTCACGATTTCGATTTTGAACGCCGTGGGCGAAGGTACCGGCGTGCGCGTAGGTTCGGTCTTTCCCACCGAAAGCGCGCTGTCGCGGTTTTTGATCGGCGAACGCCAGACGCTGTTCATTCCGGACCTGGATGCGCCGCCGTGGGACAAGGATCCGGCGCGCGGCAGCGCGCCGTGGAAATCCTATTTCGGAACGAAGTTGGTCGTGAACAACGAGGAATTCGGCGCGCTGGTCTTTGCGGGACGTTTGCCGCACCCGCATGTGCTGGAAGAGCTCGACCGCGATCTGCTGCAACTGATGGCGCTCTTCGTCGCGGCAGCGATCGAACGCGCGCAGCATGCTGAACGCATCGAGCAGTTGGCGTTCTTCGATTCGCTGACCGGTCTGCCCAACCGCGTCCTGTTCGCCGATCGCATCCGCCAAACGATGGGCGCGGCCAAGCGCTACAATCGCGGTTTTGCGGTAATGTATCTGGATTTGGACGATTTCAAAATCGTCAACGACACCTTCGGTCACGCCTCCGGCGATCTGGTGCTGAAGGCCGTCGCCGATCGCCTGCTGCGCACGCTGCGCGAGAGCGACACCGTGGCGCGCTTCGGCGGCGACGAATTTGTGATTCTGCAGCCGGTCGTGAACGGTGCCAGCGATGCAGCCGACCTCGCGCGCAAGATCGTCGGTGCGATGCAAACACCGTTCGAGATCGGCGGCGAACAGCGTGTCGTCCACACGAGTATCGGAATCGCGCTCTATCCGCAGGACGGAAACTCTGCCGAGGAGCTGATGGATCGCGCCGATCGCGCGCTTTATCGCGCGAAGCATGCCGGCCGCAACCGGTGGCTGTTCTTCAACGACGAGATTCCGCGGCAGCACTGGCCGCAAAAACGGCAGAGTTCTTAGCCGGAGCCGGAACGCGATGCCTGCGGGTGCCGCGCGGTGATGCGCGGCAGTTCTTTGCGCAGGTTTTCGGGCATTATCGCGTCGATCGCATCGTCCACCGTAACGATACCGAGCATTTTTCCGCTCTCGTCGACGACGGGCACGGCAAGGAGATCGTAACGTGCGATCGTCGCGGCGACGTCATGCGCGTGCGTGGCGGTAGCGACGGTAACGAGGTCTGTTTCCATGATGCGTTCGATGCTGGAATCCGGCTGCGCCAGCAGCAGCGTGCGCAACGAAAGCACCCCAAGCAGCCGGTCGTGTTTGTCCACGACGTATAAGTAATAGATGAACTCCGATTCCGGCGCGATCTCGCGAATCTTGCGGATCGTCTGTTCCGCGGTGCGGTGCGGGTAGATCCACGTGTAGTCGGTGGTCATCAAACCGCCGGCCGTGTCCTCTTCGTACTTCACCAGTTCGCGAAGCTCGCCGGCCGTGTACTCGTTCATTTCCGCGAGCAGTTCGGATTGCTGCTCTTCGTCCAGTTCCGACAGGAGATCGGCGGCGTCGTCGGAGTCCATCTCCTCGATGATGTCGGCGGCTCTCTCCGTGCCGAGATCTTCGATGATCGAGCGCTGCCGTTCGGCATCCAAGTGTTCCAAGGCGTCGGCGGCGGTCTCGTCGTCGAGCTGCGTAATAACCGCTGCCGCCTCGCGCGCCGATAGATCGGAAATCACTTCGGCGAGCTCGCTGGGATGCAGCCGCGCCAACTTGCTTTCTTTCACGGAGAGCTGGACTTGCGAGGGATTGACGTCGCGAATCGGCGCGACGGACGTCCACGCGATCATCGCGCGCGGCACGTTTTTGTAAATCCACGGCGTGAACCGTTTTCCGAACGATTTCAAGCCGAGACGCCGCAGCAATCCGCTGACCCCGACGTCGGCCGCAACCACACGCAATTTGCCGCCGGTGTTGGCCAGCTCGATGTCGTTGATGCGCACGACCTTGCGTCCGTCGACGTCGACGATCTGCTTATCGAGCAGATCGCTCACCAGGTACAGGGCCTCACCGTCCGCCGGCGCGGAGACCTTGGGAGCGGCGTTGAGCGCAACCGCGCCTTCGTCGTCCACATCGGTGATCGTCTCCATCGGGGCATAACGCGCCCCCTGAGCCGTTTTGATCACCAAACCGTCGATCTGCGGAAAGACTTCGTCCGGTTTGTTCACGAGAAAATCGCTGACCTTGCCGATGGGCAAGTCATTGACCGTGGCCTTCCGTCCGACCAGTTCGGAAACGAATCCCTCGTGAAATGCCATCTCTGCAGGTGTCCTCACTTTTCAGTATAGGTACCTGCGTCAATCGGTCTTACGCGGCCCGCGGGCCGGCCGCTGATTTGAGCGCTCTAACGCACGTCCATGCAGACGCCTCCCGTTCGGGCGCTTCCGAGCGGCGTATCCCGGGTTGGCAGATGCGTGCTAATAGAAGAACTGCTGCAACTGGCTGAATTTCGGACCGAAGAGCCAGCCCATGCGCTTGGAGGGGTTGATCGCCGGCGCGGGCTCCGCGATGACGAACTTGAATCCGGGAATGACCTCGATTTGTTTGCCGGTCTCGTCGTATACGACGAGGGCGCTTTGCTGGCGGTTATCGCACGCATACAGCGGTTCCGTCACGAGGAAGAGCTTGTTGACCGGATCGACCGCAACGCCCGCGCCGCTTGTGGTTTGATCGGTGTTTCCGGTGCATGGCAGCTGGGTGAACGCAAGTCCGCGTTCCTTGTTCACATCGTAAAATTCGACCTGCGAGTTCAATTCGGTCGTCGTTGCGGCGATCCCGGTATTGGGATCGACCGCGAGCCCGTTCACCGCGCCGGCATGGAAGAACCCGTTGTTGAACCCGGCGAACTGCGTCGTGGCACCGGTCTTCAAATCGACGACCGCATTGATCGGTGCTCGTCCGCGAACCGTCCCTGCGTCGGGAGAAATCGCGATAACCGCCTTGTTTCCGGCGATGTACTGCCCCATCTGCGGGTCGTTCGCGCCGCCGAAAAGATTCGGATCCAAATGGACGACCTTGCTGACCGTATTCGCGGCGATATCGGTGACGATGAGATCGGGTGCATCCTGATTCTTCAGTTCGATTGCGAAGAGGACGCTGGTCGACGTCGTCTGGTTGACGCCGGTTTGCAGCACGTCGACATCGCGGATCGGCGAGGTCCACGTTCCCGTAAATTTTTGCGCCGTGACCGGGTTCATCACATTGTAGAACCGCTCGGCAAAAATCTGTCCCTTCGGCGTTACGAAGTGCGTGACGAGACCGATGTCCCCGGCGAAGATTCCGTCGACCGCATACTCGTTGATCGTTCCCGTCTGCTCGGCGAACGAGCTCGTGATCGCGCCGGTATCCTGATCGAACGTTTCAACCGAGACCCGTGCCGCGCCGTTCCTATTTATCGTCTTTGCCGACGCAAGCACGCCGTCCGCACCGCTCCGATCGATGTCGAAGCCGAAGACCTGGCCGCCGTCCTTCGTGTTGAGAACGGCTCCCAAGCCCACGTGGCGTGAACCCGGTTCACGAATTGCGCTCGTCTGCGGAATCGCCGAAACGTCCCCGGCCGAGGGGACGCCTCCGCGACAAGCGGCGAGCGCCGCGAGCATGGCGAGTAACCCTACCCGTGACCTGCATAGAACTTGCATGTTCGTGAAATCTCCTCCGCGGTACGAGCGAAGTTAGTAGAAGAACTGCTGTAATTGACTGGGTTTGGGACCCAAAGCCCAGCCCATACGTTTGGACGGATTCAACACCGCCGGCGGCTCTCCGAGAAAGAACGTGAAGCCGGTTATCGTTTCGACGAGCTTGCCCGTCTCGTCATACACGTCGATAGCGCTGCCCGGGGCGCAGGCGTTCATCGGTACGGAAACGAGAAAAAGCTTGTTGACGGGATCGTTCGCCACTCCGGCGCCGCTGGTCGTTTGGTCCACGTTCCGCGTGCACGGCAACTGCGCGGCTTTGATGCCCTTCTGCGTCGAAAGATTGTAAAACTCCACCTGCGAGTTGAGTTCCGTCGTCGTCGCTTGCACGTGCGTTCCGGAATCGACTGCCGCGCCGTTTACGAATCCCGGACCAAAGAATCCGTCGGCGAAGCCGTTGAACGACGTTTGCGTGCCGGTCGCAAGATCGATCTGCACCGTTTCCGTCGGCACTCCGGGATGTCTCACGGCGCCGCCGTCGGGCGAGAGCGCGATGACCGCTTTCTTTGCGACGGTATCTTCGGACAGAATCGGTCCGTTTCCGCCGACGAACAGGTTTGGATCCAGCGGAATCACTTTTTGAATCGTGTTCGCGGCAACGTCGGTGACGATCAGCTCCGGATTGTGCGTTGCGGGATCTTCGGTAAACAGGACGTTTTGCGTCGTCGACTGGTTTGACGCCGTCTGCATGATGTTCGTGTTCGGGACGGGGGCCTTCCACGCACCGGTGAACCTGTTTGCCGTTACCGGGTTCATCAGGTTGTAGAAATGCTTGGCAAAGACTTGCCCCTTGGGAACCTCGAAGTGCGTGACGAATCCGACGTCGCCGGCCAGAATCCCGTCAAATAGGAACGAGTTCGTCGTGCCGGTCGAGTTCGCAAACGAGGCGGTAATCGCTCCGGTGTTTTGGTCAAAGGTCTCGACCGAGACGACAAAAACGCCCGGCTTGTTCGTACCTCTAGAAGATGCGAGAGCGCCGTCGTTCCCCGTCTGATTGATGTCGAAACCGAAGACTTGGCCGCCGTCCTTCGTATTGAGCACTGCGCCCAGGCCGGCGTGGCCTCCGGCGGATTCATGAAGCGAGGCCGCCGGTATTGCCGGAAGACTCGGTCCGGATGCCGTGCCCGAGCGGCATCCCGAAAGCGATACGGAAAGCGCGAGACAAAAGACACCCAAAGGACGCAGAATCGAACGGCGCACATGAACCTCCTCACATGGTTAGGCTACGCAAGTATGCGTAAGACGTGAGGAAGGTTTGAAGCGATTTGGGGTAGGGGAGCTGCGGTCTAGTGTTTGGCGGCTGGGCCGGGATTGAACCCGTTGACCAGCTGTACGACGAGTTGGGCGTCGATCTGCAACTGCGCTTGCACGCTGAGCGCGACCTTGCTCATTACCTGATCTTTCGTCAATTGGGTAGCCGTCGCGCCGATATCTGCGTCGCGAATTGCGCTTTCGGACGTCGTTTGCGAAACGATTTGCTGTCCGGCGACGCTCGTGTCTTCGCCTAAAGCGACCGATTCCGCTCCGACTTGAGCTCGCACGGTGCTGATCGAATCGATCGCCATTTGCACGCGCGCTTCGGCATCGTCGGTGGGTATCTGGTTTCCGGCTTGGCCGACCACCTGATTCAGGAAATTTTCCTGAGTCGTCGGAAGGACGCTGATGTCGGCGATGTTTAGGGCGCTCGTCGTTACGGAAGGCAACTCGATGGCGACGTCTCCGCCTTCTTTTCCGCTGCTGTTCACTTCCAGCGGCGTTCCCGGAGATTGGTTCGCGTTCGCAGGAGCGTACGTTTCGAACGCCATGGACGCGCCGACATCTTGCGCGGTGAGGTTTGCCAGCCCGAAGTCCAGCAGTACGTTGCCGGGTGCGCCCGAAGGCGACGTGTAGACGATGCCGGGACCGGCGAGCGGGCCCGCGTTTACGGCAACGGCGCTCGTGTCCACGAAGAGCGGCGCATTCCCCATCTTGGGGTCCGTGCTGTACGCGGTTATCGTGACGTAGTCGCCCGGGCCGATCGCGGTATGCGTGTCCGGATCGATTGCATTTGCGGAATAGCCGGTTACTTGAATCGTGATGTAGGCGTTGATGGACCCGAAGACGCCGATCGTGGGCGTTCCGAAATTCGGTCCACCGGCATAATTGGGATCGCCGACGAGCGGACCGGACTGTCCCAAGCCGTTAAAGTTTACGACAGTAGTTCCGCTGGGCTGGCTGCCGTCGGGAAGTGCCGGCGCGTTCACCTGCGTTACCGTGGGCGACGGCGGGAACGCATTGCTGAGCGAGCCGTTCAGCAGGTTGATACCGTTGAACTTGGCACCGCCCGCAATTTTGTTGACTTCCTGGAGCAACTGGCTGATTTCGTCTTGGATCTGCTGCAGATCCGACGTTGAATTGAAGTCGTTCGCGGCCTCGACAATCAGCGAGTGGATGTGCTGCAGGACGCTCTGAACTTCGGCCAACGTGCCGTCGGCGACGTTCAGGAGATTATTCGCGGTTTGAGCGTTCTGTACGCCTTGTTGAAGGCCGACGACTTGCGAGTGGATGCTTTCGGCCAGTGTGTAGCCGCTGGGGTCGTCAACAGCAGAACGAACGCGAAGGCCGCTTGCCAACGCGTTCACTTGCCGTTGTTCATCAGTTTGAGTACGGAACAGGTTGAGCTCTACCTGAGCCGTGCTCCCCAGCACATCCATCGTTAAGGAAGGGTTCCTCCGTGAAGACTTCCCTGTAGTATGCGTATCGGCAGAGGGGCGAAAAAATTGCGTGAAAGGCCGCCCTTTCCTTAAACCCCCTATGGCGTCGCTCCGAAACATGGTAAGGACGGCATGGAACTTCGCAAGCAGCAATGTCGGCGCCCAGGTGCATGGCGCGCGACCCTTTCGGCATTCGTCGCGGCATCGCTGGCGGCGGCATTGGGCGCGCCGGCTCACCGGGTCTTGGCGCAGCAGGTCATGCCCGTTCCCGGTTACGGCACGCCGCTTCCCGCGGGCACGGCTTCGCCCACACCCAGCCCGCAGGTATCCGCCCGCCTCGGCGCCCCGACGACGCCCGCGCCGTCTCCGCGCGTCCAGCGCGGAGGGCCGCTGACCTTCGCGCTGACCGGATCGCTCAGTCTCGCGCAGCGCCTGCAGAGCAACACGACCGACTTTGCCGGGTTTTCGAGTACCAGCGGCGTCTCGCAGTCCAGCGACTCGGCCGGAATGCTGGCCACACTTCGCCGCCGGACGGCTACGACGACGCTTCAATTGGACGTTCCGGTGGGTCTGACGCTTCAGCAAAGCAGCCTCGGTCTTTTGCAGGCCGGCTACTACACCCCCAACTACGGCGTGGAGATGGGAGCTCAGCCGCTCTCACTGCTGGGCGGGGCGCCGCTCGGGCAGACGCAACGGGGGTTTGCCTTCGTAACGCCGCTGTCGGGCGGAGACCTCACGCTGTTCGACGGACCGGCGTTCGGCCCGAATCAGGTGACTCTAAAGGTAAAAGGCGTCCGCGGCCGGATGCAGCACCGGGGTGCGCTCTTCGAGTTCGGAGTCGCGCGCGGCATTGCGACGAACGGGTACCAAGTCGATTCAACTGTCATAGGGGCCGCGAAGAACTCGGGCGCGCTCTCGCAGGCCGTCGAGGCGGCTTTCGAAAGCATCCGGGGCGGCACGCTCCCCGCGCAACGTTCGTTCGCGTATCAATACAACTCCAGCTACGGCGGAAATTCGCTCTACGGAACGCTCACGCTGCGCCGCATCGGCGACGGTTTCGTGACGTTCGGCAGCGGTGCTCTGGAGTCGGATCAGTACGTGGATGGGTCGCTGCGTTATTCGGGCGGTCCCAATGCGGTGACGCTCGAGGATGCGTTCGACACCGAAGGTACGGGCCTGGGCGCCGTTGGTCAGCGGCGCGACGCCTTGACGTTCACGCATGCTTTCTCGCGCAGCAACGTACAGACGGCGTTTACATTCGAGGACAATCGCGTCGACGGAGTTTCCGGCGCTACCAGTTGGACGGGCGATGCCGGCGGCCAAGTCGGATTCAATTTTTTCGGAACGTCGGCGTTGCTCGGCGCACAGTTTCAGCGTCTAACGCAACAGCTCACGCCCGCGAGCGAAACGACCACCTACAACGGCGTTCTGCAACGTCAATTCGGCCCGTTCGCCCTTGGAGCGGCGTATCAAACCGCGCGGCAAACCGGAAACGGGATGGCCACGCTGCAGTCGCAAAGCGAATTTTCGCTGACGCGATCGTTCGGTGCGCTCGGATTGGGCTTTGAAGTTACGCAGACGCACAACGACTCCGGGCAGGACGATATCGAACAGACCTCTCCGACGCTGACGCTCACGCGGCGTCTCTCGTCCGTCGCAACGTTAGGCGTAACGTACGGCGAAACGCGCACGCGCGACGTGCTCAATCCACTCGGAAACGGGCACAGCAGGATCTTCAACGTTCAACTTCAGGCGCCGTTTTCGTTCGGCAACGGAACCGTTCAGGGACGAGTCAATCCAAAGTTGCCGGCGACGATAAGCGGTACGGTCACGAGCATCGTCAACCAGCAGCAATCGTCGTCGCCGGCATTCTCGTCGGCCGTCGGATCGCTCAGCAACGGCCTTTCGAATGTCGTGGTCGTGCTGGACGGCACGACCGTGCAGCGCACCGATCTCGGCGGTCACTACCAGTTCAATTTCGTTTCGCCCGGACCGCATCAAATTCACATCGAAACCTCGTCGCTCCCGCGCGGCGTTACCGTGGATCAGCCCTACGCGTCGGTTACGGTCCTCGGCGGGCAAGCCGGCGAAGTAGATTTTCAAATCGGTACGTTTGCTGCGGTCACCGGTCACGTGTATTCACGGGACTCTTCCGGAGCACTCGTGCCGCTCCAGGGCGTGGCGCTGCGCCTCGACGATACCACGAACGCGACCACGGACGTGCTCGGTGCGTACGGGTTCGGACGGCTCACTGCCGGCGTTCACTCCGTACAGATCCTCAATTCGTCGCTTCCGGCTATGGTGGCGTTCTCGAAAGACGCGCAGACGCAGAAGGTCACGGTGCACAACGGCGAGACGCAGACGCTCGATTTCAAAGCCAGCCCGCTGGGGTCGATATCGGGCTACGTCAAGTACGCGCCGGAGCTCGCGCCGGATCTCGCCGGCGGCGTTTACAATGCCTACGTCGTTGCCGAACCCGGCGACTATGCGGCCATTACGAACGAAGACGGGTCGTACGAGCTCGACAATCTGCCCGCCGGCACCTACACGATAAATGTCGATCCCGAGACCGTTCCGGACGGCACGGGCAATACCACCGGCGCGCAGACGATCGACTTCTCCGGAAGCGAGAACCGCCAAGAAGTAAATTTCACGCTCGGTAAACAGCGCAAACAGGTCGTGTTCACGCTGCAGAGCACGCAGACGTTCCAAGCGTCGCTGGCGCTCAGCGAGCCGGCATTGCCGCCGCACGGCGTCGCATCCGCCGTGCTCGACGTGGACGCGAACGCCAAATCGGTCGTATTGACAGTCTTCGATAAAAAAATCCCGATGGTGTACGAGGCGGCGCGCAAACGCTGGGCGGCGACGATCGCCGTTCCCGCCGACGCTCCCTCCGGAAAGACCAGCATCATCGCCGACGTCTCGGGATTGCCCGGCGGGCAGACCACGAGTGCCTCGGCCGATCTCAACGTGGACCCGTCGATACCCGTGCTTTCCGTAAAGACATCGCCGCAGCGTTTCGCCGCCGGGGACTACGTCGCCGTTCGCGCGCGCTTTCTCACGGACGTACGGCCGGGCGATACTATACGCTGGCTTGACGGGCAAATTACAAAACTTTCACAGCCGGTGACCGGCCGCGTGTACGAGTTCACCGTAAAGATATCTGAACGCCCGATGCGGGGGATCTTGCTAACTCACCAGGGGCAGCTGCCGATAACGTTGAGGTAAACGCTTTTCGCATAATGCCACGGATGGCATCAATCATTGCGCATTGTGAAAGGACTTAAAGTGAAAAAGCTCACCTCCCTCGCGGTCATTGCTTTATGTATGGCCGCATCTGCGTTGCCCGCGGCAGCTGCGAATACCGTGACCATCAAATGGAACGTGACGGCGATCGCCTCGGTGACGTTCCAAGGCAACTACACCAATACGGGCACCAGCGGCTCTTTGAACCCGACGGCGGCGACGCTGATCGGACCGATTGAAACCGGCAGTACCGGCAGCTGCGGCGCCGGCGGCACGAACGGCGCCGGTGGCGGAACGAACGCGCTGACCCTCGACTTCGGCGCGATCAGCCCGGACTCGTCGACTGCGACCTTCTGCATGCTGCTCAACGGCGCGGAAGCGGTCGTCAACACGAACGACACGAACGGCGTAACCGTTGCCGTGCAGCAGACGACGGCACCGGCACAAGCGGGCGCGGCGATTTGCTACGTCCCGATCTCCGGCAACGCGCCGATCGCCGGCGGTTCGACGGTTTCGAGCTCGACGCTGACCGCGGCGAAAGCCACGGATACGACGGACGCAACGGCGGGCAACTGGTCGGATACGACGAGTGCGTGCAACGGTTT
This sequence comes from Vulcanimicrobiaceae bacterium, assembly GCA_035938175.1. Taxonomy (GTDB): domain Bacteria; phylum Vulcanimicrobiota; class Vulcanimicrobiia; order Vulcanimicrobiales; family Vulcanimicrobiaceae; genus DASRDE01. The sequence continues at coordinate 21,105 of DASZHD010000055.1, forward strand.
GAAGTACAGCGGCGTGGCTATTACGGGCGCGGCGGCGTTCGGCGCTTCAACGAACTTGTTGAAGACGTCGGATAACACGACGAACCCGGCGTATTTCGGCGCGGATCTCGGTGTGATGATGCCCGCCAACGCCAGCAAGACGGCCGGCGACAGCGCCGTCGTCACCTATACGGTTACGACGAACTAAACAAACTCAAACTGAACAGTACGATACGATGAACTGCGGGGGCGCGGGTGACCTCGCAGCGAAATTCGGGGATATGAAGCAGTTTCGCCTTATTGCCGCGCTCACGCTCGCCATTGCGATGGCGGTTCTGGAGCCCGGATCGGCTCAGACGTCTTCGGGCGTTTCGGCCCTCGGCATCAACGTCTCACCGGCCAAACTCGAGCTGTCGATGCCTCCCGGTATCTCCTACAACATCCCGGTGACCGTGCAAAACGGCAGCAGCTCGCCAACCCATATTCTCGCATCGCTGGTCGATTTCGGGCTTAACCAAAGAGGGGATTACCAATTCGAACGCGTCGGTTCAAAACCGTACTCGTTGATGCGGTGGGCCACGATCAATCCCAAAGAATTCGATCTCGCAGCGGGAAACTTTCAGCAGGTGAGGCTCTCGCTGGCGATTCCGAAAGAGTCCCTCAGCGGCGAATATTCCGGCATCGTATTCTTCGCAACCCGTCCGACTCGCGAACAGCACGGTGTGGCGTTCTCGGTGCGGATCGCAACGACGGTCTACGTGACGGTGCCGGGCACCGTAAAGATTGGCGGCGCGATCGCAAAGATGTCGGCGAGCGGCGGACCGGCTGCCGAAAACTACCGTGTACTGTTTAGAAACACGGGGAACGCGCACATCTACGTGGGCGGAACCGTGGAAGTTCGCAAGGATGGACAGGTCGTCGACCGGATTACGCTGCCGCCCAATCAACTCGTGGAACGCGGAGAGGATCGCCTGATCGAAGTGTCGGGCAAACCGCTTGCCGCCGGAAAGTATCAGGCAATCGCGCTGATCGACTACGGCGGCCCGCAGATGACCGGCGGCGAGATCCAGTTCGACAAGAACTAACCAGCTCTACAACCTACAACCTACAGGAATTTTTACAAAGGAGTGTGCGCGGTGCGAGGCTGGATCGGCTTCTGCACGCTGACGGTTGCGGCGATTCTGCTGTCCGTCATGCCTGCAAGTGCTGGCGCGGGACCTGTCAAGGTGCAATGGTACGTCACGGGGATTCTTAAATTCACGCTGACGCCCAATTACAACACCGGTTATGGACCCGTTCCCGCGAAGTTCGGCACGCAGCCCACACCCAATCCGGGCGCCGGTGCCTGCCTCCTCGGTTGCGCTGACGATTTCAACACCGTCGTGCAAGGGGGCCAGTATCTTTACAAATACGCGGCGCACCTGCACGTCGTTACCAACGACGCCAACGGCTTCTTGGTCTACGGTGAAGGTTCGGCCGACTTTTCGGATGGCGGCGCCAACTCGTTTCCCGTGAGCGGGTCCCTATACTATCTGCCCTCCGGTGCGACCAGCGACAGCAACACGGGTTTCTCGCCGGGCTATCCGTTCAACAAGACGTCGGGAACGGTCAATCCCAGTACGCCTCTCTTCGGTTCCGCGCCGACAATTACATATATGACGTATCCCGCGCCCATGTTTACCGCGACTGCGCCCACGGCGGATTACTACCAGGACTACGAATTGAAGGTTCCGGCCAACGCTCCCGTTTCGTCCAGCGAGTACTTCGTTTGGGTCGTATACACCGTGGTGCCGCAATGAATCTTCGCCGCTACTGCGTGGTTCTGGCATTCGCTGCATTCGTTGTAGCCGGTGGGTCTGAAGCATTGGCTACGCTGCAGCAGCAGCGCGATCAGATTGCCGTCAACGTGCTGGTAAACGTAACGCCCGCTCCGGTCGGCTACAACGGCGCCGGGCCGCGCATTGCGCTGGGGATGACGATGCGTGCGCGCGGAAGCGCGATATTCGACGCCTTTCAGACGTCCGATCAAACGCCCATTCGGATTGGCGGCCGCACGCACTTGGCGTTTCAGACGGCGCAGTCGGCGCTGCGCGTTCAGGCGATGGTATCGCCGAATCCCAATGCAACGCTGCTGTACTACAACAATCCGCAAGTCGTCATCAATCAGCAGGCCGGCACGACCGCATCGTATTCGTGCGCGTATACGATAACTGTCGACAAAACGATCTCCCCCGCATGGAATTTGTACGACGGGCTTTCAAACGATTTTTCCGGCATGTCGTTTCCGGGAAAAGATCTCGCCAACAATACGTATCTTCAAGGCGCGCATCCGAACCCGACGGCAACCCCGTTTATCGTGTATCCCGACAATAACAACAACTGGTATAAGCGGGCGTCGGCGACGACTGCCGCGACCTACTGCATCGACCTGACCCTCACGATTCCCTCGTCGGTTCCCGGCGGAGCGTATAGCACCAATGCGGTGTATACGATTTACTTCTGATGCGTAAGGCGGTACTCGGCGTTCGCACCGCGATCGTCACGGCGCTCTTTGCCGGTGTCGCGATGAGCGTGTCGTTCGCGCACGCCGGCGCGCCGCTCGCGCCGCCGCTGCCGCATCCCATTGCCACGGTGTTGCCGGCGCCCACCGCGACGCCGACGGCGAAGCCGTCAGCGCGTCCGATCGTCAATCCGTCCAAGCGGCGCCTGCCCCCGCTCCAGATCACGATGCCGTCGACGATCCAGTCCGCGCTCGGTCAACCGGGACCGCAGAGAATGCCGTCTGCGCTTGGACCGAAGATTCCGCTGAGCATGTTCCCCAAGCTGCAGCAGCGATCGGGACGGAATAGTTTCGGCGCGCGGCACAAGTTTTCGGACGACACGAATTCGATGATGTTCTTCCCGGCGAACACCACCGGGGATTGCGCGACGACGACAGGCGACATCTTCAACACCGGGTGCACGGTCGATTTCTTCTACACGTGGTGCAACCCGAACACGCCGAACGCTCCGGAAAACTGCACCGTCACGTCGATTACGACGACGGACACGCTTCAGGACTACTACATCGACGCCAACACGTCTACGGCGCAGACCGTGGGATGCACGTACAAACCGTCGACGGCCAAATATACGAACACGACCGGCTCGTGTACGAGCGGCAACAGCTACTTAGGAACGGAACAGACCGATCCGACGACCGGCACGAATTTTTCGTGCACGGCGAACGGATGGAGCGCCGCTCAATGCCCGTACGGTCCCGGCGAAAATCTGACACTCAGCAATCCGGGAACCGTCGTCCTAGCGACGTACGACGTCACCAAGGGGATGTGGCTGCAAGAAGTCTACGTCACCGTGGTCGATCCGAGCGCGCAAAACGGCGGACTTCTTACATATTCCGATTCGACGCGGCGCAGCCCGTCCTCGCAGTTCCTGATCCCGGCCGCCGGGACGAACACCGCCTACATCACGATTTCGAACGCGCGGTATCAGGACGTCTACGTGATTTACCTGGAGAATAACGCCGGCAACACGTTCTGCGAGGGCGTGATTCCCGGCGTGGGACCGGGCACCGCGGGCAGCGGCGAATGCAATCCCAGCAGTTCGACCGGCGTGCAGGCGCTCAGCAACGGGAATCTCAACATGCAGTGGACGTTCGGCGCGGGAACGTTGTGGACCGCGCTGACGCCGGGACAGTATTCGCTGGTTGCGTACGATCTGACGCAAGGCACGCGCATTTCGCAGACAAAGATCGCGCTGTATAAGGCGACGAGCGCGACGATCTCCCTCACGCCGATTGCCGGCGCGAACAACTATCCGTACGCGGCGGGTACGGGCTCGGCCGGAACGACGCGCTTTGCGTTTGACAACCAGACCGAGAATTCGGACTTCGGCTATACGACGACCATCAGCGGATTGACGTCGGGCCACAGCTTCTGCATGGCGATCACGGATCCGGACGGACGCGTCTACGACGATCAGGTCAATTACAACGAGAAGTTCATCTGCACTACCGCACCGGGCAGCGGCACGTATTCGATCGGCCACACGAACATCGACCAGGAGTCGCCGCTGTATTTTGCTCCCGACGCCTGGACACTGACAGCCTGCGACTACACCCTCGGCGCGCCGGCGACGCCCGCGGGCAATGTGTCGCCATGCACGGACATCGGTGCCGCATCGATCCAGATGGTCGGTTACAACGCCATTACGCAGTTCACCAATGCTGCCGGCACTGCCGTAACGGGCCTCTCACTCGTCGTTCCGAGCAACGGCAGCACGAGTGCAGGTCTGCAGTTCGTCAACGACGGCGACGCCTATTACGGCATCGGCAACGGCGATAACCTGACCGGATTATTTTACTGCACGAGTAACGGCGTGACGATTACCGGCATTCCGGCGAACGTCACCGACAGTGCCGGGCACGTATGGACGGTAACCTCGCAGACCGGAAACAATCTTGGCTGTAACAACACCGGCGGTCAAGGCACGTCGATAACGCTCACACCGCAGACGAACGGACAATCGCTCGGCCAAAATGCGACCGTCACGTTGACGAATTTGACGTTCAATATGGCCGGCAGCCCGTGCAATTCCGGATGTACCGAACCTTCGGCAATCCTGCCGCAGGACGGCCTGGCATGGTCGCTGCTTTCGAACAGCGGCAGCTTTACATCGTCGTCCCCGGCCGTGAACAACACGTACATTACGTCTGCAAACGGCAGCTCGTACTCTGCGACCGCTACCATGATCCACGTTGGGGTAGCCAGCGGTTGTACGACCGGTCCGGCGAACTGCACCACCGGATACAACGCGGCGACGGGCAACCGCAACCAGCAAGGGTGGGCGCAGAACTTTTCCAACGCGATTTACGATGCAACCGAACCGTGGGCTCCGGCCAGCGGCAAGGCAGACATCTACGCGCTGCGCGTAACGAACAGCGGCACGCAGCCGATCAACAAAATCTACGTCACGTTTCCGTCAGCGTACGCCTCCAAGGCGATCATGCAGAACCTGTTCAGCCAGGATGCCAACACGGCGACGGCGTTCAACGGCAGCAATCCGGTTACGTGGACCATCGACAATAGTGCAGCGTGCCCGAGCGCCGCGACGATTTGCATGAATCTGTCCGCCGCGATTGCGGCCGGCACGAGCAAAGTGCTCTATGTCGACATTCAGGATCTGCCGTCGGGTTCGTTCAACTTTACCGACGTCTCGGCGGGCGTTTACAGCCCGGCAACGTACACGATGACGGCCGACGCATGCTGCAGTCAAACGATCGTTGCGAACACGTCGAACCCTCCCAGTCAAATCACCGTGGATTCTCTCGCGGTCGGCGCTTACTCGCTGAGCTCGAGCTACATGTCGGGATTATTCAGCCCGACGACGGTCGGCACGAGCAGTGTAACCGCCGTGGAATTCCAGCTGACGAATACGGCAACGTCACAGGAAACGCTGCCGGACGACCTGGATGCCGTCGTGGTGGAAATGCCCAAAACGACGTATTGGGGTGTGGCGCCTGTTTTCAGCAACATGCCCGCGGGGTGGAGCTACCTGGGGAATGTGAACCCCGGTATCGGTGGCGGTGCGACAATCGACTATTGGTTCAGTGCGTGCTCGTGGAATGCGGCTACCTACGTGAAGACGACGTATGGACCGCAGACGACGAACACGGCGGGCACGTCGCTGCCTGCGGTCGGAAGCGCGCAAGGGTGCACGCTGGCGCAGGAAAATAATGCAATCGCACCGGGCCAACCGTTTACGGCGACGGCGAACCTGACGGCGGATGCCCTAGCGGGAACCGTAACGGCGACTGCGTACGGCCACGGATCCAACGGCAACGGCTGGTCCAAAGGCATTGCATTCAAGTTGACGGAGAGCTCGCTGGCTGCGACCGCGGGCTTTGCCAACGCGGGGCTGTACGGCAGCCCGCCGGCCGTTTCGACGAACAGCACGCCGCAGATCGCGGGCGACACGAGCACGGCGTACGGCGATTCGTACATTTACACGATCAAGAACACGAGCGGCGCCGGCAATAACATCAATTCCGCGCAGGTTCTGATTCCGTGGCAAGACACCAGCGGCGCCGACGGCAACGATGGAACTTGTCCCGCTAACGGATGCATCTGGTTCCTCACTCCCGCCGGAGAAACGGCGTCGATTGTCAGCAGCAGCGGCGCGACCAACTGCGGCATTACGGGATCGTCCAGCGCCACCGCCTCGACGAGTAACGGCGTCATCACGGTCGGTAACAGCGGCGGAACGTGCACGATCACGCCGGGCGGCTACATCAACATCGAGTGGTCGATGAAGGGCCCCTACAAGGTCAACGACTCGTACAAGTTCCCGACGTGCGTGAACGGCACGTTCAACGCTACGGGCGCGTGCAGCGGAACGTCCGCCGGCGAAACGTGGACCGGCGATCAGACGATCCAAATCGTCGTGGGAGCATCGCTGGTGATCACCGTCGGGCCTTCGCAAAACGCCAACGGCTATGCATACAGCTACGGATGCGCCGGTTGCGCGATTACGCAAGCGACGAACACGATTCAGATGCCGAATATTGGGGCGGGCTCGAGTTTTGCCGCAACCGACGTGGCGCTCGTGGACGTCTACACCGACGCATCGTCTCCGATAGGCTGGACCGTGTACGTGACGCAGCAAAATGCCGGCAACCCGACCGCCGCGGCCTACCTGCAAACGAAAGTCGACAACACGACTACTGCGGGCTGCCCCACCGGAAACAGCTGCATCAGCTACCAGCCGGTGGCCGGTACGTCGTACGGAACCACGGCCTACACGGCGATTCCGGTAACGACGACGCCGCAAAACGGCCTGGTGATCGGTACCACCGCCGGAACGACCGCCACGCGCAAACCGTTCGAGTTTTCGCAGGACTATCAAGTGGTGATACCCGGCGGCGGCAATACGTTGCCTAGCACCTCGACAGTAACGTACACGTTCATCTCGAACTAAAGAACGCGTGATTCCGGTGCTACGCGCGCTGCCTTCAGCCGTACTTGCAGCGTGCGCCGTGGGACTTGCATCGTGCGGTGGGGGCGGCGGCAGCGCCGCCCCGCCGGTTGCGCCGAGCTCTACGCCGACCACGCACCCCACGACGACTCCGTCCGCGACGCCGGCTCCGACTCCCACACCTACGCCGTCGGGACCGACGCCTACGCCCTCGCCGCCGCCGAACACGCAGCCGATCGCCGTTGCAAATGCGGGGGGCAACGACGTTCTGATCTTTTCGCCGTCGGCTGACGGCAACGTTGCGCCGCAATCGTCGATTGCCGGATCGAATACGACGCTCGCCGCACCGGCGGCCCTGGCCGTGCAATCGGGAGCAACCGTTTCCGTCGTCAACGCCGGCGGCAACAGCGTTCTCTCCTTCGATGCAACGGGAAACGTGGCGCCCTCTGAAACGATCGTCGACACGAATCCGGGAGTTGCGAGTTTTGGACTTGCGATCGCTACCGCTCCCAGTTTTGCCGTGTATCTGTCGTCGAAAGCGACGAGCGAGATCGACGTGTATACGAGTACGAACGTCAACGGCGCGCCCGCAGCGACGATCTCCGGTCCTCTCACTACGCTCGTCAATCCTACGGCAATGGCCGCCGATCGATCCGGAAATCTCTACGTCGTCGACGGATCGCAGATCAAGGTGTTCGCCAATGCGGCTGCCGGAGGGAACATCGCGCCGTCGGTCATCGCCGGTGCCGCGACGACGCTGAATTCACCGGCGGCCGTCGCCGTCGATGTTCACGGGAATATCTTGGTTGCGGACGGCACTGCGGTGAAGATCTTTGCAGCGGGAAGCTCGGGCGACGTTGCGCCGTCGGCGGTTATTTCGGGTCCGGCAACCGGCCTCCAGAATGCGACGGGCGTGGCGGTCGACGGGACGGGAGCGATCTGGGTTTGCGATGCAGGCGCGAATGCGCTCTACCGGTTCAAAGCGGGTTCTACCGGAAACGCGACGCCGCTCGTCGTCGTTAGCGGAGCCGGCACGACGCTGAACGATCCGCTCGCGATCGAACTGGAGCCGGTCATTTAATCATACGCCGGCTAACCGGCGCCGCGTCCACGAACCGTCGCGCAGCTTCACGTACGTAAGCGCCGATCGCGCCAGCCACGCGAAGATCCAGCTGACCGGAACGCCGTACAGCCCGATGTGGAAAATGCGTATGCACGCGTACGACACGGGGATGACCAGTGCGCTCGTCACGATGCCGACCGTCATCGAAAACCGCGTATCGCCCGACGCGCGAATCGGCGCCATCGATACCATCGCCCAGCCTTTGATCGGCAGCGTTGCCATGTGCAGCGCGAGCGGAAGCGCCGCTGCCCACGCGACCGCCGCATTCAACGTAAAAACGTAGGCGAGCGGCCATGCGAGCGCGGCGCAAACAGCGCCGGTCGCCGCCGTGATCCAGAACGCGATCGTTCGGGCGTGTTTGAAAAACCATTGTGCGCCGTCTATGTCGCCGGCTCCCAGGCGCTGACCGATGACGGTTTGCACGGTGCCTTGCATCGGACTCGGGACGACGAACGTTAGGTCCGACACGACGTTCAGCGCCCGGAATGCGGAGATTGCGACGGCGCCGTACGGCGCAAGCATCGCGACGATAAACGCGTCCGGAGCCATGACGGCAAATAGAAACACCGCTTCGGGCAAACCCAAACGCGCGCACTCGAGCGCGAGGCGAACGTCGGCGGTGAGTTCGGAGAAGATGCGATAGATCGGCCGGCGCCACACGTAGATCACAGCGTAGATCGAGGCGATCAATTCCGACAGCAACGACGAGATGCCGGCACCGACGATGCCCAACGGGCGGTGCGTAAGCCACCCGAGCGCCAAGACGAGCAGTAGCGGGATGTGAATGACGTTGATGATTCCCAGAATCCAAACGCCGATCCGGCGGTTTCCCGCCGCGCCTAGCCCAGTGATGATCGTTCCGGATATCGCAATCGGAATCAGCGAAAAGCACCGGACGATCAAATATTGGCCGCTGGCGTGGGAACTTGCCAAGTGGCCGACCATCGCGCCGACGATCGCGGGCCCGGCGAAGATGCTGATCAGCGCAGCGGCAACTGCCGTCGTCAGCGGAACGAGCACTCCCGCGCGAACGGCACGCGCAAAGCCGTCGACGTCTTGCGCGCCGATCCGCTGGGCCGCGATGATGCCCAGACCGTTCATGAATCCGATCGTTCCGAATGTTACCGCGGCGAAGACCGTCGTCGCGCCCGTGATTCCCGCAAGCGCGACCGACCCCAACGTGCCGATTGCGATCGTATCGACGATGCCCAGCACCTGATCGCCGAGCATCGCGACGGCATTCGGAAGCGAAAGGCGCCGGAATGCGGCGCCTACGTTGCGATGGTCGACGATCATGGAGGTGGACATTTTCGGCGATTAGAGCGTTCGATGCGTCACGGCCCTTCGATACCTCAGGGCCCTTTGACCGTTCGATACCTCACGGCCCCTCGATACCTCGGGGTGACTAGTGTGATGACAGGGCGTCGAAGAATGCGAGTACGTCGTCGTCGCTGGTGTAGAAATGCGGGCTGACCCGTATGCCGCAGCCGGGGCGGTAATCGACGAAGACGCGCCGGGCGATCAGACGTTCGTACGCAGCGCGAGACTCCGGAAAATCAATGCCGATCCACCCCGTGCGCTTCGACGGATCGAGCGGCGTGTTCACGGTAAGACCGCGTTCCAGCGCCGTCGATGCAATCAGCGTCGTCAACCGTACGTTGTGTTCGCGAATATTGGCGACTCCGACCCGCTTGATCAGATCGTGACCCGGTTTGGCGACGACGTAGCCGGGAATCGTGGGCGTGCCGGTTCCGAAACGGTACATCGAGGAGGACCACGTCATCGGCGCGGGTTCGAACGAGAATGGCCGCGCGTGCGCCATCCAGCCGGTAACCGCGGGTTCGAACGTTTCACGCAGTTCCGGTTTTACGTAAAGCCACGCACAGCCCGGACCGCCGCATAGCCATTTGTGACTGCCGCCGGTAACGATGTCGAGATCCCACTCGCGAACGCTATACGGATACACGCCGGTCGTTTGATATGCATCGACGCAGAGCAGCGTTCCCGTGCGGCGGCAGTGCTCTTGAATTGCGCGGACGTCGCAGAGCGCGCCCGAAACATAGTACGCATGCGAAAGCACGGCGATAACGGTTCGCTCGGTGATCGCTTCGATGATGCGCTCGGTTTGCACGGTACGCCCGTCGTCCGACGGCACGATGCGCGGCACAGCGCCGTATCGCTGCCATTCCGTCCAAACGTACGTCAGCGACGGAAACTGCAGCGCTTCGTACACCACCTCGTTGCACTGGGGCGTAAAGCGCAGGCAGCTGGCCAAGGCCGCCTGCAGCACCGAAACGTTGGGACCCAGAAAGATCGAACCGGCCGGCGCGTCGACGATTTCACCGATGCCGTCCGCAATTTCGCCGATGCGCGGCAGCCACAGCTCCCATGCCTCGGCGCCGTCAGTAGCCCACTCGTCAAAATAGGCGTCCAGCGCGGTCTTTGCGTCGATCGGGGCGGCGCCCATCGAGTGGCTTACCAAAAACGTCGACGTTGCAAGGATGGGAAATTGTTCGCGCAGCTGCGCGCGCGTCGCCGCTGCGGATTTCGAAGTTGCCTGCATCAATCGTATCCTTTGCCCAAACGCGTGCGGACTTCCCACAACTCCGGGAAGAACCGGTGCTCCAGTGTGGTTGCCAAATATGCGGCCCCCAGCGAACCGCCCGTACCGCGCTTGGCGCCGATCATCCGTTCAACCATCCGGATATGCCGCCCGCGCCAGAGCAGCAACCGTTCGTCGAATTCGATCAGGTCTTCCAAAAGCAGGTACAAGTCGTAATTCGCGTTCGGGTTCTCGTAGATCGTCTTGAATGATTCGATCAATTCCTCGGACGAGCCGGCGGCAAATCCGCGCCGGACCAGCAGCTCCTTGACGCGATCGTACAGCGAGGGTTCTTGCAGACGGCGTTCCAGGCGCTGCCGGTGTTCGTCGCTCGTTTCAATATACTGAAGCGTTTCGGTGCGCCGGATTCCGCATACGAACTCCAATTCGCGGAACTGAATCGACTGAAAGCCGCTGGCCGGATTCAAATGGTCGCGGAATGCGTTGAACTCTTGCGGCGTCATCGTTTCGAGCACGTCGATCTGCTGTTCGAGCAAGCGCTGAATCGTGTGAATCCGGCGAAAATGTTTGGCGGTCTGAAGCAGCTCGCCGCCCTGCAGCGATCGCATCACGGCGTCCATCTCGTGGAGCAGCTGCTTGAACCAGAGCTCGTAGACTTGATGGATGACGATGAAGAGCATCTCGTCGTGGTGCGCCGGTGACGAAAGCGGTTTTTGCAGCGCGAGCAGTTCGTCGACGCGCAGATAGGAACCGTAGGACAGGCGTTGATGCTGCTGCAGAATCTACTCCTCGCGCTGGGCGGAAAGCTGCCGGTCGATGGTGCCGCGAAGCACGTGCCACGCCATGACGTAATCGGCGGCAAGCGATGCAAACGGCGCACGAAACGTTTCGGGTTTGTTGCGCTCGAAAACGGCGTGCGAAAACCAGGCGGGACCGTAACCGGCGGCCAGGGCCGCGGCGGCCATCCACGGTTTGCGCGCTGCGATCGCAGCCAAGACCAGCGTGCTTGCCGCAACGGTGCCTGCCACGTGAAAGAGACGAGTGCGCGGATCGCGATGCGCGTTCAAGTAGCGCGGCCAAAATTCGCTGAAAGACACGGCGGCGATCCCCCTTCCCGCCGAGCCTTACGGGGCAGCAGGCAGTTCTCCTCGAACGAGCGCGGCATGCATAGGAGATTTCTCGCGGCCGCAGCGGCGGCAATCGCACTGGCTGCTTGTTCGGGCCAGCAGGGCGCTCAGAACGGCACGAAGCCGGGCGCGGCGTTGCACAATCCGGTCGATTTTCCGCTGTATCCGGGATCGTCGCTGCTTTCGACGCACGCATTTACGCAAGTCGTCAACGCGGGCGGCGGCTCGGGGCAGTCCGTGTTTGCAAACGGCAACGGAACGTATTCCGGTGATGAAGTCATCGCTTCGACGCCGGCATCGTTTCAAAGCGTCGCGGCATGGGTCGACAAATTGAACGACTCGCCGCCCCCGGGATACACGCCGGCGGAAACCGGTGGAGACCCGAACGCCCGCGAACAGTCGCGCCGGATCGGCATCGACTATGCCGTTTTCACGCGTAAAACCGGCGGACACACGCGCGGCGTACTGCTACTGGCAATGGATCCGCGCATGGTCAACGAGCACTTCGGCGTCGTACTCGGACTCATAGCGAAGTACCGATCGCTGCCGGGCGTGATGCGCGACCCCATCGACAACCAAGTAAAACAGCGCATCGGCATGACGATTACGGAAGCGACGCAGCCCGACAGTCCGGTCGGCGCCGCGTTGTCCGCGCTCGATCAATTCGAGCACAAGGATGCCCGCGGGATCGTGCTGCTGGATGCGACGAAGCGTTAGCGCCGCACTCGCGTCATTTTTGGCGGTGCTTTCCGCATCGCCGGCAAGTGCGGCCCCCACCGCTTACGCGGGACTCCAAGCGATGCTGCTGACGGGAACGCATTCCGACGTTGCCGGAACGCAGCACGGCGTAGCGCTTGGCGCGATGCTCGAAGCCGGCGTGCGCGATCGGCGATTCAGCTTGCGCTTCGAGGGCATTCCGCCGGTATCGCTGCCGCAAAAACCTTCCGCCTACTACGGCGCGGCAACGCCGCAACTGAGTTTGTTCAACGGTGCGGTGCGATATGCGGTGGACCGCGCAGCCAATCTGTCCGTAGGTGCGGGACAGACCGTCATCAATCAGCGTACTCCGCTGCCGAACATCAGTCAGGTCGTTTCCTCCCGCCTGGCGGGCTTACGATTCGAGCTTGCGTACCGTCACGTCTATTCGCCGCAGCATTTTTGGGAAGCCGTCGCCGGCGCATCGCCATATTTGAGCGGCAGCGATCATTACGAGTACAGCGTTGCGCATCCGCCCGTCGATAAAGCGGAAGCGGCGGCCGAGGAAGACGTTGCGATCTCGTGGGGCATCATTCGCGGAAATACGGAATGGCTCGTCGGCGTTCGCACGATCGACTTTTCGGCGAAGTACGTCTTGACGGGCGAAGCCGGCGATCGCAACAACGGCGGCGGCGCAATCGTGGAATGGCGCCGGATTATCGACAGGTAGTACACAAGGACTCACAGGGCATGCACACAGTACACTACATGCATGACTGGAGTTGTCGTATTCAACTCGGTAGCAGAGGCATTAAAAGCGGGTTATCACATTTACCGCAAGACCGAAGACGGATATCTCGCCAGACTGCGTACGCCGAGCGGATGGGCGCTGGCGCTCATCGTGATCGCGCCGGGTTGATCAGCGAAGCCTAATTCCCTCGAACGCGAGGAGACGCCGCCGCATCGACTGCGGACCCGCGCCGCGCACAGTCCCATCGGCTCCGACGACGCGATGGGCAGGTACGAACAACTCCATCGGCGACTCGCTCATCGCCCGCGCAACGCCGCGGTGCGCTCCGGGCCGGCCCACGATCCGCGCAACGTCCGAATACGAAACGATCTCGCCGAACTCCAGCCTCGCGACGAAACGCCAAACGTCCAACTGAAACGCCGTACCTTCGAACGACAGCGGCAGGTCGAACCGGCGCAGCCGCTTTGCGAAATAGGCGTCGATTTGTTTTACGGCCTCGCGCAAAAGCGCGGTTTTGGGACGCTCGCGGCGCGCGCTTCGGATGCGCGCGAAACCCGCGGCGTTGATCGCGCCGCCGGCTGCCTGCACGACGAGCGTCACGCCGAGCGGAGTGGGGACTGCGAAGCGTTCTTGCGGGTACAACGTGCGCATGGATAAGGAACACGCCGCACCCATTCCTCCCGTGGAACGCGCCGAAATCGCGCGAGAGTCGCACGAAGCCGTAGCGGGTGACAAGCAGCTCGACGACTATGACAAAGCGGTGGCCGATTCGTTTCCCGCAAGCGACCCGCCCGCGCAGCCCTAGCAGAGAACCTCGGAAGTAAGTCCGCGAACCGATTGCAGGCAGCCCGCTTGGCTACTGCAAATGCCACCGCATGGAAGCAACCACGACGGCGGCCGAAGCCGCTGCACGCAATAGCGCCGACTCCCGCGTCGAGCTCACGGTCCGGGGGCTGATTCTCGGCGCCGCGATCACGCTGGTCTTCACCGCTGCAAACGTCTATCTCGGTCTGAAGGTCGGCCTCACGTTCGCATCGTCGATCCCCGCCGCCGTCATATCGATGGCGTGTTTGCGTCCGTTCAGAACGTCGACGATCTGGGAGAACAACATCGTTCAAACCGTTGCTTCCGCGGCCGGGACGCTCTCCTCGATCATCTTCGTTTTACCGGGTCTGGTAATGGTCGGCTGGTGGACCGGCTTTCCGTTTTGGGAGAGCTTCGGCATCTGCGCGGTGGGCGGCGTGCTCGGCGTCATGTACACGATCCCGCTGCGCCGCGCGCTGGTCACCGATTCGGATCTTCCGTATCCGGAAGGCGTTGCCGCCGCAGAGGTTCTGCGCGTCGGCGTCGGCACGCGGGAAGGCGCGCAAGAAGGCAACGCGGGCGTGCTCGCCGTGGTCGTCGGAGCGATTTCGTCCGGTGCCTTTGCCGCGCTGGCGGCAACGAAACTCGTAACGGGCGAGATCGACGCATACTTTCGAGCCGGAAACGTGGCGTCCGGCGTCGGCATCGGTTTGTCGTTTGCACTTCTGGGTGCCGGTCATCTGATCGGCTTAGCCGTCGGTCTGGCGATGTTCGCCGGTCTGGTGATCGCCTGGGGGATCGCAACGCCGGTGCTCACCGCAATGCATCCCGTCGCGGGTGACGCCGCGACCGTTGCAACGCAGGTGTGGCAGCATCAAGTGCGTTTCATCGGCGCAGGCGCGATTGGCATATCGGCGATTTGGACGCTCGGCAAACTCGCGATTCCGGTTTGGAATGGATTGCAAGCCGCAATGGCCGCGAACAGACACCGGCGGACGCCGGGCAGCGCCGCGCTGCCGATCACGGAACGGGATATTCCGATCAACCTCGTCGCCGTTATCAGCGCGGCATGCTTAGTGCCCCTCGCGGTGTTGTTCGTAGCGTTCATCCACGGCGGGGCGCTGTCGTCGATAGCCGTTCCTCTGACGATCGTGGCCATCGTGTACACGGTCATCGCGGGCTTTTTGGTTGCCGCCGTCTGCGGCTACATGGCCGGGCTGATCGGATCTTCAAACAGCCCGGTTTCCGGCCTGGCGATCCTCACGGTGATCGGCGCATCGCTCATTCTGCTCGCGATCGCGCAGGCGGCGAATCCATCGGTGCGGCCCGCGCTGATCGCATTTGCGCTCTTCGTCACCGCAGTCGTGCTTTGCGTCGCAACGATCGCAAACGACAACTTGCAGGATCTGAAAACCGGCCAACTCGTGGGCGCGACGCCGTGGCGCCAGCAATTCGCGCTGGTCATCGGCGTGATTTTCGGCGCAATCGTCATTCCGCCGATTCTGGATTTGCTCAACGCTGCTTACGGATTTGCGGGCGCTCCGCACGCCAACTCGTCACCCGCCGCACAACCGTTGCCCGCGCCTCAAGCGACGTTGATCTCTGCACTCGCAAAGGGCGTGATCGCCGGCCAAGCGCCGTGGAACTTGATCGCTGCGGGCGTCGGCGTGGGGATTGTGGTCATCGCGATAGACGAATTGCTGCGCGCGGGAACGCGCGGGCGAATGAAGCTGCCGCCGCTTGCCGTCGGCCTGGGCATCTATCTGCCGGTTTCGACGATTCTTCCCGTCGTGATCGGAGCATTGTGCGGCCGCACCTACAATGCTTGGGTATCGCGGCGTCCGAAAGCCGATGCTGCGAAACGGCTCGGCGTGCTGCTGGCGTCGGGGCTCATCGTCGGCGAAAGCCTTTTCGGCGTGCTGCTTGCCGGCATCATCGTGTTTTCGGGAAACGGCAATCCGCTCGCGCTGGTTGGAAACGGATTCGCAACTGCGGCCACGGCGATCGGCGGCGTGCTCTTCGCGGTGCTTGCTTTTTCCCTTTATCGTTGGGCGGGAGGCCTGGTGTCCACCGTTTCGTGACTTCCCAAAAATACTACCGACTCCGCAAGGACAGCTTGGCCTGTAGTCCAAAGGCGCGGAGATCCACTCAATACGTTCCGGTTTACGAGCGGGGGTAGTATTTATGCGTTCTTTTATCATGGCGTGCCGTGCAGCGGCCGCGGCTGCGATCGCCGTTTCGTTGACGGCATGCGGTAGCGGAACCGCCACTCCGCCCGCCGCGCAAACGGAGCAATCAGTCGCGCATAGCGCCGGTTACCGCCACACGCCGCCGCGTCCGCCGGCGCCTCGCGTTTTCATAACCGACGCCGATCGAGCCGCAGCCGCGGCCGCCGGGTGGACTGCCGTCGCCGGAACGGCGCCTTTCGGAACGAACGGTGCGGGAACGCCGCTCTTATTGACCGACGGAACGATTTTGATCGGCGACAACACCTCGAACTATTACAAACTGACGCCGAACGCGTTCGGCAACTACGCCAAGGGTACGTGGTCGCAAGTGGCATCGCTGCCCTCCGGGTACGGACCGTTATATTTCGCTTCGGCAGTGCGTGCCGACGGTACCGTGCTGGTTGAAGGCGGCGAATATAATTTTTTCAGTCAGACCGAAACTAATCTGGGCGCGCTGTACGATCCCGTAGCGAATACGTGGACGCCGGTGACGCCGCCGAACAATTGGACGCAGATCGGCGATGCGCAAAGCGCGGTTCTGAACGACGGCACGTTCATGCTCGGCAACTGCTGCAAGTACACGCAGGCGCTGAGCGCTCCGGGCGGTACGTCGTGGACGTCCGCAGGCAGCGGCAAAGCCGACGCAAATTCGGAAGAAGGCTGGACGCTGCTGCCCAACGCTCAAGTTCTGACCGCCGATGTTTTGAACGCTCCGAATTCGGAACTGTACAATCCCGCCACGAAGACGTGGACGTCCGCAGGAAAGATTCCGGTAAAGCTCACGCAATCGGATGAAATCGGTCCGCAAATATTGCGGCCCGACGGCACCGTGTTCGTCGCCGGCGCAAACGGACACACCGCGATCTACAACAGTAAGACGTCGGCATGGGCCGCCGGACCGAACTTCCCGATCGTAAACGGTGCCCAAGTCGATATTGCAGACGGTCCCGCCACGCTGCTGACCAACGGACGCGTGCTGATGGTCACGAGCCCGGGCGTGTATCAATCGCCCTCGTACTATTATATTTTCACGGGAACCGGGTTTACCGCCGTACCGGGACCGCCGAATGCGCCGAACGACTCGTCTTACAACGTCCGATTGCTGCTGCTGCCGACAGGACAAGTCTTGGAAACCGACGGCAGCAATGACGTCGAGATTTACACGCCGGGCGTCAAACCGAGCACCAACATTGCTCCCGTGATTTCGTCAGTGCCGAGCACGCTGACGCACGGAACAACCTATTCGATCTCGGGACAGCGTTTCAACGGCTTCTCGCAAGCGAATGCCTACGGCGACGACGCGCAAATGGCCACCAACTATCCGCTCGTGCAAATTACGATGACGGCGAGCAAGCACGTCTACTACGCGCGCACGCACGGCCATAGTTTCATGGGCGTTGCGTCGCAGGCGACGGTGTCGACGAACTTCGACGTGCCGGCTTCCATCGAGACCGGTGCGGCGACGTTGGTAGTCATCGCAAACGGCATCAAATCTGCGCCCACGAGCGTCACGATCGATTAGCGAAGGAGTGTCTGCAATGAGCGAAAGCCGAGTCGCAATCGTCACCGGCGGAACGCGCGGTATCGGCGCGGCGATAACGTCGTTGCTCGCGCGGAACGGCGTGCGCGTCGCCGCCGGGTATAGCCGCGGCAAAGAGTCTGCCGAAAAACTGCAGTCCGAACTCGGCGCGCAGGGCGCGACGATATCGATACATCAAGGACGCGTCGACGAACCGGCGGACTGCCAACGCGTCGTTCAAGAAGTGCTCGACCGCTACGGCCGCGTCGATTGGCTGGTAAACAACGCAGGCATCACGGTCGATAAAACCGTTCGAAAAATGACCCCCGAAGATTGGCAAGCGGTCTTGAACGTCAATCTCTTCGGTGCGTTCGCAATGACGAAGGCCGTGCTCGAGCATATGATCGAACGCGGCTCCGGCCGTATCGTGAATATCAGTTCCGTCATCGGCGAGACGGGCAACGTAGGCCAAGCCAATTACGCTGCCTCCAAGGCCGGTTTATTCGGCCTCACCAAGAGTCTGGCGCTCGAAATGGCTACCAAGGGGATCACGGTGAACTGCGTCGCGCCCGGCTTCGTCAACACCGAAATGGTCGCCGCCGTGCCGGAAGCCGCGCTGGCCAAAGTCATCGAGAAGATTCCAGTGCGCCGCTTGGGCCAACCGGAAGAGGTAGCGCGTGTGGTGCAGTTCTTGCTGGACGACGCTTCGAGCTACATCACCGGAGCCGTTTACACCGTAAACGGCGGCCTGGATATGTAGGCACGCCGGGTGCGAAGGATGCGCACGATGCGCTAGGTAAACCTAGCGCATGACAACTCCCGGAACTCTCACTCCGCTCGCCGGACGCGTCGGAATCGTCACCGGCGGCTCGCGCGGCATCGGCGGAGCAATAACCAAGATCCTGGCAAACGACGGTGCCAAGGTCGCCGTAATCGGCCTCCCGGCGGACCGCGAACGCACCGAGCACCTTCGCAGCTCGCTCAACGGCACCGCGCAAAACGTTCTGTTTTACGAAGGAAACGTCGGAGAGTACGAACGCTGTGCGAAGGCGGTGGAATCGATTCTCGCCGAGCACGGGCGGATCGATTTTCTGGTAAACAACGCCGGCATCACCGCGGATCATACGATTCGCAACATGACCATCGATGAATGGAATACGGTTCTGCAGATCGATCTGTCGGGGCCGTTTTTCATGATCAAAGCGGCGATCGATCACATGGTCGAGCGCGGCTACGGGCGTATCGTGAACATCAGCTCCGTCGTCGGCTTGAGCGGAAACGTCGGACAAGCGAATTACTCCGCAGCGAAAGCGGGCCTTATCGGCCTCACGAAGACGGTCGCGCTGGAGGTTGCAAAGAAGGGCATCACCGTGAACGCCGTGGCGCCGGGCTTCATTAATACGGAAATGGTGGCGGCGATGCCGGAATCGGCAATCGCAGGCGCAATGGAACGTACCGCTGTCAAACGGCTCGGTCAGCCCGACGAAGTTGCGCGCATGGTACGGTTTTTGGTTGACGAGAACAGCGGGTTCATTACCGGTTCCGTCTTCAGCGTCAACGGCGGGATGTACATGTAATGGCGGGGCTGTCCATGGCTCCTGAAGATCTGCAGTACGGGCTGGACATCACCGGCCTCGATCCGGCTTCGCTCGGCGATGCGCTGCGCGCAGTGGTCCTTGATGCCATGAGCGATCCGGCGCGGATGGCGCTGTGGACGGCGAACCTCATGGCCGCGCAGCAAGCCGCGGGATTGAACTTTTTGCGGCGGCTCGGCGGCGAAGAAGTTTCGGCACCCGCAACGGCGGGCGATAAGCGGTTCACCGATTCGGGATGGCGCGATAATCCGCTGCTCGCCGGCGTACTGGATGAGTATTTGGCGCGCACGCGCGCGGCGATGTCGCTGGTGGAATCCTCGCGGCTTCCCGACGCCACGAAGCGCAAAGCGCGGTTTGCGATGCAAATGCTCAACGACGCGTTCTCGCCCAGCAACGTTCCGTGGATCAACCCCGCCGTCGTTAAAGAAGCAATGAACACTGGCGGCGCTAGTTTGCTGCGCGGCATGCAAAACTTCATGGAGGACGTGCGCGACAACCACGGCATGCCGCGTCAAGTCGATTCTTCGAAGCACAAGCTCGGCGTCAATTTGGCCGCCACGCCCGGAAGAATCGTCTATCGCAACGACTTGATGGAGTTGATCGCCTACGAGCCGCAGACGGCGCAAGTTCATGCCGTGCCGCTGCTGTGCAGTCCGCCATGGATCAACAAGTACTACATCATGGACCTCGCGCCGGGCCGTTCGTTCGTGGAGTGGGCTGTTCTGCACGGCCATCAAGTGTTCATGATTAGCTACCGCAATCCCGACGCGTCGATGCGCGGCCTGTTGATGGACGACTATCTGCGCAGCGGTTTGCTTGCAGCGCTCGATGCCGTCGAATCCATAACGGGAAGCTCGACGACGAACATCGCGGCGCTCTGCTTAGGAGGGACCTTGGCGCTGATCTTGCTCGCATATCTCGCCGCGCACGGACAATCCCAACGCGTCAACTCGGCCACGCTCACCAACTCGTTGATCGACTTTTCGGAACCCGGAGATTTGGGCGTCTTCACCGACTCGTCCACCATCGAGCGTTTGGAAAAACGCATGAACGAGCGCGGGTACTTGGACTCCAGCGAGATGGCGGGCACGTTTGACTGGATGCGGGCCAACGATTTGATCTGGAGCTACGTCGTGAGCAATTGGTTCATGGGCAAACAGCCGCCGGCGTTCGATATTCTGACGTGGAACAGCGATTCTACGCGCATGCCGGCCGCGATGCATTCGCAATATCTTCGCGCGTGCTATTTGAATAACTTGATCGCGCAGCCCGGAAAGTTCACGATTGCCGACACGCCCATCGACTTGGGCGCGATTACGACGCCGCTTTACGTGCTCGGTGCGGAAGCGGATCACATCGCTCCGTGGCGATCGACGTACCGTGCGGTGAATCTCGTTTCGAGCAGCGACGTGAAATATACGCTGACGAATTCCGGCCATATCGCGGGGATCGTGAATCCGCCGGGAAATTCGAAATCGCAGCACTGGACCAAACCGCAAGCCTCGCGCGAAGAGACGGCCGACGAGTGGCGCGCAACCGCGCAGCGCGAAGCGGGAAGCTGGTGGACCGATTGGGCTGCGTGGGCCGAAGAACATGCCGGACCGCTGCAGGCACCGGTAGATCTGCCTGCCGGCGATCCGGCGCCCGGACGGTACGTGAGCAATGACTGATCGCAGCGACCGCGCCTGGGAAAGGCTGGGCGACTTCATCCGCAGCCAGCGCGAACTGGCGAACCTGTCCTTGCGGCAGCTTGCGGAGATGGCGAAAATCTCCAATCCCTATCTCGGGCAAGTCGAAAAGGGACTCTACAAACCCTCGGCCGACGTGCTGAAAAACATCGCCAATGCGCTGCAGATTTCGGCCGAAACCATGTACACACAGGCCGGCCTGCTCGATGAAGACGCCAAGGCCCCTCCGGGCCGCGACGTGGAGCAGGCGATCCGCCTCGACCCGAACCTGACGACCGATCAGAAGGACACCATGATACGCATCTACCGGGGGTTCCTAGGGCGCACTTGACAAATGCAGCGAGTGCTAAGTATACTTAGCACGAGAAACGCTGTAAGGGAGACCCGCACTAATGGCCACCGATTTTAACGAGTACGTCGCCAAGTTCCAAGAAGAGACGCTCAAAGCCGTCAAGCAAGCGCAAGATGCCAACATCGCTGCGTTCGAGCAGGCGCGCCAACTGTTCTCGGAAGTCGCCACGCTGGAGAAGCTGCCGACGGTCGAGAGCCTGCCTTCGCCGACGAAATTCGTCGAGCTGAGCTTCGACTATGCGAACAAGATGCTCGAGCTGCGCAAAGAGTACGCGCTGCAAGTTGCCGACTTCGTCACCGAAGCGACCAAGAGCGCCGCGAACATGGCGAAGACGATCACCAAGAACTAATTCGGCCCTCCACCCGAATTGCGAAAAAAGACCCGCCTTAATCGCGGGTCTTTTCGTTTTACGAAGTCTTTACCGTTTTCGGCTTGTTTGAGCCGTATGCGAACGTAAACGGCAGCTGGTTTTACGCTCGGTTGGCTGTATAATAACCAATACCGCACGGGGCGGGGAAACTTCATTTTAGATATGCTGCGCCAAGGGAGAGCGGCGCGGAGGTACGGCGTTGAGAAGACTGTTTAAAGCAGTTCTAGTTTCCTTTTGTGTCATCGGGCTAGCGGCGTGCGCGCACGGCGCGCAAACAGCGTCACCGCTGTTGCCGGCGAGCGGGTCGCACAGCTTACCGCAAGGCGTGTACGGCGGCATTGGTCCGAGCGCTGCACTTAGCGTCCTGCTGGGCGACGCCGCGCCGGATCTGTACGGCAGACCGCTCGCGAAATTGAATTTGGGTCTGCGTGAAGTGGACGCGATTCAGAACGGACAGACCACCGTTTTGTCGACATTCTCCAAGCCGCTCGTAGTAAACGTGCTGAACGTGCCTGGGAACGGCGGTCAGCTGGTGGCGCACGCCCAGGTCGCGCGCCTTCAATACGACTCGCTGAAACTGGTCGTCGATCTCGCGACGAGCACGGGCGTGTTCCAAGACGGCACCGTGATGCCGATCAACTTCTTCGTGAATCAGCAAACGTGGAGTACGGTTGGGGCCGGCGCGAACGTCACGACGACGCCGCACGGTTCGAACGCGGTTAGTATCGTCGTAAACCAGCCCTTCTCGATTCCGGAAGACGGGAATCATGCGGTGCGCGTCGACTTCAACGCGTTCGAGTCGCTGGATCTCTGGGCGCAAGGCGGGCTCGTCGCCGAACCTGCGTTGTTCGTGGCGCCGATCGACGATGCGGGATCTATCGTTGGAAAAATAGTCGACAGCAAAACGGGACTCCCGGTCGATCAGGCCGTCGTCGTTGCGACGGATTCCGACGGCAACATCGGCAACACGGGCGTGACCGATTCGACCGGATCGTTCGAACTGCACACACTGCGATCCTCAAACTACAACCTGGTCATTTGGAATGACTACATGAACGCCGCCGACCGCGTCTTCCAGTCGAACTCGCAGTCGCAATACGCGGCCGTAAACGGACCCACCGTTACGGTTACGGGCGG
This sequence comes from Vulcanimicrobiaceae bacterium, assembly GCA_035938175.1. GTDB lineage: Bacteria > Vulcanimicrobiota > Vulcanimicrobiia > Vulcanimicrobiales > Vulcanimicrobiaceae > DASRDE01. Next base: position 44,009 of record DASZHD010000055.1, read on the forward strand.
ACAGAACGCGAACGCCGGAACCCTCAAGGACTAGCGAAACCCGAACGTTGCGAGAGCACGACATGGTCAGCGCTAACCACGCCGCCGATCTTCTGGACCTGGCCCTCGAGGCGCAGCGCCGCGCACGCCGCGACGAAGCCCTCGAGCGCCTGTCCGGGTGCGAAGATTGGCCGCGCCCCTACAGTGAGCAAGGACTGCTCCTGCGCTCGCAGGTGCTCACCTACCGCGATCCGATTCTCGGACTCTCGGAGTTGGCGGCGCATTCCGATGCGTTCTCATCGCTGGAAGGAAAATTCGGATACTTCATCGCCTCGGCGCGCGCGTACACGAACTGCCGAAACTTCGACGGCGCCGCGGAGATGCTCGAAGCGGCCGAAGATCTGTTAGAAGGCCCGGACGATCCGCTGCTCTCGAAGGTCGCGCTTCACCGCACGCGGTTGTTGTGGTCGACGAAGACGTACGATCCTCATAACGAGCTCTTCGCCATTGCCGCGCGCGACACCGATCCGGCGATCCGCTTTTCAGCCAAAGTCGTCCAAGCCTGGATGTACGCCGGGCTGGAAAACTATCGCGAACAACTGCGCGAACTGCGCTCGGCGATCGCGATGTTCGAGCGGGACGGTTACCGCTGCGATTTGACGATGGTCGGCGTGGCGCTTCATGCCATGCTCGAACTTGCCTTCGAACTCGGCGACACCGAAGTCGTCGCGGACGGTGAATCGGCATACGACGGCATCGAGTGGACGGCGGATCTGCAAACGTACCGCTTTCTGTGCGTGCGCGCCCTGGCTTGGCACGCATTTCTGCAAGGCGAACCGGCGCGAGCGCAGTGGCTCTTCAAAGATTCTAAAGACTTGGCGCCGACGCCGGCGTGGCAGGTGATGGCGCACGTCGATCGCGCGTACGTCGCGCAGATGAGCCGGAACGATGCATGGGCGGTCGAAGAATTGCATCAAGCGCACAAGGTGGCGCGCACGGTGCAATGGGCGGCGACGATGGGCGAAGAGCGCATGGCCCTGATATCGCTGGCAGTACTCTTCGCACCGATCGACATGGCGCAAGCGCAGCGCTACGTTTCAACGTACATTCAAATCGGTACCGAAGGAATCGATCCCACGATCGGCGCTTCGCATCAGCGGCGCACCGTAGCGCTCGAAAAATATGCTTCGGGGCGCGTTCAAAGCGTGCTCGGCAACACCAATCTCGCGGTCAAGAACTTAGAAGCCGCCTACGGGATCTTCTCGGAGATCCAGCACGAGTACCGTGCTGCGCTGGCGGCACAAGCGTTGTCCGAACTGACGCAGAACGAGTCGTGGAAGCGCATGGCGCAAGCGCACGCGCAGTCGTTTCCGAAGAGTCCGCTCTTCGCTCGCTTGCGTGATTCCGCACAGACGTCGCCCGATGGCGGCTTGACTTCGCTTTCCGCGCCGCAGCGGCAGCTCGCGCTCGCTCTGTGCGAAGGCGCCGGCATCGAACAACTTTCGCGCCGGTTCAGCCGGAGCGAATTCACGCTTCGACGACAGATCGAAGAGGTGTACGGCGCGCTGGGCGTCCGCGGTCCGCTGGGACTACGGAAAGAGCTCGAGCGCCGAGGCGTTCTTTGAACGCGCAACTGACGCTCGCGTTTGGCGGTCTCGCGCTACTGATTGTCGCGGCGGCCGGCCTTTTCCGGCTGATGCGTCTTCGCGACGCCTGGATCGCCCGGGCGCTGGTGCAAAAGCGGTACAGCGTTCTGGAAAGCATTCCCGACGCGTTTTTCATCCTCGACGGCCAAATGCGGTTTTCGCACGTGAACGAGCGTGCCGAGGCGTTGTTGCGGCGGGGCGCGGTGGAACTGATTGGGACGCGAATCGTCGACGTTCTTGATCCGTTGGCGTCGGAGCTCGTACCCGATATGCGTCGCGCGCGGACCCTCGGTGCACCGATCGAGCGGCTTCAGTATTTCGCGTCCACGAATTTGTGGATCGAAATCCGAATCCAGCCGGCGCAGGACGAGCTGCTGGTCTATTTGCGCGACGTCACTAAAGACAAGAATGCCGAACTGCGCCTGAGTGCCAACGAACGGCGGTTTCGCGTGCTGCTTTCACAAGTGCCCGCGGTCATCTGGACCGTGGACCTGGATTTGCGGGTTACGTCGGTCGCCGGCGCGGCGCTGAACGAGCGCGGTCTTTCCGAAGACCGGCTGCTGGGTGCGCCGTTCGAGTCGCTCCTGGGCGAGTACGAAGAAAAAGACGCGTGTGCGGCGGCCGTCGCTCGCGCGTTTCGCGGTGAGACGGTTCGATACGAGACGCGTCACGGCGATCGCTGGATGCAGAACGACGTCGAACCGCTGCGCGATCCGCAAGGCGACATCGTCGGCGCGATCGGCGTCATGCTGGACGTAACGGAGATGCGTGAGAACGCGGAGCGGTTCTCGAAGCTCGCGCGTCAAGATGCCCTTACCGGTCTTCCGAACCGCATGGCGCTGGGCGAGCGTTTACCGGCGATGATCGAAGAGGCCGTGAAGCGTGGTGAGTCACTGGCGGTGCTTTTCGTCGACGTCGATCGCTTTAAAACGATCAACGACACGCTGGGCCATCGCGCGGGCGACGAACTGCTCAAGAGCATTGCGAACCGGCTGAACGGACTGCTGGACGAACGTTCGATGATCTTCCGACCGGGTGGTGACGAATTCGTCGTCGTCGTGGGCGGGATCGCGCAGCGGCACAACGCCGCGCTCCTCGCAGCAAATCTGATTAATGCATTCGGCGAGCCGTTCAGCATTGCGGGACGCGACCTGTTCGTGAGCGCCAGCGTCGGCGGCAGCATGTTCCCGCAAGACGCACAAACGGCGGAAGAATTGATTGCGTTCGCCGATTCGGCCATGTACCGTTCCAAAGAAGCCGGCGGCAGCACGGCGCGCCTGTACGACGGCGCAAGCCAGACGCACGTGCTGGAACGCCTGGGCTTGGAACAGGATCTGCGTCAGGCGCTCGGGCGCAACGAGCTGAATCTGCTCTTCCAACCGATCGTCGATTTGAAATCGAAGCGCATTGTCGCCGCCGAAGCGCTCTTGCGCTGGCAGCATCCGATGCTTGGTGAATTGTTGCCGAATATCTTTATTCCGATCGCCGAAGAAACCGGCATCATCACCGAACTCAGCCGCTGGGTGCTGCGCGAAGCGTGCAGCCGGGCCGCGCGTATCCGCGCGACGGAGCTACCGGATTTTCGCGTCGCCGTCAACCTTTCGCCGAAGGACCTGTACGACGTCGATTTCGTCGCGATGCTCGCGTCGCTGCTGAAAGAAACGGGCTTGCGCGCCGACGCGCTGGATGTGGAGATCACCGAAAGCGTGATGGTCAACGAGGTTGCCATTGCGACGCTGACGCGCATGAGCCGCATGGGCGTGGGAATCATCGTCGACGATTTCGGAACCGGGTACAGTTCGCTCGGCTACATCAAACGTTTACCCGTTACGGCGCTCAAGATCGACAAGGGTTTTATCGACGACGTCGTGCTCGACTCGTACGACCAGGGAATCGTCAAAACGATTTCGACCTTGGGCCAGACACTCGGTTTGCGCGTGATCGCCGAGGGCGTCGAGTCCGAACAGCAGTACGAGTTCGTGCGTTCCGTGGACTGCGAACAAGCGCAGGGATTTTTCTTCAGCCGGCCCGTTCCGTACGCAACGCTGGTCGACGTGCTTCGCCACACCAGCGGGCGTCAAACGCTCGGGTCGCGCGTCGTTTCACTGCACGCATAGGGCGCGCCGAAACCTTACCTACGCTTCGCTGAAGTCGATCGCTACGGGAGCGGCGCGGAATCCGCGCGTCTTGATCGCGAGATAGACGATGCCGATGGCGAACCACACGCCGCCGACGATCTTCGCCAGCACGCTGAGTTGAACCCAGATCCACGCGCAGAACACGAAGCCGATCAGCGGCAGGATCGTGTCCATGAAGACGTTGCGCTTGTGCATGCCGCGGCGCGCGATCGTGAACTGCCAGAACATTGCAACGTTCACGCCCATGAAGGCAAGGAAGGCTCCGAAGTTCAGCATCTCGGCCGATAATTCGTACGCATTTCCGAAGCGGTTGAGAAGGATCGCGCCGATGACCGTCAGCGCGCCGATAATGAGGAAATTGTACGTGGGCGTCGTGCTTCCGGGTTTTACGTGCCCGAAGACCTTGCGCGGCAAAACCCCGTCGCGTCCCATGCCGAAGAGCAACTTCGCTGCGCCCAGACCGCCGGTCAGGCCGCTTCCCAGCGCCGCGATAATCAGGATGATCCCCATGGCGTGAAACAGCCAAATGCCGCCGACGCGATTTGCGACGTCCATGAACGCCGTATTCAAGTCGTGGAAGGCATGCCAATTCGGCCACACGCGCTGCGCGAGATAGACTTCCAGTCCGCCGAATATTCCGGTAAACGCGCACACCAAAACGGTGGCGAGCAGCACGTTCCGTTTCGGATTTTGCGCGTCTTCCGCAAGCGTGGTAACGCCGTCGAACCCGATGTACGTGAGTGCCGCAAACGACGTTGCCATGCCGATGCGGTGCCAATCGAACGTCGCCGGATCGTAGAACGGCTGCGTCGAGAGTACGCCGCCCCAGCCTTGCGTTCCGAACAGATAGTGCAGCGCCAAGACGATGAATGCGCCGATGACGACGAACATTGCAAACAGCAGCACCTTGTTCGTACGCGCCGACGACCGCACGCCCAGCAAATTGAGCGCCGTGAAGAACACGGCAATGATCGCGACCCATACGGCGTAGGGAATGCCGGGAACGTACCGTTTGTTCAATTCTCCCGAGATATAGACGGTGTTGATCAGCGGCTGCAGCAAGTAGTCCATGAACATCGCCCATCCGGCAAGGAACCCGAGGTGCGCGTTGAGCCCTTTCCCGACGTACGTGTAGGCGGAGCCCGCGGAAGGATAGATCGCCGCCATTCGGCCGTAGCTTACCGCGGTAATCATCATCGCGAACATCGCGATCATGATGATGGTCGCGAAATGGCCGTTCGAAAGTTGCTGCGCCACGCCGAACAGCGGCACCGGAGCGATTGGCTGTATCAGAATGATGCCGTAAAAGATCAAATCCCAGAGCGTCAGCACGCGCTTGCGCGGTGCGCCGCTTTGTGAGGGTTGCGATTCGATTACGCCGGTGTGGGCGGAAGTGGTGAGAGCCATCGTCGTTCTCCGCTGGACGGTAGGCCGGGATTTTTTACTTTGTAAACTAATCCCTTTCGTTTGGCATAGGCATTTTGGCGGGCGGCTGCTGCCGCGCCCGGTCCTAGAGCGCGACAGGCCGTTCGACTCTGCGCCGCGCCGCGCTCGTTTGGTACGCTCACGGTGGCGGCCTCGCGTTTATGCGTGAGCCCGGTTTTCGTTTCTGCCTCCGTGGCCCGGAAGAGGATGCACCATGAATCTTCGCTACTCGTCCTTCGCAGCGGTCGTGATGGGACTCGCATATGCGCTTGCCGGATGTTCCGGCGGTCCGCAGTCAGCCACACCTCCGGTTTCGCCCGCGGCGGCGCCGGTGATACCGGGCCCGTCGGATACCAACGCTTTGCTCTCGGAGTCGCGGCAATGGTCTCCCAGCTGCCCGAGTTCCTCGAGCGTTTCGGGTTTCAATTCCACGCCCGTCGCCGCAGGCGATACGGTATGGTTCTCGAGCGTCATGAAGATGAGCCCGCCCAAATCGCCGGTCATCATCTATATGTCGAATTCACAGATCACGTACACGAACAACGGCGTGCTGCAGACCGTCTCGACGCCGAACGCCGCAGTCGTCGTCAGCCCGCAAGTGCGGGCGGCGTACATGGTTTTCGATACGCGCTTCAACACGTGGCTCGAGATCGTTCCCGCGAACACGTCGGGCAACGTCTTCCTGAACGGCGTGGCGTTACCGCTGGCAAAATCGTTGCCGGGCGGCGTTACGCCGGTCACTTGGACCGCGTCGTTCATTACCAATTCGCCGGGCGTCACGTTCAACTGGCAGTGGTCTGCCGCCGCGTATAGAGCGTTCAATTCCGACTACAACCGCCTGGGCGTGAAGTCGCTCGACGACAAGAGCTTCCCGCCGTTTAATTCCGATGCTGCGGGAACGCCGGAATTCTTCAAATCCTTGGTTACGGCCGGCGCGACGGGCAACGGCGGTTCGAATTACACGGGGACGCTGAACGCAGCGCAAACGATTACGCCGTGCAGTGCATTCCCGACGCCCACGCCGAGCGCGAGCCCGACGCCGACGGCGCCGCCGTTCAACGCTTTGGTTGCCGACAACGGATTCGCCAATCCGGCGGGCCAAGTAACGCTGCTTAACATGCAGGCTCCGCCCGCGCATGCCAATCAGATCGGCGCAGGGTTTTTTCAACTCGATTCGTCCGCATACGTGACCGGCAACACGGGGATTCTGAGCACCGGTGGTCTGCACGAACTGATTCCGTTCACGATTTCCGGTACTACGGTAAATGCCGGCACGCCGTTCGATCTCTCGCCGCAATGCGCGAACCCATTGCTCTGCTTCGCAGACGCGGTGGTGATGCCGAATCCCACGACGGCGGTCGTCGCTTTGGGCGCGACGGGCTCGAACTATCTGCTCCAAGTCAACAACGTCAATTCAACGCCGTCGTACGCGCAGTTGGCGATAAACGGAACGTTCGGTCCTGAAGACACCGCCGGTCTGGCGATGTCGCCGGACGCAAAAGTGCTCGTAACGCGCGGCGGACATCTGAACGTGTTCTATAGCGCGGCGCCCCCGGCAAACTATACCGAGGTCAATCAGATCGCGCAGTCCGACCCGCCGGATGTGCTGGCCGAAAAAGGACGCGAAGGCGTGACCGTGTTCAAGCCATCCAGCGGCGACTACGAGATGCTGGTCACCGGCACGACGGCAACGCCGCAAGGTACGCTGTGGCTCTTTACCAACCTCACCGGCGCGGCAAAGGGGCAAACGAGCACCTTGATAGCGCCCTCGAAGCACGCGTACTCCGTGGTCACCGACGGTCGAACGGCGTTCGTCGGCACGGATGCCGGCATCGCAATCGTGCCTGGAGTCGATTCGCAGACCTTCGGCGCGACGACATCCACGATTGTGAACCCCATCGCGGGCATGCCGGGCACGAGTTTGGTGCAGATCTCGTCCGTGACGATGACTCCGGATAACAAATGGCTCGTCGTGATGGGATTACCGGCAACGGCGGGCGCCACGACCCCGGGCGGCCAGGGCTACATCGACGTATTGCCCATTACGTACGGAACGTCGGGCGTAACCCTTGGACCGGCGGTCGAGTCCGTACCGGCTACGATTCCGAACGACGATCAACTGCTGACGTTCTAAGGTTTCGGCCGGGCGCAATAGGTCGCCATCCGCGAAACACGAACAGGGCCCCGACCGTAAGTCACGTGTCTGGGCCCTGTTGCCTTTCGGAGGGATCTCATTGCGTAGTGCTTTTTATTCTGCCGCGCCGGCGCTGCTATTGGCAGGGCTGTGTGCAGGCACGGCGAGCGCGTCGCCGTTTGCAGCTATCGATGCGGCGCAAGGTGCGCTGCCCAAGACGGTAGTGCCGACGTTTTACGCGATCGACGTCGCACCTAATCCAAAAACCATGAAGATCGCGGGGCACGAGCGGATTACCGTTACCGTTCGCAAGCCGACGCGAACGATCGTGCTGAACGAACTTCAGACCACGTTCGGCGCGGTGAAACTCGACGGCACGCCGGCGAACGTTTCGCTGAACCCCGCGAAACAGCAAGCCACGTTTTCATTCGCCAAGCCCGTAACGCCCGGGACCCACGTTTTGGACATCGCGTACACTGCGACGGTGCAAACGTCGGCGCAGGGCCTGTTCAAACAAAATTACTCGGACATGCAGGGCAAACCGGCCTACATGTACGGCACGCAATTGGAAGCAACCGATGCGCGCCGGCTATTTCCGGGCTGGGATGAGCCGGCGTTCCGCGCGCGGTTTCGCGTGAGCTTCGTCGTTCCGAAGGCATGGACGGCGGTCTCAAACACGCCGATCGTCGCGACGACTGCCGCAGGCCCCGCGCTAAAGCGGGTGACGTTCGCGACGACCCCCGCGATGTCGAGCTACTTGGTCGTTCTTTGCGCCGGGGATTTTCAGAAGAGCTCGACGACGGCCGACGGCATCGGACTTTCAGTGTACGCGACGCGGGGCAAAATGCCGCAATCGCAGTATGCACTGAGCGTCATGAAAGACTTGATGCCGTATTACGATTCATACTACGGGATCAAGTTTCCGATTCCCAAACTCGATACGATCGCAATTCCAGGCGGCTTCCTGGGAGCGATGGAAAATTGGGGCGGAATCACCTACAACGAGTCGACGATCATGTACGATCCCAAGCTGCAGCCGGCTTCGGATCAAAAAGGCATCTTCGGCATCATCGCGCACGAAGAGTCGCACCAGTGGAACGGCGACCTGACGTCCTTCGGCTGGTGGGACGACGTTTGGCTGGCCGAAGGCTTTGCCACGTGGATGCAGACGAAGGCGCCGGATCACTTCCATCCCGAATGGCACATGTTCATCGACGCCGACGATGCCGTTCAGGGAGCCATGGGACGGGATGCCCAAATCACGACGCACCCCGTTTATATTCCGGTTCACAACGAAACCGAAGCCGCCGCGGTGTTTGACGAGATTTCGTATACGAAAGCCGGCGCCGTGCTTCGCATGCTGGAGCAATACCTGGGGCCGGACAAATTCCAAACCGGGCTTCAGCACTTTTTCCGGACGCACGAGTACACGGCATTTAACGCAAACGATCTCTGGAAAGATCTGAGCGCCGAGTCCAACGGTGTCGACATCGCCGCGGTCACGCACAATTGGATCTACCAGCCGGGCTTCCCGGTCGTGAACGCGACGGCATCGTGCTCGGGCGGTAAGCGAACGATAACCCTGACGCAACACCGCTACTTGAACGACGCAAGCGCACCGACGGGCAGCACCGTTTGGTCGATTCCGTTGAACCTGAAAGCCGATGCAACGTCCGCGCAAACGACGCCGCTGATCTTCAACGCGCAATCGAGCACGATCGACGGCGGCTCGTGCACTGCGCCGTTCGTGCTGAACGGCGACGCGGTCGGCTTCTACCGGACGCAGTACGACGCGCAAACGCAAGCGGCGCAGCAGACCGCGTTTCTCAAGTTCACGACGGCGGACAAACTGAATCTACTGAACGATTCCAAGGCATTCGCGGCTTCGGGCCTCCAGAAATTCGACAACTACCTGGCGTACGCGCGTGCCGACAACGGCGACACGGATCCGCTTGTGGTCAACGGCGTTCTGGATTCTTACGGTCAAATGCTGACCTTCGAACAAGGAAAGCCGGAGGAGGCGCGCGTGCAGAAGTACGTTGCCTCACAGGTCAAGCCGATGCTCGCGCGTTTCGGCGGGTGGGACGGCACCGGCATGAACGACGACCAGCTGCAGACGCGCAACACGATCTTGTTCTTACTCGCTCGAACGGGCGACACCGACACGATTGCGGAAGCAAAACGCCGGTTTGCCGTCGTGATGCAAAATCCGCAAGCCTATTCACCGCTGAACAAGCAAGTCGTGATGGGCGTCGCCGGTTACGCCGCCGATGCGGCCATCTATCAGCAACTGCTCACGATGGCGATGAAAGCGACGAACCCGACGGAGCAACAGAACGACTTCTTCGCGCTGTTCGGGGCCAAGGACCCGGCGCTGGCGCAGCAGAGCCTGAACATGACGCTGCACTTGCCGCCGCAGTTCGCGCCGTTCGCTCCGTTCATCGTCGGCGCCGTGGCACAAGAGCATCCGAAAGAAAGCTGGAAGTTCCTCAACGACAATGCCGACAAGATCTTTGCGCCGATGTCCGCATTCGAACGGGTCGGCGCGGTGTCGCAGGTTGCCGGGGGCTTTGCGACGCTGATCCCCGCCGATCAAATCGAGGCGTTCCTCAAATCGCACGTGCCGCCGGACGCGGCCGGCGAGGCAAAGAAGACCATGGACGACGTCCACACCCGGCAAGCGGTAGAAGATCGTTTATTGCCGCAGATCGACGCGTTCGTTCAATCGCAGACCTAACGCCGGCGCAACCGGGTTAGCGCGATTTTCGACGCGTAACGAAGGCCACCGCAACCGCGGTGGCCTTCTGCAATTCGGCAGGGGAGCACCCCGGACGCGCCCAACGCTGCTAAGACGCGAAGCCATCATTCTGTGCTTTTGGAGGATGGTATGTTATCCGTCGCACGCCGCGCGCACGTCGTTTTGCTGGCTGCTGCGTTTGTTGCTTTTTCCGCTTGCCACGGCTCTTCCGTAAACACCGTACCCGTCATCGGCTCGTCAAGCCGCCGGCAAAACGCGCAAGGCGCCGGCGTCACGGTAAGAACGCTGTACACGTTTTCGTCTACCGGAGAAATCATTCCGAGCGGACCGTTCGAAACGGACGCGAACGGGGACTACTTTGGAACTTTGCACGGAAAGTCGTGGCAGAAGTCATACTTTTTTGAACTGACGCCCTCGCACACGGGTCTGCACGAAACGATTTTGTACACGTTCACGCCGGGAACGGCGCAAGGCACGTACGTGGGGCCGATCGCTCGCGACGCGGCGAACAATTTCTGGATCGTTTCCAGCAACGGCGTGTTCGTGCTTCGGCGCTTGTCGGGAGCGTGGACCGCCTCGCAGATCCAGTACTGCAAGCGCGCCGATTTCCAGACGAACGACGCCCGTCCCGTGGTTTTGGCGTCCTCGGTGGTCTCGACGTGCGGTCAGAAAATTCTGCAAATGACGCCGTCCGGAAACTGGTTCGCGAAAACGACCGTCGCGGACTTTACGGGAAAGAAAATTGTGCCGAACGGGGGCTTCGCAAAAGACGGCAACGGAAACGTGTACGGTACGTCGTGGCTGGCGGGCGGCGCGCACCCCGGAGCCGGCCCCACCTTCGAACTGACGTCGAATGGCGGAACACTCTCGTACTCTGTGCTGTTCGGTCAATACGACAGCCAATTCGGGCCGGCGATCGACGCGAACGGGAATATTTGGCAATCGAACGAGACGAACGGCACCCAGTCTGTGGTCGAAGCCTCTTCGAACAATTGGAAACCGAGCGTCGTTACCGGCGCGACCTCCCTGCAAAGCGCCCCCGTGGCGGATGCCGACGGTAACGTCTTTTATGCGAATAGTGCGGCGATCGAAGAAGTTTCGCCGAAATCGGGAGGCGGCTTTTCGGTGCACCAGCTGTATCAATTCGGAGCGTCGGATTATGTCACGGGACTGTGGCTCGACGTCGGCGGCCACCTCTTCGGACTCGACTTATCTGCGCAACGGACGAGCGCGAAGTTCTTTGAACTGACGCCGTAACGTTTTCTGCGCACATAGGGTCCGCAGGCTGCGCCCTAGCGATGCCTATGGAACGTGGTACTCGATTCCGTTGGCTTGCGGCGGTTCGAATAGGGCAAGAAAGCACCAGCCGAAAACAGAACGACATCACCTGATGGTTCTTTCTTCTCGGCGTTATCGAGACGGATTTTTTGGCCTTGCCCGGGCGTCGGGTGCTACGTGATCGTTAATTGCCCAACCGCCGGGTGGGGCGGCCTCATGCTAACTGCCGGCGGCGCGTTTTTCCTGTGGCTTTCGTTCATGGTATGGTTTCAACCGAATTCTAACTTCGTGCGCCGATTCGTCTTTGAGCGATACCCGCCAGAGGCGGACGCAAATCGCCTTGCGAGGTTCGTTGGATACACGCGCGAGACGTTCGGGCCGGTTGCCCTTTGGCAGAGCCGCGTCGTCGCGCCATTCGGCGGCTTATTCTTCGCTGCCGTCGGCATCGTCGTACTCCCCGGCGAGTTCACGCAATGCGCTCACCCAAACTTTGCGGTCCGGTTGCCGAATTTCACGACTGGAATTCACTTCAGATATTGGCCGCAGATGTTACCGTTTACCGGTGTTGTCGTTGCTATTGCGATTGTAAGCGCGTTGCGGCTGAAACGCTTAATCTACAAAATACTTTTCGTTTTGCTGGCTGCGCTTTGGGCTGCCTCGGGGGCTGAAGCGGCAGCCTATCACACCGGTGCTGAGGCGAACACGTGGTTCATCGTCGGCATGATGTTCTTTGCCCTTGCGGGAGTTGTTTTGTGGCTCGGACAGCGGAAGGGTCAGTAGTCGCGACGATTGCCTCTGAGGAAACGTGATTCCGAATGCACACAGAGATTCTACCGGCTCACAACGGCTGGGAATACTTCGCCTACTTCGTTCCAACTCTGGTCGTCGCACTTGGAGCACAACTCTGGTGCCGAAGACTTGATTGAGAGGGAAAGCCCCTGGTCGAACGCCCGGGGGCTTCACTTTTTTTCGCGAGCTACGCCTGTGTTTCATGAAAGCACAAACACGATGCGCTATACGGCTTCATATGGTGCGACGCAGGGCGCGAAGGTTTCGATCCATGGATGCAAGAGCGGCTAGTTGTTGGCTGTCTGATGCGGCAGCTCAGCTCGGAGCTTCACTTTGTGCTGGATCTGCTCTTCCGGGAGAATGGGTGCGAAGTCTTCCATCTCACCGATCTGGCGGATTTCGACTTCGTAGTCTTCGGCGGCGCTGGGGCCACGCTTGACCCACTCGATCGCCTCCTCGAGCGACTTGACCTGCAAGATATAATAACCGGCGATGAGCTCCTTGGCCTCGGTGAAGGGGCCGTCGATGACCGTACGAGACTTGCCGGAGAATTTGACGCGTGCGCCCTTGGAACTGGGATGGAGGCCATCGAGGGCGAGCAGAACGCCAGCCTTCCTGAGCTCTTCGTTGTACTTGCCAATCTCGGCGATGAGTTGTGGATCGGGGAGGGCGTCTTCTTTTTCCGACTCTGGAGTTGATTTGAGGATGACCATGAATCGCATGGCGAAATCTCCTTTGGGTTGAGCGCTGGTTGGGCGGCTTGTTTTCGGGGATCGCTGTTGGTCACTTTCGTACCGGCTCTCTGCTGTTACGTCGAACGGGGCGCTGCCGAATCGACAGGAGGACGAAATTTGAGATCATTTCCGCAACACACGCGATCCTCGGCCGTCACGGAGAGGTCGGTCGCGGCCGCTGGCCCCGCTCTCACCGTCGCAGCCCATGCCGTTTGCCGGACCCCAAAAATCCCGCGCCCCGCGCCTGAGCCCCTGCCCTTAACGTTTCCGCGCGGTTCCGACCGTCGGCGGCCGCTTCTTTAAAAGCAAACGCGAGCGAACCGCAAAATGCGTTCGCAGTACTGAACGCTCAAAAATGATGTTACAGTGAAACTTTGGCTGGGCCGGGGTTTGGCATAGAATTCGTCACCCGTGCTCGAGGCGGTATTCGGGAAACCCAAGCGAAATACGGTTTTTGCGAACGTGGAGAGATGGCAGAGCGGTTGAATGCGGCGGTCTTGAAAACCGTTGAAGGTGCTGAGCCTTCCGAGGGTTCGAATCCCTCTCTCTCCTCCAGTGAACCCGTGAAAGTCAATAGAATTCGGTGAATGCGGCAACGCCGCGACCGGCATCCAAAAAATCGAGCTGCGTCGATTACTCGCTAGAGCGACAGTCGGAACCGGAAGATCCACACATGCGGCGTAATAGCCACGCTAGCCGATCCTCCTTGGCAGACCGGATCTGAAGACTGTGATCCGTCGAGTACACTGCCATGTAGCGTGGTGTTGGAGCCGACCTAAAGACGTTAAAGGACTGGTTGGAAGTGACGTATTGATCGTTGGTGGCGAACTGAAACAGAAAGCCGCTTCCCTTGGCGCTTCGGAGATAAGGAGCGGGGTCGAGAGCGGCCATCCTGGCAATATAGCCGTTACGATCCGGCGGCTTCGCACCGAGCAAGTACCAGTCGCTAAAATGTTCGGTTCCCGCCATGAAGACCCACCAGCGCGGACGGCGATCCACGCCGCTCAATACCTCCCCGTACATCGCACCAAAATCATGACCAACATAAGCGATGCGATTCGGATCGACGCCCGGTTCGCCCTCGAGAACGTCGATGCTGCGTCTGAGTTCTATGACTTGAGCGATGGAATTATTGTAATCGGTGCCGGGCTCCCGGATCCGCATAAACCAGTGCGGTTGAGACCACATTGCATCGATAAGAAGTGATGTAATGCCGTGCTTCGCGAGAGCCAGCGCGTCCGGCTCAAACTCCGTGTGGTTTGTCGTTGCCGGCGCTCCTAACCAGTGGACGAATAAAACGGCCGCACCCGATGGGTGATATCGTGGGCCGATCACCTCAGCGCGCACACGGCCAAACGCCGGCGTCATAAATGAGATCTGCGTTCGCATGACGTCGCCATCGCGAACAACGGTATTTACGCGTATAGACAAAGGCTGTCGCGCATCGTAGCTAAACGAGGGCGCCGGCAGCATTGGCGCAACGAGCAACATACAGATGTTTTCGTCGTGTCTTCCGGGTTCCACTTTATTGGTTTCTTAATTGTCAACGCCCAATGAAAAATTCAGATGATTTGATATTTGGCGCAAAATCTTCTGCAAAACAAAAAGCCTCGCGAACGCTCGCGAGGCTTTTCGCATAACCGCTTCCGGCTACGGGCCAATCGCGATTCCCACCGGAAAGCGCAGCTTCGAACGCGCGCCGTGTAGCGCAGCCACAGGCTTCTGCGAACCGGAAACAGTGGGATCGAATACCAGCACGACGCCGGAATGCAGCGTGTCCGATGTTCCGTCCGTCACATACACGTACGTGCCGTTGCTGGCAATCGCGACCGGGTTTTTCAGCGGAATCGTCGACGACGTAATCGTGTAGAACGCCGGGCAGTGCGTATCCGGATTAGTCGTAAAATCGGGGATGACGACGATTTGCGGAGCGTACGGATTGCCGAGGTCGGTTTCGATCAGCTCGTTCGTTTTGGCACCCCACACGTTTCCCGAGTCACTCTCTGCGCCGCAGAAAATGGGATACGGCGTGCCGCCGTCGAGCGCGTCGGAATACACGTCAGGCCCTTGCCGGCCCGTTGCTTCCACTAAACGGCCCGACGAATCGAACGACATCGATCGTATTACCGCTCCGCCCGGATTTCCGCCGAAGTTGAGCGTCTTGAGGTACTTCGATCCGCTGCCGTACGGCGAGTACACGTCCGTGAATCCGCACGTGAAGCCCTCGGTCGTGCAAACTTTCAGGTAAGCGACGTACGTATTGCCGGCCGGATCGACGCCGACTGTTCCGATTCCGCCCGACTGTCCGATCGCGATCGTCCGTATGGGTTTGGAATTTGAATTCGGTGAAGGCGCGAAAATCAGTACTTTTTGCGCGCCTTTGTCGACGGCGTACAATTTTCCGTCGGCGCCGATCGCAATGCCGTGCGGACGCGAAAAGCCGGAAATCACCGCGTCCGGTGTCGCATCTGGTACGCCGCCGCGCAGCACGAATCGCAAGATTGCGCGCGCTCCCGCGTCGCTGACGTACAGATGAACTACGCTGTTCGCGGTTTGTGCGCGAGCGCGTTCGGAAGACTGCCCGGAACTAACCGGCTGTTGCAGCGACGATCCGCCGCACCCCGTCAACGCGGCGAAACATAACGCGAAAACGGCGCCCAATGAAACGCGCGAAAACCTGAGTCTCCACATGGTGGCCTCCCTCGGCACGCCCCGCCCGGACCACTACCTTATCAAACCCGCGGCGTCCCAGGAAGTGCCCAGCGAGCGCGGGTACGCTCCGCGCCGAGGAGGGCACATGCTCAAAGGCTTTATACTCGGCATCGTTTTCACCGTGCTCGCGACCGCGGCGGCGGGGTATTTCATCATCGTCTCCGGCACGATGCCGGCGAATGCCGACGACCGTCCGCCCAGGTTCGAGTCGTGGGCTGCGCGCAAATCTTTGCACGCCACACTTTCGCGAGCGCAACGGCTTCAGAATCCCCTTCCCGCCACCGAAGCCAATCTGAACGCCGGGCTCAAACTCTACGCGAGCGATTGCGCGATCTGCCATGGGGATGCGAGCGGGAATCCGACGGACGTTGCAAAGGGCCTGTACCAAAAGCCGCCGCAGCTCGCGAAAGACGGCGTCGAAGACGACCCCGACGGCATCACCTATTGGAAGCTGTACCATGGCATTCGCTGGACCGGAATGCCGGCGTTCCGCGACACGCTGACGCAAACGCAGCTCTGGCAACTGACGCTCTTCCTGAGCAAGATGGACCAACTCCCGCCGCCCGTGCAGGCGGCTTGGAAACGCGTGAAAGCCTGAAATTCGCGCGGTAAAATGGGACGGCGCGAGAAGAATCGAAGGCATCCGCGTGATGCACATGCCTATCGATCTTCGCGGTTTGCCCGTTTGGGAACGCGCGTCAACGGTTGGGGATCGCGTCCGTGATTTGCCCGCCGGCGAGGCGTTCGAGTTCACGATGGAACTGGACCCGCATGCGCTGCTTGCCCGCCTCGAGCAGCAAACGCCCGGCGAGTTGCGGCTGAATTCGCGCCGTCTCTCCGAGCACGAATGGCTGGTGACGATCGTACGGCTTAACGGGGAAACCGGCGGTACGCCGCTGACGCGAGCCTTGGCGCGCAGCCACGTTTTTTCCGTCCTGGACGGCGATTTGCAAGCGGTGCTGGCCGAATCGATGACGGAATGCTCGGCGCGAAAAGGCGCGGTGATCTGTGCCGAAAATTCGCCGTGCAGCGCGATCGGCATCGTACTCGACGGCGCGCTTGGCGTCTTTGCGGGCAACGGCACACGCGAGCAATTGCTCTATCACATTTTTGCATTCGACGTCTTCGGTGCGGCGGAGTTTTTCGATCGCGGATTGTGGCTTGGACGCACCGTGGCCGTCTCGAAAACCGCGCGATACGCGACCGTCCCGTTCGACGTGGTTCGCGATTTGGCGCACCGCGAGCCCGAGCTGCTTATCGCACTGGGTGCTTCGTGTGCGCAGCGGACGCGCGGGCTTGCCAGCACGCTGGCGGCGCAGGTTTCGAAACCGATTCTCGTTCGCGTCGCGGGCGCGCTTTTGCCCTATGCTCCGCCCGCGCAAGGACTCGATCTTGCACTGCCGCCGCTGCCTACCATGACGCAATCGCAAATCGCCGCTGCTGCGGGCACGGTGAAAGAAGTCGCGGCACGAGCAATTTCGGAGCTCGAGCGCATGGGTGCGGTGCGCCGGGAGCGCGGGCACGTGCGGTACTTGAACCGTTCGAAGCTGCTGGAGACGATCGGGACCTGACCGAGTTCGAATTTTCGCCCTACGGCGGAATCGCGATTGCCGCCGTCTTGGGCGGCGCGATCGGCTTACAACGACAGGCGGCGGCAAAACCCGCCGGATTTCGAACGCATCTCCTGGTCTCCGCCGCAGCCGCCGCATTTACCGCAATGGGCGCGCATCTTCACGACACGCGCATTCCCTCGTATATCGTGGTCGGGATCGGTTTCTTGGGAGCCGGAGCGATCGTTCGGAACGGTGGTGCGCCGCAGGGGCTGACGACCGCCGCGAGCATCTGGGTGGCATCCGCAGTCGGCTTGCTGTTAGGATACGCCAATTCATTCGGTTTATATGCGGCGTTGCTGCTGACCGCGATTACGCTGGGCGCGCTCGCGCTTTCCGACGCACATCTGATGGCGTTTTTTCATATTCCACGAAAAGCGACCGTTCGCGTCGTATGCGCGACCACGCAGACGCCGCTCAGCGCGATCGTCGATCAATTCCGCAACGCGCAGATTCGTTTCGAATCGATCGACGTCGTTTCAGTGACGACGCAGGCATCCGAAGAGGTCGTCGAAACGCTCTATCTGGTCGAGGTAGCGCCGAAACGCGATTTGAACGCGCTGCTGCGCGAAATCAGTGCACTTCCCGGCGTACGCCGCGTCGAAGCTACGGAACCGGCAATCGGCTGACGATGCGATTTCTGCGCAGGTGGCTGCGCGTCGAACGCCCGCCCGGCGTGGCACTGTTTCCCGCGCGCACTCTAGAAATTCCGGCCGATGCAGCGCTCGTCTACGATCGATGCGTTTCGGCAATCGAAGACGTGCTCGGCGGACACGTGTACCAAGGCGATCGCACGGCCGGTGCCATCGAAGCCGGTTTCGGTCTGGTGAATTCGGAGCGTCTGCGCGTTACGATCGAAAACCACGGCGAAAATGCGTCGCGGGTACGCATCGAATCGCGGCGCGGTGCCATTTCGGAACAACCGCACGGCTCGTCCTACGTCGATACGCTCGCTAACGTATTGGAGTCGACGAAGATCTAATACGGCAGCGGCGGCGACATCAGCTGCGAGAGCTTCGCATTCAGAATCACGATGTCCACGCGCCGGTTTGCCGCGCGGTGTCCGGGCGTGTCGTTGGGATAGCGCGCGCGCCATTCACCATAACCGGTCGCACCCAGCCGGTGCGGATCCATGCCGTCGCGTTCGACGAGATAGCGGGCAACATTCGTCGCGCGGGCCGTTGAAAGCTCCCAGTTCGTCGGATATTCCGCCGTATGAATCGGCACGTTGTCCGTGTTGCCCTCGACGCGTACCAAGAACTGGTTCCGCTTGAGAAATGCGCTGACGTGATCGAGAATCCGTTGCGTCTGCGGACGAAGCTCGGCGCTGCCGCTGCTATAGTACGCGTTGTCCGAGAGCAGCGTTATCACCAGCCCGCGCGAATCCAAATGCAGCTGCAGCGAATGCTCGAGGTGCTGCTGGCGAATGTACGAATTCAGTTGCGACTGAATCTCCGGAATCTGCAGAACGCTCGATTCTTTTGGGTGATTCGCCTGGGGACCGTAGCCGCCGGATTGCACGCCGCCCATCGCTTGCGTTTGGCGGCCGCCGTTCGGCGGATTATTGACTGCCCAGTCGTTGTCGAATCCGCCCGAGACCGATTTCGCGAACGCTTGAAATTTCACGTGGCTCGGCGTCGACATCGCAAAAAGGATGACGAAAAGCGCCATCATCAGCGTGATCATGTCCGCATACGTAAGCAGCCACCGCATGCCGCCGGCGTTTTCGTTGCTGCCGCCGTGTGATTGCTTTCTTAAGCTGCTGCGCTGCCGTTCTTCGTTGACGCGCGTGACCAATTTCGCGGGATTCACAAGGCTGTAGTTCGGCCGAAGCGGCACGGCGCTTTACGGTGGCAGTAAGGACGATGACAACCTGTGCGGCCCGACGGCTACGCTATGACGTCCGCGTTCATATAGCTCCGCAGAGCAAGCGGAATTTCGATCGACCCGTCGCGCTGCTGATAGTTTTCCATAATCGCGAGCAGCGTCCGTCCAACGGCCAACCCCGAGCCGTTGAGCGTGTGCACCAGTTCCGGTTTCGCTTTCGCGTCGCGCCGCAAACGGATCTGCGCCCGGCGCGCCTGGAAATCGGTACAATTGGAACACGAGCTGATTTCGCGATAGCGGTTAGCGCTGGGTAGCCAAACTTCGATGTCGTAGGTTTTGGCTGCGTTGAATCCGACGTCGGCGGCGCAGAGCGCGACGACGCGATACGGAATCTCCAATTCCGCCAAAAGCGCTTCCGCATTACCCGTCAGCGTTTCGAGTGCGTCGAACGAGGATTCGGGCGCGGTGAGCCAAACCAGTTCGACCTTGTCGAATTGATGCAGGCGGATCAGACCGCGCGTATCTTTTCCCGCAGCGCCCGCCTCTTTGCGAAAACACGGCGTGTACGCCGCATACAGCCTGGGCAGGGTTTCAAATGCAAGAATCTCGCCGGCATGCAAGGCCGTCAGCGGCACTTCCGCCGTCGGGATCATGAACAGATCGGCTTCCTGATCGACGAACATCGCGTCCGAGAATTTCGTGAGCTGCCCGGTGGACCACATCGTATTCCGCGAAACGAGCACGGGCGGCGAGATTTCTTCGTATCCACGCGAAGCAGCGCGATCCAGAAAAAATTGCACCAATGCGCGCGAGAGGCGCGCGCCTGCGCCTTTGAGCAGCGCGAAGCGGCTGCCGGAGAGTTTTGCGGCGCGTTCGAAATCCAGGATCCCCAGCCGCTCTCCGAGATCCCAGTGCGCCAGCGGTTCGAAATCGAATTCGCGCGGAGCGCCGTGCGTGCGTACGACGACGTTGTCGTCTTCGCTCGCGCCGTCGGGCACGGAATCATCCAGAATATTGGGCGACTGCGTGAGCAGCTCGTGCAGCGGCGATTGCGCGTTCTCGGGAGCCAGCTGGTTAACGAGATCCTGCGTGCGATCGATCTGCGCGGAAAGTTCCTCGATTTTCGGGCGCAGCTCTCGCGCGGCAGCCCCCTTGTCGGCGGCTTTGCCGATTTCCGATGAGAGCCGGTTTTTTTCGGCCTTCGCGTTTTCGAGCTGCGTAAGCGCCGAGCGGTACTGCTCGTCCAGGCGAAGAATCTCGTCGACGAACGAGGGATCCTGTCCGCGGCGCTGCGCCGAACGACGGACGCGATCGGGATCGCGGCGAACTACTACGATATCTAGCATGGAAAAACGCGGCATTGGATTTCAAGCCGATGCGCTCCTCGCGCCGGCACAGGCATTGACGTTGTATTTCGCGCGCGCGAATCTCCGCGCGCCGCAAACGGAGTTCGTTTCCATCGACCGCGCGTTGGGACGAACGCTGTCGCAACGCGCGATTGCCGAGGAAGCGCATCCCGCAGCTGCGCGATCCGTTATGGACGGGTTTGCGGTGCGATCGTCCGATACACCCGGCCGCCTGCAGATTGCGGGCGAGATCCGTATGGGGCGCGTGTGGGCCGGTGAACTGGAGCTGGGGCGTGCCCTGGCAATTCCCACCGGCGGCGTGCTGCCGGCCGGATCCGACTGCGTCGTTCCGATCGAAGCGGTGCGAATGGACGACGGCGCGATCGTCGTCGGCGAGCGCATTCCCCGCGGCGACTGCATCGCACCGGCCGGTTCGGATATGCGCGCCGGAGAGGTCCTTTTGGAGCCCGGGCGGCGCATCGGCGGCGCCGAACTCGCGGTGCTTGCAACGTTAGGGCTTTCGCGTGTGCCCGTCTTTCGGCGGCCCGTCATTGCGGTTTTTTCGAGCGGCGACGAGCTGGTCGACGTGCAGTCGACTCCCGGACCGGGACAAATTCGCGATTCCAATCGCTGGGCGGTTGCGGGTTTGCTGGAGACGCTCGGTGCGGCGGTTCGCCATCTGCCGACGGCGCCTGACGAGCCGGGGGCGCTCGAATCGCTTTTGCGCGAGGGTCTTGCGACGTGTGACGGCGTCGTGCTCACCGGCGGCTCATCGGTCGGCGAACGCGATTTGACGCCGCAGATCGTCGATCGCGCCGGTACTCCGGGAGTCATCGTGCACGGCCTGCGTGTGAAGCCGGGAAAGCCGACGGTTCTTGCCGCGATCGACGGTAAGCCGCTCATCGGCCTTCCGGGGAACCCCGCGTCCGCCGCGATGATTTTGGATGCGGTGGCATCGCCGATCGTCTGCGCGCTTACCGGCAGCACGCCGCGCCGTCAAACTTCCGAAGCAGTGTTGGCGCAGCCCTATCGGAAGCGCCCGGGTTGGACATGGTACGTTCCCGTGCGGCTGGACGAGGCAGAGGCAACGCCAAAGGCGTATCCGCTTGAACTGCGTTCCAGCTCCGCGAGTCTGCTCGCGCGCGCAAGCGGATTTCTGACGTTGGACGAACCGATAGAAGAAGTAAGCGCCGGAACGATCGTGCGGATCGAGCGGTTTCTTGGGAGTTAAACTGAAAAACACGTCTGCGGCGCCTCATGCGAGCGTCACCGAACCGGAATTCTTGGCGGCGCCGCACATCGAGGCGATTCCCGTCGTCACGCCGTTTATCGGGCCCGAACAGTTGATGCGCGAAGGCGGCCATGCATCGCTGCTGCGCCTGGGTGCCAACGAAAGTGCATTCGGCCCCTCGCCGCGGGCAGTGCAAGCGATGGCCGCCGAGTTGCCGCATATTTCGTGGTATGGCGATCCGGAATCGTACGATCTGCGCTGCGCGCTTGCCCTGATGCACGGCTGCGGCGTCGAAAATATCTGCGCGGGCAGCGGCATCGACGATTTGATGGGTTTGGGCGTACGCGCTTTTCTTTCGCCGGGTTCGACCGCCTTGACGACTCGTGGAACGTATCCCACGTTCGCGTACCACGTTACCGGGTTCGGCGGAAAACTCGATACGGTTCCGTACCGCGACGACGGCCGCGTCGATATCGACGCCTTGATCGATCGCGCGCGCTCCGTCGCTCCGTCGATCGTCTACATCGCCAATCCCGACAACCCGAGCGGCACAACGCTTGCGGCTTCGGAGATTCTCCGGCTCTTTCACGCGCTTCCAGCCCGAACGCTCCTGTTTTTGGACGAGGCGTACGCCGATTTCGTCGACGAACGCGACGCATTTCCGCAACTGCTTTCCGGGCGGTTGATCCGGGTCCGCACGTTTTCAAAAGCGTACGGAATGGCCGGAGCCCGCATCGGGTACGCAATCTCTACGCCGCGAAACGCCGTAACGTTCCAAAAAATTCGATTGCACTATGGCGTGAACCGCAATGCGCAGATCGGTGCGCTGGCTGCACTCGGCGACCGTCAATTTCACGACTACGTGCGCACGGAGGTCGCGCGCGGACGTCAAGACTATTACGATCTCGCGCAGTCGCTCGGGCTGGGCTTCTTGCAGTCGCATACGAATTTCGTGTGCATCGATTTCGGAACAAACCAGCGGGCGACGTCGGTGATGAACGCGCTGCTCTCGCACGGCGTCTTCGTTCGTAAGCCTGCCGCGCCGCCGCTCGACCGCTACGTGCGCATCAGCGTCGGCACTCCGGCCGAGCGTGCGGAGTTCGGCGTCCGCCTGCGGCGCGTGCTTTCGGAGGAAGCCGCGTGAGGTACGCGGTTTTCTCGGATATTCACGGGAATCTCGAATCGCTCGAGCGCGCGTTCGCGTTGCTGGAGAGCGGCGATCGGGTCTTGTGTTTGGGCGACATCGTCGGCTACGGACCGAACCCGAACGAATGCGTGCGCATGATCCGCGATCGCGCGCACCAGACGGTGCTGGGAAACCACGACGTCGCGGCCGTCGACAATTTCGGGGTCGAATATTTCAATCCGGCGGCGCGCCGCGCAATCGAGTGGACGCAAAGCGTCATCGAGCCCGACGTGGTCGACTGGCTCAACGGGCTCAGCTACGAAATTCGAGACCAGCGCTACTTGCTGGTGCACGGAGCGCCCGTTCACTACTTCGAATACCTGCTCGACAAACGCCACGCCAAAGCGGCTTTCGAGCGGACGGACGCGCCGATCATCTTCGTAGGCCATACACACATCGCCGAATATTACGCGCTCGAACCCGACGGAACGGTTTCACATCAACACATGCAAAACGGCGGAGAGCTGGCACTGGAAACGGGAAAGCGGTACATCATCGACGTCGGCAGCATCGGGCAGCCGCGCGACCTGAATCCGCAGGCGTCGTTCGTGCTGTTCGACGACGCCGCCAATGTCGTCAAATGGATCCGTTACGACTATCCCATCAGAGAAGTGCAGCAAAAAATCGTCGACGCGGAACTTCCGCACGCGCTGGCCGCGCGATTGGACGTGGGCCGTTGACGCCGGTCGACGACGGGCGGTGCTTTGCGTGCGGTCCGGAGAACGAAATCGGTCTGCATCTGCAATTCGAACCGGACGGCTCGGACGGCGTGCGTGCGGTGACGATGCTGCGGCCGGAGTTTCAAGGCTGGCAAAACATCGCCCACGGCGGCATTGCGCTCGCGCTGCTTGACGAAGCGATGGCGCATGCGGCCGGGTTCGCCGGCTACCGCGGCGTGACGGCGACGATGAACGCACGGTTTCGCAAACCGGTGCCGCTGGATGCGCGCCTGCAGGTCGAGGGACGCGTGAAATGGCAGCGGCGCAACGTTTTGGAATTGCAAGCGCGCGTCGTAGACGAGCACGGAGCGGTGCTGGTAGAGGGTGAGGGCCGCTTCGTTTCGCAGGGCAAGATTGAGGACGTGCACGATCGGCGGAATCCGGAAAGTGGCTAAATCGAAACAAATCCGCGAAGCCGAAAAAGCGGAACAGAAACGAAACGCAGCACCCTCGGTGGACAACCGCCGCGCACGCCACGAGTTTCACATTCTGGAATCGATGGAAGCCGGCATCGCACTCACCGGAACCGAGATCAAATCGATTCGTCAAGGCGGCATCAGTTTGAATGAAGCGTACGCACGCGTGCGCGACGGCGAATTATGGTTGCTCGGCATGCACGTTCCGCCGTACAAACAAGGCAGCTTCTCAAACGTCGATCCGAACCGTCCGCGCAAACTGCTGATGCACAAGGAGCAGATCGCGCGCTTCGGTTCGCGCGCGGCGGAAAAAGGACTGACGATCGTGCCGCTGCGTCTGTATTTCACGCGGGGAAAAGTAAAAGTCGAGATCGGCCTGGCCAAGGGCAAGAAGCTTTGGGACAAGCGTGAAGCCACCGCCAAGCGCGACGTGCAGCGCGAGCTGGCGCGGCACACGGGATAAACTTCTCCATGCGCGGCACGCGCCCGGAGCGCGCTCTGGAACAGGTCGTCGAGCACGAAGACGTGCTCCGCACCGGCGATCGGATCCTCATTGCCTGCAGCGGCGGGTGCGATTCGGTCGGCCTTGCCGCCCTGCTGGCAGGTTTGGCACAAAAACGGCATTGGCAACTCGTCATCGGTCACGTCAATCACGGCACGCGGGATTCGGCGTGGCAAGACGAGGCGGTCGCGCTGCGCGCCGGCGCGGCGCTCGACGTTCCGGTGAAAGTGGCGGCCCTCGCGCCGTCGCGTCGGGACGAGGCGAGTTTGCGCGAAGCGCGCTATGCGG
The DNA here is from genome assembly GCA_035938175.1 of Vulcanimicrobiaceae bacterium. GTDB lineage: Bacteria > Vulcanimicrobiota > Vulcanimicrobiia > Vulcanimicrobiales > Vulcanimicrobiaceae > DASRDE01. The sequence goes on from DASZHD010000055.1 coordinate 68,727, forward strand.
CCCTCGCAGACTTGGCCGAAGGCTGCGGCGCGAACGTCATCGCCACGGCGCACAACGCGGAAGATCAGTCGGAGACGGTCTTGCTGGCGCTCTTCCGCGGGGCGGGGCCCGCGGGACTGATGGGCATGCCCGCGCGGCGTCCGCTGAAGGAGGGCCCGGATCTGGCCCGTCCGCTTCTGCGCGTCGAGCGGGCTCGAATCCGCGCCTATGTCGAGGCAGCAGCCCTGCCCTATGCCATCGACCCCACCAACGCCGACATCGAACTGCGCCGGAACGCGGTCCGTCAGGCTCTTGGGGCGCTCCGTCCGCTCTTCCCCGGTCTCGACGAGGCAGTATCCCGGGCAGCCGAACTCATCGCCGCCGAGGCCGCCGGCGCGCCGCGCGCCGCGCTTCGCCGGCATGTCCGCGACACGCTGGAAAGCCATGAAGCGCTGCGCGACGTCGACTTCCAGCATGTGGAGGCGGCCGTGCGGGCTCTTCAGCGCGGGCGGTCGGGCCGTTTCCATATGGGGCGCGGGTTGGAACTCGCGATTGAGGACGGGGTGTTGACGGTACATCGAAAGCAGAGATGACCATCGACGGTTACCGTTCTTCAATCGCAAAAACGCTGTTCTCGCCGGGTGAGATTTCGGCTGCGATTGACGGCTTGGCGCGCCGCATCGCCGGCGACTACGCGGGGAAACCATTACTCGTCTTGGGCGTGTTAAAGGGGGCGCTGTACGTGACCGCCGACCTCGTGCGTGCGATTTCTCGCCTGCCGGGCGGCCCAAGCATCGAGATGGATTTTCTGGTTGTCTCGAGCTACGGGAACTCGACGCGATCCAGCGGCGAGGTGCGCTTGCTCAAAGACACGGGTGCAAATGTGGCGGGCAAGAACGTTCTGGTCGTGGAGGATATCGTCGACAACGGCCTCACGCTGCAGTACCTCCAATCGTTATTGATTGGGCGGTCGCCGGCCACTCTGCGGTCCTGTGTGCTTTTCGATAAGCCGTACAACCGGCGAGTCGACGTACCGATTGACTATGTAGGGCTGGTGGCCCCGGACGAGTTCGTCGTAGGGTACGGTTTGGATTACGGGGAAAGCTATCGTAATCTGCCGTACGTCGCGCAGCTCCGGCCGACGGTATTCTCAAAGTAAGGTAAAGTAACACATCGTGAGCAAGCATCTTCGGGGCATAATTCTCATCATCATCGCGTGCGTCGCGGTGTTCGTCATCGTGCAGCATCTCATTCTGCCGACGGCGGACGTGACGAAGCTGGACTACAGCTCGTTTTCGACGAAGCTCGAACGCAACCAAATCGCCAGCTTTCACGCGGTGGGAGACGACGTCTCGGGCGACCTGACGAACGGTACGCACTATACGACGACGATTCCGAACCGCGATCAGGCTTTCGTCGACCGCGTATCGCAGCACGTCCACAGCGGCGTAACGTGGGAAGCCCCGACGAACACCTCGATGTTCTCCGCGATCCTCGGCATGGCGCCGTTCCTCGTGCTCGTACTCATTCTGTTCTTCATCTTGAGACAGGCACAAAACGGAGGAAGCCAGGCCTTGTCGTTCGGCCGTTCGCGTGCAAAGATGCTTTCCGAAAACCGCCCGAAGGTGACGTTCAACGACGTCGCGGGTGTCGATGAAGCCAAAGAAGAGCTCGGTGAAATCGTCGAGTTCTTGAAGTATCCCAAGAAGTTTCAAGCGCTGGGTGCGCGCATTCCGAAAGGCGTGCTGCTGCTGGGCCCGCCGGGTTCCGGTAAGACGCTGCTGGCGCGCGCAATCGCCGGCGAGGCGGGCGTCCCGTTCTTCTCGATCTCGGGTTCCGATTTCGTAGAGATGTTCGTCGGCGTCGGCGCGTCGCGCGTCCGCGATCTGTTCGACCAGGCCAAGAAGTCCGCGCCGTGTATCGTCTTCATCGACGAAATCGACGCGGTCGGCCGGCAACGCGGAGCCGGACTGGGCGGCGGACACGACGAGCGCGAACAGACGCTCAATCAATTGCTCGTCGAGATGGACGGGTTCGATCAAAACACGGGCGTTATCTTGATCGCCGCTACGAACCGTCCCGACGTCCTGGATCCGGCGCTGCTGCGTCCCGGCCGCTTCGACCGGCAGATCGTGGTCGATCGTGCCGACGTCAAAGGCCGTCAGAAGATCCTGGAAGTGCACGCGCGCAACAAACCGCTCAGCAAGGAAGTCGCGCTGGAAACGCTCGCGAAACGCACGCCCGGTTTTTCGGGCGCCGATCTCGAGAATCTCTTGAACGAGGCCGCGCTGCTCGCAGCGCGCCGCAACAAGACCGTCATCGAGATGAACGATTGCGACGAGGCGATCGATCGCGTCATGGTCGGACCGGAACGCAAGTCGATCGTGATGTCGCAAAAAGAAAAAGAAGTCACCGCGTACCACGAATCGGGTCACGCGATCATCGGCGGCCTGACCGACAAGGGCGATCCGATCCACAAAGTGACGATTATTCC
>DASZHD010000056.1:0-108553 GCA_035938175.1 Vulcanimicrobiaceae bacterium
GAGGAGAGAACTGCCCCTTCGATACCTCAGGGTGCTTCGATACCTCAGCATGACAAGTTATTCCGGGGCGTCGTCCTGGTGCTGCGCGTACGTCCGCGGATCGAAGTACCAGCTCGGAAGCGACCCAGGAAACGTAATGTCCTGATAATCGTACGTCACTTTCTGCCCATCGCCCGTGTACGTTTTTTCGCCAATCGTTCCGCTACGGTCTTTACGTACGATCGGCAACACGATACCATCCAAATGCGTGATGACGACGTAGCCGTCCAAGTACCCGAGCGTATACGTGAAGATCACGGGATACACGTCGTCGCCCTGCACGAACAAGCGGTCGTGCGCGATCACTTTGCGCAGCACGAACGTGTGCTTGTCGACCCAGATTTCACGCAGCACGTTGCGCTCGGGGTCGCGACGCGGCGTCAAAATCAGATGCAGCGTATCGCCTTCGACGGTAACCTTCGGCACGTTGTAATCCGATTCGCCGACGACTACGACCGAGCCGATCGTTTTGTACGGGCCGTTCGTCGGTTCCGGCGTTGGAATGACGTTCAGCGGCTGCGGGTGCGCGGGTTCGAACAAATCGGCGGTCGCCGGCCCGGGATCGCGCGGCTGATTGAGCGCCGGTCGATCGAACATCAGCTGCCCGTCCGTATCGCCGCGATCGACTTGGCGCATCAGCGCGGCGCGGTCGAGATTGCGCACCCAGTACTTGCGCGTATACGAATTCGCGTAATCGGGCACCGGCGGCTGGTCCGGGCCGACGCTGTAGTTCGAGTTTTGGGCGCGCACCAGCGTATAGGTTTCATACGGCGGCGGCGGACGGCGCAGGCGGTAGACGCGGCGGATATATCCGAGTAACCGCACGGGGGTAAGGCTCTGATACGGCGGCAGCGACGGGGCCGGCTGCGGATCGGCGGAAGCGGACGGCGGAACGTAGACGAGCGCCGCGATCAGCGCGAGCCCGAAAATGCCGAGAGCCGCCCGCCGAAGGAGCGATCGAGTAAACATGTTCGCAGATAGAACGCGGCTCATAACGGAGAAGTTACGCTGCCGTACGCGGTTTTTCCGCGAGCCTGGTTAGGCCGGGGGGCGGCCCGGGTGTGTTTTTGCCCGGCCTACTCGGCCAAAACACGCTCACCGCCGCGGGCGAGCGCGTATCCGACGATGCGGTCTACGAGGGCCTGGTACGAAATGCCGGCGGCATTGCAGGCATCCGGTATAAGGCTGGTGGGCGTCAGGCCCGGGAGCGAGTTGATCTCCAAGATGTACGGCCGGCCTTCTTTGCTGACGATGAAATCGCACCGCGAATAATCGCGCAAACCCACCAGACGGTGAACGGAAAGCGCGAGCATTTGAATGCGCGCCGCGAGATCCTCTCCGATTCGCGCGGGGACGACGTGCGTGCTGCCGCCGGCCGCGTACTTTGCGTCGTACGTATAATATTCGTCGCGATTCGGCAGAATTTCGACGACCGGCAGGGCCTCTTCTCCCAGCACCGCGCACGTGTATTCGCGCCCTTCGACGAACTCTTCAGCAACGATCTCGCCATAATCTTGCGCTGCCGAAATCATCGCCTTCGTCCATTGTTCGTGCGTGCGCACGATCGAAACGCCGACGCTGCTGCCCTCAAACCGCGGCTTCACGACGAGCGGTAAATCGAGCGAACCCGGAAGCAGCGGCAGCGTGCCGCCGGTGAGGTCGAACAGATCCCACGCCGCCGTCGGAAGCCCTTCGGCCGCACAGAGTTTCTTGAGCAAGTGTTTGTCCATCGCGAGGGCCGAGGCTTCGATTCCGCTGCCCGTGTACGGAAGATTCAAATACTCCAACAGGCCTTGAATCTGTCCGTCTTCACCGCCCGGTCCGTGCAGCGCAACGAACACGACATCGGGACTCAGATCGCGAACCGCGTCGAAAAATCGCGCATCGTAGTCGAGCGAGCGCGCATCGTAGCCGAGCTCTTCGAGCGCGCGCATCACGCCCGATCCGCTTTGAATGGAAATCTCGCGTTCGGCGCTGCTGCCGCCCATTACGACGGCCACTTTTGCGCGTTTATGCCTGGTCATCACGTACGTCCCGATCGATAAAGACACCCACCAGGTGGACTTCGAGTTGCAGTTCGACGCCGAATCGATCGGCAACGGCGCGGCGAACGCGCGCCAGCAACGTTGCAACGTCCTTTGCGCTCGCTCCGCCCACGTTGTTGATGAAGTTGGCGTGCAGCGGCGACACTTCCGCGCCCCCCTCGCGCCATCCCTTAGCGCCGGCGGCTTCGATGAGCCGCGCGGCCCAATCGCCCGGCGGATTGCGGAAGCACGACCCGGCGTTCGGCGTCGCTATCGGTTGCGTATTTTTGCGGCGCACCAGGCGGTGCTGCATCTCGTCCCGCACGTCTTGCGGCTCTCCGCGTTCGAACTCGAGCGTCACCCGCGTGACGATCGCATCCCGTGCAAGCGACGTATGGCGATAATAATATTGAACCGAAACGGCATGCGGATCCGGTTTGCGCGGCGACTGCACCCACACTTCCCGAACGAAGTCGCCGATCTCGCGATCCGTTCCCGCGTTCATTCGCAGCGAGCCGCCGACGCTGCCGGGGATGCCCGACAGCGAAGCGATTCCACGCGCGCCCGCCGACGCCGCCCGTGCCGTGAGCTGCGCCATATTGGCCGACGCACCGGCGCGAACGATCACGCTTTCCGGCTCGCGCTCGACGGCGATGCCGGCGAATTCGCCGCCCAGGCGCAGCACGACACCGCGAATGCCGCCGTCGCCGACGAGCAAATTGCTGCCGCTTCCCAAAACGAACCACGGCACTTTGCGCTCCGCGCAAAACCGCAGCACGTCGGCGAGCTGCGATTCGTTTGCGGCAACGATCCACGCATCGGCAGGACCGCCGATCTTCCACGACGTGTAGGCCGCCAGGGGTTCGTCGAAGCGCACGGCATCGCCGCAGATCGCGTGCAGCCGCTCGCGATCGCCGGCGTTCAAAACGCTTGGAGAAACCGTCACTCCGCCGGTCATGCGGTTGCGGGCGCGGCCAAATCGCGCGCGAGTTCGGCCGAGACTTTGGTGATGTTTCCCGCACCCAGCATCAGCACCAAGGCACCGCTGGGAACGTCGTGCTGCAGCACGGTGCGCAAATCGTGAACGTACTTTACGTAGCGAACCTCCTTGCCCATCGCTTGCAGCGGCTCGCCGATACTGCGTTCGCTGACGCCTTCGATCGGCGCTTCGCTGGCGGCATAGATCGGCGAAAGATACACGGCATCCGCGCCCGCCAGTGCCGCGGCAAATTCGCGCGCGAGGTGCGCGGTTCGCGTATAGCGGTGAGGCTGAAACGCGACGACGACGGGCCCGCGATGATAGTGCCGTGCCGCGGAGATCGTCGCTTGCACGGCAGTCGGATGGTGGGCGTAATCGTCCACGAGAATCATTCGCGGGGTACGCGCGAGCACTTCGAAACGCCGGTGAACGCCGCGAAATTGCGCCAGCGCCTGCGAAATTCGAACGAACGGGATCTCCAGTTCGCGGGCAACCGCGATCGCGGCGAGCGCATTTTGAACGTTCATTTCACCGGGAACGCCCAGGTGCATCGTTCCCAGACACACACCGCCCGCAACGACGTCGAAGCTCGATCCGAGATCGGCGAAACGAACGTTTGCGGCGTGCACGCTTGCGCCCGCGTCGATGCCCGCCGTTATCGTTCGGGCCCGGCGTGAACCTTGCGCGAGGGAGCGGCTGTGCACGTTGTCGACGCCGACGATAGCGGCGCCTTCTTCTGGTAACTTGCCCAGAAATGCATCGAAGGCGTCGACCAGTTTCGGCAAATCTTCATCCGAGGCGAGATGATCGTTTTCGATGTTCGTCACGATCGCGATCGCCGGCTCGAGGAGTGCGAACGAACCGTCCGATTCATCCGCCTCGGTCAAAAACCACGGTGCGCTTCCGTCATGCGCGTTGGTGCCGGTTTGCACGTCGATTCCGCCCAGCACCAAACTCGCATCGACGCCGCCCGCGCGCAGTGCGGCCGAAATCATCGCCGTGGTCGTGGTTTTTCCGTGCGTGCCGCAGACCGCGATGCCGCGCCGCCCTTCCATGATCCGGCGCAGCATCTCACCGCGGCGAATGATGGGCACGCCCGTTTCTACTGCACGGCGATATTCCGGATTTTCCGTATCGATGGCCGAACTCACGACAACGGCGCTCGCGCCGTTCACGTTGCGCGCGTCGTGGCCGATCGTAATTTTGGCGCCGCGTTTGCGCAGTTCGTCGATGATCGGCGACTCTGCAACGTCGGAGCCGCTGACGGACTCGCCGCGCGAAAGCAAGATCTCGGCGATCGCGCTCATGCCGATACCGCCGATGCCGACGAAATGCAAAGCCGCGTTCACGCGGCGTTCTTTCGCGCCGAAAGCGCGTCAATCCGCGCCAGTATGCTGGCGACGGGGTCGCCCGCAGCGAGCGAGCGGGCCGCGTCGCGCATCGCGGCCAAGCGCGCCGGTTCCATAACCGCGCGCAGCGTCCACCACAGGGAATCGGCGTTCAATTCGCTATCCGCGACGACCGCAGCAGCGCCCGCCGCTTCGTACTGGCGCGCGTTGGTCGTTTGGTGATCTTCCGATGCAAAGGGATACGGAATCAATACCGCGGGAATTCCCAGAGCCGCCAGCTCGCCCAGCGTAGACGCGCCCGCTCTTGCGATGACGATGTCGCACACGGCGTAGGCGTCGGCCATGTCGTTCAAATACGGGACCAAGACGACGGCGTTGTTGCCGAACAGGTCGCGTTCCTCTGCCTGCATGTATGAGAAGTCGCGCTCTCCGCTGACGTGCAAAACCTGCCAGTCCGCCGGTAACGCGCGCCGCGTAACGAGGGCAGCAATGGCCTCATTGATCGAGCGGGCGCCTTGGCTGCCGCCGATTGCCAGGATGGTTCGGCGCGACGGATCCAACCCGAGCCGCCGCGAGGCTTCGATGCGATTATTTGCACGAAATAACGATTGCCGCACGGGAACGCCGGTGTGCACGTACTTACCGCCGAACGCGGTCCGGTCGCGCGCGAACGCGCCCCACACTTCGTCCACCAGCGGAACCAGCAGCCGGTTCGTCAAGCCGGGGCGCGCGTTGGGCTCGAGCAATGCCAACCGCACCCGCAGCGCGCGCAGCGTACGCAACATCTTGGCGGCAACGACAACGGGAAAACACACGTATCCGCCGGTTGCGACGATCAGATTCGGGCGAAATTCCATCAGTATCCGCATCGATTGCGCAATCCCTACCGCGTTTACGACGGCCGTCGTTATCGCCGCGAAGGAAATACGCCGCACGAGCGGACGGCTCCAGACTGTTTGTAAATCGTAACCGGCGCGCGGCACGATCTTCTTTTCCAGCCTATCGGCGGTTCCGATGAAGAGCATCTGCGCGCGCCCCGCCAGTGCATCGGCGAGCGCGATCGCGGGATACAGATGCCCGCCCGTTCCGCCGCCCGCAAAAACGATTTTCATGCTGCCTGTGTCATCCATTGCAGGCGCTGGGCATGGCCGTCACTGCGTGCGACGAGTGTTTCTCGTTCGCCGGGCCACAGCGTGACGCGCGTTTCATAGCCGGTACCGAGCGTGGGCGATTCCATCCGCACGTGTGCGAACGGCGACTGCGCCGAAGCACTGCGCCCGAGGCCGGCAATTGCGCGCTGCAATGCGACGCTATCGGCTGCCGTCAAATGCTCGAGTATTACGGAGTGAAAAACGACGGTACAGGTACCGGCGCGCGGCAGCGCGTTCCGCGCGACCCACTCTACGCCGTTCGCGCGATCGACGGCCGGCGAAAAATGACGCGCGACGGCGATGGCTTGCCCGACGCGATCGAAGCGCTCGCGTTGATCGGGCCAGATGAAACTCAACAGCCGGTTCGCGTCGGCGGGATTTCGCACGTCGAGCGGGTGCAGGTCGCAACCGCGGCGCTCGACGATCGGTAAGGCGCCTTCGAAGAATTCGGGACGCGTTGCTTGCGGCAAGTGAAGTTCCAACTCGCTGCTTTCATCGCCCCATGTCCAGCCGGCGCCCGAGTACCGGTACCGGTCGAGGTTCAGCAGAAAGCCCGCGCTCGATCCGATTTCGAAGATCCGCAGCGACAACCCCGTGACGGCGTGTACCGCCAACATCGCGCCCACGAGCGGGAAAGCTCGAGCGACTTCATTCGTTTGGACAGTCAAATGGAACGAGTCGTCATAGCCACCTTCGTGCGCAAGCACGTCCGCTTCGATAGCTTCCCACGCCGCGGCTGCATCGCCGTCGCCGCCGGTCGACGGGAAATGAGCCGCTAGGCGCGGCGCCTCTCCGGAGAGCGCGCGATAGTGCGCCGCGCCCGCAAACAACAGCCCGAGGCGCGCACGATGGGCATGACGGTCGAGCAGCGCGCGAATGCTTCGGCATCGTTCGTATGCGTTTGCGGCATGCTCGAACAGCGATCCGTAGAAGGGTGAGCCCATCTTCGTGCAAGCCATGCCCAACGTGCGCAAATCGCCGGCCACATCGCACGTTGTCGCGTCCATTACGGCAAATTCACGCGCTGGTACCGGCCCACGTTCAGTACGAGCGCGACGGCGACGAGGGAAACGATCAGCGAGCTGCCGCCGAAGGAAATAAACGGAAGCGGAACGCCCGTCACGGGCCATGACGACGTGACGACGCCGATGTTCACGAACGCTTGAATCACGATGAGCGCCGCGCAGCCGGTAGCGAGAAAGAAGCCGAACCGATCGGGCGCGGCGATCGCGATGCGGATCGCCCGGTATCCGAACAGCAAGAACAGCACCACGACCGCAACGGTGCCGATGAGGCCCAGTTCTTCACCCAGCACCGAAAAGATGAAGTCCGTATACTGTTCGGGCAGGTAAAAGAACTTCGCGCGCGATTCGCCCAAACCGACGCCGAAGAAGCCGCCGCTTCCGAGCGCTAAGAGCGACTGTACGATGTGAAACCCGGTGTTTTGCGCATCTTTCCATGGATTGACGAACGCAAAGATCCGCGCGCGCTTATACGGACTCGCAAGCACGGCGAGCACGGCCGGAGGTACCGTGGCCAGGACGATCAGCAGCAAGTGCTCGAAGCGCGCGCCGGCCGCAAAAAAGATCGCGAACGACGTGAAGACGATCAAACTTGCCGTACCCATGTCCGGCTCCACGAACACCAGCATCGTAAAGAACAACACCGGTACGCACAGCGGGAACAGGCCGCGGCTCAGCGAGGTAATGCGATCGCCGCGAAGAGACAGGACAGCGGAGAGGTACAGCACGATGCCGAGCTTCGCAAATTCCGAAGGCTGCAGTGAAACCGGACCGGCGCCGATCCAACGGCGCGCGCCGTTCACCACGACGCCGACGTGCGGAACGAGCACGGCGATCAACCCCATCCCGCAAAGCACGAGCAGATACGGAGCCGGCGCTCGTAGTTTACGGTAGTCGACGCGGTAGGCGCCGTACGCCAGCACCAGGCCCACGGCCAAATAGACGATCTGGCGCTTCAAAAAGTACGCGGTGTCGTGGTGGTCCGCGTACGCCTGCGCGCTCGACGCGCTAAAGATCATGGCTAAACCGATCGCGACCAGACTTGCCACGGAAGCGAAGAGCAGCAGATCGGGCGGCGCCGATACGAAGGCGCGCGGCGCGGTTTTCTGAGCCGTTTCACGGCGCTTGATCGAAAGCGATGCGCTCATCGGCCCGCGGGCTCCGGCAGCGACGCGACGGCCGCCACAAACTGCTGCCCGCGATCTTCGGCAGATGTAAACATGTCGAACGACGCGCACGCCGGCGACAGCAGCACCACCCATCCCGGCCGCGCCATCGCTAGCGCGCGGCGCACCGCGTCTTCCATCGAATCGGCGCGCTCTATGGGCGTCCGGTACACGTGCTGCGCGATATCTTCCGCGGCTTCGCCGATCACGACCAGACCTTTCGCGCGCTCGTCGATGACGCGGCCGAGCTCGCTAAAATCGGTGTTCTTGGATTTTCCGCCGGCGATTAGAACGCACGGCCGGTCGTAGGCACGCAGCGCGGCTATGGCCGATCCCGGATTCGTCGCCTTCGAGTCGTCGACGAACAGCACGCCGCCGATCTCTCCGGCCGGCTGCAGGCGGTGCGCCATCGGACGGAACGTTTCAACGGCATCCGCCAGCGTATGCGGATCGGCACCCGTCGCTAATACAGCCAGAAGCGCAGCCATCACGTTCTGCACGTTATGGCTGCCCGCAAGCGGTGTGCGATCGCGCGAGACGATCTCAATCGCGCGCGGGTCGCCGCTGAAGGGTGTGAAGACGATCGTTCCGTCGCGTATGTACATCGCGGCGCGCTCGTGATTCTTTTCCAGCGTAAACCACAGCTGCCGTGCCCGCATACGCGGTTCGCCTCCATGCCAATCGAGCGCCGCGACGCGCGGATCGTCCAAGTTGCCGACGAAAAAGTCCTGTTCGCTCTGGTTGGCAAAAATTCGGAACTTCGCTTCGGCGTACTCGTCCATCGAATAGTAGCGGTCCAAGTGGTCTTCAGAAATGTTCAGAATCACCGAGACGCGCGGACGGAACGAGCGGATCGACTCCAGTTGAAACGAGGAAACCTCGGCGACGACCCAGTCCTCGGCCGCCGCATCGCCGACTTCGCGGATCAGCGGGTTCCCGATGTTGCCGCCGACGTGTACCTTCTTGCCGGTCTGCGCGAGCAAATGACCGATCAGCGACGTCGTCGTCGACTTGCCTTTCGTCCCGGTTACCGCAACGATCGGCGCTTTGCACAAGCGGTACGCGACCTCGATTTCGCTGAACACTGCGATATTCGCATCTTGGATTTCGCGCACGAGGGAACCGTTCAACGGGACGCCCGGAGAGAGGACCGCCATCGTTATCGTCTCGAGCAGCGCCGGCAACTCGGCCGGCGGGACGAAGCGCGCGCCCATCGCCTGAATCGCCGCAATTGCATCCTGCAGATCTTCCGGCGGCTTTTCGTCGACGACGTACACGACCGCACCGCGTGCACGCAGCACTTCGACGCTGGCTTGACCGCTGCGGCCCAGCCCAATCACCAAGATCGTTTCGCCGGTTCCGAATTCCGTCATAATGCGATGGCCATCCCGATAGCCGACAAGATCAGGGAAGCAATCCAAAAACGCGATGTAACCATGGTTTCGGGCCAGCCTTCGAGTTCGAAATGATGGTGAAGCGGACTCATCCGGAAAATCCGCTTTCCGCCGGTACGTTTAAAATATGCTACTTGTAGTATAACGGAAACCGCTTCAACAACGAAGACTCCGCCGACGATAACCAGCAGCAGCATCTCGCCGGTGAGAATCGCCAACGACGCCAACATCGCGCCGAGCGCAAGCGAACCCGTATCGCCCATGAACATCTTCGCCGGATAACGATTGAAGAGCAGCAGAAACGCCAGACACGCGCCGATGCCCAGCAACGAAACTTGCGCGGCTGCGGGGATGACCTGCCAAAAACCCAGGACGGCAAAAGCGCAAAGCGGCGGAATGATCGTTCCCGTCGCCAGTCCGTCGAGACCGTCGGTCAAATTCACGGCGTGAATCGTTCCGGTCACCGCGAGAATACCCAGCACCAGCCACAGCCAGTGCGGCACGGCGAGCGAATACGCCGCCGTCCTGAAGACGACGTCCCGCGGAAACATGCCGTACGATGAAGAGATCGCGTTCAAGAAGAGAATTGCGACCAGTGCGGTCAGCAAGTATTTCGTCCGGGCACGAAGGCCTTGATTTTTTCCGCGCCGGATGCCGAGCAGATCGTCCGCAAAGCCGATTGCGGCGCACGCGACGATGATAAAGAAGAGTTGCAGCACGAACGGCGCCTGCGGCGCGGTCAGCAGCACCAGCATCGGCGTCACGAAACAGATGCCGCCCATCGTCGGCGTTCCGGTTTTCACCTGATGCGTGGCGGGTGCGTCCTCGTACGCGTGCTGACGCAGTTGTAGGCGGCGGAGGATCGGCAGGGCGATCGCCCCCGTCAACGCCGCAATTGCGAAACCGGCGAGCAGAACGAACGCGATCATCTTCGCAAGCTCGTCGCCCAGAGGGACGCGATCGAACCAAATCAGCACGGCGGCGTCTCCGCCAACGGATTTTCGCCGGGGCCGCGCCATTTCAACACCACGATCGGCGTCTGCTCGTCGCCGTTGCCGTGCGGGTTGGAAAGCAACGCCAGCTCGACGTTGCGGCGGTTTACTGCGGTCGACGCGCCCAGAACCTTGGCTTTTTCCAAATCGTTGGCGTCGACGACGGTACATGCGACGCCGGTACGCTCGTACACCGACTGCGCGAACGCATCGGGATTCAACGGCGCGAAGACGATCGTGCGCTCGAACGGCGGAAGCGTGCCCGTATAGCCGTCAATCGCGGTAATCGCCTCGCCCAGGATCTCGTAAAAGACGCCGCGCCGCCCGGCAAGACGGCCCACGACCTGCATCACGGACGCGTACAGCACTTTCCAAACGCCGACGCGATCGATCACGATCTGCACCGATTCCGGCTGACTTACCGTCGCAAGTGCGCCGGCGCGTCGCGAAAGCGCGTACGCTATGCGCGAGGGGCGCACGAACTCCGCCGAAACTGCTTGGCCTTGCGCGATGGCGACGGCCGTTTCGGAAACGGCCAGCACGTCGCCCGGCCGGGCGATTCCGTCTACCGCCGCTGCTATAAGCGACACGAGATCGTCGCCTTGACGGACGAGACGAGTACGTACCGGAATCGCCACGATCCCGGACGGCAACTCGGATCTGCGCACGCGCAAACTCTTCACGCCGAACCGCTCCGCAGCGCGGAAACGATTTCCTCCATCTTGTACTTGCGCGATCCTTTGAGCAGCACGGCGTCGCCTGCTTGGGCGTGGTCGCGCAGCCACGCTGCGGCATCGGCATTGCTGCCGAACGTCACGATGCGATCGCTGGGCAAGCCCGCTGCAACGGCGCCGGCGGCAAGCGATGTGGCAAAATCCCCGCCCACCAGCAACGCATCGACGCGTGTCTGCGCCGCGTGCGCACCCACGCGTTCGTGCAGCGCGGGCGCTTCGGATCCGAGTTCGGCCATGCTGCCCAGCACTGCGTAGCGGCGGCGCGCCGATTCCGCGGCGAACGCATCGAGGGCGGCGATCATCCCGCTGGCATTTGCGTTGTACGCATCGTAAATAACGCGCGCACCGCCGCGTATCTCGATACTCTCGTAGCGGCCCTCCGGCAGCGAGAGCGCCGGAATCGCCGCGACGATTTCCTCCATCGGCACCCCCAGCAGCAGCGCACCGCCGACCGCCGCCGCGAGGTTTGCGCGATTGTGCGCGCCCGGCAGGCGGCAATCGATCGGAAACGGCTGCAGACGTTCGTTTTGCGTGACGAGCAACGTTCGTTCGTCGCGCACCCAAATGCCCGGCATGGACGGTTCGCCGGAACCGAACCAGATCGGCGGCGCCGGCAAAGCCGCGGCGCGACGCCGGGACTCGGAATCGCGGGCATTCAAAACCGCCTGCGCGCCGTTCGAAAACAGTCCCCACTTCGTACGCGCCAAGCGCTCTTGCGACCCAAAAATCTCCAAATGCGCCTCGCCGATGTTGGTCAATATCCCCGCGTGCGGGTGCGCAATCGAAACGAGTTCGGTAATCTCGCCTTCGTGTCGCGCACCCATTTCCACGACGATCGCGCGATGCTGCGAGGTGGCCTGGAGCAGCAGTTTGCTGACCCCGATTTCGTTATTTTCGTTCGCCGGCGTTGCGAGCACGTGCGCGTCACCGAAATGCATGCCCAGAAGTTGTGCCAATAATTGTTTGGTCGTCGTTTTTCCGGCGCTGCCGGTGATCGCCACAACGTGCCCGCCAAAATTCCGCCGCGCAGCCGCGGCCAGATCCATGTAGGCGCGCTTCGTGTCCGCAACCAGCAGCGCCGGAACGCCCTCCGGAACCACGTCCGGGTCGTCCACGACGATCGCGGCCGCGCCTTTCTTCAACGCGTCGCGCACGAATGCGTGACCGTCGAAGCGTTCGCCGCGCAGCGCCAGAAACGTATCGCCGGCCGCAATCGACCGCGTATCGGTAACGACGTGCAGCATACTCGGAAAACGCTGCGGGGCCAAAACCTGTGCGCCGGTGGCCATCGCGGCATCGTTCAGCGCGACGCCGCTCATTGCGCGGGCGCTCCCTTACCGCCGAGCGCTTCGCGAAGTTCCGCGACGTCGTCGAACGGCACGACTTGCGTGCCGGCGATCTGATAATTTTCGTGGCCTTTTCCGGCAACGAGGACCACATCACCATCCGACGCTTGCGCTATCGCCAGCCGGATCGCTGCGCGGCGATCCGGTTCCACGATATGCCGTGCATTACCGAGTCCGGGCAGAATCTCGTCGATGATCGCCTGCGGATCTTCCGTGCGCGGATTATCGGACGTGACGATCGTCAAATCCGCGAATCGCGCCGCCGCCGCGCCCATTTCGGGACGCTTTCCCCGATCGCGGTCGCCGCCGCAGCCGAAAACGACGATCAACCGGCGCCGCGCCGTTTCACGCAGCGTGCGCAACACCGTCTCGAGCGCGTCCGGCGTATGGGCGTAATCGACGATCGCATCGATGCCTGCGGCGCGAACGTGCTCCATCCGTCCTGGAACACGGCTCAACGACGCCAGACCGCTCGCAGCGTCGGCGTCCGCAACCCCCAGCAATCGCGCCATTCCCAAAGCGCAAAGCGCATTCGAGACGTTGAACCGCCCCGGCAGCAGCGTCTGAAAGCGCGTGCCGTCCAGCGAGAACGTACTTCCGGAGGCATGTACCTGAACATCTTGCGCCTGCATGTCGGCTGCGGCGTGCAATGCGTACGTGACGACGGTTTTTCTTCCCCTCAGTTCGTGCGACCAGCGTTCGCCGAACGTGTCGTCGGCGTTGAGCACGGCGCGCGGAACGAGATCGAACAGGTGCCGTTTCGCAGCGGCGTAAGCCTCGAACGTTTTGTGAAAGTCGAGGTGATCGCGCGTTACGTTCGTCAGCGCACCGACGGCGAAGTGCACGTCGGCGACGCGCTGAAGCGCGATCGCGTGGGAGCTCACTTCCATTGCCACGGCTTTTGCACCGGCTGCGGACATCACCGCAAACAATTCGTGCAGCTGCGGCGCAAGCGGCGTGGTGTTTGCGAGCGGCCACTCGCGATCGTCGAAACGCGCGCCGACAGTGCCGATCGTGGCCGCGGGAATACCGGCCGCGTTCAACATGGCGGCCAGCATGTACGTAACCGTCGTCTTTCCGTTGGTTCCCGTAACGCCCGCAACCGCAAGCGCGCGCGACGGCCTGCCGTAAAACGCGTCGGCGAGCTGCGATGCCGCGCGTTCCGCATCAGGTACGACGATCGCCGTTACTTCCGGCGGTACGCTGACGACGTCTTCCATCACGATCGCGCCGGCGCCGCGCTCCACGGCGGAGGCGATAAACCGGTGGCCGTCCGTGTGTTGCCCGCGCAACGCAACGAACATCGCTCCCGGACGCGCTTCGCGCGAGTCGAGGGTCAGCGAGGTAATCGTCTTATCGGCGCTGCCGATCACGCGGGTGTTTTGGGCGAGCGTTCGCAGCAAGAGTTCCAGCGCGACGCCCCGCTCGGGCTCCATGATTACCGGCTATTCTCCGCAACCTTGCGCCGGACCAAGCGTTCGTGCGCGGGCGCGGCGGGCAACACGCCGGCGTGCAGCATTGCGGCTTTGCCGATTTCGACAAAAGCCGGAGCGGCGACTTGCGAACCGTAGATCGACCCGACTGGACGTTCCACTTTCACGTAAATCACGTAGCGGGGATGCTCGTACGGCACCATGCCGATGAACGAAGCGACGTATGCGCCCGGCTGATAGTAGCCGTTTTCGGCCATCTGCGCCGTTCCGGTCTTCCCGGCGGTCGTATAGCCGGGAATCTGCGCGGCGGGATTACCGGTTCCGCGAACGACGACCGCGCGCAGGAATGCTTTCAGCCGATCCGCGGTTTGCCTCGAAAAGATGCGGCGCTCGATCTCGGGAGGATAAACGTAGAGTGTGTTCCCCTGCGCGTCCAGGATGGCACGAACGATGCGCGGCCGGACCAAAATGCCGCCGTTGGCGATCGCGCAATAGAACCGCGCCATGGCCAGCGGCGTTACCGAAACGCCTTGTCCGAAGGCCATCGTCGCCAGCGAACTTCCGCTCCACGTTGACGGCGCCGGAACGATACCCGGATTCTCGCCCGCCAGGCCGACGTTGGTGGGATCGCCAAAGCCGGCTTCCTTTTCCATACGATAAAACGCCGAACCGCCGATGTGCAGCGCAACCTCAGCCGCGCCGACATTCAACGAATCCGCAATAATCGTTTCCAGTGTGTCGCCCGATGGACTGGGCGTAAGTCCGTCGACCGCGTTGTAAATGCGGCGGCCGCCGACTTCCAGCGGACCGATGGAAAGAAACCGCTCGTTCAGCGAGATTTTACGGCTCTCCAGCGCAGCCGCGGCGGTCACCAGCTTGAACGTCGACCCCGGCTCGTACGCATCTTGAACCGCGCGGTCGCGCAAATCGTCGGCCGGATATTTCCAAAATTTGTTCGGATCGAAATCGGGCGCGTTCGCGAGCGCCAGAACCTCGCCGGAATATGGATCCATGACGATCGCGGTGCCGCTTTGCGCGTGGAACGTTTTGACTTGCGCGCGCAACGCGGACTCGGCGACGAACTGCAAGTACGAATCCAGCGTGAGCTCCAGCGACAACCCGGGTTTGGCAGGTTTCACCACGCGCTGCTGCCCGAACGGAATGGGGCGCCCGAATTCGTCCGTTTCCAGAGTCACGCGCCCGGACGAACCCTTGAGCAGATCGTCGAACGAATATTCCAGCCCGGCAAGGCCGTTCTCGTCGATGCCGACGAAGCCGAGCACCGTCGAAGCGCTTTCCCCCGCGAGGTCGACGCGTCTTCCCGTATCCTCTTCGATGATCGAAACGCCCGGCAGATCCAGCGCGCGCACTTTCTCGGCCGTATCGTGCGCGATCTTTCGTGCGATCCACACGAAACGCAGACTGCGGTCGCGCATGAGGGCCGACGTTGCGGAATCGATTTTTCCGACGATCGGTTGAAGCTGTTTGATCGTTATATCCGGATCGCCCAAATCGTGCGGAACGGCATACACGCTTTCGGATGGAAGCGACCGGACGAGCACGTCGCCTGCACGATCGAAAATGCTTCCGCGCCGCGCAAAAACTTCAACGGTGTCGCTGCGCTGCTCGAGCGCTTCCTTCGCGTAGAGCGGGCCTTTGACGAGCTGCACGTCGATCAGCCGCCATGACAAATACACCGCCAGTACGAGCAGCGTATAAAACAGGATTTTTGCCCGCCGGGGTGCGACGCGCGCGAAGGTCCGCTTATGCATCGGAGCGGCTACTTCGCGTGCAGCAGTCCGGCCAAACCCGAGAAAAACGCCAGACGAGCGCCGGTTTCATGCCGGATCGCCGGTTTCGGCAGTGCGATCACGGCGAATTGCTGCGGGTCGGTCATATGTAACCGCGCGGCAACGCGCGCAAGGCGGTCGTCGGACTCCAGCGCCGCGAGTTCGTCGTCCAAACGCGCGCTTTGTGCTTGCAGCGTAACGCGCTCCCGCTCGGCACGCGCAACGGCGTAACTCAAACTGGTGAGTTTTGCCGTCAGCATCACGTACAGCATCGCGCACGAGAGTACCGCAATCAGCAACGCGCAAAACATGAACAGCATCGAATAGCGCGCGCGGGCTTTACGCGATTGGCGGCGCTGCGTCGCGTGTTTTGCCGTCCGGACGTTCGAGATGCGAGGCTGAGTTTGCGCGGTTGGCGCGACGTGAGCCGACATAGATTAGCTTACCTTCCGTTTGGCGGCGCGCAGTTTGGCGCTGCGGGCGCGAGGATTGCGCGCAAGTTCGTCCTCATCGGGAATAACGGGTTTCCGCGTGATCACGTCGAGACGCTCGTCATCGCGAAACGTGTGCTTGACGATGCGATCTTCCAGCGAATGGAAGCTGATTGCTACGATACGTCCGGCTTCCCGAAGACGGCCCACCGCGGCATCCAGGCCGTCGCGAAGCGCGTCCAGCTCGTCGTTTACGGCGATGCGCAGCGCTTGAAACACGCGCGTAGCGGGGTGGATCCGTTCGCGCCGTCCGGGATGGTGGAGTAGTCCGCTGACCATTTGCGCGAACTCCATCGTGGTGCTCGGCAGCGTTCCCGCCTCACGGCGCTGCACGATCAGCCGGGCGATGCGGCGCGCCGCACGCTCTTCGCCGTAATAGAAAAAGATGTCGGCGAGCTCCGCCTCGCTGAACGTGCTCAGAATCTCGTACGCGCTTTGACCCAGGCGCGGATCCATGCGCATGTCGAGCGGCGCGGATTCGCGGAACGAAAATCCGCGTGAGGGCTGATCAAACTGCATGGACGAGACTCCCAAGTCGTAGAGCACGCCGTCGATAGACGCGATCTCCAGACTGTCCAGCACCGATTCGATCTCGCGGAAATTCGATTGCACGAAGGTAAAAGACGTGCCGGCGAGCTCGTTTGCGCGTTCCGCCGCCGATGGGTCTGCATCGAGCGCAATGAGACGGCCGCCATGTAAGCGCTGCAGGATCCCACGGCTGTGTCCCCCCGCGCCGAAGGTCGCATCGACATAGATCCCATCCGGCCGGATCGCCAAAAACTCCAGCGCCTGCTCGTACAGAACCGGAACATGTTGATCCATCCGTCCACCACTCGAGCATCAGTACAATCCCAACTCCGCAGCGATGTCGGAAGCGTCGGCCTCCGGCGCCGCGTATTGCGCGAACCGCTCCCGCGCCCAGACCTCCACGCGGGTAAGCGAGCCGACCGACGTGACGTCGCGCTCGATTGCCGCATAAGAACGAAGCGCGCCGGGAATCAGCAGGCGGCCTTGGGAGTCGCACGCCACTTCTTCGGTGTGCGCGAACACGTTACGGACGAAGCGGCGGAATCGGTCGTCCTTGGTCGCCGCCGCCTCGAGGCGCGCGCAGATGCCTTCCCAAGTCGGCTCGGGGTACAGCAGCAGGCACGGGTCGGACGCGCTGATACTTAAAATGAAGCCGGTGCCGAGCCGCTCGCGAAAACGCGCAGGCACGATGAGTCTGCCCTTGTCGTCCAGGGCGTGCTCCACCATACCGGTAAAGCGCGGCGAATCCGCGTGCAAGCTGCCCTCCCTTGGTCACCACTATGCACCACTTTGCACCACTATACGCTTACGGGGGGCGAGGCGCAAGCGAAGCGAGTTCGGCGAACGTACGTTCGGAAATCTCTGGATTAGCCAGCCCGGCTTAGCCGGAAGCCTAGGACTCGCGCAACCGGTACTTCACGATGCGCGCGACGAGATCGAGCGGCAACCGTTCGGATAGCGGAAACTGCACCGAGCCTTTCGCCTGTTTGTAGCGCGCCAAGTCTTTCTTGAATGCTGCAACGGCGGCGGCCCCCGGATAAAATCCGATGTGCGCTTTAAAACCGGCAAACCAGACGATCTTCTTGCCGTCAACGACGTACGCCGGCATGTTGTAACTGATCGTCTCTTCCGCGCGCGGTGCGGCTCTTCGGATCGCTGCACGGAGCTTTTTCAATTGCGCTTGTGTATCCGCCGGAAAGGCGCCGATATAGGCGTCAACGTCAGCCGGTATTGCCATGGGCTACTCCGGCGGGGCTTTTCGAGAGGTGGCCCCAGCCTACTTCTCGATCTGTATATCGCTGTGCACGACGTAGGCGGTCTTGACGGCTTCGGGGCCATCGACACCAGCGACGATGGAGCGCCTTTCCATCACGAATGGGAAGCCCGCGTTTTTGCGATCAATCGCACGCTCCTCGCGCGCGGCCTCTACAACCTGGATGAATTTCGTCGCGCCGTCGAGCAGATCGACCCTGCCGAATACGAGTCGGCGGCATACTACGAGCGCTGGCTCATCGCGATCGAATCCCTTATCGCGCGCAAAGGGTTGAGCGCCGATGTTTGAACGGGGCAGCCGTGTGCAAACGCGCAAGAAGCAAACTCGCGATCACACCCGCCTTCCCGCGTATTTGCAGCAGAAGCCCGGCATCGTGCGTGAATGCCTGGGTGCGTTTCCGTTTCCCGACCAGAACGCGGTCGATCCGAATCGCGCGGACGCGGTCAATCTCTACACCGTAGAATTTTCAGCGCGCGACGTCTGGGACTCGAGCGGAACCGGGACGATTCTCGCGGATCTGTTCGAACCGTACTTGGAGCCGCAATCGTGAGCGCGCACATGCACGATCACCGGAAAAGCGCGGAGCTGTCGCTGCGCGTGAAGGCGCTCGTCGCCAAATTGGAAGAAGCGAAGGTTACCAGCGAACCAGAGCTCGATGCGCTGGTGGAGCGATTCCTTTCGGCATCTCGACCGGAAAACGGGTACCGGATCGTTGCGCGCGCATGGATCGATCCCGCCTTCAAAGCGCTCGCGCTTCGCGACGGCAACGCGGCTGCGGGGCGGTTGGGAATCGACCTGAGCCATTGGGCGCCGGTAAAACTGCGCATCGTCGAAAATACTGCCGCCGTCCACAATCTGATCGTGTGCACGCTGTGCTCCTGTTACCCGATCGCGTTGTTGGGCCCGTCGCCGCCCTGGTATAAGAGCGCAGCGTATCGATCGCGCGCCGTACGCGATCCGCGCGGCGTATTGGCTGAATTCGGCGTCACGCTTCCGCAAAATACGAACGTCGCGGTATGGGACAGTACCGCCGACGCGCGGTACATGGTTCTGCCCGTACGCCCAGCCGGCACCGAGAATCTCGGAGAAGAGGAGCTCGCGAGGCTGGTTACGCGGAACGGGCTCATCGGCACCGCTCTGCTGTAGGGCGCTATTCTCAAACGCATCCCAGGGGCACACCTTAGGATATCTGCGTGAGCAGCCTTCCACTGCGGCTTTTTGCGATCGCTCTCGCTTCCGCTTCGCCGGTTGCGGCCTGCACGCACGATGGCGGTGAAACGTTGAATGCCGGGGACAGCGTGATTCCGGCCGCATTGATTGCGCAATCTAAGCAGTTCGACCGGCAGCCGGTTGCGGTAACCGGAACGGTTGCGCATCTTACCGCGACGGTCGGAAAAAACGGCCGTTCATTCCGGCAATACGAGCTCTGCAGCGGCGAATCGTCGGAACGGTGGTGTGTCACCGTGCTCGACTATCGCAACGTGCCGGTGCGGGCGGGCGAACGCGCGACCGCCGCCGGTATCTACCGCGATGAAATGGCGGTAGAGGGCTTTAAACGCTCCAACGTCGTGATCGTTCAGCGTTAGGGCGCAAGGGCCGCAGATTTGCTGCGGCCCTTTTCTCACGCTCGCTATGGGAGCGAACTGTCGTTGTATTGCAAGCGCGGTTCGGCCGGTGACCACGTCGTGACCGGATTCGACGGCACGGGACATGTGGCAAGCCGGTACGTCGTCGTCTTTGTTGCGTGTTCTTTGAAATCTTTGCCGAAATAGATTGTGTAGGTACTCTGGATCTCGGTGGGCATTCGCGCGTGCTTCGGCGGATTCTGGCTTATTAAGCACTCGATGGTCGTAACAACCTGCGAGTTTCCGCCGGTAGAGCAATAGCCGTGACTATCAACCGTGCATGGTGGGGGCGGAAGCGGCTCGTTGATGGCAATGTCGGCGCTGCGTGTATGACTCAATCCGCCGTACGCCTGAATCCCATCCACGCTCTCGTACGGCCCATAGCCGGTCGCGCCCATGTTCGAACCGGAGACGTTGGAGTCGGGATAATATTGCGGACCGCCATAGTACTGAAGCGGATCCGCCGACACGAGAAACGTGCAAAGCGTGGTGCCGGGAGCGCAGTTCGAATCCCAGTTCCCAAAACCAACCTGCAGCCATTGAACGGCATTGTTTCCGCTTGCGTCGATCCCGAACTCCGATCCGTCCGCCGTCCACCCCGACGTATTGCTTTGGGCGATAGCGGTAACTTGACTGATCGAGCAAGAGAGGCAGGGCGACTTGGCACCCGCGTTATCCTGACCTTGTTGCGCGCTCGCAATGCTCGGCGGGAGCGCACCGAAGAGCCATGCCGCCGACGTTAGCGAGACGATCTGTTGATTGACCCATACGGTATAGGGGTCGTATGCGGACGCATCCCCGATCTCGGTGAACGTGTAACCGGGAACCGTGTAGGTGATGCCGTGCCAAATGGCCATTTGCTCGTCGCATGAATAGCGCGCTTGTCCGTTCGTCAACGTCTCGTAGCCGTTGTTCTGACTATACGCGTCGGACCGCAGGTATGGATCGAACGTGGTACCGTCGGGTGTAAACATGCCGCCTTCGACGTGAGCGGAATTGCTGGGTCCGGTTATTTCAAAATACACGTAGCCGTTGTCGCCCTGGTTTAACGTGGTCGTACCGCACGGGATCTTTAGGAACGCCCATCCGGCACCGAAGCCGCACATGGACACGTTCCGAACATATGGACCGGTGCCGGCATACGGATTTGTCGGAGAGCAAGGAGAGCTGTAATCATAGCCCCGCGCGAATTGGGGTCTCTCCTTCGCGGCAGGCGCGCTCGACTGGGGAGAGATTCGTTTCGTCCAGGTTACCTTTGCATACGGTAATAACGCGGCGTTGTTACTGATAACGCGGCCGTCGGGGCTCATGTAAAGAAAATCTCCGCGTTGCGATGCCGGCATGAATGCCATGAGCTTGTGCGCCAGAACGCGATCGGGCCCTATGAGCGGCGCAGTAATATATTTGTCGAGGTCGGCGTCGCCCAGGGTTGCGTTTCTTGCAGCGGAAAAGATATTTGCTACGCCCGGAAGATGCGATAGCACCCCCGTCGTGGAGAGGTGCTGCTGCGTCCCCGCCCCGATCGGCAGCGCCGATCTTCCGGACGCACAGGCGGCAAGGATACTGCATGCAATAGCTACCGCTATCGCTCGAAGCTGTCGTTTCATCATCGACCTTTCTTGGGGATCGGCGAGGACCGCCGCCGCTAGTGTGAGTTGTCGTAACTTGACCAGCTGAAACCATGCGGATTGCCTGCATCGTGTGCAATCCACGGGCGCGGACGCATAGTGCAACCGGTTGCAGCCCCCACCCTACCGTTGGCATCGAATGGAACGTACATGGTGTTGCAAGAGGGGGCGTTAAGAACCGGATACGGTGTCGGCGAACATGGTCCGTTTGTCGCATCGAAGACACTGAAAGCGACGCCGAGAAATGCGAAGCGAAGCGTACTCGGATGGACGTATCGCATCATCGAATGCAATACGCGGAGATCGCGCGCATCGACGCGTGGTACTCCCGCTTTTCCGATGTCGCGAACCGAATAACTCGGCGGACCAATCCGCCCTAAGAAGGCACACGCAACGCCCTTGCCGGCGCGCACTATGCCTGTGTAGTCCCCTGAAGACGATGGAGATGAATGAGGCGAACCTCGGCCGCCCGCACAAGCCGTCACCGCCAAAATCGCAGCAACGACACCACCCGTAATCGTTTTCACCCGCATGCGACCGGCCGTTCGCTGGATTGCAAGCCCCTCCTGTGCATGACAATCACACCTATGCATTATGGGAGCTCATGCGGGTTCTGCTCGGTCGACGCGAGCTATGAAGCCGTGTTTCGGATCAACTCGTCAGCTGCGCGGTAGCGATTCCGTGCAGCGATTCTTCCAATACGGAAGCGCGCTCGCGCCAGCGGCGCGCCTCGACCGCACCGTATGCGTTTCCGGCAGCCTGCGCCAGCTTCGCAAGCAGTGCGACCTCCTCGGGATCGGGCGAACCGCCGTCGCCGTGATTGCCGTACAACGCAAAGCCGATAAGCTCGTGCTGCGCGACGATCGGTACGGCCAAGGTCGGGCGTGCGGCTCCTCCGGGAAACATTGCGGGCGCGATCGCCACATCGTCCAAGAACACGGGACGCTCGAGCGAACGCAGCGTGCGCACCAATATCGAATCGGCGTCGACGGTCGTCGCCGTGTTGTCGGTCCATCCGATCGACGCATTACGCCTGAACGGCGATCCCGGCGTGAGCCGCGAAAAAACCGCCGCCGACGCCAGGTCCAAGATCAACGGAGCGTCGCCCGCCAGCGCGTCGTCTACTGCGGTGGACGATTCGGCAAAACCCAGCGCGGCAATGCGGTATTCGATGCGTTTTTCGGCAATGTGGCGCGCTCTGAAGACGACGCGATCGATTAAGCGCTCCGTCCGGCCGTGGATCCAATTCAGGGCGAAGCCGAACGAAATCGTGACGAGTGCTTCGATTGCAAGCGCCAGCCGCTGTTCGCTGAGCAATTTCGACGTCAGCCAGTCCACGAAACTCACAACCGCCACGACGAGGCCGGTCATCACTGCGTACACGACGGTGCGGTTGATCGCAAAACCGATGTCCAGCACGCGATGGCGTAGTATGGCATACGCAAGCGAGACCGGCAGGGCGACAGAGAGAAGTTGGCCTGCATCGACCAGGAATCGCGCGGTCGCAGAACCTTGATATGCCGCCGGCGCAAGCAAGTTGATTGCAACCGACGCAATCGCCGTCGTTACGAAGCCCGCAATAACCCACGCGATCCGCCGCCGTCCCTCGCCTCGTGCGTCGTGATAACACAGGATCGCGAAAACGAGCACAATTGCGCCGCACCCGATTTGCACCGCGCTATCCACGGTAGACCACGAGACGAACACCAGCGGTTCGAATAGCGCTTCGAACGTGAAGAAGACCGCCGCTGAAAGAAAGATCGCGTCGCCGACGTGCATGCGTACCGTCGCGGATTTCGTTGAGGGTGATGCGGGAAAGCGAACGATGAACGGCAGCAGTGCAAAAACCGGCAACGTCGCGAAAGCGGCGTTCACGAACACGGCCGCGGCGCCGAACCACGGATTTGGGATAAACGACAACAACTGCGTAACGCCGTACGTCGTCACGCTGCCGGCTCCGTAGAAAACGAGCGCTGCGCTTGCAACCGAGGGTTTTCGCGCCGCAATAGTGGCAACGATCAACAGCGTCAACGTCGCACCGAACAAAAATACCGCCAAAGCGATGGGCGTGTACCGCCTCGCGCCGGACGCCGCCGACGCTTCAAGCGAGACCATGCGCTGCGTCCCGCCGCTCGAAACCGCAACGGATACGATCGTTCCCGGCGGACTGCCGCCGGTCATCAGCCGGTAGCGATCGGACAATGAGAGGTTCGATATTTTCAGTACGTCGCCGGGCCGCAGGCCGGCGCTGGCGGCGCTGCTTGCGGGAACTACGCGCAGGACCGCGGCGTCGCGGCCGCTGGGAATCAACGCCACTCCGAACGTGGTATCGTTCAGCGGCGAAAACCGCTCACCCCACGCCAGCCCCAGCAGTATTGCGGCAAACGCCACAAGGAGCCAACCCACAAGCGGACGAGCCATCCGCAAGGCTTTCTACGGTTGTTCGTTCTGCTCCGGCACGACTTGCCCGTAGTTCAAAATTGCGACCAATCCGACTCCGCCGATGCAGTTTCCGATGAAAACCGGAACCAAGAACCCTGTAAGGTACGACGTCCACGGCCACGCGCCGGCGGACACGGCATAGAGCGCTTCAACCGAACCGGCGATGATGTGGCTCAGCCCGGCGGCACCCACCAGCCACGTCGTCAGAATAACGACCCAAACGCGCTGATGATTCGCGGATGGCAGCAGCCACACCATCAACGCAATGAGCCAACCGGCGAGAATACCGCGCCACACGATCTCGCCGAACGTCGGCCGCAGCGCTTCGAGACCGATCTGCAGGAACATCGCCTTGACGTGCGGCGGAAACGTCGCCGTGTGCGCTTGCACGAACGCAAAGATCGCCGCGCCGATCAAATTCGAAACGAGCACGATGCTCCACAAGCGGAGCATCTGAACGATTTTCTTCCATGTATCCGGATCGTCGAGTACGGGGAGAATTGCCGTTACGGTATTTTCGGTGAACAACTGTTGGCGCCCGAGCACGACGATTAAAAAGCCGAACGTATAACCGAAATTCACGACGAGCGTCCGCCATGGCGCATCCGGAAGATACGCTTGCAAAACGCCGGTTCCAACCAGAGAGAATCCCATGGAAAGTCCCGCCGCCAACCCGGAAAAGGCGAGCGCGGCGATGGACCGGCTGAGTTCGACTTCCCCTTCGCGGCGCACGGCTTCGAACACGACCGCAGCGCGAATATTCGCACGCGAGCGAACCTCGCGTTCTTCATCTTTCGTAAGTTGTACGACGTTGCCCGGAGCTTCTTGCGGCGGCGCCGCTTTTTGACCGTCGTCGTTTTTCGCCACGCCCTCATGTACCCGCGGCAATACGCAGCTACGCCTTCGCAGTGCACACTACGCGCCCAGGGTGTGCCGATTGCAAGACCTACTCAAAACCCGGTATGTCGGCTTGATTGCGCCGCCCCTAGCCTGGTAGTGGAGGAAACCGCCATGCATAAGCCGTCCGCAGCCGGTGCGCTGCTTCTGTCCATCGTATTGGCGTCGTGCTCCGGTCACCACGGAACTCTGCCGCAAACAGCCGCCGTAGGACACGGCGCGCATACTGCGTCATCGGGCTCCGGCGGCGGATGGGGTTCGGACGCACAGGTTTGGTCTTTGGTCGGAGCCGTCAACCAACATTCGACGTTTGGTACCGGCGACGAAATCGCGGCAAATCTCGCCACGCCGCCGCAAGGCTGGGCCAATACCGCAACGCAAGCATTCAAACTCTATACCGGTCCTGCAACCACCGATCTCGGTGCGCTACCGGCGTCGAAACAGCTCTCGATAAATCTCGCGCTGCAAATGCACAATGCCGCGCAACTGAAGTCGCTCGTAGCGTCGGGCCAAACGATCGGCGACGCGCAATTTCTTGCTACGTACGCGCCGACGCAGGCCGAAACGCAGCAAGCTATTTCCTATCTTACGAGCATGGGCTTTACGAACGTTGCCGCGGATCCGAACCGCCTTCTCGTCAGCGCACGCGGGACCGCCGCGCAGATCGACAAGGCATTCAACACCTCACTGCATCTTTTCTCGGCCGGCAGTTCGCAGATATACGGAAACACGACGCCCGCACTGGTTCCGAGCAACTTGGGCGGCATCGTCGTCGCAGTGCTCGGCCTGAACAACGTGCAGGCGCAAACGTTCATCCGCTACACCGCCAGCACGCAACAACAAGGCACCGCGCCGCCGAATCCGGCGCCGACGCCCGAGCCGTGCACGATTACGGCCGTGCCGTTCGTTCCGGTACTTTTGAATGTTCCGGAACCGCCGAACCCGGTGACGCCGCCCGTTCAACCGCCGCCGCCGCTGCCGCAGATTCCGACCGTCCCGGGAATTCCGGTACCGGCGTCCAGCACCGTGTGCGAGCGTAATTTCTACGCGAACGAGTATCCGTCGGTGTACGACGCGCAAAATCTGCCCGCTAACACGCGCTTCAGCGAAGCCGTGCTCGGCGCGGGAGATCCGTCATTGGCCGTCGGCGATCTGCACACGAACGAAAGCTATCTGGGAATGCCGCTTACGAACGTCACCGTTCGTAACGGAACGAAACTGCCGACGAGCGGCAATCAGGGCGACGACGAATGGACCCTCGACATGCTCTCGTCGACCGGTCTGGGCGGCGGAGCTCCCGGTTTGGTTTTCTACGCGGCTCCGGACGCGAGCGACAACAGTCTGGAAGCAACGATCAACAAATGGGCAACCGGCCATCACGCGCCGATCATGAACGCATCGCTTGGGCTTTGCGAAGTTCAGCCGTGGCTCGACGGCGCGATGCACGCAGTCGATCAAACACTGCTTTACGCAGCCGCTTCCGGGCAGACACTGTTCGCTTCCACGGGCGACTCCGGATCGCAATGCTTCATCGAAGCCGTCGGCGAGAACGGATATCCCGGTGATTTCCCCGACGTCGAATGGCCCGCCGCATCGTCATATAGCGTTGCGGTCGGCGGTACGTCGCTCTTCTCGCAGCAAGATCTGTCGTACGGCGGCGAAAATGCGTGGAACGAAGGCGGCGGCGGAATCAGCTACTTCGAGTACGAGCCCTCGTGGGGCGGCTCGCAGCAATACGTCGGCGGCATTCTGCTCGACAATCCGGGACGCGGGCTTCCGGACGTCGCTATGGACGCCGACCTGGACACCGGCATCTTCATTTACCTCTCCACCATCAGCGGCGCGACGGGCGGCCCCGGATGGTACGTATCGGGCGGTACGAGCTTGGCCTCACCGCTGGCCATGGGCATGTTCGACCGCATCATGACCGCGGACAGCAAACGATTCTACGTTCCGCCGATGCTCTATCAAATCTACACGAACAAGATCGGTACCGGTGCACCGCCCAATCCCAGCGCGTTGTGTCTGGGACCGCCGCCGACGGCATGCTTCTCGCAAGGGCCGCCGCCGACGGAGAACATCGCCGGATTCCACGACGTGCTCACCGGTGAAAACAACTTCTATCAGGCGCTGCCCGGTTACGACTACACGACCGGACTCGGCAGCATCGATGGAACGAACCTCGCCGCATCCGCGAAAACGACTATTCCTTAACTCTTCCGGATGGGCGACCGCAACAATCCCGGCGCAAAGGCGCCGGGATTGTTTGCGAGTAAGAGCGCCGCAATGAAGCGGACGTATTCCACGACGTGGGGCGCGCAGCTTGTCGACGGCGGCGTCCGCTTTCGGCTGTGGGCGCCGGCTGCGCGAACGGTGTCGGTCGTATTGGTCGACGCGGGCGAACGGCTCACGCAACTGACAAAATCTCCGGACGGCTGGTTCGAAGGCGTTGTTACGGGCGCAACGGCGGGCTCACGGTATTTGTACGAAATCGACGAGACGCTGCGCGTAGCGGATCCGGCATCGCGGTTTCAACCCGAAGGCGTGGAGCGGCCCAGCGAAGTGATCGATCCGGCGGCGTTCGAGTGGCCCGAAACGCAATTCAAAGCGCCCGCGTATCACGAGCTCACCATTTACGAATTGCACGTCGGCACGTTTACGGAGCAAGGCACGTACGAAGCGGCGCAAGAGCACTTACCGCATCTGGTTCAGACCGGCGTACGCGCAATCGAATTGATGCCGTTATCGCAGGCGGCCGGCACGCGCAACTGGGGCTACGACGGCGTGCATCATTACGCGCCGGCCTTTCAGTACGGACGCCCTGAAGACTTGAAACGGTTTGTCGTTGCGGCGCACGAGCACGGATTAGCCGTGCTTCTAGACGTCGTTTACAATCATTTCGGTCCGCAAGGCAACTATCTGCCGCGGTACGCCCCGCAGTTTTTCAGCGCCAAACTTGCAACGCCATGGGGCGCGGGCATCGATTACGGCAGTGCATCTAACGACGCGGTGCGGCGATATGCGATCGAGAATGCGTGTTACTGGCTCGTGGAATACGGGTTTGACGGCCTGCGCTTGGACGCAACGCCGATGATCTTCGATACGCGGCCCAAGCACGTGCTGCACGAGATCGTCGACGAGTGCAAGCGCGCGGCAAACCGCACGGCGTACCTGATTGCGGAAGACGTCAAGAATGAAGTCACGGAGTTGGTTGCTCCGTTCGACGGCCGCTGGAGCGACGACGCGCATCATGCATTGCACGTGGCGATTACCGGCGAGCGCGGCGAATACTTCCAAGTATTTGCGGACGCGCCGATCGAACATCTCGGAGCCGCGCTGACGACGGAAGCCGTTCACCGCTTGAACTACTTGCAAAACCACGATCAGATCGGAAACCGCCCGCTGGGCGAACGTCTGGGCGCGCTGACTTCGGCGGATGCCGTGCGCGCCGCGGCAGCAGCTGTTCTGCTCGCTCCCGGCGTTCCGCTGATCTTCATGGGTGAAGAGTGGGGCGCTTCAACGCCGTTTCTGTTCTTTTGCGACTTCGAACCGAATTTGGCAAAGCGCGTGCGCGACGGAAGACGCGTGGAGTTCGCGGGTCTGGCGGGGTTCGACGATCCGCACACGTTGGCGGCAATCGTGGATCCCGCGTCGATCCAAGCGATGACGGACAGCCGCCTGCGCTGGCACGAGATCGAACGCGCCGAGCACCGCGCCATGCTCGAATGGTACCGGACGTTATTTCGCGTTCGCGCCGACCGCATCGTGCCGCTGATATCCGAAGGCCCACCGGCGAGCTCGACGTACCGCACGATCGGTCAACGAGGCCTCACGGCGCGCTGGCAATTCGAAGGCGGCTCCGCGCTGGTTCTGGATGCGAATTTCGGCGAGGCGAAACAAGCAGGCTTTGACGAGGATGCGCGCGGTTGCCTCGTTTTTGCGACGCACGGCGCTCGGTACGCGCAGGGTGTGGCGCCATCGTGGAGTGTCCGCTGGTCTACTGGAGAATAGGCGCGCCATGACTGCGGCCCGCATTTTGGGAGAGCTCGATGCGCACTTGCTCGGTGAAGGAACGCACCGCGAAGCGTACCGCAAACTCGGCGCGCACTGCATGGAACGCGGCGGCGTCAAGGGCGTCGGCTTTGCGGTCTGGGCGCCGAATGCAAGCGCAGCGAGCGTGATCGGTGACTTCAACGGCTGGAACACTGCTGCCGACCCGATGGACAAACGCTGGGACTGCGGCGTATGGGAACGCTTCGTGCCGAGTGCGCGCGAAGGACAGCGCTACAAGTACGCGTTGTGGGATGCGCGGGGACATCTGCTGCCTTTTAAGGCAGACCCGTACGGATTTCGCGCCGAACTCCGGCCCGCAAACGCGTCGATCGTCGCCGCGCTTCCGAAACCGCCCGCGGAAAAAGAACGCAGCGCCTCGTTTCGTATTCCACAACATCGTGATGCTCCCGTCGCCATTTACGAAGTGCATCTGGGCTCCTGGAAACGCAAGCCCGAAGAACGCGATCGTTTTCTGACGTACCGCGAACTCGCGGACGATCTGATCCCGTACGCGAAATCGATGGGCTTCACGCACATCGAATTGCTGCCGGTATCGGAATATCCGTTCGACGGATCGTGGGGATACCAGCCGATTGGATTATTCGCGCCCACCAGCCGGTACGGAACGCCGGAAGACTTCCGGTATTTCGTCGAACGCGCGCACGACGCAGGCCTGGGCGTATTGCTCGATTGGGTGTCCGGGCACTTTCCAAGCGATGCACACGGACTGGCTCTCTTCGACGGCACGCACTTGTACGAACACGCGGATCCGCGGCAAGGCTGGCATCCCGACTGGAATACGTACTTGTTCAACTACGGACGGCGCGAAGTAACGAGCTATCTGATTTCGAATGCGCTGTTTTGGATCGGCGAATACGGCGTCGACGGTTTGCGCGTGGATGCGGTTGCGTCGATGCTGTATTTGGACTATAGCCGGCCGTCGGGCGAATGGATTCCGAATGCTTTCGGCGGACGCGAAAATTTGGAAGCGATCTCGTTTCTGAAACAGATGAACGAAGCGGTGTACGCCGAGTATCCGCACGCGATCACCGTCGCCGAAGAGTCCACCGCCTGGCCACAAGTCTCGGCGCCGACGTACGTGGGCGGCCTCGGATTCGGCTTCAAGTGGAATATGGGCTGGATGCACGATACGCTGGAATACATGCAGCGCGATCCGGTTCACCGGCCGTACCACCACGACGAACTGACGTTTTCACTGCTCTATGCGTTCAGCGAGAATTACGTGCTCCCGCTCTCGCACGATGAAGTAGTGCACGGCAAAGGATCGATACTTTCCCGCATGCCGGGCGACCGGTGGCAGCAGTTCGCGAACGTGCGTCTTCTGTACGCGTACATGTACGCGCACCCGGGCAAGAAGCTGCTCTTTATGGGCAACGAGTTCGCGCAAGGGCGCGAATGGAGTCACGAGCGCAGTTTGGATTGGCATCTGCTTCAATATCCCGAGCACGCGGGCGCGGCGCGACTCGTGCGCGATCTCAACCATCTCTATCGCGCAACGCCCGCTCTGTACGAACGCGACGCCGAACCGGAGGGTTTCCGCTGGCTCGCGCAAGATCGCGGCGCGTCGATCGTTTCATTTTTGCGCGCAGGACACGAACCGAAGCACGTTGCGCTCGTGGTCTGCAATTTCACGCCGGTCGTGCGCGAGGGTTTCCGCGTCGGAGTGCCGCGAGCGGCTGCATACGCGGAAGCGCTCAATAGTGACGCCCGCGAATACGGCGGAAGCGGATGCGGTAATAGCGGCCGCGTACGCGTGGAACGTGTGCCCGCAAATGGCTACGACGACTCCGTCGTGCTCACGCTTCCGCCGCTGGGCGTACTGATTTTGACCCCGTCTTTCGAGACCGGCGCCGAGTGAAGCATTCGCGCGTTCCGGTGCTGCCGGGGCGCCCGTACCCGCTGGGTGCGACGTGGGACGGCAGCGGCGTAAACTTTGCAATCTTTTCCGAATACGCGGAAAAAGTCGAACTCTGCTTATTCGACCGGCGCGGCAACCGCGAACTTCGCCGCGTCGTTCTTCCCGAGTACACCGACCAGGTGTGGCACTGTTACTTGCCCGAGGCATCGTCCGGCGACGTGTACGGATATCGCGTCTACGGTCCGTACGATCCGTCGAACGGGCACCGCTTCAATCATCACAAGCTGCTGCTGGATCCGTACGCCAAGCGCCTCTTGGGATCGTTACGGTGGACCGACGCGAATTTCGCATATCGCGTCGGATCGTCGCGCGGGGATCTCTCTTTCGATCGCCGCGACAATGCGGCGGCGATGCCGAAGTGCGTCGTTGTCGACACGGCGTTCACTTGGGGTAACGACCGCCAACTGCATACGCGCTGGCCCGATACCGTCATCTACGAACTGCACGTGCGCGGATTTACGATGAAGCATCCGTCGGTTCCGCCGGAAATTCGTGGAACGTTTGCCGGTTTGGCCTCTCCGGCGGTCGTGGAACACTTGGTCAATTTGGGCGTGAGTGCAGTGGAACTGCTGCCGGTGCATGCCTTCGTGGACGACCGCACGCTGGTCGAAAAGAAGCTGCGCAACTATTGGGGCTACAACTCGATCGGCTTTTTCGCGCCGGATCCGCGGTATATGTCCGGCAAATGGCTCGGTGAATTCAAAACGATGGTCAAGCGCCTGCACGAGGCGGGGATCGAAGTCCTGCTCGACGTCGTCTACAATCACACCGCGGAAGGAAACCATCTCGGTCCGACGCTGTCGTTCCGCGGGATCGACAACAAGTCGTATTACCGGCTCGCGCAGGATCAGCGCTACTATGTCGACTACACGGGCGTCGGAAATACGCTCAACCTGCGGCATCCGCGCGTGACGCAAATGGTTACCGATTCGCTGCGGTATTGGGTAACGGAGATGCACGTGGACGGCTTCCGGTTCGATCTGGCGCCGGCGATCGTACGCGGCAAGCTCGAATTCGACTGGTGGTCCAGCATCTTCATCGCCTCGCTGCAGCAAGATCCGATTCTTTCGCGCGTCAAGCTGATCGCCGAACCGTGGGACTTGGCACCCAACGGCTATCAGATCGGGAATTTTCCTCCCGGGTGGTCGGAATGGAACGACAAGTACCGCGATACCGTCCGCCGCTTTTGGCAGGGGAACGACGGCATCATTCCCGAGCTTGCATCGCGCCTGACGGGATCGAGCGACATCTTCGATCGCAACGGACGCCGGCCGCGCGCGAGCATCAATTTCGTTACCGTGCACGACGGATTTACGCTGCACGATCTGGTCAGTTACAATCACAAACACAACGAAGCCAACCTCGAGGGTAACCGCGACGGCATGGATCAGAACTTCAGCTGGAACTGCGGCGTCGAGGGTCCCACGGACGATCCGGCGGTTTGCAATCTCCGGGCGCAGCAGAAACGCAATCTTCTGGCCACCCTGCTGCTCTCTCAAGGCACGCCGATGTTGCTGGCCGGCGACGAGCTCGCGCATACGCAATTCGGCAATAACAATGCGTACTGTCAAGACAACGAGGTCGGCTGGATTTCTTGGACGAGTGTCGAGCGACACGACTTCGATCTGATCGACTTCGTGCGGCGGCTCATCGCGATTAGACACGCGCATCCGGTGTTCCGGCGTACGCGCTTCTTTCACGGAACGGTAACGCCGGAGGAAGGGCTCAAAGATATTACGTGGATCGCGCCGGACGGAAGCGAGATGCAAGGCGATGCCTGGCACGATCCCGCGCGCCGCTGTCTGGGTGCGATGCTGGGCGGCGATACCGGCGACCGGTTCGTCAGCCTGAGCGGATATCCGGAGTACGACGACACGTTTTTGATTCTGATGAACGCGTACGATCGCGACGTTTCGTTCACGTTGCCCGCGCCGGGAAGATTCACGCAGTGGGAACTCGTGCTGGAAACCGCGCGTCCCGTGTCGCTTGCCCCGGGCGTGCGTTTCGATACGCGATCCGTCTACGAGCTGCGCTCCAGAACGCTCGCGCTGCTGGCCGCGCGCGTGAATGACAATCGCTCCGATGCTCAGTGAGCTTGCGCGCGAGGCCGGAATCGCGGATTCGTATACCGATTATTTCGGACGGGAAAAAATCGTTTCGCGGGAAACCAAGCGCGCGATCCTGGCGGCGATGGGTCTTTCCGCGGGAAGCGAACGGCAGGCGATGCGATTGGCACGCGACTTGCGGGCGGCGAAGGCGCGCGCTGCGCGTAGTGCCCCAAAAGCGAGTGCTGCCTTCATACCGCCGCGTGCCGACAACGTGTGGGGCTACTCGCTGCAATTATATTCGCTGCGGTCGTCGCGGAATTGGGGAATCGGTGATTTCGGCGATCTTGCGCGTTTCGTACAAACCGCACGCGAATGCGGAGCGGACTTGGTCGGAATCAACCCGCTGCACCAGCTGTATTTAACGAACCCCACTTCGGCGAGTCCCTACTCGCCGCTGAGCCGTCTGCAATTGAACGCGCTGTATATCGACGTCGATACCGCCTGGCGGAAGCTGCTCGGGCGCGAGGCGCCGGTCTCGAGTGCGGCATTGCAAGCGGTACGCGATACGGAATTCGTGGATTATGCCGCGGTCGCGGACCTAAAAGTTCCGGCGCTGCGCGCGTTGTACGGCGAGTGGAACGCGTCGCAGCATGGCGGTTCGGCGGAATTCGAGCGGTTTCGAACCGCCGCCGGTACGACGCTGCGCGAAACGGCGATCTACGAAGCCTTGAACGCGTATTTCAAAGAGCGCAACGCCGACGCGTACGGCTGGATGCAGTGGCCTGCGGAATTCGCGAATCCGAATTCGAGCGCGGTCGCCCGCTTTGCCGGCGGCCACGCGCACGAAGTCCGGTTTTACGAGTTTCTGCAATGGGTCGCGGACGAGCAGCTCGCCGCTGCTTCTCACGCCGCGCAGGGCATGGCGATAGGCTTGTACCGCGATCTCGCGGTCGGCGTCGACGCAAACGGCGCGGACGTTTGGCGCGATCGCGCGGCGTACTCGCTGGCGTTGTCCGTCGGCGCGCCGCCGGACGCGTTGAATACGCAAGGACAGAACTGGGGTTTGCCGCCGCTCAATCCACACGTGTTGCGCGAGCGCCGCTACGCGCCGTTCGTCTCCGTGTTGCGCGCGAACATGCGTCACGCCGGAGCGCTGCGCATCGACCACGTGATGGGCTTGCAGCGCTTGTATCTGATCCCGCACGGTGCGCCGGCGAGCGACGGCGCCTACGTGCAATATCCGCTGGAGGCGCTGGTGGGGTTGTTAGCTGCAGAGAGCCGCGCGAATCACTGCTTGATAGTGGGTGAAGACTTGGGAACCGTACCGCCCGGATTTCGCGAGCGCATGGCGCAGGCGCGCGTGCTATCGTGCCGGCTGCTGTATTTTGAAGACCCGCGAGGATTTCCGCAAGACGCGGTCGCCAGCACCGGCACCCATGATTTGCCGCCGCTGCTCGGCGAATGGCCTTCCCTCCCGCCGGCGAAGCAGCAGACGCTTTGCGAGTGGGCGCAGACGCCGGCGCCTGCCGATGGGGGCGATTGCGCGTTCGTCACGTCTACCTACCGCGCGCTTGCGCACTCGCCCGCTCGCGTGGTACTCGTTCAAATGGAGGATGCGTTGCTGCAGCGTGAAGCGGTGAACGTCCCGGGAACGACGACTGAACAGCCGAATTGGCGCCGGAAGCTTCCGGTGGCGGTGGAGGCACTGCAAGGCGACGTATGTTTTGCAACGCTTGCGGGTGCGGTAAGCGAAGCGCGACCGCGAAAGGAGGAGCGATGAAAGCCGTAGTCATGGCGGGAGGCGAGGGGTCGCGCCTGCGTCCGCTTACCTCGCGCCGGCCGAAGCCGCTCGCGCCGATCGCAAACCGCCCGGTAATGCATCACATCATCGAGTTGCTTCGCCGTCACGGAATCACGGAGATCGTCGCGACGCTGCACTATCTGGCGGATGAAATCGAATCGTACTTCGGCGACGGATCGCGGCTGGGCGTCCGGCTCTCCTACGTGGTTGAAGATACGCCGCTCGGCACTGCGGGTGCGGTAAAACTTGCGGAAGAACGATTGCGCGACGATTCGTTCGTCATTATTTCCGGCGATGCGATGACTGATTTGAACGTCGGCGCATTGATCGATCATCACCGCGCGGCGAAGAACGACGCAACGATCGCGCTGCAGACGGTTTCGAACCCGCTGGAATTCGGCGTCGTCATCACCGATCCGCAGGGCCGTATCACGCGGTTTCTGGAAAAGCCGTCGTGGGGCGAGGTGTTTTCCGATACGATCAACACCGGCATCTACGTGCTCTCGCCCGAGATCTTCGACTACATGGAGCCGGGCGGAATCTACGACTTTTCGAAAGATCTGTTTCCGCGGATGCTGCACGAAGGCAAGCAGCTCGGCGGGTATGTGATTGACGACTATTGGACCGACGTCGGAAATCTGCAGCAGTATCAACAGGCCAACTACGACGCCCTCGCCGGTCGCGTGAAGATCGAACCGATTGGCGAAGAACTCTCTCCCGGCGTCTGGGGCGCCGACGATTCTCGCGTCGACCCCACCGCGCAGCTGCTCGGCCCCGTTCGCATCGGCAAGAACGTGCAAATCGGCCCGGGCGTCATCGTCGAAGGCCCCGCGTGTATCGGTGACAATTCCATCGTTTGCGGCGGCGCGCGGTTGGAACGCGCGATCCTCTGGGAGGACGTGTACGTGGGAGCGGACGCGCAGCTCACGGATTGCACGGTTGCGAACCGCACGATCGTCAAAGAGCGTGCGAGCGTCGGTGAAGGAACGGTCATCGGCGAGCGCTGTAACGTCGGCGCCGGCGCCGCGATCCGCGCGAATTTGAAGATTTGGCCCGACAAAACGATCAGCTCCGGCGCGATCGTGTCGATGTCGCTCATCTACGGCATTAAATGGCCGGGCTCGCTTTTCGGCGGCGCGGGCGTCAGCGGACTTGCAAACCTGGAAATCACGCCCGAATACGCCACGAAGCTGGGTCAGGCGTACGGAACGTTCCTTCGCAGCGGCCAAGTCGTCATGACCAGCCGCGACACGCATCCGGTGAGCCGCGTCATGAACCGCTGCATCATTTCGGGCTTGCTCAGCACGGGTATTCACGTGCAGGATCTGCGCTCGTTTCCGCTGCCGCTTTCGCGTTTTGCGACGCGGGCGGAAGGCGACGGGTGCGTGCACGTGCGGCTCTCCCCGTCAGACGCCAGTGCGTTGCTGTTCGAGTTTTTCGACCGGAACGGCATCAACATCGACAAAGCCAGCGAACGCAAAATCGAGAACTTGTTCTTCCGTGAAGACTTCCGGCGCACGCCGATGGACGACGTGGGCTTGCTCGATTTTCCGACGCGCGTGTTGGAGAGCTACAGCGGCGCATTTTTGGAAGCACTGCACGCAAAAGCCCTACCGACGGCGGGCTTTCGCGTGGCGATCGACTACGCGAACGGGAACGCGGCGCTCGTTTTACCGCGGCTGCTCAACCGCCTGAACGTGGAGACGATCGCGCTCAATGCGTATTTCGACGACAGCCGCGTACGCATCGACCAGCAAGCTCGCGAGCGCCACTTGGAAGACTTGCGTGAGATCGTTCTCACGCTCAAACGCGATCTCGGGATTCTGGTCGATCACGACGGCGAGACGTTCTCGATGGTGGACGACACCGGCCGTATCATTACGGGCAACCGGCTCTGCGCGCTGCTGACGCTGCTCGTCGTGCGGAACTACTCCAATGCCCGCATCGCCGTACCCGTAACCGCGCCGCGCGCCATCGAAAACATCGCGCGGAACTACGGCGCCGAGGTGACGCGCACGCGCAGCGACCGCCGCACGCTGATGGCGCTGGCGGAACGGCAAGGAAAGTCGCTCGCGTTTGCGGGCAGTTCGTCGTTCGAATTCGTGTTTCCCGAGTTGCACCCGGCGCTCGACGCGTTGTACGCGGTCGCAAAGATGCTCGAATTGCTCGCACAAGAGAAACGCAAACTCAGCGAGCTCGTCGACATGCTGCCGGAGTGGCGCATGGCCTCGCGCAGCGTCACGTGTCCGTGGGAGCACAAAGGCCGCATCATGCGTACGCTCATCAACGAACAGCGCAACGGCAACATCGAACTGTACGACGGCCTGCGCGTAACGCGCGACAACGGCTGGGTTCTGGTTTTGCCCGACGCTTCGGAGCCCACGTTCAACGTGATCGCCGAAGGCACGACCGGCGAAACGGCGACGCGCTACGTGGATGCGATGGCTTCACGGATTGAGGAATTGGTGAACGCTTAGTACGATCGCAAACGCCCCTTCGATTCCTCAGGGTCCTTCGATACCTCAGGATGACTAGAGGCCCCCTCGATACCTCGGGGTGGTTCGATGCCTCACCATGACAAGGCCCCCTCGATACCTCGGGGTCCTTCGATACCTCACCATGACTAAGTGAGCTCCTGGTAAGCCAACTTAGCATCCAGCAATTCAAAAACCGCCGGCCAAGCATAACGCCGAGCCGTTTTCGCCGCGCGCTTGCGAATGCGCGAGGCGAGATGTTTATCGTCGAACAGCTGCCGCAGATATGACGCCAGCTCGGCCGGATCGCCCGTGTCGCACACGATCGCGTTTTCGAACGCGCGAGCGTAGTCTTCGCCGGTAGAACCGCAAACGGGAATTCCGCCGCACGCCATCACTTCCAGGCCCACCAGGCCGAACGGCTCTTTTCCACTGTTCGCGAGCACTGCGTCGACTGCTCCATACAGCGCATACAACGTTTCGTTCGGCAAAAAACTGCGCAGGTTGACGATATCTGCCGCGGTTTTCTCCAGCGCGCCGGCCAGCCGGTGCGGCGAACATTCGGGCACCGTCACGTCTTCGATCGCAAGGCCGCGCGTCCGCGCGCGCGCGAAGACGAGGTCGCCGTACGCTTCTTTTCCTCCGCGCACGATGAGTTGCACGCGAACGCCGGCATCGCGCATTTCGGCGACTGCATCGATCGCTTGCAGCCAGCGTTTGTCGGGATCGTACCGCCCGACTTTCAGCAGCGCTTTGCGCCCGTGCAGTGCATCTTTCAGCACGTCAACCGCGGCGTCGTCCACAGACTCCGGGAGTTCCTCCGGTATGCCGTTCGGTACCACAAGTGCTTGAACGTCGCGCAGTCCCAGTTCGAACTTCATGTAGCGGCTGACGCCGGTAATGATCGCGGCGCGTTCCAGCGCGCGCCAATCGATGGTTTCGAATCCGTACGTGTTGTTTGCGTTCCAGACGAGCGTCGCGCTTTCGCGCAGACCCGCTTCAAGCAGTGCCCGATGCAAGTGAAGCGTCGCCGGAACGACTTGCCAATCTTCCGCTAAGACGAGTACGCGTTCGCCGCGCTCGTGCGCAGGCTTGACGATCTCCGAGACGATGTACGGCGGAGCGCTTCCGGAAAAGTCCGCGATTTTTCCGCCTTCACCGTCGTAGACGCCGCCCGGATGATACGCGGAAATCCACTGGCACCACCGGTAAAGCCGGACGTTTTGCGTCCAAGGCTCGATGCCGGGCTTGTCGGGATCGCCGATAAAAAAAACGTTCGTCGAAAAGCCGGAACGTCCGAGCGCTGCAGCAAGCTCCGTGACGCGCACGCCTAATCCGCCGACGAACGAGTAACGGTCGGGTCCTTCGAACGAGAGGATGACGACGTTATGCGGAAGATGCGAATAGCGGTTCACACACCGCCCATTTTCTTCAGGGGCACGAAGTCCTCGACCCATTCCGCCGATCCGCGAGCGGCCTACTCCACTGCGCTCGCGCCGGACACGGCGTTAACCAAGAAGACGTGCGGCTCGTATCCCGACGGCCGGTAATACGCCGCTTCGAGCTCGGCCCGCAATGCGCCAAACGCCGCCGGATCGAGCAGCGCGATGGCCGCTCCGCCGAATCCTCCGCCCGTCATTCTCGCGCCGTACACGCCGGGAATCCGCTGCGCGCATGCGACGACGGCGTCGAGTTCCGGCGAACTGACGCGATACAAATCGCGCAACGATTGGTGCGACGCATTGAACAATGCGCCGGCGGAGTTCAAATCGCCGC
This sequence comes from Vulcanimicrobiaceae bacterium, assembly GCA_035938175.1. Taxonomy (GTDB): domain Bacteria; phylum Vulcanimicrobiota; class Vulcanimicrobiia; order Vulcanimicrobiales; family Vulcanimicrobiaceae; genus DASRDE01. The sequence goes on from DASZHD010000056.1 coordinate 38,395, forward strand.
GGCCGATCGCTTCCGCGGCATCGATCGTGCGCTGGTTCTCGTAGACGACGTGTCTGCACCGCTCGCGGATCGGGGAAGGTAACCAGTGCGCGACGTCCTCGAACTGCGACGCTGAAACGTCCCGCAACGCTCGAATGTCGAGTCCGTGCGATAAGAGAATACGTACACCTTCTTCGCATGCAACGCGCCGTTCGTTGTATTCGGAGCTCGCGAGCGCATGCTTCACGGTGGTGTCGCACACTGCAATCGCCGCAGTTTGAGGAAGCCGTACGGGCGATGCTTCCAGCGACCGGCAATCGATCAGCAGCGCCGATCCGGAAATCGCAAGTGCGCAGATCAGCTGGTCCATTACGCCGCTGCGGATGCCGACGTAGTCGTGCTCCGCGCGCGATCCCGCGGCGGCGATCCGCCGCGGACCGGGACGCACTCCGGCCAATGCGTACAGTGCAAGCGCCACCGAAAGTTCGAGCGACGCCGACGACGATAATCCCGCGCCTAACGGCAAATCGCCGCCGATGGAAATAGATCCTCCGCGCGTATCACCCGTTTCGGCGATTACGGCGGCTGCTACGCCCGCGACGTAATCGATCCAGCCCCCGCACCGCTCGAAAGGCCGGCTCAGTTCTATACGCGCTCCCTCGTCGAACGCTTCGGAATACACCTCCAGCACGGGTCCGGCGCGCGGCGTCATCGCGACGAACGTGTATCGATCGATAGCGATCGGAAGCACGAAGCCGTCGTTATAATCGGTGTGCTCGCCAATCAGATTAACGCGCCCCGGCGATGCGAACAGCTGCTCCCGGCCGCCGAAACGCTCGCGATGCCGGCGGCGAAAGTCGTCCGGTACGCTCACGCGCTACGGTACGATTGCGATAACGCGCGCGGGAAAGCCGGAACCGCCGCGCGGCTTCGGAAACGTCACCATCGCGAGCGCGCCCGAATCCGGAACCGAGCTCAAATTGTCCAGCAGCTCGATCTGATAATGCCCGTGATGCAGAATCCACGATTCCAGCGAAAAATCGTTGTGTGAGGCGGCAATCCCGGGATCCGTGTCGGTTGTTTCGTGACCGGTAGCCGTGACGTGCCGGACGTCGTACAGATATCGCAGCACGGGCATGCTCCAGCCGGGATAATGTCCGATGCCGTGCGCATCCTCGTTCTCCATAGCCTGCTCGCTCGGCCAGCGCTTTGACCAATCGGTGCGCATAGCGACGAACGCCCCTTGCGGAATCGCACCGTGGGCCCGTTCCCAAGCGCGCACGTCGCTCATGGTTAGGACGTAATCGGCATTTTTCGCGACCTTGCCGTGCACGTCGATTACGACGAGCGGCAAAAGCATCTGACGCGGATCGATTTCGTCGACCGTTTTTTCTCCGGGCGCAAAGTGCGCAGGCGCGTCAACGTGAGTGCCCCATTGTCCGACGTGACAAAATTCCTGCGCAAGAAATCCGTCCTTCTTGTATGTGTAGAGCGTCGACACACGTTCGTTCGGAAAACCGTGCCAGTGCGCGATCCCCGGTGCAAAGGCATGCGTCAGATCGACGAAGCGGTGCGCGTGAATCACGTTGTAGGCTTCCAACAGCCCGGCAGGCGAGCTTTGGGCTCGCCCAGGGACGGAATGCACCGCCGTACCAAGCGCGATTCCGGCGGCGAAGAGTGCCGCGGCGCTCAAGAGTCTCACGTTAGAACCTCCGCTCGTGCAGGCGCGTCATGCGCGCACGCGTACGTATTCTTGAAGTTGCCGCTTTGCCTTTCGGAACGCACTGCGAATCGCCAAGACCGCATCCTTGAACGCACCTTCCGCGCCGGCTTCTTCGCGGTTGATGAAGATGTCCTCACCGGGCACGTTCAAAATGATGCGGGCGTGAAACGGAGCGCCGGACCTTCGATACGCATGTTCGACGAGGACGCGAGCACCCGAAATCCGGTCGTAATAGCGCTCGAGCTTGGAAAGTTCGCGCATAATCAGCTGGTCGAGGGCTTCGGAGTGCTGCATGTCCCGGTACGAGATCTGCACTGGAATTGCCATAATGCGCCTCCTGGGGCAACGAGACTTCCGCACCGAGCAATGCCGCGTCCTATGTGGGCCGGATCCTCGTCCGTTCAGTTCATCCGTTCGGCGGCTGGTAAGCGAGCCCGCGACGGCATACGATTGAGGGCGTATGCTTCACCTGATTCTGGCGGTGCTTTTGGACGCGCAGCAGTCCCCGTCACCGGCGCCGGCTCCCACTTCGACGCCGGCCTCAACGCCGTCACCCTCGCCGCCTCCTTTTAGCGCCGGCTACGATGTTACGATCTTTGCGCTGGACACCCAGGGGAACACCGCCTCGGATTTTTCCAACGCCCTCTTGAATTTGACGGCGAATACCGGAAAGTTGCACGGCAATGCGACGGTAGGTGAATACAACTTCCCGACGGTCGGCGTCCCCATCGTGCAAGATTCGTCGGCGAATGCGAACACGTCGCTCTATTCCGTCATACCGGTTGGGTCCGTTCAATACACGTTCGACTCGCACTGGAGTGTCGCTGCAGGCAAGTTCGCGGCGCTGCTCGGTCAGGAGTCGCCGTTCACGTATCAAAACGTCAACATCCAGCGCGGACTCGGCTGGGGGATGGAGCCGACGATCAGCAACGGCGTACAAGCGGGCTACACCGGCGGCCCCTGGACGCTGACGCTACAGTACAACAACGCCTACTACTCGAGCGGGGATCGCGCATTCGAAGGACTGATCGGATGGGCGCCGTCGGCGAATACCAATCTGCAATTCGCGGCAATCATTCCGAACGCCGACGCGAAGCCGAACGCGACCGTAAGCGTCGGAAACAAAGCCGAGTACGATCTGATGTACACGCGTCAGATCGGAAAACTGCAACTGCTTCCTTATCTGCTCCTGGTAGATTCGCCGTCTTCCGCGAAGCTGGGCTACAACAAGAACGAGAACGCGTGGGCCGCGGTTTTGCTAGCCACGTGGACGTTCAATACGCCGTGGTCGGCGGCGCTGCGCTATGAAGACGTTGCCAACGGTAGCACGGTCTCGGACAAGAACGGTAACGCGGATCTGATCGGGTTCGGCCCGGGAAGCAGCGCGCGGACGCTTACGATTACGCCTACGCTGCACTTGGACAACGGTGCGGTGCTCCGTTTGGAATATTCGGAAGTCAATCTTTCCTCGTTTGCACCCGGCCTGGGATTCGGGCCGTCCGGAACGTCTTCAAATCAAAGCCGCATCGGATTTGAATTTGGAGTAATGCGTTAATGCTGGAAACTTGCCTCATTCTGGGGTCGATCGTGTTCTTCGCGATTCTCGACTATTACGTCAAGGGCCGCGAGGGAGTATATCGTTAGCACGCGGGCTCTACCGAGGATGGGAACGCTCGGGCCGTAGATTTCCCCAAACGTTCTCGGCGCCGTCTCCGCACGCCGCTAGGCTGTACGAGCAGCGGAGGTCTACCTATGCAAGCGCATCCTCCTCGAATTTACGGCCGCGCCGGCGGATCCATCCGAACGGATGATCCTTTCGGCGGCTATGCGGCTGACCGATTCCGTCTTACGCTGGAAGCACGATGTTAGAAGCTGCGATAATCCTTGGCTCTATCGTCTATTTCGTCGTGCTCGACTATTACGTGCGCGCTTGCGAAAAGATCTAGAAGCATCATGAAATTTGACGATATTCTCGGCTTGGTTTTGACCGTAGCCGGAATGATCTATCTCGTTTACGCCATGCTGCGCCCCGAAAAGTTCTAGGAGTTTTCAATGACTACCGTAGGATGGACGCAGGCAATTATTTTGTTCCTGCTCGTGCTCGTTTTCGTTAAACCGCTGGGATCGTACATGGCCAGCGTCTTGAGCGGCGAACGTACGTGGCTTTCGCCCGTATTCGTTCCGGTCGAGCGTGTCATCTATCGCTTGAGCGGCGTCGACGAAACGGAAGAGATGACGTGGTACGGCTACATGTTTGCCGTGCTTGCATTTTCCGCAGTGGGCTTCGCCTTCTTGTACGTGCTGTTGCGTACGCAGCAGTGGCTTCCGCTCAATCCGCAGCATTTTCCGAATATGGCTCCGGATCTCGCGTGGAATACGGCCGTGAGCTTCATGACGAATACGAACTGGCAGTTCTATTCGGGCGAAAGCACGCTCAGTTATCTAACCCAGATGGCTGGACTGGCGTGGCACAACTTCGTCTCGGCTGCAGCCGGCATCGCGCTGGCCGCGGCTTTGATCCGCGGCATCGCACGCACGAGTGCGAAGTCGCTCGGCAATTTTTGGGCGGACCTGATCCGGACGTGCCTGTACATTTTGCTTCCTATCTCGATCGTCGGATGTTTGATCCTCGTCATGCAAGGCACGCCGCAGAATTTTCAACCGTACCAGACGGTCAAATCGGTCGAGGGCTTCTCTCAAACACTCACCGGCGGTCCGATGGCCTCGCAGGAAGTCATCAAGGAACTCGGCACGAACGGCGGCGGCTTTGTGAACGGCAATTCTACGTCGCCGAACGAAAATCCGACCCCGTTCTCGGACCTCTTCGAGATGTGGTTGATTCTCGTCATAGGAGCCGGGCTTACATACACCTATGGAAAGATGGTGAAAGACACGAGGCAAGGCTGGGCGCTCTTCACGGCCATGTCGATCTTGTTTTTCGCAGCATTAATCGTCGTGTACTGGGCGGAAGGCGCGGGGAACCCCGCCATTCACCATCTCGGTGTCGCCGGCGGCAACATGGAAGGCAAAGAGGTACGCTTCGGAGTCGCCGCTTCTGCGCTTTGGGCCAACGTGACGACGGCAACATCTTGCGGAGCGGTGAACGCCTGGCACGACTCATTTACGGCTTTGGGCGGACTCGTACCGCTGGTAAACATGCAGCTCGGCGAGATCATTTTCGGCGGCGTGGGAAGCGGCTTGTACGCGAAGCTGATGTTCGTGATTCTGACGGTGTTCATTGCCGGTCTCATGGTCGGCCGTACGCCGGAGTTCTTGGGCAAGAAGATCGAGCGGCGCGAAGTAACCTTCGCGATGCTTTCGATCCTCGTGACGCCGCTGCTCGTGCTGGTGCCGACAGCCGTAGCTGTCGTCATTCCTGCGGGACTGGCGACGCTCAGTAACAATGGCCCCCACGGCTTCTCGGAGATTCTGTACGCGTTCACGTCGACGAATGCGAACAACGGCAGCGCTTTCGGTGGGCTCGGTCCAAATCTGTTTTACAATATCACGACCGGAACGAACATGCTCTTCGGGCGTTTTGCGGAGGTGATCCCGGTTCTCGCACTTGCGGGAGCGCTCGCCGGAAAGAAAGCCGTCCCCGAAGGACCGGGAACGTTCACGACCTATTCGCCGATTTTCGTAGCGTTGCTCATCGGTACGATACTCATCGTCGGTGCGCTGACGTTTTTGCCCGCGGACGCCCTCGGCCCGATCGTCGAGCATTTGTTGAACCTGCAAGGAAAGACGTTCTGATATGATACCTCAGCGCCGTATAGAGCGCCGCCCTAAGTCGCGTTCGCTCTTCGACAGTGCGATAGTTACACGCGCAATCTTGGATTCGTTCAAGAAGCTCGATCCGCGTTGGCAGGCTCGCAATCCGGTGATGTTCGTCGTCGAGATCGGATCGGTTGTCACTTCAGGTTTCTTTATCTACGATCTGGTCTCGCACACCGGACACCCCGGATTCGATTTCGCAATCGCGGCATGGCTGTGGTTCACCGTGTTGTTCGCCAATTTCGCCGAAGCCGTTGCAGAGGGGCGCGGCAAAGCGCAAGCAGATTATCTGCGCCGCACGAAGTCGGACACGACTGCCAAGAAGGTCGACGAGCAGGGGCGCATCTCGCAAGTGCCGTCAACCGCACTGCGAAAAGGCGACATCGTGCAAGTCGACGCCGGCGATCTGATTCCGGCCGACGGGGACGTCATCAAAGGCGCGGCGAGCGTGGACGAATCGGCCATTACGGGTGAATCCGCACCCGTCATTCGCGAGTCCGGCGGCGATCGCAGCGCCGTGACCGGCGGTACCCGCGTGCTTTCCGATCAAATCATGGTCCGCGTTTCCGCGAATCCCGGCGAGAGCTTCCTCGACCGCATGATCTCGCTCGTGGAAGGCGCGCAACGCCAGAAGACGCCGAACGAGATCGCGCTTTCGATTCTTCTGGCCGGACTAACGATTATTTTCTTGATCGCCGTTGCGACGCTGGCGCCGTTTTCAATCTACGCGGGAAGCAAACAAACACTGGTCGTGCTGATCGCACTGCTGGTATGTCTGATTCCCACGACGATCGGCGGACTGCTTTCCGCAATCGGTATCGCGGGCATGGACCGCGTCATGCAGCGCAACGTGCTCGCAATGAGCGGACGCGCAGTTGAGGCGGCCGGCGACGTCGACACGCTGCTTTTGGACAAAACCGGAACGATTACGCTGGGCAACCGGCAGGCCGTCGAAATCATTCCGGCCGCAGGAATCGACGCAAAAGACGCGTCTCGCGTTGCATACGTCTCTTCTATTCCGGATGAAACGCCGGAAGGCCGGTCGATTGTCGCATTGGCTCAGCGCAGCGGGGTGGACGGCGACGGGGAGCTTCCCGCAGGCGCCACCTTCGTTCCCTTCAGCGCGTACACGCGCATGAGCGGCGTGGACATCAATGGGACGAAGATTCGCAAAGGCGCGCCGGATGCAATTCTGAATTGGGTTCGCGAAAACGGCGGCGCCCCGGGAACCGAACTCTCTTCAGAAGTCGAGCGTATCGCGCGCAGCGGGGGAACGCCGCTGTTGCTCGCGCGCGACAAGATGGTTCTCGGCGCGATTCATTTGAAAGACATCTTGAAACCCAGCATGACGGAACGCTTCGAGCGCTTGCGCGCGATGGGCATTCGCACGGTGATGATCACGGGGGATAACCCGCTCACCGCCGCAGCAATTGCGAAAGAAGCGGGCGTGGACGATTTCTTGGCCGAGGCAACTCCCGAGACCAAGATGGAGCTCATCAAGCGCGAGCAGGGTTCGGGACGCCTCGTAGCAATGACCGGCGACGGCACCAACGATGCTCCAGCGCTCGCTCAAGCCGACGTCGGCGTGGCGATGAACTCCGGCACGCAGGCCGCCAAAGAAGCTGCGAACATGGTCGATCTCGATTCGGACCCGACGAAACTCATCGAAGTGGTCGAAATCGGCAAGCAGCTGTTGATGACGCGCGGGGCGCTAACGACGTTCTCGATCGCGAACGACGTCGCCAAGTACTTCGCGATTCTGCCCGCCATGTTCGCTACCGCGTATCCGGTGATGAACGTCCTGAACGTCATGCGGCTCTCAACGCCGCAAAGCGCGATCCTTTCGGCCGTTATCTTCAATGCGCTCATCATCATTGCGCTAATTCCGCTTGCGCTCAAAGGCGTGCGGTACCGCCCGCGCGGCGCGAGTGCGGTTCTGCGTGAAAACGTGCTGATCTACGGCGTCGGCGGCATCATCGCGCCGTTTATCGGCATCAAACTGATCGACCTCATCCTTGCAGCGCTACACCTTACGTAGAGAACGAAATGATCAAATATTTAGGAACTTCCGTACGCATGACGATCGTCAGCGTTATCCTCTTGGGACTCGTCTATCCGTTCGTCATGACCGGAATAGCGCAAGTGATCTTTCCGAAACAGGCAAACGGATCGCTCGTCACAGTGAATGGCCGGGTTGTCGGCTCCGACATCATCGGGCAACTCTGGACGAAGCCGCAGTACTTTCACGGGCGCCCCTCGGCCGCCGGTAAAGGCTACGATCCCACGCAAACCGGCGGAACGAACCTCGGACCGACGTCGAAAAAGTTGATCGACTCGACTAGAGCGACAATCGCACAGGTCGAAAAAGAGGACGGTCAAAGCGCTCCGCCCCCCATGGATCTCGTCACCTCGAGCGCCAGCGGCATCGATCCCGACATCTCTCCCGAGGGCGCCTATTATCAAGCAGCACGCGTCGCCAAAGCACGCGGCATTCCGGTTGATAAAGTACGCTCGCTCATCGCACAACACGTGCGCGGGCGGGAGCTGGGCTTTCTCGGTGAGCCGCGCGTCAACGTCATGGAGCTCAATCTGACGCTCGATTCTCTCCACTGAACGAAGCCGGTATGGCGTGGCTAAATGCGGCTGTCTTCCTCGTCGTACTACTGCTTGCGGCGCACGCGCTCGCGCCGTATCTGACAGCCGTCTTTCAGGGGCGGCGCACGTTTCTAACCCCGTTGGCCGCACCGCTGGAACGGCTTTTCTACCGGCTGTGCGGGATCGAACCGGATTCGGAAATGACGTGGAGCGAGTACACCTTCGCTCTGCTGGGAGTTTCCGCCGCCGCTGGAGCCCTGCTGTACCTCGTCCTACGAACGCAGCAATGGCTGCCGCTCAATCCGCAGCACTTCCCGAACATGTCTCCCGAGTTAGCATGGAACACGGCGGTCAGCTTCATAACGACCACCGACTGGCAGTTCTACAGCGGAGAGAACGCGCTGAGCTATCTGTCGCAGATGACAGGGCTGGCGTGGCAGAACTTTATGGCGGGAGCGGCCGGCTTAGCGGCGAGCGTTGCCATCATCCGTGCGTTCGCGCTTGGCGGCGCGACCAGGATGGGAAACTTTTGGGTCGACTTGACGCGCAGCATCGTCTACGTCCTGCTGCCGTTGTGCTTCATATTCGGACTGCTGTTCGCGTGGCAGGGAATTCCGCAGAACTTCAACGCGTACGTTACTGCGACGAACGCCGAACGCTTCTCGCAAAGCATTACGGGCGGACCGATCGCCTCACAAGAAGCACCAAAACTCATCGGCGGTAACGGTGGAGGATTCGTCGCGGCAAATTCCGCTTCGCCCAACGAGAATCCGACCGGATTCTCGAACTTCCTCGAACTGCTCGCTATTTGGATCCTGCCAGCAACCTTGCCGCTCGTCTTCGGGCGAATGATCGGTAACCCGCGGGCCGGCCGCGTATTGCTTGCAACGATCTTGGCCGCCGCACTGTTGGCCTTCGTCGCAGCGCAATTCGCAGAGCAGGCGGGTAATCCGCTCGTTCATCAATTGGGCGTGACGGGCGGAAACATGGAAGGTAAAGAAGTGCGCTTCGGCATTCCGAATGCCGGATTGTCGCTGACAGTCGCGAGCGACTCCGGGACGGGGTCGTCAAACTTTGCGTACGACTCGCTAACCCCGTTCGGCGGACTGATCGCAATGGTCAACATGCAGCTGAGCGAGGTGATATTCGGCGGTGTCGGCAGCGGATTGTACGGTTTGATCGTCTTTGCCGTTCTTACCGTATTCATAACCGGGCTCATGGTGGGCCGGACGCCCGAGTACCTCGGCAAGAAGATCGGCGTGCGCGAAGTGCAATTCGCGACACTGTCGATCTTGATTTTTCCGCTGTTGATTCTGCTCGCGGCCGCAGTTGCGGCCGTCACGAAACCCGGCCTCGCCGTGCTCGAGAACGCGGGTCCGCACGGGTTCTCGGAGATCCTGTACGGCTTTACGTCCATCGCCGCAAACAACGGCTCCGCATTTGCCGGCCTCGGATCGAATCTCTTCTATGACATTGTCACCGGCATCGTCATGCTCGGCGGACGATTTCTCGTTATGATTCCAACGATAGCGATGGCCGCGGCGGTCGCGGCACGGCCGAAGAACGATGCAGTCACGCTCGGTACACTTCGAACGGAGAACGCGCTTTTCGGCGTCTTGCTCTTATCGGTAATTCTGATCGTGGGCGCCCTGACGTTCTTGCCCGCGGACGCCCTCGGTCCGATTGCGGAGCACCTCTTCATGAACCAGGGAACAACGTTCTGAAACAATCGCCGCCGGCCGCCTGTACACGCCGCATGAGCACGATCATTGATGGCGATTACAACGGCGATCTCGCCGTCCAAGCCGACGGCAAAGTAACGGTCGAAGGGGACGTCAACGGCGACCTGACCGCAGGGGAGGGCGCTACGGTTTCCATCGAGGGAGACTTGAACGGGAACGCGGACGTCCGGCAAGGAGCGCGCGTGCGAATCGGCGGCAGTATCAACGGCGACCTCGCCGCTCGGGGCGACGTTGTCGTGGAAGGCAGTGTTGAAGGCAGCATCGATGCTGCGGGAGGACGGCTGAAGGTTAGCGGGTGACGACGTTCTTATTCGGCGGAGTCGGAACCGGTCTCCGAAAGCCGGGTAAGCACGAGCAATTCCCTCGCCCCCGCATCCAGCAGCCTCTTCGCAAACGGCCCCCGCTCGAACAATCGCGGATTGCGAAGCGCACCGCCGACCGCGACCGTGGTCTCGGCGCGAGCGCGTGCGACCTCCAAGACTTTCGCGGGCTTGTTCGACGCTGTTTCCCGCATCCACGTGCCGTTGTAGCGCTCCACCTCCGTTTGCAGCATCGAGAGAACGCTCTCATCGGCATGTTCGCGTTGATCCGTCACGCAGACGACTGCGAATTCCGTCCCGAGCCTTCGTGAGATTTTCGCGCAGCGCTCGATAAAGGCCGCGTCCGATGCCCGCGGCGCCACCGTCAACAATAACCGTTCGAAGGGTGCGCGATAACGCGCGCGGTCCTTTGCAGCGATTGCTTCGCGCACGGCGAGTTCGCGAAGCGCGCGCAGGTTATTGATGCGGAAAAAATTGCTGAGCGCGGCATCGATCCGCTCCGCCGGATAGATCTTTCCTTCGCGAAGCCTCTCTCTGAGCGTCTCGGGCGTAATATCGATGAGCACGACTTCGTCGGCGAGAGTCAGTATCTCGTCGGGAAGCGTCTCGCGCACATCCGTTCCCGTTAGCCGCAAAACCGCGTCGGTGAGCGCTTCCAAGTGCTGGACGTTTAATGTCGTGAGCACGTCGATCCCTGCGCGCAGAATGGCCAGGACGTCCTCGTACCGCTTGTGCGCGGCAAACCCCGGCGCGTTGGTATGCGCGAGTTCGTCGATGAGCACGACCTTCGGCTTGCGCGCGATCACTGCGTCGCGATCGAGCTCTTGGTACGTGAGCCCGCCCACCGTAACGGCCTTGCGCGGAATGACTTCGAGTCCCTCGACGAGCGCTGCGGTTTCTCTGCGTCCGTGCGTTTCGATGTATCCTGCTACGACGTCCACGCCTTCTTCTTTGAGCTGATGCGCCCGGTCGAGCATCGCATATGTTTTTCCGGAACCGGCCACCGGACCAAGAAATACCGTAAGTTTTCCATATCCCGCGCGCGAACGATCGCCGAATACGCGCGCCGTTCGTTCTTCCGGAGCGGCAGCGGCGGTTAAGAACGTCTGACCGATTCCGGCGATGAAGAGATCGCGATCCAAACGGCGGTTGGCAAGCGTGCGCGCCAGCGGTCCCAGAGGAATGGCTACGAGCGATGCGCGTAACTCCGCGATGTTCGGTTTCTGCTCGTTGATGGCTCCGGCGAGCACTTCGGCGTCGAGCTCTTGCGCGATCGGCTCGACGTCTTCCGCCGGTACCTCCGGCGGACAGTACACGAGCAGCTGCAAATCCAGCGCATGCGCGAGCGCTGCCGTGCGTTCGAGGAACGGTTCGATGGAAACGCCCGGCAACACCAGCGCGGCTGCACTTGAAACTGTGCCCGCGGCAACCGCCGGAATCGTCAATTCGTCGATCGTCCGGAGCAACAGCTCGCGCAGTACGTACAGGGTCCGATCGCTGAATGCGCCGTCCAGAGCGCGATCCACGTCCTCGGGCCGGACGACCTTTCCCGAACGCAAACGGCTCTTCAGTAACGCGGGCGAGACGTCCAGGGCAATTACTTCGTCGGCGGACTGAAGAAACGAGAGCGGCACGATATCGCGAATCGGATAACCCAACGCGGCTTCGGCCACCGGGGCAGCAGTTTCCAAGTGCGCGATGTTGAACGCACCGAGCACGGAGATGCCGGCGTCGCGCAGTGCCAGCGCATCTTGCCAGCGTTTGGCGTGCACGGACCCGGGCAGGTTGTCGTGCGCGAGCTCGTCCAGAATAATCGCGTCGGGGTGCATTGCAACCGCACCTGCGAAGTCGAACTCCGGAAAATGGCCGGAATCGGTCTCGGCCATGCGCGGCGGAATCCGGGGTATGCCGGCGGCCAATGCTTCCAGTTCGGGCCTGCCTTTCACGTCGATCCAGCCGATCGCGGCGTTCTTCCCCGAAGCCCGCAGCCGCCGCGCGTCGTCGAGAAGACGGCGTGTCTTACCGGCACCGGGAGCGCTGGCAATGTACACCAGCAAACGGGCTCTAACGCGCAGTTCGTCCAGGTACTCCGAGGCCCGGCGCTTTCGCTGCTCTTCCAGGTCCTCGGATTTGCGGGCCATAACACTCCGGTGTTACAAGATGGACTCCAAACGCCTGCCGTTGATTCCGCTGCTGTGCTATGCATTGCTGCTCGGTGCGTGGATCGTCGATCTGGTCACGCCGCAGCTCTTCGTTGCTGCGATTTTGTTGAACGGTCCGATCGCACTGAGCGGACTTGCATTGAACACGCGACTGACCACGTCCCTGGTCATTGCCGCGCAAATCGCGAATATCGTCGCGGGCTACGTGAACGGCGTACAGGCACACCATCACTGGGACACCATCGCCATCGGCGACCGGCTTCTTTCGGCAGCGTCGTTCTTGCTGGTCGGCTACCTCACGGTACGCGCGCAAGAATACGCGCGCGACGCCGGATCGGCAACAGAGCGTGCGCGAATCGCGACCGGTGAAAAGACGCTTCGGCGATCGCTGGAATCCGTCCGTTCGACGCTCAACGTCGAACTCGTTCTTCGCGCAATTGCGCGCGAAGGGCGGCGGCTTTTTGACGCCGACGAAGCGATGCTCATCGTCCGCCCTTCGACGCTGCAGCTCCCCGACGTCTACCGGATCGACCGCGACGCCCGGGACGTTTCGCTCGAACGCGCGCAACTCGATCCGGCAACCAGTTCCATTACGGAGAGCGCGACCGAAGAAGCCCGGCTGTTCAAAGTCGACGACGGGGACCCCGTAGCCAACATGTTGCTCGACGCCCACCATGCCGCCAGTGCTTTTAGCGTAAGGCTGCGCAGTTCGCAATACGCGGCCGTGCTGTTTCTTTTCTCGCCGCACCACTGGCGCGGATCGGAACGCATGCTTCAAGCTTTCGCAGACGCCGTTTCAGTCGCGCTGGATCAAGCGCAGCTCTTTATGCAACTCGGCTACCGCAACGAACAGATCGCTGCTCAGCGCGACGCGCTGGAACGCAGCGCACGGGTGATTCGCGACATCGTCTATGCGTTGGCTCACGATCTGCGCACGCCGCTCTCCGCGGCCAATCTCACCATGCAGCAAGCACTGGAGGGCAAGTACGGCGACTTACCCGACCAATACCGCGACATTTTGCGCACGACGCTCGCCAGCAACGACGACGTGCGACGCTTGGTGGAGACGCTGCTGCTCGTCGCCCGATTTGAATCCGGCGAGACATCCACCCGCAGAGAACGCGTGAAGCTTGACGCCGAGGTGTCGCGCGTACTCGATGAATTGCGGCCGCTCGCAGACGTCAAGGGCGTCACGCTGCAGTCGGACGGAGACAAATCGGCGAGCGTCATCGGCGATGATATCGAACTGCGGCGCGCGATCACGAATCTCACCGCGAATGCAATCGAAGCAACCCCGCAATCCGGAACGGTGGCCGTCCACGTTTCACTCGACGACGGTGAAGCGCGCGTTGCCATCGAGGACGACGGCTACGGCGTGCCGCCCGAACGCCGCGCGCAGCTCTTCGAACGCTTCGGATCGAACGATCGAACGGCCGGTGCCGGAAGCGGACTTGGTTTGTATATCGTCCGCCTCATCGCACAAAAGTACGGTGGAACCGTAACGTACGTTCCGCGCGAGCCGCACGGCAGCATCTTCACAATCGCACTGCCGGTGGATCGCGGAGCGTGAGGATACGGCCTCGCGTCGTTATCGTCGAAGATCACGCGCTGACTCGAGCCGGCCTGCGCACGTCGCTCAGCACCGAATTCGACATTGCCGGCGAGGCGGCGGACGGCGTAACGGGGTACGACCTCATCGTCAAGGAGCGTCCCGACGTGGCGGTGATCGACATCGGACTTCCCGGAGAAGATGGCATCGCGCTTACCCAACGCGTTCGTGAGGCGTCACCCCTTACGCACGTCGTAATCGTCACGATGATCGATTTGGAAACGCAAGTCGTCGCTGCGCTGGCGGCCGGTGCGGACGCGTATTGTTTGAAAAGCAGCGAGCCGCAGCGGATCGTCGAAGCGGTCCGGATTGCCGCCGAAGGCGGAGCGTATTTCGATCCGCAGATCGCGCACGTCGTTTTGACGCGGTTCGCGCCGCGCGAGTCGGCTCCGAGCGACTCGCCGCTGAGCGAACGCGAAACGGAGATTCTGCGCCTCATCGCCGACGGCCGCGGTAATGCCGAAATCGCCGCGCAGCTGTACATCGGCCTCGGCACGGTCAAGGGTCATATCCGCGATATCATGGAGAAGCTTTCCGCTTCGGACCGAACGCAGGCGGCCGTCGTGGCGCTGCGCCGCGGCTACATCTGAAGCACGAAGCCAGGAAAGCGCCGGCAATCGAAGGGGCCTCGCCGAAGCGAGGCCCCTTTTTTTTCCGGAACGGAGATTACCGTATCAGAGCGCGTTTGCGAGGGCCCAACCTTTGGGCGCCCCGATTCCCGCAGCCTGATTGTACTGACTCGCGTTGCACGAGTAAGCTCCATTGCTGCCGGACGTACACGGTGTAAAGTAGCTGTTGTACCCGGTCGACTTGAACAGATTATAGATCGTCTGATTCAGCCAGCCGAGCTTGGATCCGTGCAGTTCGTTCGTTTCGATGAACAATGCCACCGAAGCAGGCGACGACCACGACGTTCCAAGGTAATTGCCCCATGCGCCGCCCGTGTACACTGCCACGGGGTCGAATGGAAGCGAGATGTCCGGTTGATTGCGGCCCGACGTGATCATGCCCGTCACGCCGCTTTGCCAGCTCGGGAACGCGACGACCGTGGAAACGCCGCCACCGCCCGAGTAGCCGCTTTCGCTGCCCATCGTAACGCTGGTCAGTACGCCCGAGCTGTTGTAGGTGAAGTTCACGCCGCCGATCGACGTGAAGTACGGATCGCCGGCCGGTGCGCTGACGCCCTTACTGCCGCTGCATTCGCTGCTTCCCGAGTCACCCGCGGAAGCGGAGAATTCAACGCCTTCGGATGCGCCCTGCTGCGCGATCGAATTCGTCGCCGATTCGAATGACGGATCGCTCGATTCGCATCCGCCGAACGACGAGTTCACGGCGCTGGCCTTACCGTCGGTCAGCACCTTGTTATATGCGTCTTCGATGTTCTGATCCGCGAGCGAACCGATGTCGTAAACGATGATGTTCGCACCCGGCGCAAGTCCGGAGATCGTTTGTACGTCGAGATCGGTTTCGGCATCGTCGCCGCTGCCGCCGCCGTCAACGGCTTCGTTGGTGATCGTTCCCGTCTGCGTCACGCCGGATGCAGACAAGTACGTCGCCACGTAGCTGGTGTTGACGGGATCGTCGATGACGACCGCTGCGGTGTAGCCTGCGCCGTTGCATCCGTGTTGCACGGGGAAGTCGAACGGTTTGGCAACGCCGGTCGCTAAGGTGCCGGAAGAGTTCGAGAGCGGGCCGTTGTCCGCGGCCGCACCGTTACAACCGCCGGAAGGCGTGCTGGTCGGCGTCGGCGTGGGAGTCGGCGCGGTCGTCGGCGTCGGCGTAGGAGACGGCGTGTGCGTCGGCGTCGGCGTTGGTGACGGCGTGTGCGTCGGCGTCGGCGTCGGTGACGGCGTATGCGTCGGCGTGGGCGACGGTGACGGTGAGCTTCCGCCGCTCAGTGTCAAAGCGGTCGTATCGACGAAGAAGTTCGTCGTTTGCGAGCCGTTCTGCACCGCGTAGAAGTTGATCGTCGCGCTTTGTCCCGCGTACGCCGAAACGTTCACGCTCTTCTTGACGTAGTAGCCGCCCGTGTTGGTCGTGTTGTTGAACGATTGCACGGTGTTGCCGTTGACGGTTACGTAGAAATAATCCGTCGGCGTCGCCGGCTCGTTGCTTCCTACAAACAGATAGTAGCTCAGAGTCGCGGTGCATCCGGCCGGAATATTGACGGTCTGCGACACGCCGGGATCGGTCGTCGGGAAATTATATCCGTCGAGCCACGTGAACCAGTTGCCCTGGTACGCATAGCCCGAGTAGTCGTAGATGTCGCCGTTCGGATCGCTCCAATTCACATCGCCCGATTCGAAGCCCGGATTCAGCAGCAGCTGACCCGTACAATTCGACGCGGCAATGCGCATTGAAGCCGGTGCCTCGTGCGGATTCCCGGGTTTTTGTGGTCTGCTCCGAGTTACGACCAGGCGCGGATTATGCACGACGCCTCCGGCTTGATCGACGCCGGTGCGCGCAATCACCAGATTGCTCAGCGACGCCGTCAGAACGTACGGCGCGATAGACGCCGGTACGGCGGCGGGCATGACATTGGCATAGCGCTCGCCGTATTTGCCTTGATTCAGGGTGTGAATCTCGGTCGAGAAGAACCGCTCGACCGTCGCGCTCGGGGCGACCGCGTCAACGACGGTGCGGTTGGAATACCGCCCGACGATCGTGAATCCGGCGCTTTGCAGCGCGCGAACGACGGCCGCTTCTTGTTGTGCGGTCGGCGCGTAGCGATCGTTGAACTGTTGCGGCGTTAGAAAATGCCGGTACAGTGCCGAGTGCGGATCGCTGACTTGCGATACGAACTGGTCCAGCGAGGCTTGGTTGTTGTACCGCAGCGTGATGGCGACGCGGACGGGCGAAGCGGCGGACCGCCTCCCTGAATCCGAAAACGCCAGATTCCCTGTTGTATGCGGTACCGAAATCGCAGGAGCGGTCGTGCTCGAGGAACTGTGCGCGGATGAGGTGCCGGCGTCTCCACCGTTTGAAACCGACGGTATGGACGTCGAGCGGCCTCCGCACGCGGTGAATGTGAACGTCAGGATGAGCGCTGACGCTGCGAGCCGTGATAGTCTTCGCATGTGCCTCCTAAGAACGTGAAGGCGGGATGTGCAAGCGCATGGCGAGCGGCCGGGGCGGGCCCTCGTCGCGGAGTGCAGCAAGGAAAGCCAGCCAGGCGCCTCCACGTCGCCTTAGCCAGCATGACTGTACTCTATCGCTACGTTAACGCTCCGTAAAGAAGTGCGATTTCCATATACTTCCGGCCGTTACTAACCCCGTGGGGGAGCTCCGGGCGGACCCCCAGAAAGGGCGCAGACACATGAGAAGACTTACGGGGCTCTTCTTCCTTTTGAGCCTCCTGTACGGTTGCGGAGGCGCGGGCTATTTGCCGTACGCGCCGCACGCACTCGATCCGGCTCAAATTCACAGCCTCGTAACCGACGCGTCTGCGCGCAACGGCGTGCCGCCGGCGCTCATCAATGCCGTAGTGATGGCCGAATCTGCCGGCGACCCGTCCGCGATCAGCGTCGCGGGTGCGCAAGGTCTCATGCAGCTCATGCCGGGAACATCCGCGTCGTGCGGCATCAGCAATGCATTCGATCCGGAGCAAAACGTCGACTGCGGCACGCGATATCTGCACGATCTGCTCGCAAAATACGATAACAACGTCGAACTCGCGGTGGCCGCGTACAACGCCGGGCCGGGCGCGGTCGATCGGTTCGGCGGCATCCCGCCCTACGCGGAGACGCGCGCGTACGTCTCGCGCGTGTTGACCGCCTACCGGAATTATTAGCTAAAGGGGACACGCATGGCGACCATTAGCGGAGCGCGCTCGGCGCCCGTCGGTCTGCTCCGCCGCTTACGCCTGCCGATCCTCGACTCGTACATCCTCACCGAATTCATGGGGCCGTTCGCGTTTGCGTTCCTGGCCTTTTTTCTGTTTTGGGGCTTCAATATTTTCTTCTTGGCGGCCAAGTACATCATCGAGTCGGCTGCGCCGCCCGTGCTGGTAATGAAGTTCCTGGTGTACCGCATTCCGCAGTCCATTCCGTTCGCGTTTCCGTTTGCGGCGTTCTTTGCCACGCTGCTGGGCATCGGGCGCCTGATGGGCGACAACGAAGTGAACGCGATCCGGACTTCGGGCGTGTCGCTGCTGCGGTTTTCGGTAACGCCCTTCGCGTTCGGCGCGGCGGTGTTTCTCTTTACGTACCTGATGAATGAAAACGTCGCGCCGCAAGCGGTCGACACGTCGACGCGCACGTTCTATCAGATCGTCTACCACACGACCACGCTTCCGTTCGACTCACAAATCTTTCGGCACGACCCGGTCACGGGCAACACGATTTTCGTGAACAGCGTCTCGCCCGACGAGAAATCGATGCAAGGCGTTCAAGTCTTCAAACCGTCGCCCGGCGGCTATTGGACGGAAACGATTCAAGCGGCCAACGCGATCGTTCAAGGTTCGACGCTGGTGATGAACGACGCAGTCGTCGTCGATTACGATAAGCAAGGATACATGCACCGCCAGCGCACCGTGCACGAAGTGCGCGTCGCGTTGCCGATGGGCGAGAGTGCCGCGCAATTCGTCAGCAACACGAATGCCGATGCGTGGACGATGAACTCGGCCCGCCTCTCCGCGCAGATTCACGCGCTGCGCGCGCAAGGCGTCGGCGGCGAAGCGCTGGGGAACCTCGAGACGAGTCTGGCCGACAAACTCGCATTTCCGTTCGCCGCGGTGGTTAGTGTGCTGATCGCGTTACCGGTGGCGATCCGGTTCGGAAAGAAAGGCCGCGTCATGGGGATGGCGCTGGCTATTGTGGGTTTCTTCGTGTACTACATTCTGACCGAGGCGTCTGCCGTATTCGGCAGCACCGGCAAGGTCGATCCGTACCTGGCGGCGTGGCTGCCTAACGTGCTGTTCGGCGTGGGCGGTTTAGCGCTGCTCTGGACCGACGAACACTAGCGTGGCAACCGTCAGCGCGCGCTCGTCTTCCGCCGGCTTGCGGCAGCTGCGTTTGCCGCTGCTCGATTCGTACATCCTGACCGAGCTGCTGGGACCGTTCGCATTCGCGTTTTTGGCGTTTTTCCTGGCGTGGGGATTCAACTACTTTTTTCTGGCTGCAAAATACATCCTGACGCAAGATGCGCCGTTCTTCCTGACGCTGCGCTTCGTCATACTGCGAATCCCGCAGGCCGTTCCGATGGCGTTCCCGTTCGCCACCATTTTCGCCACGTTGATCGCCATGGGCCGGCTGACGGCGGACAACGAGATCAACGCGATCCGCACGTCAGGGGTATCGCTCGCGCGCTTGTCGCTAATGCCGATTTTGTTCGGAGCGTTCGTTTTCATTTTCACGTACGGGATGAATGAGTACGTTTCGCCTGCCGCCGTGGATCTGTCGAACCGCACGTTCTATCAAATCATCTATCATACCGCCGCGCTGCCGATCGAGCCCGGCGTTTTTAGTAAGGATCAGGACACCGGGAATTCATTTTACGCCGGGAATATCGCGCCCGACGGAAAGACGATGCAGGACGTAGCGATTTTCAAACCCGGCCGCATCGGCGGATGGAACGAAACGATTCAGGCGAAGACCGCGCATGTGGAAGCAGCGACGCTCGTTCTCACCGATGCGATTCTCACGTTCTATAACGCCCAGGGTTTCGAAACGTCGCAGACGACGACGCCCGAATTCCGCATCGGATTGCCGCTTGCCGAAAGCGCGGCTCAGTTCGTCAATACGGAAAGCAACAATGCCGCCTCGATGAGTTCAAAACAACTCGCGCAGCAGGTAAACGCGATGCGGAGCCAGCCAGGAATGGGAGGCCCGGCCCTCGGCAATCTTGAGATTAACCTGGCAGACAAACTGGCGTTCCCATTTTCAGCGGTCGTCAGCGTGCTGATCGCACTGCCGATGGCAATCCGCTTCGGTAAAAAAGGCCGCGCAATGGGAATGGCTTTGGCAATTGTTGCGTTCTTCGTGTATTACGTACTGACGGAGGCGGCGTCGGTCTTCGCCAGCACCGGACGGGTCAATCCCTATCTGGCGTCCTGGCTTCCGAACATCGTCTTCGGCCTCGCAGGCCTATGGCTGCTCTGGAGCGACGAACACTGAAACAACGCGCGCTGCTGTGCCTGTTCGCCTTCATCGGAAGTATGGCACCGACGTTTGCGTCCTCATCCGCTGCAGGCGACGGCGATGCCGACTCGGCCCGCGTGCTGCATTTGCTGAACGCGCAAAGCTGCTCGGCGCGGCTGTCGACGGCGCAGCCGGCGGAAGTGGCGCAAGTGCAATTCACGCCGACGCCGTTCCCCACGCCCACACCCTTCCCGACCCCGACTATCGCGCCGCCGCTTCCGCCCAACGGACAAATCTACGCGACGCCGTTTCCCGCGTTTCCGGGCGTCACGCCTCCGCCGGTGCCCACGGCATTTCCGCAATCCAGCGCCAGCCCCGGCCCCGTATTTCTGACGCGTTCCAGCGCGCCGCCGTCCGTGCCGCCTGCACGCCCGTTCTCATCTCCCGCACCGACTCCGGCGCCGACCGGCGTTCCGACGCTGCGCCCCGGCTTCATCGCCGTGCTCGCCGACAAAGTGACCGGGAGCACCAAACCGGGCGTACCCGGCGATGCCACCGGCAACGTGCACATTTATTATTCCGACGAAGTGCTGGTGGGTGACCGGGCGCACTACGACGGCGTGAAGACGATCACGGTGTCGGGGCATCCGTACATCATCAACAACGCGCAGAACAGCGTGCTCTATGCCGACCGGATCGTCTTCGATACCGTCGCGCAAAAAGCGTACCTCTATAAAGGACGCGGCGAGAGTACGCAAGGCGTCGAAACGGGCTTGGTCTACTACAGCGCCGTCGACATGCGATCCGATCAGCACGGCGTCGCGCACGGCAATTACACCAGCGTCACGACGTGCGAGAACCCGCGCGGCGGCTATCATATCACCGGAAAAACGATCGACGTTTATCCGAGCGACAAGATCGTCATCAGTAAAGCGATTCTGTGGCTGGGCGCGGCGGCCGTGTTCTTTCTGCCTCGCGTCGTCATTCCGCTGCGGACGGTCAGTGACGAGCGGCAGCGTCCGCAGTTCTTTCCGGACGTGGGCTACAACCAGCTGCAGGGGTTCTACATCCGCACGAAGATCGGCTTCGGCAAAGACCAGTACTACTACGGTACGTACGACATCGAATTCTATACCCGTCAAGGCACGACGCTCGGTTACAACGCGCAGATCGCCAAGAAAAACGGCAGGCGCATCACCAACATCAACGTTCAGCGCGTCGAAAACCGCCTGCCTGGCGCTACCAGCACCACCTATAACGCGCAGCTGCAAGATCAGGAAAACTTCTCACAGACGCTGCGCGGGCAGCTCGGGTTTACGTACCAAGGCGCTTATGGGCCGTATACCAACTTTCCGGCAACCGAACAGTATCAAGCGCAAGTCTCGCATACCGCGCTGAGCGGAACGAGCCAGTCGTATTCGTTTTCGCGCGACGTCACCGCGGGCCAAGCCAGCCAAGAGTCCTACGGATTCACGGACAGCCGCAACTTCAATCCCACGTTGAACAACAGCTTTAGCCTGGCGCTCAGTCACAGCGAGAGCACGTATGGGGTCTTTACGTCCAACTCCACGGCGACGATAAACGATCTGCTTCACTGGGCCAGCCGCGGCGCAGACTACGAGCTCAACTACAACAAGACGATCGCCGCAACGCCGTTCGGCATCGACAAGGTCCCCGAATTGCAGATCCGGCCGCTCGAGTTCATGCCGCATTTCATCTTCCCGGTCGCGCCGACGTTTACCGTGGGTGAATACAGCGAGGCCGAGACCGGCTATCCACGCGAGATCACCTCACGGGCGGACATGGCGTTCGATATCGGACCGGCGCTCTACCATTTTTACGGCAGCGACTTCAGCGCGACGTTCAACGTCAATCAGTACTACTACGGAACGGGAGACGAGAAGGCCAGCATCGAGCAAAACATGACGCTGACCTCGCCGATCGGACGCCACATCGTCAACGTGGTGAACTACAACGAACAAAACTTCAACGGACCTGCGGCCGTGCCGTTTTCGACGCTCGACGTGCAAAGCGGTCTGAACACGAAGACAGCCACCGACCTGCTCCAATTCTTCAACGACAACATTTGGAACTTGCAACTGAGTTTCAATACGCAATTCGACGCCATGGCGCAGCCCGTCGCGTATACGCTGACCACGCGCCCCTCGCCGCGATCGTACGCTACGATCAACGGCACGTTCAATCCGGGGCCCGGCAACGGGTTTTTGCTGACGAATTTTCAGTTTCTCACGCCGTTCGGCCGCGAATCGTGGGTGCAGATGGCGGGCGACTTCAACTGGAAAGAAAAGGGCAAGATCGAGAACAAGAGCATTTACTATAGCCACATCATCGGCGATTGTTACGAATTGCAGGTCCAGTATAACCAAGCCGCAAGCACCGTCAATTTGACGCTCTTCATTCTGGCGTTCCCGTCGCACGCCGCCGAATTCAATCTGAACACGTCCGGATCGGTGGTTCCGTCCAGCTTCAACGGCACGGGCTTCTAAACGCACTTGGCACAGCCCGCGCCTGCAATGCATGCCCAGAGTTCGCATGCGTGAGGTGATGATGAGTACGACCCTACGAACGTCATGGCTTGCGTCGCCCAGGTATAGCGCGCTTTAGTACGAACGCGCACTGATTACCTTAGTGTGATTCTCGAAGGAGTGTCCATTCATGAAACGCTCCATTATCAATTGGTCTCTCGTCTTAGCCGTGTCGCTGGCCGCCTGCGGGAGCGGCGTAGCGGACTCGTCGTTCGCGGGCAGCACGTCAGCGGCCGTGGCACCCGGCATGGCGGCGGCGCAATCGCTCTCGCAAGAGGACGGCAATGCCGTCGAAGCTCCTACCGTGATCAATTATTGCGAACGGACCGGCGGCGTGTACGAATTGCGCCGCGCGGAGTACGGCACGAACAACCCGCATCCGCTTCCGCTCGCGCGCTATGCCGGCTTCTGCAAATACACCGCGGCGGATACCTCGCGCATCTACATCCTGGCGTCGACGCTCTACACCAAATTGCCCACGCTCGCCGTCCTCGCGTATGAAGCCAAAGTTCCCACGGGAAGTTGCCAGGGAAATCCGGCATCGTGCTATTGCACGCTGCTCGGCGGCTCCGATCAATTCGGCGGAACGTCGCTCGCGGGCGGCGGCTGGGTACTGAAAAACTCCGTCGATCCGTCGCTGGAAGCGTGCATTTTCCCGGACATGTCGTCGATCGATTCCTGGGGCCTGGCGTACCACGCCCACAGCATCATCCGCGGCATCGATTTAACGAAAGTCGTGCGCTACCACCAGAACTGACCGCGTCTAGAAACTCGTATTCACTCAGCGGCGGGCCATAAGCGCAGGCTGCCGGCGAGTTCGTTGAAAGACGGCTCTGCTATTTTCGCGCAAAACAGGAAGTTTTCTTCAAAACTTCGTTTTCGCGAAAATGCAGGCAGCGGAAAAACTCCAGGACGGAGTTTTTCCAGCGTCTTCTTCAAGGAACTCGCCGGCAGTCTGTGCTTATGGGCCGCCGCTAAGCGGATAAGAGTCTAGCCGGGGACGTCGCACTGCGGGTGGCCGCACCCGCAGGCTTCGGATTCGATTCCGTTTTCGTCGGCGTCCTTGCACGTTTGGCTGCAGTACTCTTCCACTTGGATTTCAGCCGTAAGCATGCAATTGCACAAATCGTGCGCGCATTCGATGGTCTCGTGCATGAGCTGCTCTTACCCCCCTTATCACGGCGCGTTGACGACCTGACCGCCGGAGATTTGTGCGCTCGAGCTCGGCGCTGCCGGCCATCCGGGCAGAACCGCGGTCCACAGACAGGACGCATAACTGCACGACGCCGTCTGCGTGGTGTCGACGGTGAAGTTGAAAAAGCTCTGATCCAGCGGCCCTTGGGGTCCGGGCGCATCCACGACCTGACCGCCGGGAACGCCGGGCGAGCCGGGCGATGCGACCCACCAGTTGAGGTACCACGTGCACGAACCGCTCGACGGAGGCGGCGAGCCGCTGGGCGAGGCACTCGGCGATGCCGAGGGCGAGGGTGAGGGCGACGCGCTGCCGGTGGGACTCGGCGACGGCGACGTGGACGATTGCGTGCACGGCGAAGGTGTCGGCATGTTGGGTAACAGCAGGATCGATCGATTGAACGTGATGCAGAACTGCGTCTGCTGTCCGTTGCAGTTTGCGTACAGCTGCAAGTCTTGCGGCGTATACAGAATGGGCGTGGCGGGCACTTTCACCGTGCCTCCGCTGGCGCCGGTTTGATTGACGAAGGGATAGATCGTTACCGAAGGCACGCCGTTTTGACTTGCCACGATCATCTCGAAATCGAGATTGCGGTAGTTGTACTGCTGCGTTGCGTAGAACGCGTACGGTTCGCCGACTCCCATCGGGTTCTGCCCGGTATTAATCGCAATGATGTACCAGAAGTTGGTGAAGTCCAGCGTACCTTGCGTGGAAAACTTGATCTGCATCTGCCCGCTGGAGAGGCCCGACGGACCGGTGCTGCGATCCGGCGTCACTTGATGCCCGCAGTCGGCGAGCGTCAGCGCGACGCAGAACACCAGCACACTCAGTTTACGTAGCATCGTTCCTCCGCTGGACAGTCTTCCAAAGCGGGCCGCGCTTTCTGCGCCCCTCGCGCGCTTCCTGGGAAACGCGGCCGGACCCGCCTTCGTTCCGTTTCAGGGGCTGCCCGGTGCGTTGATGATTTGGCCCCCGGCAATCTGCGCCGCTCCCGGTAACGCGGATACCCATCCGGGGGCGTTCCACAGACATCCGGCGCCCCCCACGGTCACGGCGGTGCAGCTCGCCGTCGCCGTAGTGTCGACGGTGAACGCGAACAGTTGATCGCTTACGCCGCTCGGTCCCGCTGCATTCACCGGCGCACCGGGGGCGCCGCCGATACCTGGAAGGGTAACCCACCAATTCACGTACCACGTCGAGGAACCGTGCAGCAGCGAGCGATCGAAGGTTACACAGAACTGCGTACCGAGGCCGTTGCAGTTCGGATTCAGGACGATGGCGCCCGAAGTCGGCAGAATTTTGGGACCGATGACTTTGATCGGCGTCGGCCCGCCGCCCGCATTGACGACAAACGGATACATCGTCGCCGCCGGCTGTCCGCCCGCTTCCGCGTAGACCTCGATTGCATAATCCAAATTCTTCCAGTAGCCGGGTGCTTGATTTGCGTACATCACGTACGGCTCGCCGGACTGCGAAGGGACTTGTCCGGTGTTGACGGCCAGGATGTACCAATAATCCGCAAAATCAAGCGTACCTTGCGTGTTGAATTTTATCTGCATCTGCCCGGGCTGCAGGCCCGCCGGCCCGTTCAGCCGGTCGGGCGTTACCTGATGCCCGCATGCCGCTAGCGTGAGCGTTAGAACGCAGACTCGAAAAATTACCGTGCGTAGCATGCCCGTCTCCGCAAGAGCGCTCGAGTTCTTCGTCGTGCTGCTCAGCGCAATCGCGCTGGCTTTGGCATTTCCGAAGGCGCAGCAAGCCTGGCTCGCGCCGGTTGGGGCGGCGGGGCTGTTTTGGGCTTGGCAGCGTCTGTCCTGGAAACGAGCGTTTATCGCCGGATGGTTCGCGGGCACGGTTTTTTTTGGAATCAGTTTTTCGTGGTTCACCTACACGGTCGGAAGCTACGTCGGTCCGTTCGCCTTCGCGGTCGTCATGATTCCGGCGCTCATTGAAGCGCTGGCGTTCGCACTGGCAGCGCTGTGTTTTCATGCTGCGTTGCGATGGACGGTTCCGTGGCTGGCACCGCTTGCGGGCGCCGCGGCGTTCACCGTGTTGGAATGGCTGCGGTCGATCGACGTCACGGGCGTGCCGTTCGCTCAAATCGGTTACACGCAAACCGAGACCGCACTCGGCGTATTCGCCGCGTACATCGGATCGTTCGGCGTGACGTTCGTCGTGATGCTGCTCGGCGCGTACGCCGCCGACGCAGCGATCAAGCGGCGCGTTACGGCGTTTGCGCCGGTGCTGGCGATCGTCGCGGTGTCGTGGGTCGTCGCGTACGCGAACTGGCCCGCGCGCCATGCG
Organism: Vulcanimicrobiaceae bacterium; assembly: GCA_035938175.1. Classification (GTDB taxonomy): domain Bacteria; phylum Vulcanimicrobiota; class Vulcanimicrobiia; order Vulcanimicrobiales; family Vulcanimicrobiaceae; genus DASRDE01. Next base: position 64,418 of record DASZHD010000056.1, read on the forward strand.
GCCGCGCCCACGATGATGATTGCCGCGGTTCAAGGCAACATCGCGCAGTCGATCAAGTGGAACAAAGAGACACTGCCGCGCAGCGTCGCGCGCTATACATCATTGACGAAGCGCTTGGCGCCGCTGCATCCGCAGCTGATCGTCTGGCCGGAAACGGTCATAACGACGGATTTGAACGATAGTCCCGTCACCGCGGTAATACCGCGGCTGCGCGCGCAGATAGCGCGTAACACCGGACTCAACGAACAGTTCAGCGCGCTTGCCCGAACGATGAATGCGACGCTGGTCGTCGGCAGCATCGACTTGCATTGGGGTTCGGAAGGGCTGCGCGAATACAACGCGCTGTACACCTTTTCGCCGAACGGCGTGCTCTTCAACATCTACGATAAACGGCAACTCGTGCCGTTTGCCGAGTCGCTGCTAGCGCCCGGCCTCTTTTTTTGGCTGCCGGACGTGAACCTGATCGGCCGCTTCGGCCACGGGTTTTCGGACACCGTGGTGCCTGCAGGACAGATGAACTTCGCGCCGCTGATCTGCTGGGAATCGGCCTTTCCGGATATCATTCACGCGCAGATCCAGCGCGGTGCCCAGTTTCTCGTCATCGCCACCGACGACGCGTGGTTCGGTGAGAGTAACGGCACGTATCAGCACGCGCAAATCGCCCAAATGCGGGCAATTGAAAGCGGCGAGTGGGTGCTGCAGTCGGCTTCCACCGGAATCAGCGGAATAATCGATCCCATGGGGCGCTGGAAGGCCGCCACCGGTCTGGACAAAGAGGCGGTTGTGGCGGGGAAGATCGGGCTGCCGCCCGGCTCGTTGTTCGCGCGCATCGGGCCGAACGCCGTCGTGGAAACGATCGGGGTCGTGTACGTCGTCGTGTTGCTGTTCGGAATCGCTTTTCGGCAGGCTGCTCGCAAGCCGATGATAGGCCGGGACGGCGCCGTTTCGCCATGAATCTGCAAAACGTCAACTGGCGAAAAGCCGGGTGGATAGCCGGCGGGCTGCTGCTGTTGTGGGTTATCGTGGGCGTCATTCTCGCCGGGCGAGAACCGGGCGGCAATCTCCCCGGGTCGACGCCGATTACGCTGCACGGCGGGCGAGTTACGGGGAGCCGGATCAGTACGCGTTCGTGGAATTTCGACTACACGTCGGCGCAAATGTCGCCGGACGGCACGGAAGCGACGGTCGAAGGCGTCAAGAACGGCATCTTGTACCGGAAAGGCAAGCCGTATCTGCGCATCGCGGCGCAGCACGTGGAGATCAATACGCAGACGTTCGACTTCAGCGCGATCGGCGACGTGCACATTGCGGCAATCGATCCGAAAGACGGACTGGCCAAATCGTTCGACACGGATCTCGTGCAGTGGACGAATGCGACCAAGATGCTCGAACTCGCGCATCCGAGCATCGTCCGCACCAACGGACAGGTTCTGAAAGTCGCATCGATTAGCGTGAATTTCAATACGAACGAAGCGCACATGGGGCGCATCAGCGGAAGCGTGGAGGCGCCGGAAAAATGAAGACCAGACTGTTCTTTACAGTCGCACTGCTCGCTGCGGGCGGGTGTGCGCACGAAGCGCATCCGCAAGGTTCACCGTCGCCGGCTCCGGTGGCAACGCTGCTGATCGAGTCGAAGGGCGTCACCATGCCGCTGAAGCTGGCCGTGCGCACGCTGACGTTCAAGCCGTTCATTCCGCCCGTGCAAATTCTGCAGTCGGCGATCATCCCGCCGCTGAACGTCGATCAGCAGAAGAATCACGGATTGGCTATTGAGTACGCGCAAAACGGCAGCGTGCTGCTGCTGTCGCAATGGCCGCGCGCGGGCTTCGCGGTTCCGCCGCCGGTGCTCGGAACGCGCGTGTGCGAACCGGTCTCCTACAAGAGCGACGGCCTGCTGTGGGCTACACGCAACGGCCTAGTGATGACGCTTCAGCCGGATGGGCGCGTTCCGGCAGCGCGCATCGTGCGCGAATCGCGGCGGCTGTTGCGGCTTGGCGCGTGCGGAGAGTCCCGCTAGGACTCTTCGCCGCCCTCCTCGGTCCCGAGCTGTTTTTTCGCCTCGGCAATCAGCTTCTTGACCTTCTGACCGCCCTTGTGACCGATTTCCTCGTAGAAGTCGGCGCCATATTTTTCCTTGACGACCTTGCCGCCTTTTTGACCGATGCTCTCGTAGAACTCGACCCCATGCCTTTGGCGGGTCGCTTGGCCTCCCTTGCGGCCGATCTCTTCGTAAAAGCCCGATCCATAGCGGTCCCGGACCGTATTGCCGCCTTTTTTGCCGGCCTCACGTACCGACATCTCGCCACCTGGCTGCTTGTCGTCCGGCTCGCCTTTGGTGGGTTTTGCCATGAAGTTGTCCCCGGTTTAGCGTAAATAGAACTAGCTAGTCTTGCGCTTTAGCTTCTGCCCGCCCTTTTGGCCGATTACCTCGTAGAACGAGGGACCGTACTTTTCCTTGGTCGCTTCTCCGCCCTTACGCCCGATCGCCTCGTAGAACTCCGTCCCGTATTTGGCTTTCACGCGCTCGCCGCCTCGTTTTCCCGCCTCGCGGACCGTCATGCCCCCACCGGGGCCGTTTTGGGGTTCTTGCATCGCCATGCTGGTATCGCACCTCTAAGTGGGAAATGGTCGTGGACTAAATACCCACTCGACCGCCTGTTAAACGAAGCAGCAGACAGGACTATCGTTCAGTGTTATCGACGGTGCTCGAAAACGCCGCTATTCTCGACGGCACGGCGCGTTCCGCTTATACCACAGACGTCGGATTGTCCGGCGATCGCATCGCGTTAATCGGCGATCTGCGCGAGCGGGACGCGGCGCTGCGCATCGACTGCAGCGGAAAAGTTCTCGCACCGGGTTTCATCGACGTTCATTCCCACACCGACGAGCTGTGGTTGGCGCTGCCGCGCTGCGACGGAAAAATTGCGCAGGGTGTCACGACCGAAGTCGGCGGCAATTGCGGAACGTCCGTAGCGCCGCTGTACGGACCTGCGATCGATCGCATGCGCAAGAGCGCGAAACGGTACGGCATCGAGGCCCAATGGCAAACGCTCGACGAATTCTTCTCGCTCGTCGAACGGCAAGGCGTTGCGCTGAACGTTGCCACGCTCGTCGGATTGGGAACGACGCGCGAAGCCGTGAGCGGCGACGACGAGCGGCGCCTGGAGCCGCACGAAATAGCGGCGCAAGCCGGTTACGTGCGCGATGCGTGCGAACACGGCGCCATCGGCGTTTCCAGCGGTCTCATCTACCCGCCGTCGCGCTATGCGGATCTCGACGAGCTGGTCGCGATGGCGGTAACGGCACGCGGCGCGAACGCACCGCGCTATGCGTCGCATATCCGCGATGAAGGCGACGGCGTCGTCGAAGCGATCGCGGAGGCATTGGAAGTCGGCACGCGCGCGGAGGTAACCGTGCAGTGTTCGCATCACAAGGCCGCGGGAAAAAAGAATTGGGGCAAGGTGCACCGCACCCTTGCAAGTATCGACGCGGCCAAGGCGCGCGGCGTGGAAGCGTACTGCGACGTCTATCCGTACGTTGCAAGCTGGACCGATTTAGCAACGCTCCTTCCGCCCGAAACGCGGTACGGAGGAACGCAAGCGACGCTGGAACGCTTGAAGGATCCGGAAACCGCCGGCGCCGTTGCGTTCTATCTCAATTTGCGAAATGCGCAGACGTGGCACGACGTCATGATTACCGATGCGGGCAGCGGCAGCAATGCGGAACTTGCGGGCATGCGAATGGACGACATCGCGCGCACGTGGCGGCTACCGCCCGCGCGTGCGGTGATTCGATTGCTCGTCGAAGAAGAGCTCGACGTCGGCGCGGTATTCTTTACTATGAGCGAAGAAGACGTGGCTGCGGTGCTGTCGGCAGCCTTTTGCTGCATCGGCAGCGACGCGTCCGCTCGCTCACTGACCGGCCCGACCGCCGTGGGTGTTCCGCACCCGCGAACGTTCGGCACATTTCCGCGCGTGTTCGGGCGTTTCGTGCGCCAACGCAAGACCTTGGAGCTCGATGAAGCCGTGCGCCGCATGACCTCGCTGCCCGCTGCGGTGTTCGGTTTAAGCGATCGCGGCACGATCGAGGTAGGGAAGTTTGCCGACCTCGTCGTCTTCGATGCCGGTACGATTCGCGACACGGCGACGTACGAAGCCCCCTACAGCCTTCCGATCGGAATATCGCACGTCTTCGTCAACGGCCGCGCCGTCATTCGCGACGGCGAGTTCACGAACGAACGTCCGGGCCGAATACTGCGCGGCGGCAAATAAGGCTGCTCGCGCTACGTGCCGCTCCCGCCGCCGGCGTGGAACACGTACTTGACGATGAACCGGTGCAGCGTCTGCGTGGCGGCCGGCGTTCCGAATTCGACGTACAGCAAGTCCTGACTCGGAAACCGCTTCTGATACAGCATCGAGATGTTGGTTCCGGGAACCGCAAAGCCGCCGGTTCCGTTAATGCCTCGCAGCGCGACGCCGATGGAAGCATCGCTGCCGAACGATCGCGATAGCGCAAAGCGCCGCAGCCACTGCGAATTCATGATCGGCGCGCCGGCGGCCGGGCGTTCGATATTGCCGTCGTACTCCAGCGCAAATGTGTACGGGCCGACGACGCGATCGTCGATCAGCTGCGTTTGCTGCACGTAAAAGCCGGCAAAGGGGCCCCACGTATATGCTGCAAGAAGCGGCTGCGGCGTCGCTTCGCGATACCCGACTTGAATTTGGCGGCGGTTGAACCAGTCGATCGTCCCGGGAGCAACCTGCAACTCGCTCGGGCCGAAAAAGCCCTGCAGCGAAATCAAGTCTTTGAATTGCACGGTGTAAAACGCATTGATGTCGGCTTCGCGTACGCTTCCGTCTCGCGCGAGATACCGGTCCGACGTGACGTTGAACGAGTACGAAAGCAGCGGGCTGCGCGCGGCGCCCGTTCCGCTATACCCGAGCGTTAGCGCGGGTCCGCGTGCATCGTTGATCGCGGTATACCCGTCAATCGGCGCGTAGCCGGGCCCGGTATCGCGATAAAATGCAGCCAGGTTGAAGTGCTGGTTGCGCAGGCCTTCCGTAAAGTTCAGGTCGTGCGCTTGGCCGCTCGCGCTGTTGCTCTCACCTGCGAACTCAAAATACGTATACTGGCCCGAGTGGCGGTTCAACTGAGAGAATCCGTAGCCCGCCGTCTGGTCGCGCACTCCCGGATGATTTGCGAGCACCGATTCGGCGTCGATCGAGAACGAGCCGTCCGGCAGCGTGTACGCGTATCCGGCAGCGTTGTCGTCGATTCCCGGTCCCACGACGTTCAGCGCGCCGATCGAATTTCTCGCGGCGGTACCTTCCACTTTCAAACCGCGGTTGAAGATGCCGATCGAAGGCGTGTAAAACATCGTGTTGCCGCCGAACGCGCCGATCTGCGGGATTGCGTTGATGTATTGCGCGCCCTGTGAGAAAAACGGGCGGTACTCGGTGTAGGCTTTTTGAAATTCCTGGAGTTGAATCGTCGTTTGGTCTTGCTCGACGTTGCTGAAGTCCGGATTCAACGTACCGACGAACGCGAGCGTATTGGTAAAGGGATACGTTACGTCAAGACCTGCAACGCGCGGCGACATCTGCTGGAATTCACCGATACCGTTCTGAAAGATCGCGCGCTGCGATCCGGCGCTCTCGAGCACGAACGCGTCGGCCTGCGGTTTTGGGCGCGTGGCGGAACTCACTATCCGGATATTCGTGAGCAGCGGCCAAAACTGGACGCTCGTGATATTCTGCATCGCGGGTTCGTACGCCCAGGTCATATCCGAGTTGCGTGCGGCGACGTAGCGCTCGAAGTTGAACCGCCATTCTTGAACCGCCGCCGCTTGCGCGCGGATGTCGGCGAGCGGCACGATCATCAACACGTCGTAATCGCCGTTCGGGTACGCTCGCGCGATGGAACGCCACGGAGGCGCGTAGCGCGTGTTTTCGGACGACGACTCGTCGTGAATGCCGAGCGGGTTGACGCGGAAAAAATACGTTCGCGAACCGTTTCCCGACGTGTCGATTCCGAAGCCGACGTGATCGTCGTTGCCAACGCCCGCGTGATCGATGCGTTGAGCCGCGGTCATCGGCAGACCCGACTGCACGCAATGGAACGCGACGTAAAGATTGGTATCGTCGTACAGCAGATGGGCGGTGGTGGGGAGCGACGCCGGGCGTCGTCCGGTGAGGTCGAAAAAATCGCTCGCAACCAAACCGTGCGACCAAGCGGGGTCGTCGGGTGGAACGTGGATTGCCGGTGCCGTCGGCGTTTTTGGCGCCGGGAAGCGTTGCGATGCGGACACGGCCGCGCCGGCCGTACTGCATGCCGCGCCGAACATCAAAAAAACCAAAAGGCAAGTGAACGTCCGCACGTACTGTACATACGTTCGAAAGGCCGGAATGTTACTCTTGCGACACCGTTCTGGCACAGCGCGAACGGGCTCGCTCGCGCGTACCGCAAGCGAATGGGTTTAACGTCTTCTGCGCCCCGGGAATACTCGTAGCGTCAAGACGAGACGAGGTTTAGTCCATTGGCTTAGCTTGATCGAAGGGCTGGAAACATCCGGCCCTTCACTCTTTTTACACGTGCGATTTTTGCGTCAACGCTTCGTACACGGCCCGCGTTCGCTCTTTCAAGTGCGAAATGTCGCCGTCGTTTTCGATGCAGTACGTCGCTTTGCGCCGTGCCGCTTCGGGATCGATCTGCGCTTTGATCCGCGAACGCACTTGCTCTTCGCTGAGCCGGTCGCGGCGCACGACGCGCTCGATGCGCGCGGCTTCCGGCGCTATGACGAGAATCGACGCATCGACGCGTGAATCGTATCCGGTTTCAAAGAGCAGGGGGACGACGTGTACGATCAGCTGACCCGGCGCCGCATACCGTTCGTGTTCGTCCGCCAACCGGCGCACGTGCGGGTGCACGATCGCGTTCAATCGTTCGCGCGCCGTCGGATCGTGAAAGACGATTTCTGCGAGCGCCGACCGGTCCAGACAACCGTCGCGCACGACGCGCGGCCACGCGCGCGCGATTTCGCGCAGTCCGTCGCTTCCGGGGGCCACCGCTTCACGGGCGAGCTTGTCGGTGTCGATGATGTACGCGCCGAGGGATTCGAGAATCCGCGCGACCTCGCTCTTGCCCGCCCCGATACCGCCGGTTAGCCCGGCGCGCAAATCCGATCGTCCATAAACAAAGAGTGCCATCGCTTCGACGCGACGGCACTCTTTACTTGGTAGCGGGCTTGCGGCTACACCTCGGGGATTGCAGCCTCGTCGCCAATCGTGCCCACGCCCTCTTCGTCCACGACGTACTTCTCGATTTCCTCGAGAGGTATGTCGGCAACGTGTTGGATCGACGCCGTGATGCGGCGCGTCGAGTGGTTGATGGTGAGCAGCGTGACTTCGACTTCCTGGCCCGGGCTGAATTGCGCGCCCGGATCGAATTCGCCCTTGGGCACCATCGCAAGGACACCCGGAACGATTTCCACCAGCAGATAGTTCGGCGTGACCTTGACGATTTGCGCCGTCAACTTGTTGGTCTCGTACAGCTTGTCGGCGTGTTCGTCCCACGGATCCGGAAGCGTGTGCTTGAGCGAAAGGCTGACCTTCTTCGCGTCGGCATCGAACTTCATGATCTCGACGTTCACGACGTCGCCGATCTTCACGACCTCGGACGGATGCTTGATCCGCGCGTAGCTGAGCTCGCTGTTGTGAATCAAGCCGTCGATGCCGCCCAGGTCGACGAATGCGCCGAACTCGGCCAAGCGCACTACGACGCCTTCGCGAATTTGTCCGACTTCGAGTGTGCCGAGCAGTTCCTGCTTCTTCGCATTGAGCTCTTCCTCGAGCACCAACCGCTGCGAGAGCACGACGCGGTGACGCTTGTGATCGAGATCGATCACTTTCAAGCGCAGCTTCTTGCCGATGAGTTCGTCGAGATTACCGACGGGCTGACGACGGATCTGTGACGCCGGAACGAATCCGCGCATTCCCAAATCGACGAGAACGCCGCCTTTGACGACTTGCGTCACGGTGGCTTCGATGACTTCGTCACGGTCGTGCGCTTCGATGACCTTTTCCCAGGTCTTCAGCGCGCGCGCGCGCCGTTCGGACAGGAAAAGCGTGCCATCCATGTCGTCGATGCGGTGGATCATGACTTCCAGCGTATCGCCGACTTTCAAATCTTTGGGCTCGATCGCGAGCGAGAGTTCCCTGAACGGAAGTACACCTTCGGATTTGCCGCCGATGTCTACCAGCAGTTCGTCCTGATACTTTGCGACGATGATTCCGTTGAGGACTTGTCCTTCGTCGAGGACTTTGAGCGATTCTTCGTAGAGGCGCTGCTCGAGTGCGAGTTGATCGTCTTCCTCGTGTTGCACCGGAGCTATGTCAGTCGTAGAGATATTTGAGTTCCTAACCTTTCGATGTATTTTACTTCACTGCAGTAGTGTCGTTATTTTTGACAACGCCGGCACCACCAGGTGCCGCGCTGTGCGATGACCGTTCGCACGATCGTGCCGCCGCATCGCGGGCATTTCTCGCCCGACCGCCCGTACACTGAAAGCACGTTTTGAAATCCGCCTTTCAGGCCCTCGGCGTCCACGTAATCGTCGACGCTGCTTCCGCGCAGATCGACTGCGCGTCCGAGAACGTCTACGAGTGCGTGGTGCAAACGGCGAATCGCCGGTTTGCTCAGCGATTTCGCAGGCTTGCCGGGACGTATCCCGGCAGTCCAAAGCGCTTCGCAGGCGTAGATGTTTCCGATGCCCGCAACGCGCCGCTGATCGAGGAGTAAGACCTTGATCGGCGTTGTCCGCCCCGAAAGCATACCGATAAAGCGGTCCGGAGTAAAGTCCCCGGACAAGGGCTCCGGGCCGAGGGCGCAGTCCCAAGCCTCCCCGGGCTCGACCAAGCGCATGCGGCCGAATTGCCGCGTATCGGCGAAGACCAGCCGGCTTTTGTCGGCGAATTCGAGGACGACGTGTCCGTACGGATATGGCGGTTCGTGCTCGGCGAGCACGACCAGGCGCCCCGTCATTCGCAGGCTGACAACGAGTTTTCGACCCGATTTCAGCCCGATGAGCGCGTATTTGCCGCGCCGCCCCACACCGGTAATTCGTTCGCCTGCGACTTCGGACGCAAAGTCGAGTCCCGGAGGCGCGACGGCCATCTTCCTTAAGAACACGTGAACCCGGCGAATGGTTTTGCCCGGCAGCGAACGCGCGAGGCCGCGCGCGATCGTCTCGACTTCAGGAAGTTCGGGCACGCCGGAAACGATCTATTTCGGCAAAGACGGCAGGCGGATTCCCGGTGCAATGCCGTCGGCCGCGGCTTCATTGGCCGGAAGCTCGATGACGTATTTCGCCGTTCCGCTCTCGCGCGGAATATCGGCGTCCGGCATTGCCGGCGGTACTACGGCGACGTTCGCGTAAATTTTCCGCACGGTGCCGTCCTGTGCAATGAAAATCATATCGAGCGGCAGCAGCGTGTCCTTCATCCAGAACGCGACCGGCGAATCGCCCTCGAAGATAAACAGCATTCCGGTATGCGCGGGAAGGTGCGTTACCGACATCAGTCCGCGTTCGCGCTGCTCCTCGTTGCGCGCAACTTGAACGTGCAGCACCGCTTTAGGAGCACGAACGGTAATTGCAGGCAACGATTGCGGCGTGGGCAACGGCGACGGACTGTCCGCGGCCAGTGCTCCGGCGAAAATCAGCGTGCTAAAAATCATGCGTTTCCTCGACGTCGTACCAGTTTTCGCCGACCTTCACCGTAACGGCGAGCGGTACGCTGAGCTTTACGACGTTCTCCATCTCGGAACGCACGAAAGCGGCAACTTGTTGCAGCTGCGCCTTGCGCACTTCGAAGATCAACTCGTCGTGAATTTGCAGCAGCATCCTGGCGTCAAAGCCCTCTCGCCCCAGCCCGCCGTCGATCCGGACCATCGCCAGCTTCATGATGTCGGCCGCGCTGCCCTGAAGCGGCGCGTTGGTTGCTTCGCGCTCCGCGGCCGAACGTAACATGTAATTGCTCGAACGAAGCGCCGGCATATACCGGCGCCGTCCGAGGATCGTCGTAACGAAACCGTTTGCGCGGCCTTGCTCGATGACGCCGTCGATGTACGCACGCACGCTCGGGAAACGCGCGAAGTACGCGGCGGTCATCTCCTTCGCTTCGGCGCGGCTGATTTCCAGGCGCTGCGCCAGACCGAAATCCGACATGCCGTACAACAAGCCGAAATTAACGGACTTGGCGATGCGCCGCTGATTGCCGTCCGCCGTCTGCCCCGCGGCCACGCCGAAAATTTGCCGCGCCGTGAAGTCGTGAATGTCCTGGCCTTCGTGAAAAGCGCGACGCATCGCTTCGTCGCCCGAGAGATGCGCCATCAGACGAAGCTCGATCTGACTGTAATCTGCGGCGAGCAGCACGTAGTCGTCCGGCGGCGCAACGAACGCCCGGCGAATGCGCCGGCCGAGTTCACCGCGAACCGGGATGTTCTGCAGGTTGGGATTCGTCGAGCTCAGCCGCCCGGTCGCCGTCGCCGTCTGATTGAAGATCGTGCGCAGCCGTCCGTCTTTCTTGTCGGCGAGTTCGGGTATCACGTCGATGTACGTGTTCTTGAGTTTGGTAACTTCGCGGTATTCCAGCACTTTGGCGCAGATCGGATAGTCGCGCGCGAGCCCCGCAAGCACTTCGACGCCGGTCGCCCACCCGGTCTTCGTTTTCTTACCGCCCGGTATGCAGAGTTTTCCGAACAGGATGTTTCCGAGCTGCGCGGGCGAGCCGATGTTGAACTCCTCGCCGGCAAAATCGTAGATCGCTTTCTGCAACCGTTCGATCGCACCGTTTACTTCGGCGGCGAGCGTTTGCAGCTGCGCCGGATCCACGAGCACGCCGGTCCACTCCATCCTCGCGAGCACCGGCGCGAGCGGAACTTCGACCGTCTCGTACAGTTCGAGCTGTTCGCGCGCATGCAACTCCTCGCGCGCCTTTGCGGCGATACGCAGAACCGCGTCGGCGTGCGCGGCGACGTCGTCGCCTGCGGAAAGAGCAAGCACTTCCTGCGAAGCGTCTTCGATGTCCGCGAATGTGCGCGACGGATTGAGCAAGTGCGCGGCAACCATGCTGTCGTCTACGAACACGCGAGGCGCAAAGCCGCGATCGTGCAGAACGCGCAGCACGCTTTTCACGTCGTGCGCAGCCAGCCGCTGTCCGCCGAGCCATACTTTTTCGAACGCGCCCTTGACAGGATCGTGCGCCAGCGCGCCGGCTAGAAAACTCAGACCGGTGCCGGTCTGCGCGCTGATCCCGATCTCACCGTCGAGCTTCACCGCGAACGCCAGGCGCTCTGCCTGCTCGAACGCTTCCAGGTCGCGTGCCAGTTCGGCAAATTCCGGCGGATCGGTTGCCGCAATGTACGAACGGTAGCGTCCCTTCAGCCGTTCCTGCGTTTCGATGAGCGGCATTTCGAGCGGAACGTCCAGTTTATTCAGCAGCGTCTTGAACTCGAGATCGCTGTACAGCCGGTACAGATCTTCGTTGGAGGGCGGCGTGTATTTGGCGTCTTCCCAATCCAGCGTCAGCGGCAAGTTTTTGTTGGCGACGGAAACGTCGCGGCAGATCTGCGCCTGTTTTCCGTACTCTTCAACCAACTTTTGCAGCTTCGGCGTTCCTGCCAAGGCGGGATCGGCGACGAGCGCGTCGAGCGATCCGGCCGCTTTGATCAGTTTTATCGCCGTCTTTTCGCCGACGCCCGGAATGCCCGGAAGATTGTCCGAGGGATCGCCTTTGAGTCCGCGATAGTCGGGCAGTTGCGCCGGATTTAGACCCTCGTAGCGTTCGCGCACGGCGGCAAGATCGTACCGTCCGAGTTCGGTAATTCCGCGCCGCGTCATGAGCAGCGTCGTGCGATCGTCGACGACTTGCATCAGATCCGTATCGCCGGTGACGACAACCGTTTCTTCGCCCGCGTCCTCCGCTTGCCGCGCGAGCGTCGCGATAACGTCGTCGGCCTCTTCGCCTTCGATCTCGATAACCGGAATCTTATTGACCGCCAAAATGCGGCGCACCAGCGCGAATTGGCTGCGCAGATCGTCGGGCATCTGATCGCGCTGCGCCTTGTACTGCTGGTACAGCGCAACGCGATGCGCGGGCAAGCCTTTGTCGAATGCGGCGATGATGTGCGTGGGCTTCTCGTCGTTCACGATTTTGTTGAGCATCATCGTGAAGCCGTACGCTGCATTGATGGGCATGCCGCGCGTCGTCGTAAGCGGCGGAAGTGCGAAGAACGCTCGGTAGACGAGCCCGTACGTGTCCAAAAGCATGATTTTCCGGTTTGAAAGGCGCTCCGCCCTAGGCTCCGCGCCCCCCATCGCAAGCGATGGGGCCCCCATGTCCTCACGGCGCGTATTGCCTGTGGCAGCACTTCGCCTCCCCGTGGGCGCCACCATCGCCCCTTTCGATTTCATTGCGAGACGATCAGATCCGAGGACGCCGCCGTCACGCGGCCGTCGTCGTCGATCTTCAACAGCGAAAGATGGTACTTGCCCGGAGATTGCGGCACGATGACGGCGGTAGAGTCTCCGGATGCGCGGTCGACTTTCCAATAGACGCTGGCGGTGTTCGCCTCGGTCATCGCCATGTCGGCGGGCGGCGCGCTTCTGCGCAAAAATGTTTGAACCAGCGCGTGCTCGCCCGTGGAATCGACGCCCGGATGCCACGATGCAACGCCGAGCGCGGTGTCCTGCGTAGCGGTGGTTCCGACTTCCAACAAATCCGGCGCGTTCGCAAAATAGGCCGAGCCGGTCGGAACGCCTTGCGTGATGCGAACGATCATCGTCCCTTCACCGGGAAGAAGGCCGTCGAGTTTTGCAATCGCGGTGGCACCCGGTTCGTAACTGGGTTTGTCCAGAATGAGCGGAACGGAAAGCGGCCGCCCGGGTGCATCGACCGTAACGGGAACGCTGCCCCATTCCAATTCGCCGTCGCGCACAAACGCCGCACCTGCGGCGAGCACTCCGGCGCCGCCGCTAATCTTGAACGACGCATCGGCCTGTCCATCGGTAACGGGAACCACGCGAAGCTCGGTGCCGGTTGCGCTCTCCATCGTAAGCAACGCCTGACCTTGCGCGCCGACGAGCGATGCATGCAAGCGCGCATCGTCGCCGCCGGCATAGCGCTTTTTGTCGAGCGTTATGCCGACGCTTTGATTTACGTCGACCTGCATTTGCATCGTCTGCGGCTCGACCATCACCTCGGCGGCGTCCATCGCGCGGCCGGATTGTGCGATGATCAGATTCGATCCCACTTGCGGCGCGGTGAAAGCCGCGTGCGCGTGGCCGTGATCGTCCAGGGTTATTTGCTGCTCCTGAATCGACGCGCCGTGAACCAATTGAACGCGCACCGCAGAGCCTGCTACCGGCTTACCGGTTGCGACGTCGTTTTCATACACGTCGAACGCCGCCGCCTCGCTGCTCCCGATGTCCGTGCGATCGACTTGCAGCCGCAGCGTCGACGTACCGTTCGGCACGATGATTCGCGTATCGGCGGTGGCGCCTCCCGACGACGCGCGAACGCCGTAGGTCGACGCAAGTCCGTCGTCCGGATGCGGAATGGTGAACGCAGCGCGCCCGTCGCTCCCGGTCGTTACGCGTCCGTCGAACCACTGCGCGATTCCCCACGGCTGTGCCGGAGCTTCGCCGGCGTACGCGTGGGGCGAACGAATGATGTCCACGTCGACGTCCACGCCGGGAACCGGTTGACCGGCACGCATCGCGCGAACGACGACCGGTACGTCTTGCGAGGGATCGCACGCACCCTCGCATTTCGAGGCGACATTCAACGAAAGCCCGGCCGCATTTGCATCGACGTGCACCATCGTTCCAGCGGTCGATCCCGCGACCGTAGCCATCACGGTGTAATCACCCGCGCGGCTGCCGTCCGGAACGCGCAAGTCCGAATCGAATGCGCCCGCCGCATCGAGGCGCACGTTGTTTTGCGCGACCGTCGCAGAATACGAACGCAGCGAAAGCGTCGCATAACCGGTGCTCGGACGAAGCCGCGAGCCGCTCCGCGTGCGCGCGAAGCCGACGACGTGCAGTTCGTCACCGGCATGGACGACGGCGGTATCGGTTTTCACGCCGACGATCGTTTGCGGCAGCGGCGCTTGCGGCAAGAACGAAACGAACGACGAGCTGTTTCCCCACTGCGCGATCGCGAAAAGCGGACGCGGCGATCCCCGCCACTGCACGATGCCGCGGCGATCCGTATACCGGTCGGCGAAGCGCGCGTTCACGATGAACGACACGCGGACGTGCGGCAGCGCGCGCCCGTTCGCCAGATCCGTCGCATACAGCGTTATTCCGGCGGGCGTTTCCTTTGAAAGCAACCCGATGCGCGTGCGATCGATCCACACCTGTTGACCAACGCCGCCGCGGCGCGCTTCCACGACGAAGAACCCTTCGCGCGATCCCAGCGGAACGTCGACGTCGTTGCTTTGAAAGCGGTAGCCTCCCGGCGGCGTGTAGCGCCACGATGCGATGGCCTTCAAACGCCGCGTGTCGATGGCGCGCGGACGCGTATTCGATCCGGCCACGATGACGTCTGCGGGATCGACTTGATAGACGCTAAAGTCCAGCGGCGCACTCGTAAAGGTGTCCAACCGCACGCTCGTCGGTTTCCACGGCACGTTGGAGTCGTGTGCGTACAGCGCGTAGAATGCGTCCAAGCGGTGATAGTCGAGAATCGGCCTCGCCGCAAGGGCGCCCGACCCGGGCGGCAGCGAGAACGCCAAAGCGAGCAACAGAAATGCAAAACGGCGGAGCATCGGTGAATTTCGGCCTTCGACGGCAGGGAGACCGCCCCTACGGCGGCGTAAGCGCCCGGACTGTGAACCGGCTTTCCGTTCTATCGGCATTTTTCGCGGCGTGCGTGTTTGCAAGCACGACACCCGCTTGGTCTGCCGGCTCTCCCAAACCGCTTGCGACGCCGCGTCTTCCGACGCGGCCGCTTCACGCTCGCCTTATCGTAGAAGTCAATCGCAAAGGACAGGTCGTGCGCGTTCCGCACGGCGATCTCTCCGGCGATCGCACGTTCGACCTGATCGTGCTGGGCAATGCGATGCAAATGTGGATCCGTCACCCCGACGGCTCGGCGGAAACGGGAACGTACAGCGTCACGTACGACTACAATCCCAAGACGCACGATTTGACGCGCCATCCGGCAATTCTCAGCCGCGGCGGAACCTGGGCAAACGCGCCGGGGGCGGCAACCAACATCGTCAACGATCTGATGCGCCAGCAACAGGCGCTGGAACAATACCGCGCGCTCAAAGCGAAGAACGAAGCGGAGAAGGCGAAGAACCTTCCCGACATCAATGCCGCCGTGCGCCGCGCGATGAGCAAACCGTCTGCCTCGCCGAAACCGTAAACCCATCTGGCGCGGCGAGCGCGACGATTCGCAGCGCGCGTGCCGTTCCAAGGATGCATACGAAACGGAAGCGCATGCACGCGCCGTAGCGGCAATGCAGGGCTTGACGCTGTACGTGTATGAATGCAGGCATTGCGGGCTGTGGCACCTAACGCGACGGCCAACCACGCAATGCGATACGTAAGCTTTCACCAGGACGGGCGCGTGCGGCCCGGAAGGCTTTCCGGCGAGACGATTTCCGTTCTCGCGTGCGAATCGATGCTCGAGTACGTTCAACTCGATCCTGCACGGCGCGCCGAGTGCCAAACCGGTGAAACCGTCGAGCTTTCCAGCGTGAAGCTGGCCGCGCCGCTCCGCCCGCACAAGAACGTGTTCTGCGTCGGCCGCAACTATTTGGAACATGCGAAGGAGGGAGCTCGCGCGCTGGGACGCGAGTTGAAACTTCCGGAAGTTCCCACGTTCTTCACGAAAGCTCCCACGGCGATCGCCGATCCCGACACGACGCTGGTTTTCGAATCGCGCGTTTCCAATGAAATGGACTGGGAAGGCGAGCTCGCCGTGGTGATCGGATCGACCGTCAAGGACGCGAGCGAAGAACAGGCGCTGGACGCGGTTTTCGGATATACGTGCCTCAACGACATCACCGCCCGCGATCTGCAGCGCGCGCATTTGCAGTGGTTCAAAGGGAAGAGCCTGGATCAATCGTGTCCGATCGGTCCGTGGATCGCCGGTGCGGAGGACGTCCCGGATCCGCACAAGTTGCTGCTGACGCTGCGCGTGAACGGCCGGCGCAAACAGGAAGCCGATACGGGCCAGATGATCTTTCGCATTCCGCGTTTGATTGCGGAGCTCAGCAAAGGCATGACGCTCGAACCGGGCGACATCATTGCGACCGGCACGCCCGACGGCGTGGGATTCGCGCGTACGCCGCCGGAGTTTTTTCAAGACGGCGACATCGTGGAACTTGCGATCCAAAAGATCGGGACGCTGCTGAACACGATTCGCATTCGGTAAACCGTCGCGACAAACATCGCAGGTTTACCGGTGCAGTGCGCCCAACCTCGCGGCATGAACGTTGCGGTACCTCGTGAAGCGGCGCCGAACGAAGCGCGCGTCGCACTCGTACCGGAGACCGTCGCAAAGCTTGCAAAGGACGGCGTCACGGTTAAAGTCGCCCGCGGCGCGGGCGACCGCGCCGCATTTCCGGACGAACTCTATTCCCAGGCCGGAGCATCGATAGCCGATACGCCGGCCGATTTACTCTCGTCCGCAGACCTGGTGGTGACCGTCGGGCGTCCGGGCGAGGACGTCCTGGCGGCGGTTCCAAAAGGCGCGGCGATCCTGGGATTACTCGCGCCGCTCGGTGACGCATCCTATGTCAAACGTTTGGCCGAAGCCGGCGTTACGGCGCTTTCGATGGATGCGATTCCGCGTATTACGCGCGCCCAAAGTATGGACGCCCTCAGCTCGCAGAGCAACATCGCCGGATACAAGGCGGTGCTGCTGGCAGCGCTCGCTTTGCCCAAGTTCTTTCCGATGCTAACCACCGCCGCAGGCACCATTCCGCCGGCGAAGGTCCTGATTCTCGGGGCGGGCGTCGCCGGGTTGCAGGCGATTGCAACGGCGCGGCGTTTGGGCGCAGTCGTCAGCGCATACGATACGCGCGCCGTCGTGAAAGAACAAGTGCAAAGCTTGGGCGCGACGTTCTTGGAGATCGATCTGGGCGTCGATGCGCAAACCGCCGGCGGTTATGCCAAAGAACTTACGCCCGAACAGATCGAAAAACAGCGGCAATTCATGGTCGATGCAATCGGCGCCTCCGACGTCGTCATTACGACCGCCCTCGTTCCGGGCCGGCCCGCGCCGCTGCTGATCACCGAACAAGCCGTCGCGGCGATGCGCCCGGGTTCGGTAATCGTCGACCTTGCCGCCGAGGCGGGTGGCAACTGCGCGCTAACCAAACGCGACGAAACCGTCATCTCGCCGAACGGCGTGCAAATCATCGGACAGACGAACCTGCCGTCGACGATGCCCTATCATGCCTCACAGTTGTACTCGCGCAACGTGCACGCGCTTTTGGGCGTACTGCTGAAAGACGGCGCGCTGAACCTGGACATGAACGATGAAATCGCGCGCGGCACGACCATCGTCCTGAACGGCACCATCACGCATCAACCGTCGCTCGACGCGCTCGGCATGGGAGCTGCCACGTGAACGATCTTTCATTTGTCCCGTATTTGTTCGGATTGCTGCTCGTTTTCGCGCTGGCGATCTTCGTGGGCTTCGAAGTGATCTCGAAAGTCCCGACGACGCTGCACACGCCGCTGATGTCGGCAACGAATGCCATTCACGGCGTCGTACTGGTCGGCGCCATCTTCATCGTCGGCGACATCTTCAAAGCCTCGCTCGGCGGCGCGTTGCTGACGTCGCTCGCGCTCGTGGCGGTCATACTCGGAACGATCAATGTGGTCGGCGGCTTCGCCGTGACCGAGCGCATGCTGCAGATGTTCAAGAAGAAGGAGCCCGCGCGTAAATGACCTCGACGGCGTACCTTACCGCGCAAACCATCTTCTTTTACGCCGCTACGCTGGCTGCGGTCATCCTCTTCATCATGGGGCTGCGCTATCTCAGTTCGCCCGCCACCGCGCGTATCGGAAACCGCTACGCCGCGGCCGGCATGCTGCTCGCGATTGTGGCTTCGATTTGGCGCATCGACGCCGCCGGCTGGTGGATCATTCTCATCGGCGTCGTCATCGGTACGGCGATCGGATTGATTTCCGCGCTGAAAGTCAAGATGACGGCGATGCCGCAGATGGTCGCGCTCTTCAACGGCGCCGGCGGCGGCGCCGCGGCATGCATCTCGACCGCCGAGTTCTTCGTGCTGGCAACGGCGATGCCGTCGCTGAGCGTACCGTTGAAGCTGCTGACGTACGTATCGCTGGTGGTCAGCGCGATTATCGGGGCAGTCAGCTTTTCCGGCTCGATCATTGCGTTCTTGAAACTGCAAGAATGGATGACGGGGCGGCCTGTGACGTACAAAGGACAACAAGCCGTCAATGCCATTCTCGGCGCGGCGGTCGTCGTACTCGCTCTCGGCATCATGGCACGCGGCGGAAGCGTACCGTGGGTCTGGTACGCCGGCATGCTCGTCGCCGCGCTGATCTTCGGCGTGCTCTTCGTGCTGCCCATCGGCGGCGCGGATATGCCGGTCGTTATTTCGCTGCTGAACTCGTTCACCGGCGTGGCGGTCGCGATCACCGGCTTCGAGCTCGACAACCAGCTGCTGATCGTCAGCGGCACGTTAGTAGGCGCCAGCGGTACCCTGCTGACGATGCTGATGGGCAAAGCGATGAATCGTCCGCTGACCAACGTGCTTTTCGGCGCGTTCGGCGCCAGCGGCGGAATGGAAGTCGCCTCCGCCGGCGGCGGACCGCAAAACGTTCGCAGCACCACGGTCGACGATGTCGCGGTGATGCTGGCCTACGCGCATCAAGTGATCGTCGTGCCGGGCTACGGCATGGCCGTCGCGCAAGCGCAGCACAGCGTTCGCGAGCTCGCCGATCAGCTGGAAAAGAAAGGCGTTACCGTCAAGTACGCGATCCATCCGGTCGCCGGCCGCATGCCCGGACACATGAACGTTCTCCTCGCAGAAGCAAACGTTCCGTACAACCAGCTGTACGACATGGACGACATCAATCCGGATTTTCCGCGTACCGACGTCGCGCTGATCATCGGCGCGAACGACGTCACGAATCCCGCCGCGCGCAACGTCGCGTCCTCACCGATCTACGGCATGCCGATCCTCGACGTCGACAAAGCGGCGAACGTCGTCGTGCTCAAACGCTCGATGCGTTCGGGATTCGCGGGCATCGACAATCCGCTGTACGAAGATCCGAAGACCGTGATGCTCTTCGGCGACGCGAAGGCGAGCGTCGCCGGACTCGTTCAAGCAGTAAAAGCGCTGTAGCTGTCCGGGGCGGCTGGTGGGCCGGTCCCGAAGACGCTGGAAAAACTCCCTCCCGGAGTTTTTCCGTTGCCTGCATTTTCGCGAGAACGAAGTTTTGAAGAAAACATCCTGTTTTGCGCGAAAATAGCAGAGCCTTCCGGACCGGCCCACCAGCCGCCCCGGACAACCACAGCGCTAAAGAATCTCTTGGAGCGCTTCGAGCGCGGCGTCGATCTCTTCGGGCGTGTTGTAGTGCGCCATGCCGATGCGGATGACGCCCAGCTCTTCGTCGACGTTCAATTGCCGGACGATCTCGAGCGCAAAGTTGTGTCCCGACCAGACGAAGATGTTGCGTTGCGCCAGATGTTTCGCGATCTCGATCGGCGAGCGCGCCTTGTGCACAAACGAGACGGTAGGAACGCGTTCGTCGAATCTTGCGGGATCGGTGATGCCCAGGATCGTTACGCCGGGAAACTGCTGCAAGCCGTCCACCAATCGTGCCGTCAACGTGCGTTCCCAGTGCGCGGCGGCCGCATAGGCGCCGAGAATGCGTTCGCGGCGGGTACCGTTCGCGCCGCATTGCGACCCCAGCCAGTCGAAATAGGCGACAGTCGAATCGAGCGCCGCCAGCATTTCTATCTGCGGCGTTCCCACTTCGAACTTCCACGGCAGCGCCGCCGTCTGCGGGCGGACTTTGTACGCGTACAAGTCTTGCAAAAGCGTTTCGCGGCCCCAAAGTATGCCGAGGTGCGGTCCGAAAAATTTGTACGACGAGCAGCACAGAAAATCGCAGTCCAACGCGAGCACGTCGATCGGCTGATGCGGAGCGAACTGCACGGCATCGACGTACGTCAGCGCGCCCGCGGCATGCGCCATGTCGATGAGCGGGCGCAGGTCGTTGATCGAACCGGTCAAGTTGCTTGCGTAGTTCAGCGCGACGATTCGCGTTTTCGGCGAAAGCGCGCGTTCCAGTTCGGAAGGTTGAATCGTCCACGTCTGGGCATCGAACGGCACCCAGCGGACCGTCAGGCCGAGATCTTCGGCGAGCGCGAGCCATGGCGAGATGTTGCCGTCGTGATCCATGCGCGTGACGACCAGTTCGTCACCCCGCGAAAACGTGCGTCCCAGGCTGCGCGAAAATTGAAACGTGAGCGAGGTCATGCTCGGCCCGGCGACCACTTCGCGAAACGACGCTGCGCCCACGAATTCCGCCATCGCTTGATGCGCGCGTTCGACGATCGCTTCGGCCTCTATGCTGGTGACGAAGAATCCGCCCAGGTTTGCATTGGTCTGCAGGAGGCAGCTCGCAGCGGCTTCGGCGACGGCACGCGGGACTTGCGTACCGGCGGGATTGTCCAGATAGACGCGCGCGCGCCCCTTATCGGTCAGCGATAAAGCGGGAAACGCATCGCGCACCACGTCGATCGGAAAGTCCATAGCGCGCGTGATTCAACGCGATGCCGCAGCGGCTCCGCTTGCGATGCGTTCGCCGGCCTGCGCTCCGTCGAGCGGCGGCGAAAAATAAAAGCCTTGCAGCTCGTCGCAACTCAGGATTTGCAGCGCGTCGTGCTGCCGTTGCGTCTCCACGCCTTCCGCAACGACGCGAATTCGCAGCGCCCTTCCAAGCGCCGCGACGGCGAAGGAGATCGCTTCATCGAACGCGTCGATGCCGATCTCCCCGACGAACGACCGGTCGATTTTTAGCGCCGTAACCGGAAAGTGCTTCAGATAGGACAGTGAATTGTACCCGGTGCCGAAATCGTCGATCGCGATGCCGACGCCCAGATCGCGGACTTCCGAAAGCAGCGCGATAGCCCATTCCAGATCGCGCATGATTGCGGTCTCCGTGATTTCGATCTCCAACGCCTCCGGATCCAAACCGGACTGGCGCAGCGCGCCGGCCAGCAACTGGATAAAATGCCGTTCGCGAGTCATCTGCCGTGCGGAAACGTTCACGCTCATACGAATCGGCACGCCGTAGCTCCGGCGCCACTGCGCCGCCTGCGCGCAAGCGTTGCCGAGGATCCATTCGCCGATCGAATCTAGATGTTCGCTGTTTTCGAGGACGTCCATGAACGATTTCGGCGCCAGCAACCCGCGACGCGGATGCTGCCAGCGCAGCAATGCTTCAAAGCCGCAGATTCGAGCAGATTTTGCATCGACGATCGGTTGATACAGCAAGCGGAATTCGCCGTTCGAAACAGCCGATCCGACATCCCGCTCCAGTTGAAGACGCTTTGCCGTCGTCGCAGCCGTTCCGTTGCGGTAGCGACGCATGCAGTTGCGTCCGCTCTGCTTGGCCTCGTACATTGCCATATCGGCATGTTGCAGAATCTCGCGCTCGTCCTTCGCATCGTCCGGATACACGGCGACGCCCACGCTGCCCGTGATGACGTAGTCATCGCCCCGAAGCGTAAACGGCGGCCAAAATGCTTCAACGACTTTCGAAATAGCCGTCTCGCCGTCGTCCTCTGCGTCGATTCCGTTCAGCAGCACGACGAACTCGTCGCCGCCCATCCGCGCGACCGTGTCGGTTTCGCGCACCGCACGCCGCAACCGATGCGCGACTTCGGCCAGCAGCACGTCGCCTTCCGCGTGCCCGAGCGAATCGTTGATCCGTTTGAAGTTGTCGAGGTCGATGAATAACAGCACGAACTTGTTGCGTTCGCGCCGGGAGCGGGCAGTAGCGCGTTCGAGGCGCTCGCTCAGCAGCCACCGGTTCGGCAGTCCGGTCAGCGAATCGTGATAAGCGAGCAGTTCCGCAACCTGACGCGCCTTCGTGAGTTCGGTCACGTCGAGCATCGTGCCGATGCAGCGCACCGGTTTACCGCGTTCGTCGCATTGAACGTGACCGCGAGAACGCACGTACCGCACGCGGCCCTCGGGCGTGACGATGCGATGGGCGAATTCGTATGGGCCGCAGCTGCGAAGCGCGCGTTGCTTTTCGCGCTCCATCATGCGGATTTCGGCGGGATGAAAGGCTTGTTCCAATTTGCTCGCATGCTGCGGACTGACGGGCGGAATGCCGAGCAGCCGCGCGAGCTCGGGCGATATGCGCGTTTCGCCTGTGCGAACGTCCATGACCCAGCTCCCGAGCTCGGCGAGCTGCTGCGCTTCGTTGAGCATGAAGCGCTCCGCTTCGAGTTCTTCCTGCAAACGCCGGCGTTCAGTTTGATCCATACCGATGCCGACGACGCCGATGACGTTGCCGTCTTCGTCGCAAACCGGCCCGATGTGTGCGGAAAACCACCGCCCGAGCCAGCTGGATTCGAGTGACGACGATTTGTTGTTCAAGGCATCGCGCGCGCACGCCAGTACGGGCTCGCCTTCCGGGCCGGTGAAGTACCGTTCGGCCGGCGTTCCGATCAGTCTCGCAATTGCTTCGTCGTCAAGCCCCAACGCCCGCAGGACGGCCCCGCGAATCGCGGTAAAGCGCAGCTGCGTATCGGCGGCGAAAATATATGCCGGGAGCCAGCGCAAAACCAGGTCGAGCGATTCGTTCGCCCGCGGAGGGCCGGCGGTCTTGCTGCGTCCCATGTGCGCGTCGTTCTCTTAGAGATAGTATACCGCGCCGGGCGCCGTAAACGGCGCAACCGGAGCAGGACAAATGGCCTACCGGCGCAGGCTCCAGTTCGCGGCGTCCCAGGTCGGCAAAAAGGCGTTCGGATAGAACCCCTCGAGCGCGGTCCGGTACGCATAGATATAGTCCGCGTTGAACAAGTACAGAATGGGAACGTCGCGCGCGACGATACGCGCAATTCTGGAATACAGCAGCATTCTTTGCTTCCGGGACGTGGAAGAGAGCGCCGCCGCTTCCAGCTCGTCGATCTCTCTATTGCAATAGCGCATGTAGTTCGACGGAGCGCCGCATGTGAGAACCGACGAGTCGTCCGGATCCGAACCCATCGTGAATGGTACGTACGCGATGTCGAACGAACCGCTTGCGAGCGTGCCGCCGCGCGACGACGGCAAGAACAGCTGCGCATTGCTGATCGATTTTATCTCGACGTCAACGCCGCGTTCGCGCAATGCGGCCTGTACTGCCGTGGCAACGCGCACGCCGGTCATCGATTCGGGGAATTGCACGTACACCAGCGACAGCGCCTTTCCGCCTTTCACACGCATTCCATCGCGGCCCCGGCGCCATCCCGCTGCATCGAATAGGGCATCGGCAGCCCGCGGATCGTAGCGCGGTTCTTTCACCGACCGGTCGTACGCCCACGAAAACTGTGGTTGAATCGAATCGGTAACCGGATAGCGTCCGAGCGTGATTTTACGGCTGATCGCGTTGCGATCGATCGACATCGCCAGGGCGCGGCGCATACGCACGTCGTCGAGCGGCGCGTGCGTCACATTCAACACCAGCCCCGCGACGACAGCCGTCGGAACATAGCGAAACGCGATACCGCGCACGTGCGCGAGCGTCGCCTGCTGAACCGGAGCGATTAAGTTCCAATCGAGCGACCCCGAACGCAGCAGCACCAGGTTCGTTTGCGGATCCGGAATAACGCGCAGCTCTAAGGCGCGCGTTTTCGGCGGGCCTCGCCAATAGGACGAATTTGCAACGTAGCGCAGCGATTCGCCGCGCCGCCACTCCACAAATCGAAACGGACCGTCACCGACGGTAGGGGCGCCGTTGAACGGCGCCTGCATCAACGGCGACTGATGTTCGAGCACGTGTTTGGGGAGCACGAACTGCGGTCGAAAGCCGTACGAGAAAAACGTCGTGACCGCCGGCGCCCATGCGTGCTTGAGATGGAAAACGACGGTCGACGGTCCGCGCGCGGCAGCACGATCGATGATGTCGTACCCCTCGCGCGATGGGACGGGATTTCGCGGGTCCAGGATCGCGCGCAGCGTCCACAGCACGTCCGCGGACGTAACCGGCACCCCGTCGCTCCACCGTACGCCCGGCCGCAAATGATACACGATGGTCCGGCCATCCCGTGAGAGGCCGCCGTTCTCGACTGTCGGAATCCGGTCGAGCAATTCGGGAGTCGGCCGTCCCCGCTCGTCCAAATCGACGAACGGCTCGAACGCCAGGCGGGCAACCTGTTGCTCGACCGAGGCGGAATCTTGGTGGAGGAAGAGCGGGTTCAGGTTCGCCGGGTCGGCCGCCAAGTCGAACCGCACGGCGCCCGCGGCAGCAGGCGCGGCGGTTCCCCCGCGAGCGCAGCCCCCTGCAAGCAAGAGCAACAGAAGGACCCCAGCGCCTCGCATGGCGGGCTCTTTCGCCGCCGGCAAGCGGCCCCTCCGCTAAAAGTCCCTTGCCCGAATAAATCCGGTATAGTATAGTCTGTTAACCAAATATTATTCGGGATTATGGAGAAACGGTCGAATATAGCGGTTGAGTCCGGCGAGCTGGACGACCTCGATTTACGCCTTCTGGACGCGTTGCAGCGCAACGCGCGTTCGACCTTTGCCGAGCTCGGCGCCCTGGTCGGACTCAAGCCGCCGGCAGTACACGATCGCGTCAAACGGCTCGAGGGCCGCGGCTACGTTCGCCGCTATTCCGCCCTGCTCGACAGCAAACTCCTCGGTCTCGAGCTGGCAGCCTTTGTCAGTTGCTACACGACACCGGAAACGCGGTACGACGATTTCACGCGCGCGCTCGCACAGATGCCGGAAGTCAGCGAAGTTCACAGCGTCGCGGGCGAGGAGTCGTTCGTGCTCAAAGTGATGACGCGTTCCACCGCGCACTTGGACGAGTTGCTGTCGCGCCTCAAAGCCGTGCCCGGAATGGCGCGCACCAAAACCACGATCGTATTGTCGACGCCGTTCGAACGCGGAGGCATTTCGGTTTGAGCGTTGCCTTCGACCGCCAAATCGATCCACTGGGCACGCACCGCGTTATCGAACCGCCGGGTGCGATGCCGCAAAACGCGCTGCGTCTCGATAATACGCCGATCGCGTTCGAGAACGAGATCTTGATCGATGTCGAGACGCTGAGTATCGATTCCGATTCGTTCAAGCAGATCGCGGACGCGAACGCGGGCGATCCCCACGCGATTGGCGGGCATATCATGCAAACCGTGCGCCAGCGCGGCAAACAGCACAACCCCGTCACCGGCAGCGGCGGCACGTTCATCGGGCGCGTTCTGAAAATCGGCGAAACGCTTCGAAGCCGGCTGGATCTGCAGCCGGGCGATCGCATCGTCTCGCTGGTGTCGTTGACGTTGACGCCGCTCTACGTCGAATCCGTTACGAACGTCGACGTCGCGACGGGACGCGTGTGGATTCGCGGTAAGGCAATTCTCTTCGAATCCGCGCGCTGGGCGAAATTGCCGCCCGACATCGCGGACGACGTAGCCTTCGCGGTTTTTGCCGTGGCCGGCGCGCCCGCGCAGGTCCGGCGTTTGGGCAAGCGCGGCATGACGGTCGTCGTCATTGGTGCGAACGGCAAATCGGGCATTCTCGCCTGCGCGCAGGCAAAGCGCGCGGTGGGAGAATCGGGCAAGGTGATCGGCATTGCGCCGCGCATCGACACCGAAAGCACGCGGCTTTTGCAGCAGGCCGGGCTGGTGGACGCATTCGTACAGGCGGACGCGCGCAATGCGATCGAGGTATCGCAGCGCATCAGGGTTCTCGCTCCCGAACTGGCGGATCTGGTCGTAAACTGCGTCAACGTTCCCGGCACCGAGCTTTCGTCGGTGCTGTGCGCCAAAGACGAAGGAACGGTCTATTTCTTTTCGCGCGCGACGTCGTTCAACGCTGCCGCGCTCGGCGCCGAAGGCGTCGGTAAAGACGTCACCATGATCATCGGCAACGGCTATGCCAAGGGCCATGCAGACACGGCACTAGCCACGTTGCGCGAATACCCCGAGATTCTCCGGTATTTCATGCGCAAGTACACCCAGGAAGGACGAAACTAATGGACGCGATCGTGCACAAGAAGCCGCCGGTCGACGAGAACGCGCTCGAGTACAAGAACCTCAAACAAGGCGAGTTCTGGCGGCACGTTCCGGCGTACAAAGACGTGGACGAAGCCACGTTCCTGGATCACCTGTGGCAGCAAAAACACGCGGTGAAGACGCCGGAAGAACTGCTCGAAACGATCAAGGATCTGGCCCCCGCCAAATTCATCGAGGATGCGCGGGCCGGGTTTGCGCGCGCGCCGATGGCCGTTCGCGTTTCGCCGTATGCCATGGCGCTGATCGACTGGAACGATCCGTACAACGACCCCATCCGCCGGCAGTTCATTCCGGTGGGAAGCACGTTGCTGCCCGATCATCCCCGGCTGACGCTGGACTCGCTGCACGAGCAAGACGATTCTCCCGTGCCCGGACTGGTGCACCGCTACGTCGACAAGGCGCTCTTCCTTCCGCTGAACACGTGCCCGGTGTATTGCCGTTTTTGCACGCGCTCGTATGCAATCGGGCCCGACACCGAAAACGTCGACAAAGTCTCGCTGGCAAAAACGCCCAAGCAGTGGGAGGACGCGTTCAAGTACATCTCCGAGCGTCCGGAGCTCGAAGACATCGTCATCTCCGGCGGCGACACGTATCAGCTGCCTCCCAAAAACATCGAACTGATCGGGAACGCGCTCCTCGACATTCCGCACGTGCGCCGCATGCGCTTCGCAACCAAAGGCCCGGCGATCATGCCGATGAAAATCATCACGCACAAGGAATGGCTGGACGCGCTCACGTCCATCGTGGAACGCGGACGCAAACTCGGCAAAGACGTCGTGTTGCACACCCACTATAACGCGCCCGAAGAGATCACGTGGATCACGCAACAGGCGATGGGCATGCTGTTCGAACGCGGCATCTTCGTTCGCAACCAATCCGTGCTGATTCGGGGCGTGAACGACACGCCGCAGCGCATGCAGATGCTGGTGAAGCGCCTCGGGCACTTGAACGTGCACGCGTATTACGTGTACATGCACGACATGGTCAAAGGCGTCGAGGAGCTGCGGACGACGATTCAGACCGCGACGGACATCGAAAAATTCGTTCGGGGCAGCACCGCCGGCTTCAATTCACCGACGTTCGTGTGCGACGCGCCCGGCGGCGGCGGCAAACGCGACGTGCACAGTTACGAGCACTACGATCGCGAGAACGGCATCGCGGTGTACGCGGCGCCCAGCGTCAAGCCGGGCAAGGCGTTCCTCTATTTCGATCCGATCGACAAGCTCGAACCGCAGGTTCAAGCCCGCTGGGCCGTGCGCGAACTGCAGGAGCAAATGATTCACGAAGCGCTGCGCAAAGCCGGCGCAGGAGACGAGCAGCTCGTTTTGGCTTAGGCTCCCAGCGTCATAAGAACGGGACCGCGCGGCCGCAGCGTGATTACCGGATCCTGATCGACGATCGCGTCCGGCCTGACGAGCTCAAAGCAATAATCGCGCGCTAAGCGCGACAGCGTAATGCGCGCTTCGGTCCACGCGAACTGATCGCCGATGCATTTGCGCGCGCCGCCGCCGAACGGAAAATAGGCGAACGGCGGCAGCGCGGGCGGATCGAGCCACCGCTCGGGTCTGAAAGTTTGCGGATCGTCGAAATACTCCGGCGAGCGATGCATCACGAGCTGGCTCATCAGCACCGTCGCGCCTTTTCGCAATCGCCACCCGCCCGCTTCAACTTCACGCGTCGCGTCGCGGCCCAGGATCCACGCAGGCGGATACAGGCGCAGCGTTTCGTTCAACACGGCTTCCAGGTATGCGGGCATCGGATCGCTGCGAAGCGCCTCACGAAGACGTTCGCGCTTTTCTGGATGCTTCGCGAGCAAGTACCACGTCCACGTCAACGCGTTCGCCGTCGTTTCGTGCCCCGCGACGAACAGCGTCATCACCTCGTCCCGCACTTGCTCGTCGCTCATCGATTCGCCGGTTTCGCCGTCGTGCGAGGCAAGCAGCATCGAAAGCGCGTCGCCGCGGTCTTCGCCGCTGGCACGGCGTCGGGCAACGAGCCGCAGCACGATCTCGTCGAGCACGCGCCGCGCGCGGCCGAAGCGTTTTGCCGGTCCCCACGGCAGTCTTCTGACGATTCCGCCGAATGGACCGAGCACGTCCGGGAATATCGTGACTACTTCATGCAGCGCAGCCGCGACGCGATCCGCTTCTTCACCGGCGTCCACGCCGAACAGCGTCGTCGAGGCGATGCGCAGCGTCAGTTCCATCATCTCCGCGTGCATGTCGAATTGGCCCTGCGGGGGCTCCCAACGTCCGGCGTACTCGCGCATGATCCGTTCGTAGCCGGCGATGCGTTCGCGATGAAATGCGGGCTGCACGATGCGCCGCATTTTTCGGTGAAGCGGCTCCTCGCTGGTCACGAGGCCGCTGCCGAGCAAGGCGCGCATCGCGCGCGTTCCTTCCGATTTCACGAAGGCGCTTTGATGCGTTACCAAGACGTCGCGGATTGCGTGCGGATCGTTTACGAAATAGAACCGCCGCCACGGAACGCGAAAGCTCGACACGGGCCCGTACGCCTTGTCGACCTCGAACAGAAACGTGGGAAACTCACGAAGCGGCGTGCCGCGCAGCCGGCGATACGTTTCCCACATCGCCGGACCGGAAGGTTCGCGCACGATTTATCCGCCGGCCTTTTTTACGGCGCGGCCTTGCGCCTGAAAATAGCCGACGACCTTGTCGCAGTGATCGCCTTGGATTTCGACGACGCCGTCCTTTGCGGTACCGCCCGTGCCGCACAAGCGTTTGAGCGTTTTCGCGACTTCGGCTTGTTCGCGTTCCGGAAGGCCGGTAATCAGCGTCACCGAACTCGCGCGTCGGCGTTCGCGAAAGACGCGCACGATTCCATCATCCGGAACGCGCGGCTTTCGATCGTTCTTCACTCGGCGCGCTTCGGCAGGCGCGCGTTGACGCCCCGCCAAACGACGACGGCGACATGAGACTGGCCGTGTTTTGCGGCGCGCACGCCGGAAATGGCAACCAGTACACGCAGCTCGCGCAGGAAGTCGCACGATCGCTCGTTTCGCGAAATATCGGCATCGTGTACGGCGGCGGCCGCGTAGGACTGATGGGCGTTATCGCCGACACCGGACTGCAGGCAGGCGGCGAAGTGATCGGCGTTATTCCCGCATCGCTTGCGAGCGAAGAAGTGGCGCACGGCGGCGTCACGCAGTTGCACGTGGTCTCCAGCATGCACGAGCGTAAAGCGCTGATGGCGGATCTGAGCGACGGCTTCATCGCGTTGCCGGGCGGATTCGGGACGATGGACGAGTTCTGTGAAATTCTGACGTGGGCGCAGTTGAAAATCCATTCGAAGCCGGTCGGAATCCTCAACGCCGGCGGTTATTACGACGATCTGCTCGCGCTCTTCGACAAGATGGTGCGCGAGGGATTCGTTTCGCCGGGGAACCGCGCGCTGGTGCGTTCGGCACCCGGCGTAGACGAATTACTTGCGCTCGTGCTGCCTTCTTAAAAGTCCGCCGGGAGCGTCATATTCAGGTTCTTCAGCAAAAACGCGTACTGATCGGCCGCGTCGTCGATGCTCTTGCTGAGCGGCTTGCCGCCGCCGTGGCCGGCATTGAGATCGACGCGCAGAAGAACCGGCGCGTCGCCTGCCTGCGCATGCTGCATCGCCGCAGCAAACTTGAAGCTGTGTGCCGGAAAGACGCGATCGTCGTGGTCCGCCGTAGAGATCAGCGTCGGCGGATAGCGCGTTCCGTCTTTGACGTTGTGATACGGCGAGTAGGCGTACAGCGTCTTGAACTGTTCTTCGCTGCACGTCGAGCAGCCGTACTCGGACTCCCATCCGTGGCCGGCGGTGAAGTTTTGAAAGCGCAGCATGTCCATAACGCCGACGCCGGGCAAGGCTGCGCCGAAGAGTTCGGGACGCTGCGTTTCAACCGCGCCGATTAACAGGCCGCCGTTCGACTCACCCTTGATCGCGAGTTTCGGCGTCGACGTATATTTTTGGTCGATCAGATATTGCGCTGCAGCGATGAAATCGTCGAACACGTTCTGTTTATTTTGCAGCATACCGCCGTGGTGCCACGCTTCTCCGTACTCGCCTCCGCCGCGCATATTGGCGACGGCGTACACGCCCCCCATGCGAAGCCACGTCGCATTGAAGACTGAGAAATAGGGCGTGAGGTTGATGTCGAAGCCGCCGTACCCGTAGAGGATCGTCGGATTGCTGCCGTCGAGTTTTATGCCGCGGCGGTGCGCGATCATCATCGGTACGCGTGTCCCGTCCTTGCTGCGGTAAAACACTTCATCGGTAACGAACGGCGACATGTCGAGTTTGACGTGCGTCGTCCGGTACACGCGGCTTTTTCCTGATGCGATATCGTATGTGAAATCGGTCGCCGGTGTCGTGTACCCGTCGTAAAAGAAGTACGTCGTCTTATCCGTCCGCCAGCCGGAGAACCCGCCCGCACTGCCGATTCCCGGGAGCGCGACCTCTCGAATGAAGCGCCCCTGATAATCGAATTGACGCACGGCGGAGTGCGCGTCTTTGAGATACACGACGAAGAGGTTATGCCCGACCGTGTTCACACTATCGATCGCGCTGCTCCACGCCGGGACGACCGTCGTTACAACCGCCGGATTGCGTATGTTCGCGGCGACGATCGAGTGGTTCGGAGCGCCTTTGTCCGTTTCGAACAGGAAACGCGGCCCGTCGTTGTCGACGAAATACCATTGTGCGTCGATTTTCGTAAAAAGCGGCGCAATATGCGCCGGACGCCCTTGCAAGTCTTCGTAATAAACGGCGGTGTTATACGTGTTGCTGAAGTTTTCGGTAACGATCAAATACCGGCCGTCCTCGGTAACCTGTGCGCCCACGTATGCATCGGGATGTTTCGGATCGCTGTAGATCAGACGATCGCTCGACTGCGGCGTTCCGATTTTATGAAAATAGACCGTTTGGTTCAGCGCAGCGGCCTTGTACATTTCACCGGGCGGCGGCTGCGGATAGCGCGAGTAGTAGAAGCCGCTGTCGTCCTTCAGCCACGACGCGCCCGAAAAGCGTGAGTACTCCAAGCGATCGGCCAAGTCGGCACCGCTTGCGACGCTTTTCACGCGCCACGTTTGCCAATCGGAGCCGTTGCTCTGCGTCGAGTACGCAAAATATTTTCCATCGTCGGAAACCGCCGTCGGCCCCAGCGCGACCGTACCGTCTGCTGAAAGTTTGTTCGGATCGATGAGGACGCGCGGCTTACCGTTTTGGCCATCCATCGTGTAGAGGATCGCCTGATTCAGCAGCCCGGGATTATACGTATAGAAATAATGGTTCTTTGCGTGATACGGCAGTCCGAAGCGTTCGTAATTGACCGCGTTTCGGAGCGCGGCGGCAATGGACTCGCGCTGCGGTATTGCGGACAGATAGGTCTGCGTAAGCGCCGCTTCCGCTTCGACCCATGCACGCGTTTGCGGTGAATCGATGTTCTCCATCCAGCGGTACGGGTCGGCAACTTTGGTGCCGAAGTACGTGTCGGTGACGTCGCCTCTGGGCGCGGGCGGATACGAGAGCGGATTTGCAGCCAAGAGCAGCAGCGCAAATGCTGCAGCGGCGAACGCGCGCATACATAACCTCCGATAGGGTTCAGTTGTTGCGCGTATTGGCGAACGCGGTGTCCGAATCCAGCCGCCGATGGACGGCGCAGCCGGCTACTGCGGATCCAGCCGAAAGGCGATCGTGTGCCCGATGAGGCTTCGAAGAGCGGCAGCCTCACCGGCAGTCGCGATGTATCGCCGAACCGTTCCGTCGGACAACCGGACTGCAACGCGGTTCCCGTTGACCCCTAGGACCGTTGCATGCGCTAGGGCGCCGGCGTCCGGCGTGGCGCGCGCGGACGTGGCGCGAGTGTTCCACGAGATGGTCACGCTGGCAGACGAATGCACGCCGGGCGGCGGATGCGCTGGCATACTCCAGAAGTAGCGCAATACCGCAGTCCGTGCTAACTGCTGAAAGTCCCGGCCGGGGTAGCGCGGTTGGACTAGTCTCGGGTTGCTCGCGCGGCGCGCTTATCCACGACGCGCTTGACGACGGCCATGGCGTTCAACGCCTTGGGGAAGCCGGCGTACGGAATCAACGTCATCACGGCTTCGACGATCCGATCCTCGGTCAGACCGACGTTGAAAGCGCCGTGGACGTGCGTTTCGAGCTGACGCTCGCAGCCGCCCATCGTCGCCAGGGACGCAATCGCGATCAGTTCCCGCTGCTGCAGGTCGCCGTCGCGCGCGTAGATTTCGCCGAACGCGAACTCTACCAAGTACCGCGTGAAATCCGGGGCCAAATTGTCGTATGCGGCGATCAGATTGTCCGTGACCTTATCGCCGTCGACAAGACGCATCAGCGCTTCGCCGCGTTCGTAGCGATCGCTCACGCCCGTTTCCATCGAAAAAACACCGCAACCCAAAGCAGCGCTACGGCGGCGAATCCGCCGGCGGCCAGCGCCGTGCCCTGCCGGTGCGTTGAAAACCATTCTACGGCGCTGAGCACCGCAACCAGGCCGAAACAGGTTGCCGCGCCCAGCGCGAAGACGGTGGCCTGCTTACTGTGCAACGCGTTCCCCCGGCATCTACTCGCTCAGCGCTTCCTCGATGATGCGCTCTTGCTCCACCGCATGCGCACCCGGATAGCCTTCCGAGGGACTCGCGCGGTACGGACGGCCGATGTAATCGATCTCCAGCGCGTCGGTACGCCGCTCCAGCAAACGGCGGCGTACGTATCCGCGCGCGCCCATGTTTTTGGGTTCTTCCTGAACCCAGATGAGTTTCTTGAGACTCGGATACGTCGCGATGACGTCGTTGATTTCAATGTACGGTAACGGCGAGAGCTGCTCGATGCGCAGGATCGCGGTCTTGCGTACGTCTTTATACCGGTCGTGTCCGATCAGATCGTAGTAGATCTTTCCGGAGCACAG
Source organism: Vulcanimicrobiaceae bacterium (assembly GCA_035938175.1). Classification (GTDB taxonomy): domain Bacteria; phylum Vulcanimicrobiota; class Vulcanimicrobiia; order Vulcanimicrobiales; family Vulcanimicrobiaceae; genus DASRDE01. The sequence continues at coordinate 97,622 of DASZHD010000056.1, forward strand.
CAGCAGCCGTTCGATCTTCGCCTTGTCCGCAACGTTCGGATCGTCGATCACGGGATGGAACCGGCCCTTTGCGAGTTCGTCGATGTTTGCCGCTGCGGTTTCTTGCCGAAGCAGCGATTTGGGCGTCATCACCACCAGCGGCGCGGGCTGCGGCATCGTCGCCTGCTGGCGGAGCAGATGATAGTAGTTTGTCGCGTTCGACGGATTGGCGACGCGCAAGTTGCCTTCCGCCGCCAATTGCAGAAAGCGTTCCAATCTGGCGCTCGAGTGCTCCGGCCCCATGCCTTCGTAACCGTGCGGCAGCAGCAGCGTCAATCGCGCCGTCTGACCCCACTTCGCTTGCCCCGCGGCGATGAACTGATCGATGATGATCTGCGCGCCGTTGTTGAAGTCGCCGAATTGCGCTTCCCACAGCACGAGCGCTTTTGGAACCGACGCGCTGTAGCCGTATTCGAAACCTAAACACGCGTACTCGGAGAGCGGGCTGTTACGGATCTCGAACGACGCTTTCGCGCCGGGCAGATGCTGCATCGGTATGTACGTGCCGCCCGTTTGCGGATCGTGCAGCACGGTGTGACGGTGACTGAAGGTGCCGCGTTCGGTATCCTGACCCGTCAACCGGACCGGCGCGCCCGCGGTGATCAGCGATGCGAACGCGAGCGCCTCGGACATACCCCAATCGACGATGCCTTTTTCTTCGATAGCGGCTTTGCGGCGATCGAACTGCGTCTGCAATTTCTTGTTCAGCGTAAAGCCCGGCGGAACGCGTACGAGCGCGTCGCTCCACTCGAGCAGTTGTTCTTTGGAGGCTTTTGCGAGCTGCGCCGCATCGACGGGCGCCTTGATCTCCAGCTTGGCCAGCATGCCGGCGAGATCGCGATGACCCCTCACGGCGCGGTGCGCTTCCTGCAGACGCGCCGTCGCCTCGTTCACGAGCTCTTCGGACTGCTCTTTGGTCAGCACGCCCTGCGCGATGAGTTTGTTCGCGAACAGCTCGCGCGCGCTGGGATGCGCTTTGATGCGTTCGTACATCTCCGGCTGCGTGTACGCGGGCTCGTCCTGTTCGTTATGGCCGAAGCGCCGATAGCCGATGACGTCGATCAGCATGTCGCGGTTGAAGCGGCGGCGGAATTCGATAGCCAAATGCACGGACCAAATGCACGCATCCACGTCGTCGGCGTTGACGTGCACGATCGGAACGTCGAAGCCTTTCGCCAAGTCGGATGCGTAGCGCGTGGAGCGGCTGTCGCGCGGATCGGTGGTAAATCCGACTTGGTTGTTCGCGATGATGTGGATCGTGCCGCCGGTTTGGTAGCCGGGAAGCGACTGCAGATTAAACACTTCCGAAACGATGCCTTGACCCACGAAAGCTGCGTCGCCGTGAATCAGAATCGGCGCTGCTTTGCGCTTGTCTTGCAGCGGCACCGGCACGGAATGATCGGTTTGCAGCGCACGCGTCGTGCCTTCCACGACAGGATCGACCGCTTCCAAATGGCTCGGGTTATTTGCCAGCGTAACTGCGACGGATTTGCCGTCCAGCGTTTGATACGTTCCGCGCGCGCCGTGATGATATTTCACGTCGCCCGTGACGTCCTCACCGCCGCGAACTTCACCGCGCTCGTGGGACGCTTCGAATTCGGCAAGAATCTCTTCGTACGGCAAGTTGACGACGTGCGCGATCGTTGCCAGACGGCCGCGATGCGCCATGCCCAGCACCGCGTTTGCGGTGCCGTCGCGAGCGAGCATCTCGAGCATTTCTTCGAGCATCGGTACGACGACGTCCAGGCCTTCGCCCGAGAACGTTTTCTGACCGAGGAACGTCTTGCGCAAGTAGCGCTCGAACGTCTCGACGCGCGTCAGACGGCGCAGCACGTCGATTTTCTGTTCGTTATTGAATTGTACTTTGTGTTTGCCGGCCTCGATGACGTCGCGCAGCCATTCGCGCTGCTCGGTGTTCGAGATGTGCTCCACTTCGTACGCGATCGTGGAACTGTACGTTTCACGCAGACGCGGCAGCACGTCCGCGAGCGTGTCGCCCGGCACTTTCACGCGCAGCACCGACGCCGGAATTGCCGCCTGCAACGCGGGCGTCAGGCCCCAATTTGCCGGTTCGAGCGACGGATCGCCGATCGGCGGCGTTCCGAGCGGATCCAACGTCGCCGCGAGGTGCCCGTGGGTGCGATAAGCGGCGACGATTGCCATGCCGGCGGCAACCGCGCGCAACATTTCGTCGGACGGCGCTGCGGGCGCAGCAGCCGACGGCTGTGCGCTGACGATAGAGGGCATCGCCGATACGGCAACCTGGGGAGGCGGTCCCGCCTGCAATCCCAGCGCGGTAAAAATCGCTTCGTAAAAGCCTTCTTTGCCTTGCAGCAATTCGTCGACGCGCTTTAAGTACTCGCCGGATTGCGCGCCTTGAATGACGCGATGATCGTACGTCGACGTCATTTGCATGATTTTGCTGACGCCCAGCGATCGCAGCGCCTGCTCGTTCGCACCGCTAAAACCGGGCGGATACCCGATGGCGCCGGCCGCGAGAATTGCACCCTGCCCCGCCATCAAACGCGGAACCGATGCCACCGTGCCGATCCCGCCGGGGTTGGTCAGCGTAAACGATGCGCCTTGCAACTCGTCCGCGGTCAATTTTCCGTCGCGCGCTTTCGCGACGAGTTCTTCGTATTTATCGCGAAACGCCGAAAAGTCGAGCGCATCGGCGTTTTTGACGACGGGAACGACCAAAAAGCGCGTGCCGTCTTTGCGCTGCGCATCGACCGCAAGTCCGAGATGCACGCCCGGTTCCACGCGCACTGGCCGGCCGCCGTCGCGCCGGAAATGATGCGTAATGAAGGGCAGTTCGTGCGCCGCGCGCGCGAGCGCAAACGCGATGATGTGCGTGAACGAAATTTTTTCGGAACGGCCCGCCGCTTTTATCGCGGCATTGAGTTCCTTGCGCCGCGCGTCCATAACGTCGACTGCGAGCGTTCTGAAGCTCGTCGCGGTCGGAATCGTCAGACTCTGTTCCATGTAGCCGGCAAGCGCCGCAGCCGGCCCCTTCAACTGCGTGACCGTCGCTTCGGCGGAAATCGGCGGAAGCGGCGGGAGCGAACTGGTACCGTCGCGCTGACCGGCGGCACGCTGTTGCGGCAGCGACGGCCCTTGCTTGCGAACGTCGTCGCGCAAAATCAATCCGTTCGGCCCTGAACCGCGCACCAGCGCGACGTCGATCCCGAGTTTCTTTGCCGCCCGCCGTGCTTGCGGCGTCGCGACCGCCTCGCCGGCTCGTTCGGGTGCAGCGACGGAGGGCGTTTCCGCGCCGTCGCGCTGCGCAGCCGGAGGACGCGAAGCTGCGGAAGCGCTCGCGCCGTTCCCGGTCGCGCCGGCCGGCCGCGCCGCGTTCGCGTCGATCTCGGCGAGCGCAGCACCCACGCTCACGGTCGCCCCTTCGGCCGCCATCGCGCGCACGACCACGCCGGCGACGGTCGCGGGCACTTCGACGTCCACTTTGTCCGTGGTAACGCTCACGAGCGGATCGCCCGCATTGACGTAATCGCCCGGGTGCTTGAGCCACTCGACGACGGAACCTTCGGTGACCGATTCGCCCATTTCGGGCAGCGTCACCGTGACGATCTTCGGCTCTGCGGGGGCAACGGCGGCCGCACCGGCATCAGGTGCCGCGGCGGCGGCGTGCGCAGGACTCGAGGGGGATGCGCCGTTGCGCGCCGTCGTATCGATCTCGGCCAGGACCGCACCCACGCCGACGGTATCGCCCTCGGCCGCCAAAATTTGGGTCACGACGCCGGAAGCCGTGGCGGGGACTTCGACGTCCACCTTATCCGTGGTCACCTCGACCAGGGTGTCGCCTTGGTCTACGTAGTCGCCGACCTTCTTGCGCCATTCGACGATGGAGCCTTCCGTGACCGACTCCCCCATCTCGGGGAGGGTGACTTGAACCATCGTTTCCGGCACTGCGCTACTCCGTACTCTTCCTTCAGAAAAATCCGAACGGGTGGCTTTTTACAGTCGTCCGGCATCCTCATCTTAGCCCTTTCCGGGGGTTCTCTCCAATGCCTTGATTGAGCGGAATTTATGCTTCCTATGTAATACTCAGCGTTGGTGGAACTGCAGCAACTCGAATACTTCCGGACCGTTGCGCGCACCGAGCACGTCACCCAGGCAGCCGAAGAGCTGGGGATCACGCAACCGGCGCTCAGCCGCGCCGTGGCCCGGCTCGAACGCGACCTCGGCGTCGTGCTCTTCGACCATCGCGGCCGCTCGGTGCGGCTGAACCGGTACGGCCGCGCCTACTTGCATCATGTGGAACGCGCATTGGGAGCACTCGAAGAAGGTCAGCGCGAGCTCGGCGATCTTTCCGATCGCGAAAGCGGAATCATCGCCTTCGGCTTTGCGCATGCACTTGGCACGCGCGTGGTTCCCGATCTGATCGCGTCGTTTCGCGCGCAGCATCCGCGCGCGCGCTTTCAGCTGTTGCAGAACGCATCGCACATCATTCTCGCAGAACTCGAAGCGGGTGACGTCGATCTTGCGCTTGTCTCTCCGGTGCCGCCTGCCGCGGAACGGATCGAATCGCTGGAGCTCGCGAACGAAGAGCTGTTCTTGGTCGTGCCGCACGACCATCGCATGGCAAAGCGCAAGTCCGTGCGTCTGAGCGATCTGCGTGACGAAACGTTTGTGTGTCTGCGCGAAGGCTACGCGCTCCGCACGCTGACAGATCAATTTTGCGCGCAGGCAGGCTTCACGCCGAAAATCGCATTCGAGGGCGAGGAAATTGCGACGCTGCGCGGCTTGGTCGCGGCGGGTTTGGGCCTCGCGATTATTCCGGCGTCCGCCGAAGGCGGACCGCCGGAGCTGCGGATCACCGAGCCGGTTTGCCGCAGAAGCATCGGACTGCTGTGGGAGCCGGCACGCTACCAGCCGGAACTGACGCAGCGCTTCCGCCAGCACGTCATTGCCGCGATGCGTCAATCACCATGAAACCGCGCGTCGAAATCTTCGGCGGGCGCACGAGCGGTCAGGTAACGCTCGTCGAGTACGATGCAGCGTGGCCGGCACGCTTCGAACGCGAACGCGCGATGATTGCAAACGCGCTGGGAGACGTGGCGCGTTCGATCGATCACATCGGATCGACCGCGGTTCCGGGACTAGCCGCCAAACGGGTGATCGACGTCTGCGTCGGCGTCGACGACGTCGAACGGGAAGAGTCGTTCCGGCCGGCGCTGGAAGCCGCCGGCTATGTCTTGCGCGTTCGGGAACCGGGTCACCGGATGTTTCGGACGCCGTCAGCCGACGTTCACGTTCATCTCTGGCCTGCCGCCGGTGAGGATATTGCGCGTCATCTGGCCTTCCGCGATCGCCTGCGCGAAAACGCCGCCGACCGTGCCCTGTACGACCGCACAAAACGCGAACTGGCGAAGCGCAACTGGGCCGTGCGCAACGACTATGCGGAGGCGAAGGGCGAGGTTATCGCACAGATTACGCAACGTGCGCGAAATGTGCGATCGCCAAACTGCTGATGGCGATCAGCGCCCACAAGATCGCGCCTAACGCCAACGGACGCACTCCCGCCGCGCGGATCGCGCGCGCATCGGTGGAAAGTCCGACGCCGCTGAGCGCAATGACGATCAGCGCCAGCGCGCATTGCGTGATCGCCGCGTGAACGCGCGGCGCAAGCGGGAACACGCTGTTGACCACGGCAGCGCCCAAGAACCACAACACGAACCACGGAACGATGGCGTTCCAGTCGACGCGTTCGCCGCGGGCACGCATCGCCATAACGCGCTTGCCGGCATAGAACAAGACGATTGGTACGATCAGCGCGGTGCGCGTCAGCTTCACGATGATCGCGTTCGTCCCCGCGGCGTGACCGAATGCGAATCCGGCCGCAACCACCGACGACGTGTCGTTGATCGCGGTCCCCGCCCACAGGCCGAACGCGGTTTGCGAAAGCGCCAGGGCGTGCCCGATCCACGGAAACGTCAGAACGGCGGCGATGTTGAACAGAAATACCGTGGAAATCGCATAGGCAACATCGGTACGATCGACGTCGATGACGCTGGAGAGCGCCGCAATCGCGGAACCGCCGCAAATTGCGGTGCCGACGCCCAATAAGCGGCGAAGGTCGCGTTCGATGCCGAGCGCGTTTCCGAACACGTACGCTGCCGCAAGAGTAATAACGAGCGTGCCCAGCATCACGGGCAGCGAATGCAAGCCGCCCTGCCAAACTTCGTTCAGTTGCAGCGTCGCACCGAGTAAGACGATCGAGAGTTGCAAGAGCTGTTTGCCCGCAAAGCGGATGCCGGGAGCCGCGTGCGGGCTAGGCCGGTGAAGCGTCGCTACCAACGCGCCGATCAGGATTCCGAAAACCGGCCCGCCCACCACCGGCACCAGGCGTCCGAGCAAAAATGCAATTACCGCAACGGCGAGGCAGAGAACGAGCCCGCGCAGCAACGGTGCTAAAAAAACTTGGCAGGCTGCGCGGGAAACGAGATCGGGCGCGAGCCCTGAAATTTCGGGCGCGGATGGCTCAAGACGTACGCGGCCACGTCGTATGCTTCGCGATCGCTGAGCGATCCGGGAGCGTTTTGCGGCATGTTGTAGCGCACGAATCCCGCCATCGTATTCAAACGGTGCATCCCCGCTCCGGCATTGAACGACGTAGCACCCCAAAGCGGCGGGAAGGCCGCGGAACCCGCGCCGTTCGCGCCGTGGCACGCGGAACATTTTTGCGAATAGATCGCTTGCCCGTGCGCGGGGTCGGGCTTACCGAGCGAGATTGACGCCAGCCGTACCGCCGGATCGGGCGTCGCGCCGATGGGCGTTCCGCGCGACAAATACGTGATATAGGCAACGATGGCGAGCATTTCGCGGCTGTTATACGCGGGCGGACGGCCGTTCATGCTGTACAGAAAACATTCCGCGATGCGATCCTGAAGCGCAATCGTGCGCTTCGCGCGTTTGTTCCACTGCGGAAACTGCGCCGCTATACCGGCGAAATCGCCGCCGCGCGGCTTGGTGCCGCCCGCGACGTGGCAGGCTGCGCAATCCATATTGGCGACGACGTTGTCGCGCATGTGCGCGCGTGTGCGATCGACGAGCTCGCGGCCGTACCGGATCAAAACGCCGCGATCGCCCGCGGGCAGATGTGACGGATCGTATGCCGCTTGCGACGCACTCGGGGCGGAGGGTGTATTGGACGCGCACGCAGCCAGGAGCGCACACGCTGCTGCCGCGACGACTGCAAACCGCGCCATCATGCGAACGTTATCGTGGTGTACGCGTAACGGTGCCGCGACTGCAAAACCGCGATCGCCGCGACCATCGCCGGAACCACGTGCGTGCCGGGAATCAAATGCGTCAGAATGTCGGCAGCCACGTCGTTTGCCGTCATCCCGGAGGGCGCGAATCCGCCTTTCACGAGCGTTCGCGCCTGTTCTTCAACCGCGGTATGGCAGGTCAACCACACGACCCCACGGCTTTGCAGCGTTTCGATCGACGTGTCTTGATAAATCCCGTTCGGATCGTCGGGATCGGCGCCGGCCGCCAACGCTTTGGCGGGTTTCAAGAACACGTTGGACGTCACCGCATTTCCCTGCGCGTCTTTTAGATTGAACGCTTCGCCGATCCGGTACTTCGTCCAAATCTCATCCGTATAATTATAGGCACCCGACGGACCGTGGGCCGCAACCACCATCGCAATTTGCGAGGGCGCGTGACCGAACCCGAACTGCAATCCGTTGAGCGAATTCTTGATGTTGCCGAGTACTTGCGGATGGAACGCAACGGTTTCCCAAACCTGCCGGACCTGCACACCGGGGCGGTCGACGGCACTTTCGAAAGCCGCCATATCGAAATCCGCGCGGCGCTCGACGAAATGCGTGCCGCCGGGTATGGCGTCGGCCGCGCGCACCGCTGTGCCTGCCACCGCGGCGATCGACGCCGATGCAAGAAACGAACTGCGGTTCATCTTGACCTCCCTCGCGCGAGTACCCGGCAAGCAATTCGCTAAAACCGAGGACACGCCGCCGCCCGCGATGTACTGGCCAACGATGCCTGTGTCCCCCGATCTCGCGCGTATCGCGGAAAACGACCCGGCTATTCGCGTTTCGCGCGTCGAGCTCCGGCGTCCCGACACCACGCTGCCGGCGTATACCGCCGCGCCGCGCAATGCCGGCCCGCGCACGCCGGGCGTCGTGCTCGTGCTCCACATCTGGGGCGTCGACGAACCGGTGCGCGAGGCCGCGCGCCGTTTTGCCGCCGCAGGGTTCGCGGCCATCGCTCCGGAGCTGTTCGTGCGCTCCGGCGCGCCGGACGGAGACGGCCAGACCGACTACACGATATTTCGCCCGCACGCCGAGAAACTGCGCAAGGATCGAGTCGACGGGGATCTTCGCGCGGCCGCTCTTTGGCTGAAAAACGCGCATCCGCAAGGCAAGATCGCCGTCGCCGGATTCTGCATGGGCGGAATGATTGCGCTGCGCCAGGCGATCGACAATGCCGATGTGTTCGATGCGGACGTGGTCTGGTATGGAAAAGTGGCGGGCTTCGATCCCACGGCGATTCGAATGCCGCTGGTCGGCCATTTCGGCGAACGCGATACCGGCATCCCGGCGGACGAAGTTCGCGCATTCCGCAAGGCTCTGCGCGGTCCGCACGACATCCTGATCTATCCGACGGCCGGACACGCGTTCTTCGATCACACGCGTCCATCGTACGTGGCACCGGCGGCCGCAGACAGTTGGCGGCGCACGATCGCTTTTCTCACGAAGTATCTGCGCGCGTAGCGCGAATAGATACCATGTGACGCTCGCCCTTTCGCTCGTTCTCGCTCTGTCCGCCGGCGTTGCTGCCGGCGCGGCCGTGACGTGGCTCGTGATGCGCTCGCTCGGAGCAGCGCACGTTGAAACCGTCGCCGAACGGCTCAAGCGCGAACTGCACGACGCCAACGCGCGCGTCGCGGAGATCCAGCGCGACACGTTCTTGGCGCTTGCCGGCGAACGGTTTGCCGCCGCCGAAGAACGCAGCAACGCAAAGCTCGCGGAACTCGTCGGGCCGGTGCAGCAGAAGCTCGACGAATTCGACGATCTCGTGAAACAGATCGAAAAAGATCGCGTCGGCGCATACGAAGGGCTTCGCGAACAGATCGGCGGGCTGATCGAACGCAGCGGCCGCATGGAAGTTGCAGCTTCGCAGCTGGCCAGCGCTCTGCGCAATCCCACGACGCGCGGCAAGTGGGGCGAGGTGCAATTACGCCGGGTGGCCGAGCTCGCCGGCATGGAGCCGTATTGCGATTTCAACGAACAGCAGACGTTCGAAACGGGCGACGAGCGCGGAAGGCCCGATCTCACCGTCTCGCTTCCGGGAAACGCAAAGATCTTCGTCGACGCGAAGGTTCCGCTCAACGCGTACCTGGACGCCGTCGAAACACCCGACGAGGCAGTGCGCCGAGAACGGTTCCGCTCGCATGCCGCGGCATTTCGTTCGCACGTCGACTCACTCGCGCGGCGGCAGTATCAGCGCGCCGACGGCTCGGTGGATTTCGTCGTCATGTTCGTACCGGGCGAAGCGTTTCTGAGCGCTGCGTGCACCGAAAACCCGGAACTGATCGAATATGGCGCCGTACGGAACGTCTACATCGCCAGTCCGCTTACGCTGATGGCGCTGCTGAAATCGTACGCGCTGGGCTGGCAGCAGCGCGCGCAAGAAGAGAACGCCAAGAAAATCGCCGAGGCGGCGGCCGAGCTGTACGATCGCGTGCGGATCTTCGCGGCGCATTTCGCCGGGATCGGCGCTTCGCTTGCGCGCGCGACGGATGCTTTCAACAAAGCCGTCGGCTCGATGGAAACGCGCGTCTTGCCGCAGGGAAGGAAAATCAAGGAGCTCGCATCCTTGCCGGATGCCGAGCTCCCCGATATTGCGGCGGTCGAACTTGCCCCGCGAGATCTGACCGCGCTCGATGCGCAGCCCCGCAAAAAGCGTACGAATCAGACCAAGCTTTTCACCGACGACACGGTGGCGTAGTAAGCGCTATTTGTGCGTCGTTTCCGACGCCCGGTACTTCCGAAGCGCGTTCAGCGTGTTGGCGACGTGCTGATCCGGTTCCATATTGGTGTACGCGTAGATGATCTTGCCGTTGGGGGCGATGACGTACGACGTGCGGTTTGCGTACGACGTGTCTTCCGGGAGAACCGCATCGTAGGCTTTCGCAACGGTCAACGTGGGATCGGCCGCGACGGGGAACTTGCTGCGGCATTCACTGACCGAGAATTTGTTGAGCGTGGCGATCTTGTCGTGCGAGACGCCGATGACGGTCGCCCCGAGCTTTTTGTACTGGCCAATCGCTGCGGCAAAGTCGTGCGCTTCGATCGTGCATCCCTTGGTGAAGGCCGCGGGATAGAAATAGAGTACGACGGGACCTTTCTTGAGCGCGTCGGCGAGATTGAAAGCGAAGACTTTTCCGCCCATCGACGCTTGGGTTTTGAAATCCGGCGCGGTGGTGCCGGGGGACAGACTCGCGAACGCCGGTGCGGTCGCGGCCGCGACGAACAACGCCGCGGCGAGGAGACGACGATACATAAGAGTAGCCCTCCGGCCCGTTGGTTCACGGGAGAAGAGCGGCTCGCCTTCGGGGAAATATTGAGACATGGCTGACTGGTCGTCGTACTTTGCCCGCATGGAAGGAGCACCGATCTCGATCGCGGTGGACCTGGGTTTTCGCACAGCCGCACCGCTCGATGACAAGCCGGCGGCATACACCGTCGCGGTTGCGCTTCAAGAACCCGACGAACACGGCATGACGACCGAACGCGAGTACCGTGCGCTGCAGGCAATCGAAGAAGAATTGGCAGCGGCGCTCGATCCGCACGGCATCGTGGAGGTTGGACGCGTGACCGGCCGCGGAATGCGCACGTTTCATTA
>DASZHD010000057.1:0-65193 GCA_035938175.1 Vulcanimicrobiaceae bacterium
CTTGAGATCGGACCAGACCCGTCGCTTGGTCTCGTTCAGGGAGTCGCCGCCCTGCCGCAAGACGTACGCGGGATGGAACGTTACCATCAGCGGAATGCCGAGCGGCCCCTCGTACCACGCGCCGCGGCCTTTCGTAATCGAAAAATCGTTACCCAGAAACGATTTTGCAGCCGGCGAGCCGAGCGCCAGGATCACGCTTGGCGCGATTGCCGCGATTTGCTCGTCCAGATACGGACGGCAGTTGGCCATTTCGGCCGGAGTGGGCGCCCGGTTACGCAGTTTACCGCCTTCATGAAACGTCGGCCGGCACTTCACCGTGTTGCAGATGTACACGTCCTCGCGCGGCAGCCCGATCGCCGCCAGCATTTTGTCGAGCAATTCGCCGGCTCGTCCAACGAACGGACGTCCCAGCAAGTCTTCGGTCTCGCCGGGCCCCTCGCCGATCACCATGAGGCGCGCGCACGGATCGCCTTCCCCGTAAACGTTGTTGCGCCGCTCGTAGCCGATCTGACATTTGCGGCACGCCGCCGCCACGGCGCGGGCTCTTTCGAGCAGGCGTTCGCGCCCCGCGCGCCGTTCCAGCGTCATGCGGCGTAGTTCTGCGGCGCCAACCGGACGGCTTCGCCGTACGCGAGCACTTGCGTCGATCCGTCGTGCGTTTCGACCGCCTCAAACCGGATCTTTATAACCGCGTCCGCGCCGAGATCCGCGGCCCGTTCGCGGAGCGCTTCCAGCGCCTCTTCGCGAGCGCGTTCGGCGTCGGTGAGGTACTCGATCGGCGCCAAGCCGATGAATGCGCCGATCGAACGAAACGTAGCGCGCAACATGTTGTGCGGTCTCAACGCCGATCCGGTTACCCGGCCGAACGACGCCAAAATCCGGAAGCCGTCGGCGGTATCGAGGGTTACGAGGTTTTCTTTCGCAATCATGCCGCTGATGCCGCAACATTCGCCTTCGGTCCTGATCGTCCGTCTTGACGCGATCGGCGACGCGATGACGCTAGTCCCGCTGATTGCCGCGCTGCGATCCCGGGTAGGGCGCATCGGTGCCTTGCTGACCCCCGCCAACGCCGGCGTCTTTTCGAAAACCGCGCTGGACCGGCGGCACGTCGCCGGACCGAACCTTCGCGTGTTGGCGTCGGAGATCGAAGCCCGGCGTTACGACTACGCCTTTATCGCTACGGAAAAGCCGGCCGGCTACCGCATTGCGAAATTGGCGCGCATCCCAAACCGCATCGGTTTCGAAAACGGCTGGGGCAAGCCGTTCAAGACGCTGTGGGTACGCCGCATGTGCACGCAAACGGTTTTTCGAACTGCGGGGCTGGACTTGCGCGCGCCGCACGAATGCGAAGTCGTCTTCTCTCTCGCGCGAACGTTGATGCCGGGAGCGGAGCCCTCTCGCGATCCGTCGCTCCTACGCACGTTTGTTTTGGACTCGCAACCTGCAAAGGACGAGCGCATCGCGTTTCAAGTTACGGATAAGTGGATCCGGTTGGGCGCGTCTTTCGAGGACGTTCTACGCGCTGCGGCACAGATTTCCGAATCGCTGCCGGTTCGATGGATCGGAGCCCAAAGCGAGCAGCGTTTTATTTCGCGGTTTCAAGAGCATCTTCAGGTGAACGTCGATTCCTTCGGCGAGGTTGCCCCCTGGAAAGACGCGATCGCCGCGGCGCGAGCGGTAATCGCGCCGGATTCGGGTGCCGTGCATATTGCCGGAATGATCGGTACGCCGGTCGCGGCGTGTTTTGCGGGCGAGCACTTTGCGCTGCAGACGTCCAGGTGGGCGCCTTGGGCGGCGCCCAGCGTTCTAGTGCAATTACGGGAAGGCTGGCCGGCGGCCGCCGCGGATGCCGTGTTGGAGCTCGTCAGCGGCACGGCGTCGGTTTTGTATAGAGGATGATTCCGCCGTCGCGCTGCGTTTGACGGTAGACGCCGCTCGAAACCAGCTCGCGAATCCGCGCTCCCGCTTCCTGCAGGCGCGGCGATTCCGGAAAGTCTTCATCGATCAAAATGGCGCACGCAGCGATCGGCTGCGCGGCAGTTTCGGGCAGGACCGCAGCATTGGGATCGGTAGCCGCGAGGTGCGTGAACGCTTCTTCTTGCGTCGCGATCGAAACGCGGGGCGGCAGCGTCCGCAGAAACCGATCCAACCGCGCGTCGCGCGTTTGCGGGGCGTGCAGAAAATATCCCGGGTGGAGCGGGTTTGCGATCGCGAATTCCAGCGCGCACAAGACGGCGCACGCGATCAGCATCCGGTACGCGCGCGCAGGACTGCGCGCGAACTTGGGGCGAAGCGCGGCGGTAAAGGCGTACAACGCATACCCGCACCACGCTCCCGCATAATGCGATCCAACGGTGAACGTCGTCGAATCGCGCGAGAGCAGCACTTCGGCGAGCGGTGCCGCCAGCAGCAAGGCAGTCCGCGTAAAAAACGGCAAGAACAGCAACGGCAAGAACGCGAGCAGCAGAAATCCCAGACGCTGCAAGATTCCCCACGGCAGGAGCGCAGCCGCGTCGGCCGGATGCCACGAATAGAACCGCGACGGCGACCACTGCGTGTGGTGCGCTGCAGCCGGCTCGATCTGAAAGAAAAACTTATACAATAGCGCGGCAGCGACGCCCGCTATCGCGGCTGCGGCCGGACCGCGGGGCCACGTACCGCGGTACCGCAGAAAAGCCAGCACGCCCGCAATCGCCAGAAACAGCGCCTGATCTTCTTTGATCGAAAGCGTCACGGCGGCGAAGGCCATCATCGCCCACAATTTTCCGCCGTCGAATGCCCACAAGAGCCATGCGACCGCCGCGGGCGCAAAGACGTTCTCGTGAAAGTCGTTGAAGACCACGCCGGCAAGCGGCGGATATACGAACACTACGAGCGCAGCCAGCCTCGCCGCACGCCGATCGGCGTACCGGTAGACTAAGGCGTATACCGGCGGAATCGTCAGCGCTCCGGCAATCGCTGCTAGCGCGATCAGCGAAAGCGCGGAGGGCCACACGCGCATGAGTGCTCCCGCAACGTACAGGATCGGCGAGAAATGAACCGCCCAATGACTTCCCTCGACGGTGTTGCAGAAGCATCCGAATGCCGACGCCGCAGTCTGCGCAAAGATTCCCAGATCGACGAAGTTGCGATGAGCAGCATACCGTACGTCGCCAAGCGCGAAATAGATGCATGCGTACGCGGCGGCGGCGGCCCATGGAAACGGGTCGGCGAGTTCGCCCGGCCGGTTGCGCGCTAGGCTTGGACGCGCCGCTGCTGCAGATACGGCCAAATGAACTGATCGATGTCGCCGTCGAGAACGGCGCCGGTGCTGCCCGTCTCGACGCTGGTGCGGTGATCTTTCACCAGTTGGTACGGATTGAGCACGTACGAGCGGATTTGCGATCCCCACTCGTTCGCGCTGCGCTCTCCGCGAAGTTCGGAGAGGCGCTGATCCCGCATCTCCAGCTCGCGCTGCACGAGCTTGGCACGCAAGATGCTCATTGCAACGTCGCGGTTTTGCGCCTGAGAACGTTCTTGTTGCGAGGCGACGATGATGCCGCTCGGTTCGTGGATTATGCGCACCGCAGATTCGGTCTTGTTTACATATTGGCCGCCGGCGCCGCCGCTTTTGAACGTTTCGATGCGCAGATCTTCGGGGCGGATTTCAACTTGGACGTTTTCGCCCGCCTCGATCTCCGGAATAATGTCGACCGCCGCAAACGACGTGTGGCGTCGGTGCGCAGCGTCGAACGGCGAGATGCGGACCAGCCGATGCACGCCGCGCTCGCTTTCCAGCATGCCGTACGCGTTGCGTCCGCGCACGAAAAAGGTTAGCGATTTCAGCCCGGCTTCTTCCGCCGGCGATTCGTCGACGACGTGCGTCAGGTAGCCTTTGCTTTCGGCCCAGCGCAAATACATACGAGCCAGCATTTGCGTCCAGTCGGCGGCATCGACACCGCCCGCTCCCGCAAAAATGCTGACGATCGCGTTGTGCGCGTCGAACTCTCCGTCGAAGTTCGCCGCCATTTCCAGACCGTCGATCCGCTCCTGCGCCGATTGAATATTACCGTCGACTTCCGCGGTCACGGATGGATCGTCGGCAAAGAGCGAAAGCATTTCGCGAGCGTCCGTAAGCGCTCGGGATATCGCGTCCATGGCGTCGACGTCGCCGCGCAAATCGGCGAGCTGTTTCATGACCCGCTGAGCAGAATCGGGATCGTTCCAAAACGTGTCCGTTCTGGAACGGCTGTCGAGTTCTCCGATCAGACGCGTTTTGCCGGCATAGTCAAAGACGCTCCTTGAGCACGACCAAACGCTCGGAGAGACGGGCTATGGCGGTAAGTTGCGAGTCACTCATTGCGGCGCTGGTTTCCGGTTAGCGCATAAGCGCCCCTTTCTATCGACGCGGCGCGCGTGAACGATACGCGTACGTGAACGGAGGCTACATGATAAACGATTCGCTGCGGTTGCCGATCGCGCTCGGTTCGGTGCTGCAAGGCTCGAACGGCGCCCCGGAACAACCGGGAGACATTCCCTCGCTCGCAATGCCGGCCGCGACCAATGACAGCGTGCGGCGAATGGCGCCGCCGGAGAGCTCCGGCTTCGCAACGCCGGCCCCATTCGGCGGCTTCGGCGGCATCGTCGCGCAGCTGCTCAACATCATTGCCGAGTTGATGCAAACGATCGGATTCTCCGGTTGCGGTGGCGGCAGTGAACCGTATTTTCAAACCGCATCCGCGTCGTCAGTGGGAGATCCACACGTAGCCTTCAACGGAACGGATCGGAACGGTCAAAACCAGAGCGCCGCGTTCACCAGCATGACGTCGCACGCGGATCTCCTGGACTCCGATTCGTTTACCGGCGGTTACCGCGTCGAAACGGACGTAACGGCTCCGCAGGCAAACGGCGTCACGTACAATCGCTCCGCCGGCGTCGAGCTGAACTACGGCGCAACTGCAGTAACACTGGACAACACCGGTGCGGCTACGCTCTCACAAGATGGCCGGACGACGGCGATCGCCGACGGCCAGAGCGTGGATCTCGGAAACGGTGAAACGGTGCTGCGCAACGCGGACGGATCGCTCGTCGTCACCGCGCAAAACGCTTCGGGCGGCGCGTGTACGACGACGCTCAGCCGGAACGGTCAAGGGGTCGATGTGAATATACGGGCGCAGAACGCCGGTATAGGCGGATATCTGGTGCGCGCTCTAACGGCTCGCTGACGCGCAGACTGCGCGCGGCGCACGCCAGTGCGGCAAAGAACACGGGGATCAGCGGCAGGAACACGACACGGTCGATTGACGACGGCACTGGATTGAACGGAACGGCGATCGCACACGCCGCCGCCGCGGCGGCGAGCACGATCGCATCGCGCCGCGTTTGCGCGGTACGCACCGAGATTACCCATGCAACGAACGCAGCCACCGGTAAGATCGTGCGTACGCTCTCGATTACGGTGTATTTTATCGCACCGGCCAGCGACGAACGATACCAGACGCCTTCAGCGACATTTCGCTCGGACGCGGGCCGTTGCGCATACACCCAATCGAGTTGCTGCGCGACGCCGAAGGCATGCACCGCCGCCGCGACGATCGCATAACTTACGATTCCGCAGACCGGTGCCCACAGAAGCGCCCAAGCGCCGGAGACGATCGCCGCTGCAGCGGCAGGCAGAACCGTCAAATACGGCGCGGGCCTGGTCAGCGCGAGCAGAACCGACGCTGCTGCGGCGACCAGCGCCCACGTACGCCGGCGATCGCGCGTACCGTGAACGATTGCCGCGAGCGCGAGCGTCCACCAGAACAGTGCAAGCATATCCGTCAAATCGGATGCCGCCGCCGTTCTCGTGAGCGGTAAAGCCAGAGCCGCAATGGTCAGTGTCGCCGCAAGCCATGGGCCGACGAACGCCCACAACAGCACGAGTAACGAAACCCCGAACGCAACGTACGACAGCGCCGAAACCAGCCATAACGCGCGAAACCCGGACGGGCGCAGCAACGGCGCCACAAGTGCCGGATACAGAATGCGGTTGGAAAAAATGTGCGAACGCGCGAATGCGAGCGAAGGATCGATTTCGACGAGCGCGCGATAGCGGGGAACCTTCATCAGCGGCGTGCGCTCGTAAAACGTTCGCACAGCTAAGGTCGCATCGCGCTCCGAGAGGCCCGCATCGTGCGCGGCGTACCGCGCGTACACCATGCCGTCGGGCGTGTACTGCGGATGCGGCAGCACGAACGCGACGAGCATCGCGCACGCGAAAATCACAACTGCAGCGACGGCGCCGGCGGCCGTTTTCATCACTACGAGCATAATCCGTATGCGCGCGCGGCTGCTACGGGCGCCTGCCCCCGCACACCGCCCAAAAGGCCCATCGCGCCGAGCATGGATGAACCCCGAACGTCGCCAACCAAGCGCTATGCTGCATATCGTTTTCGCGCTGCTCTTATCCGACGCCGATACCGGCCCGCTTACTGCTACTGCGCTTACACCGTCGCAAGTCTTCGCCAATGCAAAGGCCGCGATTGGTAAGCTCCGTGACGGAACGTTCGAGGTCCGCTCGCACGGCACGGGCGGCGGCGAGACGGTGACGACGGACGAGATCGCCGACGGCGACGATTACAGCGTCGTAACCAAAAACGGCCCGTTCGAGTGGCGGTCCGGAAAATCGAACGGCCAATCGTGGTGGCGGAACGCGAACGGTGCGGTCATTTTAAACAGCGACTATCGCAGCACGTTGCAAACGCCGTGGGCGCTGGCAATGAAACATCCCGAGGATCCCAAATCCGGCGTTCGCGTTATGGGCATCACCGTCTCACCGCCGCAACAGATCGTCGTGGAAATTCATCCCCAAGGCGAGCAGGATCAATATCGATACTACGATGCCAAGACCTCGCTTCTAACGCGAATCGTGACGTACACAAAAACGGGAACGAAGGAGACGTCCGACTTCATGGATTACCGCACGCTCTTCGGCGAAACTCGTCCGTTCCACAGCCATTTTTCGGACGGCAGCCCGGAAGACGAATGGGACGCTTACGTCGATTCCGTCGAGCCGGCACCGCAATCCCACGTTGCGAACGTTGCCGTACCAAGGCCGCTCTTTTCTTTGCCTGACGGCAAACCGGCGGCGGTGCCGGTGCATTTTACGCGGAACGGTATCGTGGTCACCGCGGCGGTAAACGGTAAACCCGTCAACTTCCTCCTCGACAGCGGCGCAAGCAATCTGGTTATCGACAGCGGCTTTGCTGCGTCTTTGGGTGCGAAGAGCTACGGGCATCACGGGGCCGACATCGGCGGAAAAGTCGACCGTTCGCAGACGATGTTGGATTCGGTCGATATCGGAGATTTGCACCTTCGAAACGTCGCGTTCACCGAGTTGCCGTTTTCGCAAAACGATGACGGCTACCAAGTCTCGGGCTTGCTGGGTTTCGACTTTATCGCTTCGTCGGTCGTCCAGATCGATTTCAAAGCCGGAACGGTGACGCTGCTTCCGCGCAGCTCTTTCGACCCGGACGCTTTGCACTTGAACCAAGTGCAGGCGCAGCTGGACGACGGCATTCCGCGCGTGCAGATGAGCTCCGAGGGCGTGCCCGGCTGGTTCGTTTTGGATACCGGCAGCTTCGTCACGATGGCGTACCGGCAATACGTCGACAAACTGCCTTCCGCGCCGATGGTCCAGTCGGATGACGACCACTTCATCGCCGTCGGCGGCGAGAACGCGGCAGAGCGCCGCGCGTTGTCCGACGTCGTCTTCGGCGGAATCAAGTTCGGGGTCGTCTACGCAATGATGCCGAAGACGGCGCATTTTGAATTATACGGCTACGACGGGTTGCTGGGCCGGGACGTTCTGGCCGAGTACAAGATCTATTTCGACTACCTGGACGGCTCGGTCTACGTAACGCCGAACGTCTAAGACGAACGGCCGCGTTTATGCGGCGGTTCCGTTACCGTGACATTTCTTGTATTTCTTGCCGCTGCCGCAGGGACAGAGCTCGTTGCGTCCCACCTTGGGTTGATCGCGGTGCACCGGTTTTGCCGGTTCTTCGCCGTCGCGATTGGTATGCATCGCGCGCGGCCTCGACGGCGCCGGTTGCGGCAGCAATTGGCCGCTGGGAATCGGCGCAAATCCGGGTCCGGCACCCACCGGCTGCGGCGCGAACGGTTCCGGGCCCGGCGCGCCGCCGGGCGGCGGCTCCGGAGGCGGGGCCTGATGCTCGATCACGACGCGGAAAACGCCTTTGATCGCTTCGTCCGCTATATTGTTTTTCAGGTCTTCGAAGATCTCGAAGGCTTCTTTTTCGTACTCGACGCGCGGATCGATCTGTCCATAGCCGCGAAGACCGATGCCGGTCTTGAGGTGATCCATGATGTACAGATGGTCGACCCACATGCGATCGATGATCGGCAGAAGCAGATACCGCTGCTCGACGATGCGCAAAATCTCGGGAGAGACTTCTTTCTCTTTCGCCTCGTACGCTTTGAGCGCCGCATCGAGCAAGACGTCGCGAATTTCTTCGCGGTGCTTGTTCTGCAGGTCCGAAATGCCGACCGAGCGTTTTACCGGGAAGATCAGCTCGAGTTCGTCGAGCATTTCTTGCAGGTCCCACTCGCTGGGATGAACGTTTTCCGGCGCGTTTTGCTGGACGGCGCCCTCGACCTTGGCTTCGAGCGTCTGCAACATGAATTCGCGCGAGTCGAACGTTCCCTCCAAGATCGCGCGGCGGTCGCCGTAAATCACCTCGCGCTGCTTGTTCATCACGTCGTCGTATTCCAGAACGTGCTTGCGGATCTCGTAGTTATGCGCTTCGACTTTGCTTTGCGCGCGTTCGAGCGATTTGGTCACCAGACCCGACTCGATCGGCGCTTCGTCGGTAAAGCCGACCCGTTCCATGATGTTGTTCATGCGCTCGCCGCCGAACAGCCGCATAACCTCGTCTTCGAGGGATACGTAGAAACGCGTCGTTCCGGGATCGCCTTGCCGGCCGGAGCGTCCGCGCAGCTGATTGTCGATGCGTCGCGACTCGTGCCGCTCGGTTCCGATAATCGCCAGGCCGCCCAGTCCGGCAACGCCTTCACCCAACTTGATGTCGGTGCCGCGGCCGGCCATGTTCGTCGCGATCGTTACCTGCCCGGGCTGTCCGGCATCCTTGACGATCTGCGCTTCCTGCTCGTGGTATTTTGCGTTGAGCACGTTGCACTCGACGCCTTTGCGGCGCAGCATCGCAGCGAGCAACTCCGACTTCTCGATCGAGCGCGTGCCGACCAGTACCGGCCGGCCCTTCTCGTGCTCCTGAATGATCTCGTCGACGACTGCTTCGAATTTTGCTTTCTCGGTCTTGTAGACGATGTCCGACAGATCGCCGCGGCGGATCGGCTGGTTCGTCGGGATGACCACCACGTCCAAGCCGTAGATATCGCGGAATTCGCGTTCCTCGGTCTTCGCGGTACCCGTCATGCCGGCGAGCCGTTCGTACAGGCGGAAGTAGTTTTGGAAGGTGATCGTCGCGAGCGTCTGATCCTCGCTGCGAACTTTGATACCTTCCTTCGCTTCGATCGCCTGGTGGATGCCGTCGGAATACCGGCGGCCGTACATCAACCGGCCCGTAAACTCGTCGACGATTACCACTTCACCGTCTTTGACGATGTACTGCTGATCGCGGTGGAACAGATTCCACGCTTTGAGTGCCGCATTCAGTTGATGTGCCAGCTCGATGTTGCGCTGGTCGTACAGATTCTGAATGCCGAGCATCTTTTCGACTTTGGCGACGCCCTCTTCGGTAATCGGAACCGCGTGCGCCTTTTCATCGACCGTGAAGTCGACTTCTTTCTTCAGGCGCGGAATGATTTGCGCGAACTTTTCGTACAATTCCGTCGGCTCGGTGCCCTGGCCGCTGATGATGAGCGGCGTCCGCGCTTCGTCGATGAGGATCGAGTCGACTTCGTCGACCAGCGCAAAATACAAATCGCGCTGCACCATGTCTTCGACTTGCCAGGCCATGTTGTCGCGCAGGTAATCGAATCCGACTTCATTGTTCGTGACGTACGTGACGTCGCAGTTGTACGCGGCGCGCCGTTGCGCCGGCTCGAGATCGTGCTGAATGACGCCGACCGTCAAACCGAGCGCCGAATAGATCGGGCCCATCCATTCCGCATCGCGTCGCGCGAGGTAATCGTTGACCGTAACAACGTGCACGCCGCGGCCTTCCAGCGCGCGGGCGTAGACCGGCAGCGTTGCTACCAATGTCTTACCTTCGCCGGTCTTCATTTCGGCGATGCGGCCTTCGTACAAGATTTGACCGCCCATGATTTGGACGTCGAAGTGACGCATGCCGACGGTGCGTTTGCCGGCCTCGCGGACGACGGCAAAGACCTCCGGTAACAGGTCGTCCAGCGTCTCGCCCTTCTCCAAACGAGCGCGGAATTCGGGCGTCTTGGCCGCGAGCTGCTCGCCGGAAAGCGCTTCGAACTGTCCCTCCAGTGCGTTGACTTTCTCTACCGTGCGCCGCAGCCGGGCGATCTCTCGCTCGTTGCCGTCAAAAAGCGTTTTCAGAAATGCCATAGTCTCTCGTCTACTACCGTTCGCTACGCACCGCGGTTGCTACTTGGCCGCGGCTAAAGGCAAAGTGACGGTGAAGGTGCTCCCTTCCCCTTCGCGTGACTGCACGGCGACGCTGCCGCCGTGACCCTCCACGATTTTTCGGCTGACATACAAGCCGACGCCCGATCCCGATATGCCCTTTCGCCGCGCGTTGCTCGCCCGACCGAAACGCGCAAAAACCGTTCCGAGTTCCGGGGCGGGAATGCCGATTCCGCGATCGGTGATCGCGAGCGTCGCATTACCTTCGACGGCGTTCAAGCGCACGTCGATTCCGTCATTCGAATATTTCAGCGCGTTCATCAGCAAGTTGTCCAGCACGTGATTGAAGCGAGCGGCATCCAGCAATACCGGAATGGGATTCGCGGTCGACGTCAGGTGAATGCGGTCCTCACCGCGGTTGTGCGCCTTCACGCTCTCCGCGACGATTTCGCGCAGATCCATCGGCGAGCGCTCGAGCGTAAATCCGCCGGCCTGGGTTTGCGCAAGTGCAACCGCATCTTCCGAGAGGCGGACCAGCCGTTTGGTTTGCGCGTAGATCGTTTCGAGTTCGTCGCGCAGCTCGCCCGGAGCGTTTTCGAGCAGCAACTCGACGTACCCCAATATCACCGTCAGCGGACCCTTGAAGTCGTGCGCGAGCATGGCG
The DNA here is from genome assembly GCA_035938175.1 of Vulcanimicrobiaceae bacterium. Classification (GTDB taxonomy): domain Bacteria; phylum Vulcanimicrobiota; class Vulcanimicrobiia; order Vulcanimicrobiales; family Vulcanimicrobiaceae; genus DASRDE01. The sequence continues at coordinate 11,223 of DASZHD010000057.1, forward strand.
AGCAAGTCGTCCTTGAATTCATTGCTTTCGGAAAGCGCGCGCGCGAGCTGTTGAATGCGCTCGAAGCCCAGCGCGCCCGTTAATGCCAGCTCCAGATGCGACGCAAGCATGTGGAAGTACACGCGCCGCTCCGAATCGTTCCAATCGTAAATCCCGGCCGCCGCCGCGAAAACGACGAAGCCCCAAAGATTTCCGTCGATGCGCAGCGCTGCGACCACACCTTCGCTGCCGCCGAAGAGCTGGGCGCGCATTCGGCCGCTCAGCGCCGAGCTCATAACGAGGCCTTCACGCTCCAAGGCCGGCAGCAACAGTGCGGGATCGAAGCGTTCCGGCACGCCCTCTCGCGCGGACTCGACCGTCCGCGACGCCCGCCGGATAGCAACGCCGCCGTCCAATTCGTACGCCGCACACGTGAGCTTCACTTCGTGCGAAACCGTGACGGCGAAGACGAGCAGCACTTCTTCGATCGTTTGCGTGTCGCGCAGCATCCGTACCACGCGCTCGAGCGACTCGGCACGGGCGCGCCGCAATCGTTCTAAATCGTAAAGTTGCACGTTGGCGAGCGCTAATCCGATGTGGGAGGCGACCGATCGCAGCATGACGATGTCGATCTCGTCGAATGCGTGCGGCCTGGCAAAATGAAGCCCGATTGCATGGGCAACCTGCCCTTCGACGGTAAGGGGCACCATCAGCGCGGACCCGGCGCCGGTACCGGTCAAGAAAGCGTCGCGCGGATTGTCGCCGGTTACCTCGTCGCGTCCGACCACCGACCCCGCGAAGGCGCGCTCGATCCAGCTGTGCGCGAGCGGCACTTTGAGCGGAATTTTGGACTCCAGGCCGGCGCACTCCGCGAGCGCGACGATCGACGCTTCATCGGCATGCTGCGAGCTGCGCGCGAAAAACAAGCAGCGCGTCGCATCGAATGCCGAACGCACGTCCTCCGCCACCGATTCGATAATCGTTTGCGCGTCCAGCGATTTGCGCGCGCGCTCGTTGATCAGCGCCAAGAGTGCGCTTTGCTTTGCTTCGCGCTCGGCCGCCGTGACGGCACGTTCGTGCGCGATCATCCAAGCGGCGATATCCGCGAACGTTCGAAGGTCGCGCAGCAGCGGATCCGGCGGCCGATCGGTGACGTCCAAAACGATCGCACCGATCGGCGGCGCGTCGCCGGCTTCCAGCGGCAGCACCAGCAAATCCGCTTCCGGTTGATACGGGGTTACTCCGCCGAGCGCCCGAAGCGACCGGTGCGGCACGTAGTACGCGCCGGCCGTTGCAAATTTTGCCAGCGCCGGAAACAACAAGCGGCGCAAGCCGCGGGTATCTTCGCGCAGCGTAAAACCGCCGTGCGGAACGCTGGCGTACGTCGAACGTTCTTCACCAAAAACGACGACGCTCGCGCGCGTGCACGGCGTCGTCGCGTGCGCCGCTTCTGCTAATGCAGCGCTTTTTTCGTCCAGCGATTCCAAAGACGGCAGGCGCGTCAACAGCGCAAACCGGTCGAGCGCTGCGCGCTCGGGCAGCCGCGTCAGGGAGATAGGCCCATCCCCGTAGCGGTGCCTTGCGGAAGTCCGACGATCGCGGGCGTTGCGGCTCCCGACGATCCAGGTTTGAAGATCAGCAATTTGCTCGTCCCCGGGCCGTTACCGGCGTCAACGACGTAGATATTCCCGCTGGAATCGACTTTGACGTCCGTCGGGTCGATGAACGCCGAGCTCGTGATTTTCGCGGAGAACGCCATGCCGTTCTTCAGCGGCGCATTGAAGATCACGACCGAGGGCGCTGCCGATGCGCTGCCCGCGTCGGCGACGTACAAATTCCCTTTGGAGTCTACTGCAACGCCCGTGGGTGTCGTCAGTCCGTTCGTGAGCGTTATCGTCGGCGTCAGGTTGTTGGAAAACGGGGTCGGCGTCGGTGTGGGCGACGGCGTCGCACTCGGGCTGCCGGTCGGCGTGGGCGTGGGCGACGGCGTGGGCGTAGGCGTGGGAGACGCCGTGGGCGATCCCGTCGGCGTCGGTGACGGCGTCGGCAGCGCGTAGACGGTTACCGACGCACCGCCGCTATTTCCGACGTAGATGTTGCTGTTGGCATCGGCGGCAACGCCGATCGGTGTATTGAGTCCGGTATTGGAACCGGCGATGTTGAACGCCTGAAGGCCCGACGAGTTGTACACCTGCAACTGACTCGTGAACGTCTCGCCCGTCGAGGTCAGCGCGAACGCGAAGTCGCCGTTGGGCAGGAACGCGATCCCGCGCGGTATCGCGTTCGTCGGCACGGGGACCGCGTTAATTGCCAGCACGTTGCCGGTTGCGTATGTTTGGAAGACCGTGATCGACGCGACTTTCGTCGCCGCATTGTAGTTCGTTACGTAGAGCTGCTTCGTCGAATTGAACGCGACGTATTGCGGACCGTTCAGCCCGCTGCCGCTGATCAAATATTGCGGGCTCGTGCTCGCAGCCGGCGCGGGAGTGTAGATGTCGATCGCGTTCTGCGTCGTGTTGGTTACGTACACCGTGTTCGGGCCGAAGTTGGGGCCGACTCCGGGCATGCCGCCGCTCGAGGGCGTGGCCGTATTGGTGCTGCACGCGGCCGCCACGGCTAATCCGGCGAGCAGCAAAAATCCGAGGGTCAGGCGACGAAGCATGGACTCTCCTTGGGGGTCCCGGGCAGAACGGCCGCGGGCTTAATACTCGGTTGCCAGGATACACGCGGCGAAGGGGTATTCCCTCCGCGGCCCGCATTCGCGTGCCCCGCCGCATAGACGGCGTACGCGAGATAGAGCACAGCGGCAACGAGTACGACCACGACGGCGGTCGTCAGGGCGACGCGGCGGACATATCGGGGACGGCTCGATTCCGTATCGATAATCTGCCTGGGCATTGCGCTCCTTACTTTAAACGGGATGCTTGGCGGGGTGGTTGATCTCCGCGACCGGTACCTGCGCCAAAAGTTGCCGTACGGTGACGAACCGGTAGCCGGCGCTTCTGAATCGCGCGACCAGCGAGGGCACGGCCTGGATCGTTGCCATCTTACCACTATGGAGAAGAACGATATCGGGCGCGGTTGCGTGCCGTTCCATGTGGTCGAGCAGCGTTTGCGGCCCGACGCTTCTCCAATCGCCGGGATCGTCGTTCCAGAGGATCGTGTGGTATCCCAGCGACTGCGCGATCTCTATGGTTTGCACGGTGTACCGCCCGTGGGGCGGCCGAAAATAGCGGCGGACCGAATCGTCGCCGACAATCGAGTAAAGCGACGAGGCGCCTAACTCGATCTCGCGCCGTACGCTCGCGCCGTCTTCCTGATCCAGATTCGGATGCGTGTACGTGTGATCCGCGACTTCATTGCCGGAGCGTTCGATACGCTGCGCCAGTTCGGGCCACTGCTGCGCGTCGCGGCCGATCAAAAAGAACGTGGCCGGAACATGGAGCCGGGCTAACGTGTCCAGCAGTAACGGCGTATATATCGGATACGGACCGTCGTCGAAGGTCAAGGCGATTAGTTTGGGGCGATTCGACCGGTCGCCGTACGTAACGCGCTCGTGAATGAGCCGTTTGATATGACCGACGAAAGACGGCGAAATCTCTTGCTGAGCGTCCATTTGCGGCGTCAGCACCGCAGGTTGAACGCCGCGCTCGTGAACAGCCAACCGGTACGCGGCATACGCCAGTACGGCGAGTACGAGCACCGCCGCCGCGAGACGTACGTTGCGCGTCACGGTTGGGCTGAAGCTTGCTGTTCGAGCGCCGACACCAAGTCTTGCCCGACGATAAGCGTCACGTCGCTCGGCGCCGACGACGGCGCGGGCGTTTGATTATCGTAGATCACGCGCGCGCTACCGGCCGCTTTACCGAGAGCTTGGCGAACGCGCAAACCCGCATACGTGATATGCGTGTGCTCGTGAAGTTCCGTAACGTCGATCAGGGACGACGCATTCCCCACGTTGCCGATGGCAAAGCCCTGCTGTTTTAGACGGCTCGCAACGCGCTTAGCCATTCCGGAGATGCCGGTGCCGTTTTCGACGTCGACGCGAACGCTGGAAGGAGAGACCGCGGCAATCGCACCGGGGTCGGGCGCAGCAGTGGGGACCGGCGGATCGATCAGCATGTTCTGAACGAGTTCCGTCTTCTTCGCTTCGTCCGGAATAATGACGTCGCCGCCGTCGGCGACGATTTTGTCGTCGACGTACGGCACCTTGTCGGTGTGCACGCCGTCTTTCGGCATTCCGGCGAACGCAACGGCCAGGCTCAACTGCTCTTGCTGCGTGAGGTTCGTTTGAACGTCGCGATCGAACACGCCGAGCAAATCGTGCAGATGAAGCAGCGTGTTCATCTTGTCGTTACGCAGCTTATCGACGAACGCATGAATCACTTGCTGTTGGCGCATGATCCGGCACGGATCGCCGCAGAAGTCGTGGCGGAAACGCGCGTAGCTCACGGCCTGATCGCCGTTCAGGTGCTGCAAGCCGGGCTTGAAGTGAATGTGTAGGTGCCCCCACGTGTCGTCGTAGTCGATTGGGCCGTTGGCGTCGCCGTCTTTCATGAGCGCATGCGAGTTCATCACGTTGACGTTCACGCCGCCGATGGCGTTGATCAGGTCCTTCGTCGTATTGATGCGCAGGATCACGTACCGGTCGAAGCGCGGGATTCCCAGCCATTTTGCAATCACGGCCTGCGCTTCACGCACGCCGCCTTCCGCCTGGGCCTCGTTGATCTTGGTTTCGCGCCCGTTGGGCAGAACGGCGTCCATATCGCGCGGAATGGACAATTCGTACGCGTTGTCATCGCGGAAATCCAAGTTCACCGCCATGATGACGTCGCTGCGGGACTGGGTCGAAAATTCCTGATCTTTGGCGTCGTAGTCGTAATCCAACCCCTCAACGAGCACCAGCAGCCGGTCCTTGCCGAAGAGATCTTGCGGTGGCGGCGCCAGCGGCCGCACCGCAATGTCCGCAAAAACCAGCCACGGCGCGCGGTGCTGCGCCACGGCAAACCCCGCAACAAGCGCGACGGCGCCGACCAAAACCAAGGCGCAGACCAGCAACACCGCGCGGCCTATGCCGAACGGTTTGCGTTGCCGTTGTGGGTCCAGAGGCTGGTTATCCAATCGTTGCAAGTTCCTTCGATGCCGATGCCGGAGTTCCGAAGAAGTCGAACGGCCCCGATCCGGCGAGCGTGACGTCGACAAAGGTTCCCGGCGATGCTTCACCGGTGAAATAGATTCCGCCGTCGACGCCGGGCGCTTCGCCCATCGACCGCCCGAACCACGCGCTCGGACTCCCTAACGCCGCTCGCACGGGGTCCGTCTTACGCAAGCTGCGGCGCTCTTCGACCAGCACTCGCACGGTTTCACCGAAGCGGCGCGCACGGGCGCATGCGGACGCCGCCCGCTGGGCTTCGCGCAAGCGTACGAGGCGCCGGCGGCGTTCGGCCGGCGCGATTTGGCCCGGCAGGTGCGCGCTCGGCGTACCGTCCTCGCGGCTGTATTCGAAGAAGCCCACCCGGTCCAACTGCGCGCGCCCGATCCATTCCTCTAAGTAAGCGACGTGTTCCTCAGTTTCGCCTGGGAAGCCGACGATGAACGTCGAGCGCATCGTGATCCCGGGGACGCGCGCACGGAAATCGCGCAAGATCTCCAAGTACCGCTCGCCGTTGCCGGGCCGCAGCATACCGCGCAAAACGTCGGCATGGGCGTGCTGCAACGGCATGTCCATGTACTTGCATACTTTGGGCAAGCGCGCCATTGCGTCGATCAACTCGGCGTCCACCGTCGCCGGATAGAGGTACAGCAGCCGGATCCATTCCAGAGCGTCGATCTCGTGCAGGCGTTCGAGCAAATGCGCGAGTCCGCCGCGCCGGAAGCCGCGATCCCGTCCCCACATGGACGTATCCTGCGCGATCAGGATCAGTTCGCGCGTACCGGCGGCGGCAAGCGCGCGCGCTTCCTTGAGGATCGACTCCTCGCTGCGGCTGCGGAATTTTCCGCGCAGCTGCGGAATGATGCAAAACGTGCACGGATGATCGCAGCCTTCTGCAATCTTCAAATATGCAGTCGCAGCCGGCGTCGTGACCAGCCGCGGAAGAAAGTCGTGCTCCGGCTCGGCGTCAAACTGCAGACGTACCGGATGATGGCCGGCCCGCGCATCTTCCAACAACTCCACGATTCCGCCGTACGCCCCGGTACCTACGACGCCGTCGATCTCCGGCACGAGCGATTGCAACTGATCGCCATAGCGCTGTGCTAAGCAACCGGCGACGATCAGCTGCTGTCCCGAACGCTTCTGCTGCGCCTGCTCCATGATCGCATCCGTCGATTCGGCTTTCGCGGGATCGATGAACGCGCACGTGTTGACGACCACCGTGTCCGCATCGGCCGGATCGCCGGCCAATTCCCAACCGGCTGCGCCGAGTTTGGCGATCATCACTTCGGTGTCGACGAGATTCTTCGCGCAGCCCAGCGAGACGAACGCAACTTTCGCCATGGCCGCTTACCGGTAGTTCACGAACTGGAGCGGAAGGTCGTAATCGAGCGACTTCAGACGCGAAATCACCTTTTGCAGATCGTCGCGGCTCTTTCCCGAAACGCGAATCTGCTCGTCCTGATATTGCGCCGTAACCTTGAGTTTCAAGGCCTTTATCGCTTCCATCAACGCCTTGCTCTTGTCTTTCGGAATACCGCTCTTGACGGCGATCGTTTGCCGAACGGTGTCGTGCGAGGCCGGCTCCAATTTACCGGGATCGAAGGCTTTGATCTCGATGCCGCGTTTGACCGCCTTCGAAAAGATTACGTCGATCACGTTCTTCATCTTCAACTCGTCGTCGGAAACGACCGTTATGAGCGCTTTGCCGTCAAAGGCGATGTCGGTCTTGCTGTTTTTGAAATCGAAGCGGCCGCCAATCTCTTTGCGGGCTTGATTCAGCGCGTTGTCCAGTTCTTGACGGTCGACTTTCGAAACGACGTCAAATGAAGAATCCGCGGGCATATGGTTTTCGGATCAGTCCTCGCTACATCGTGAAGCTGCGTTCGACGACGTCTCCCGAGCCTCCGAGGCGCCCGAGCGGTTTACCGTCGACGGAGATTTGCACTCCGCCGGCGTTGCCCACGCGCACGAGCGCAGTTTTTCCGTGAAAAGTCTTGCTCGTCCCGGCCGGAAACGTACCCTCAATACTAACATTGCCGTCAACGACGATTCTCAGCCAAGAGGCGGCAGTCAAGTGGATCGCCAGCGTTTTGGCGACCGGTAGAATGGTCGGCAGGGGAGCGGGAGAGGCAGTCGGCGTCACGGACGCGCTCGCCGGCGCAGCCGTCACGACGCTCGCGGTGCGCGGCGGAGACAGGTACAGGTAGATGACAAAGCCGACAAGACCGGCGGCAATAATGCCCGCGATCCAGAGAACCGGCCGCAAGCTCTGCTGCTCGCGCGACTCCAGAGCCGGGGAGCGCCCGGGAGCCGCCCCCGGCGCCGCTTGGCCCGACGTGGCCGCAAACTCCGAGACCGCCTCTTCCGGATCCAGTCCGAGATAACGCGCGTAGGTCCGTAAGAATCCGCGAATATAGACCGGAGCGCCGATCGCGCTCCAGTCCTGGTCTTCGATCGCCGCGAGATAAACCGAGCGAATGCGCAGATGCTCGGCAACTTCGGAAAGCGTTAGGCCCCGCTGCTCGCGAGCCGCACGAAAGCGTTCTCCCAGCGACATTGGAGCTTGGAGTTTGCGCCGCCGTCCTGTTATCCTGTCCATCGAAAGCCATGGGAAAGACTCGCGTCATCGCCGCAATGAGCGGCGGCGTCGACTCCGCCGCAGCAGCAGGTTTGCTCGTCGAAGCAGGTTACGACGTCATCGGCGTAACGATGAAGATGTATTCGCCGCTCAAAGCACCGCACGCAAAAAGCTGCTGCGGCATCGATGATTTCGACGACGCGCGACGCAGCGCCGCGATCCTCGGAATACCGCACTACGTGCTCAATTTCGAAGAAACGTTTCGGCGCAGCGTCATCGATCGGTTCGCCGAGGACTACGCGCAAGGGCGGACGCCGAATCCGTGCGTTTCGTGCAACAACTTTGTGAAGCTGGGAACGCTGCGCCGGTACGCCGATTCCGTCGGCGCGAAGTACGTTGCAACCGGCCACTATGCCCGGCTCGAACACCGCGAGGACGGGCCGCATCTCTTTCGCAGCGCGCATACCAAAGATCAAGCGTATGCGCTCGCACAACTGACGGTCGATCAGCTTTCCCGGCTGCTGCTTCCACTCGGAGATCTGGATAAGACTACGACGCGCGGCCATGCGCGGCGCATGGGTCTGCCGGTTCACGACAAGACCGAATCCCAGGATATTTGTTTCGTTGAAGGCGGCGACTACCGCGACGTCCTGCAGCGCGTTCGCCCGGACGTCAATCACGCCGGCCCGATCGTCGACGGATCCGGCGAACGGATCGGCACGCACGCGGGCGTTTCGAACTACACGATCGGCCAGCGTCAAGGCCTTCCGGCTACAGTGGGAAGCGCTCGTTACGTTACGCGCATAGACGCGCAGACGAACACGATCGTCGTAGGACGCGAAGACGAACTCGACGCAAACGGACTACTGGCCGATGAAGTAAATCTCATTCGTCCCGAGCGTTTCCGCGACTGCGGTACGGCAGTTCAAGCGATGATTCGCTACCGCGCTACACCGGCGGGCGCACGCGCAAGCGTGGACGGATCGACGCTGGAGCTGAGGTTCGACCAGCCGCAGCGGGCCGTTTCGCCGGGGCAGCTCGTTGCGCTGTTCGACGGTGACGAGGTACTCGGCGCAGCGACGATTCGCGAAGCGCTCTAAGCGAACGATCTATTCGTACGCGTATATTCCGCCCTTGCGCTCGCGCAGCCGTTGATTCAACGCGGTCATGACGACGTCGCGCCGATCGTCCGCGGACGCATTCGAATACCGTTCGTAAGTCCGGTCGCCGAGAAGGGCCCTCAGTCCCGACTGAACGAGTTGCCGCGCTTCCTCGGATTGCGGATCGACCGAGCCGATTGGATGCATGTCGGCATCGATCTTATTCGTCTCCAGCAGGCGCAGCGCCGTATACTCGCACGAAGTCCGGCGATAGACGTTGCGGCGCGACCGCGACTCGGGCAGCGCCTGACGCGAGCGCATGAAGAATCCGTAATCCTCTAAAACGGCAATCGATTCGAATACCATGGTGGTACTGAGCAGACCGAGATCTTTGCGGATCTGCTCGATCGTGGGGTGGCAAACGCCACGATCGTCGCACAGCATGATTAGATACAGATACATGCTGACTTGTCGCGGATTGAGGATGTGGAACAGAAATCCGCTCCACCACGCAGGGACCTCGACGAGCGGTTCGCACTCGTTGGAAGTATCGCGGGAAGTGGATTTCTGGACGACGTTCAGATCATCCAATAGGGTGAAAGCCTCGCGTTTTTATCAAAGCGCAGTATTCGTGCGAGCGTTCAAAGGGAGGTCGGAAGTGGCCTCCAACGCCAGTCTACAATAATTTGGAGTCTACGGCTAGCAGTGGCCGGGCGCGGCTGCCGGCAGCGAACTACGCGGTGGCTCGCGCCATCTGCGGGCGCAGGTTCCAGTACGTGTCGCGAATGACGGGCTCGAAACCAGCCCGGCGAATTATCGTTTCGATGTCGCGGCGCGTCGCCTCGTTCGTCGACCCGGCGTCGTGCACCACTTGTTCTTCGATAATCGTGCCGCCCATGTCGTCGCAACCGTAGAAGAGCGCCAACTGACCCATTTTCAACCCCGGCGTAAGCCACGACGCCTGCAAGTGGGGCACGTTATCGAGATACAGCCGCGAGATTGCCAGCACGCGCAAATATTGTAAACCCGTCGCCTCTTTTCCGCGAAGCGGCGTTTTCCACGGAACGTAGTACCACGGAATGAACGCGGTGAATCCGCCGGTTTCGTCCTGCAGCGCGCGGATTGCGTTCAAATGTTCGATTCGTTCTTGCGGCGTTTCGATCGAGCCGAACATCATCGTGGCGGTCGTCGGCATGCCCAGCAGCTGCGCCTCGCGCATGACCCCGATCCACTCGTCCGGCTTCACCTTGCGCGCGCTGATGCGTTTGCGCACGCGTTCGACCAAAATCTCCGCGCCCGCGCCGGGAAGCGATTTCATGCCGGCGGATTTCAGCCTGGCCAGAACTTCGCGAACCGGCAACCCTTCCACGCGCGAAAGACCGACGATTTCGGAAACCGAGAGCGAGTGGATGTCGACTTCCGGAAATTCGCGCGCCACCCGCTCGAACAGTTCTTCGAACCATGTCAAACGCAACTCGGGATTGACGCCGCCCTGAATCATGATCTGCGTCGCGCCCTGATCTGCCGCGAACTTCACGCGTTCCAAGACGCGATCGTGCGACATCGTGTAGCCTTCTTTATGCTTCTCCGGACGGAAAAAGGCGCAAAACGTGCAGTGCACGTTGCAGACGTTCGTGTAATTGATCGTTGTGTCGATCACGTACGTGACGGCGTCGCCCGGATAGAGCTGCATGCGGCGCGCATGCGCCGCAGCGCCCAGATCGTAAATATCGGCTTCCTCGTACAGGCGCACGCCTTCGTCGAAAGACAGACGGCCGCCGCCTGCGGCTTTTTCCAATAGACTATTGAGCGACACCGATGACCTCCGGGACGCACGGCGGAACGCGGTCGATCGCTCCAATCGCGTGCAACTCCTTGCAATACGTCGACAGACCGCGCTGCGCCGCGGAATGGAACGAGAAATTCAATTTTCCGTAGTAGATTTCATAAAAGCCCGCGGGGCGCGGCTTGATGCGCTGTGCTTGCGCGATGACCGCGTCCGGATTCGCGCGTCCCCACGAATATGCATCCGTCAGCGCGTGCAGGCACGCGCGAACGCCGTCCAACTGTTGTTCGAAAATCTCGCGACGCGCCACCCACACCGCCGTTACCGATTGTTCGCCGCTCCAAGCGCGCCAAAGTGCGCCCAGATCGTAAACCTGTTCGGTCGGAAACTCGAACGTGGCGTCGATCGCCGCATCGCCGATCACCATTGCCGGCTGGCCGCGGCGGGCGTTCGCAAGCGGATCCGCAGCTTCGTCAAACTCCGCGCGCACGCCGTAACGGCGCTCGAGCAGCACGCGCAGCAAATTGCGCCCGCTGGCCGATTCGGGCGTGGTCGCAATCTTGACGCCGTCCAGGAGTGCCGGCGGCGTCTTCGATACCAGGAGTACCGAGACGATTTCGTCGCGCGCGCCGATACAGAGATCCGGGAGAAGCACGTAGCGATCGGCGTGGACGGCGTATTCGAAGGAACTGACCGGACCCATATCCAGGCGTCCTTCGCGCATCATTGCGTTCAGCCGCACGGGAACATCGGCTAGCAGCGTGCCCGGATACGAAACGGCGCCGGCATCGACCGCGGCATAAATCGGCAGATCGTTGACGTATTGCATGCGGCTGCAGCGCAGCATCACGCGGTCACCACGTCATCCTGAGTTGCCGGCTCGTCATCCTGAGGTATCGAAGGACCCTGAGGCATCGAAGGGCCCTCAGGCACCCAATCCCAAGCAAACTCCGTATACGTCGTATTCCGCCGCACCGGAAGGTACCCGGCGTCCTCAATCAATCTGCGAAATTCGCGATCGTCGACGTGCTGACCGGATTGCGTGCCCGCGCTGTGATAGATCAGTTCTTCATCCGTGCTACCGTGCGTGCCGTCCATGTCGTCAGCCCCGAAGCGCAACGCGACTTGGCAAACCTTCAATCCTTGAATCATCCAATACGCCTTGATGTGATCGAAGTTGTTCAGCATCAGGCGTGCCGTCGCAAACATGCGAATGTCGTCCAAACCCGTCGTCCAGCCGCAGTCGTTGAGCTCGTTGCCGTCCGGGTGAAACGCCAGCGGAATGAAGGCGTTGTATCCCGGGGAGCGCTCTTGGGATTCGCGCAAACGGATCAAGTGGTCCACGCGGTCTTCGAGCGACTCGATGTGGCCGTACAGCATGGTGGCATTCGAGGCCACGCCTTGACGGTGCAGCTCTTCGTGAATGGCCAGCCAGTTCTCGGCGCTTACTTTGCCGGGGCAGATTTTCTTGCGCGTCTGCTCGGCGAAAATCTCCGCGCCGCCGCCGTTGACGTTATCCAATCCGGCTTCTTTGAGCAGCGAAATCATTTCGGGGAAACTCATGCGGTGCCGCTTGCACATGTACTCGAGTTCGGCCGCGGTAAACAACGAGAGTTGGACATGCGGCAAGCGCTCTTTGAAACGGCGCATCAGCGGCAGCCAGTAGTCCAACGAAAGCTGGCGCGGGTCGTGTCCGCCGACGATATGGATTTGATTGAAATTGCTGCCCGTTTCCAGCGCCCGCGCCAGTACTTGATCGCCGGACATGCGCACGACGCGCTCCGGCTCTTTGAACTCGTCCGCGGCGAACGAGCAAAACTTGCAGCCCGCATAGCAAACGTTCGTCGAATTGATATAGCGGTTCAGAACGTAGAAAACTTTTTTCCCGCTCTTGCGCTCCTTTGCGGCGCACGCCATGCGCCCCATGTTGTGGATGTCGGGCGTCGTGAACAACGTGAGCCCGTCATCCGCGGAAAGCGGAATACCTTCTTCCAGTTTGCGTTCAATCGGTTTGAGCGCCGGATCCATTGCTAAAGGCACGTGTCGCAAATTTTCCTTATAGAAACCGGTCGGGACGGCACGACCCACCGGAAGCCTCGTTGGCACTATAGCCCTTCGGCCCCGGTGCGGCAAGCACTTTTCGCGCGGTGCCGGCGGCGCCGGCTGCGGAACTGCCTAGTCCGAAAGGCGCCCGCCCGCTGCCTGAACCACGCGCTCGCCGAGCAAGATGATGACGAGCCCGAAAAGCGCACCGCCGAGTACGTCGGTCGGGTAGTGCGCCCCAAGTGAAAGGCGCGACCACATGATCGCAAGCGTGAATGCGGTCAGCAACGCAAAAGCCGCGTAGCGCACGCGCGCGGGCAGACTCGAGCGCAGCAGCAGCAAGCCCCAGAGAAAATAGAAGTCGGTCGAGATAGACGCGTGCGTGCTGGGATAAGAGAACGCATGAACGTGCTGGATGATCCAGTCCGGCCGGCGCGGACGGTGAAAGAAGTGCTGCAGACGGTCGCCGCCGATCCACGAAACGAGCGCGCATACGACCGTAAAAATCGCGCGCGTGCGCCATGCGCGGTTCACACATGCGAAGATGAGACATACGACGTAGAGCGGCGCGAGCACGAAACCAAATCCGCAGCACGTGAGCACCCACGCGAGACCGATAGCCTGACCGTGAACGGCTTGCGCGAACGCCCATAGCGCGGGCGGCTCCGGATGAACGCTGACGTATGTGCCAAGCCACCAGAACGCGGCGAAGAGGATGAGGCCCGCGAGGACTTGCGGCGTAAAGAATCTAGTACGAGGCGCGGTCGTCTTCAAATGGCTTTACTCCGGCGAGTTGGGCAAGGAAGAATCCGAGGGAAACTATCGCGCACGCTAGCAGAAAACCACCGGCGACCGCCAACGGAGTAGTCATACTCCAAATCAACGGATACGCGCATGCCCAACAGATCATGACGATGGCCACCACCGCCAAAAGACTGTTCTTCACCGAAACAGCATGCAGCAGAAGCACGGCGTACGCAACGACTCCGCTCGTGGCCATAGTACTTCCATAGGCGCGATGAAAAAGCTGGAACGCGGCGTAGTCTATACCCCCCAGCAGTACCGTCGCAGATAGAATGAGCGCCGCCGAAAACAACAATCTATCGCTCCAGCTTGGCCGCAAGAAGGCCGTCCATATCATGCCGACCGCAATCGATGCCAACACTGCGGGCTCAACCGGTATCCCGCCTATTGCGATGTATCCAAGCGATTGTGGATGGCGAAGGACCGCAGCAATTCGGTAGTGTTGAAGCGAGAGAAACGAATCTGTGGACAACGTCAGAATGCCCAGCAAGAGCCATGCAGCCGTAAAAGCCGCGGCAGCGATAAGCCAGGGCGAGATGACGACATCCCGCTCCGCTTCTTCAACTTCCGGTCGCGAAAAGATCTTGCTGTTCTCCGTCGCGCCCGAGGCGCGGAGCGATCGTTTCCAGGTCGCCGAGTCCGATTAAGATACGGCGAGGCTTCGTACCTTCGTGCGGACCGACGATCTTGAACTCCTCGAGCTGTTTCATCAGGCGAACGGCGCGCGGATGACCGATCGAGAACTGTGACTGCAGCGCCGCGGTCGACGCATAGTTGCTTTCGATGATGAACTTCGCAGCATCGTAGCAGAGCGGATCGACGTCCTTGCGCGCGCCGTCGTCGTCGGAGATCGGCGTGACTTCGACGTCCAGCAGATTTTCGGGACGCCCTTGTTTCGCCCAAAAATCGACGAGGCGGTGCACCTCGCTGCCCGTAATCAGTGCGCCCTGCGCGCGAACCGGCTTGGGAACGTCGATCGGCAAATACAGCATATCGCCGCGGCCCAGCAGCCGTTCGGCGCCGGCCATGTCGAGAATCGTACGGGAGTCGACCTGCGAGCTCACGGCAAACGCGATGCGCGACGGAATATTCGCCTTGATGAGGCCGGTTATAACGTCGACCGACGGACGCTGCGTTGCAACGACCAGATGGATCCCGGTCGCGCGTGCCAGCTGCGCCAAGCGCATGATCGTCGTTTCGACTTTTGCGGGAGCAACCAGCATCAGGTCGGCAAGTTCGTCGATCACGACGAGTACGTACGGGAGTTTCTCGTCGGGGAACTTCGCATTGTACTCCTCGATCTTGCGGACGCCCGCCTTGGCGAACCGCTCGTACCGCACATCCATCTCTTTGGTCATCTCGAAGAGCGCGCCGGCCGCCATGCGCGCATCGGTGATCACTTCTTTAATCAGATGCGGGATGCCGTTGTACATCGTGAGTTCGACGCGCTTCGGATCGATCATCAACATCTGAACCTGATCCGGCGTAGCGCTGACGAGCAGCGACGCGATGATCGTGTTCAAACACACGGACTTGCCGGCGCCCGTCGCTCCGGCCACGAGCAGATGCGGCATCTTTCCAAGATCGCCGAACACGGGGCGTCCGGTAATGTCTTTGCCTAGCGCCATCCAGAGCGGTGGAATCTGTCCGCGAGCCGGCAACGCTTCCAAAATTTCGCGAACGGCAACGATCGAAATCGTCTTGTTCGGCACCTCGATGCCGACCGCCGACTTTCCGGGGATCGGCGCTTCGATGCGCACGCTGGTTGCGGCAAGGGCCAAGGCGAGATCGTCGGCGAGTGAGGCGATCTTGGAGATTTTCACACCGCGATCGGGTTTCAGTTCGTACCGGGTTATCGAAGGGCCGCGTTCGATGTGCACGACTTTCGCGCCGACGCCGAACGATGCGAGCGTGTCTTCCAAAACGTGCGAACGGCTCGCGTCATCCGTGATCTGCGCCTGCGGCGGATCGAAGATGGCCAAATCGGGCAGGTGGTACTGCACTTTTCCCTGCGCGCGATCGCTCGGCTCGTATTCGCCGGTTACACGCGCGGAAGCTCCGTCGACGGATTCTTCGTCGTCCTCGTCTTCTTCGTCTTCGTAAACTTCTTCGAAGGCATCGTCTTCTTCCGTTTGCTCCTCGTCGTCGACGAAATCTTCCTCATCTTCCTCGTCTTCGTCGCCATCGTATTCCTCGTCATCGCCGCCCGCCGAATCTTCCACGACGATAGCCGAACCCGCGGGCGGCACGAACGCCTCGACGGGAACGATCGCAGCCGGCGTGCGCAGATCGAACGCTTGTCGCAAATTCGCATGACTCTGCGGCAAGGCGAGCTGCACTTTGGGGACGCGCAGTTTCGAGAGCGTCACGATCAGCCAACCGATGACTTTCTTCACCGATACGTTGGTAATCCACACGGCGAGCAACAGCGCAGCCAAAACGAGCGCAACGCGCGCCCCTATCGTGCCGATGAGTGCTTGCAAGCCGTACCACAGCGCGGATCCCAGTACGCCGCCGCGGCGCCCGAACGCCGCGTCGATAATCAGAAAGTACCCGGCGGACGCGCATCCCAGCGTCGCGATCATGCGCGGGACGTTGATCTCCAAGAAAACGATCGCGCCGAACAACGCCACCAGCACCGGGAAAAGCGGAGCCGCGCCTCCAAAGACCGTCGACAGGCCATGCGCCGTCGCGGCTCCGGCAAACCCCGCACCATGCGGTAAAAGCAGTGCGATTCCCAAAAGAACGGCGAGACCGATCGCGGCAATCCCGGCGATCTCGAAGTTCAGTCGCGTTTTCGCGGTCGCCTTGCGGCGTACGCGTGCCATGGAACAGTTTCTTTCGTCACGAACACAGGAGTTCATTTTGGCTGCCCCAACGATTGCCGTACTCGAAGGCGACGAAACCGGACAAGAATTACTGCTCGAGGCGCTTCGCTTGCTGGATCGCTCGGTCATCGACGTCGAGCTGAACTTCGAACGTTTCGATCTTTCGCTCGAAAACCGGCGTGCGACCCAGAACGGAGTCGTGCACGATGCCGCCGCTGCAATGAAGCGCTTCGGTTACGGATTGAAAGCCGCAACGATAACGCCCGAAACCAAGGGCGACGTCGGTTCGCCGAACGCCATCCTGCGCCGCGAGATCGACGGCAAAGTGATCGTTCGCACCGGACGCAGGCTGCCGGGAGTTCGTCCCGTGGCCGGAATACACGCGCCGATCTCGGTCGTTCGAATGGCCGTCGGCGATGCGTACGGCGCGAAAGAATGGCGCGAGGGCAACGGTGCCGACGAGATTGCGTACCGTACTGAGGCCATACAGCGCAGCGTGTGCCGGTACGTTGCCGAATATGCATTCGTTCACGCGGCGAAGATGCGCGCAAAAGTGTTCGGCGGTCCGAAGTACACGGTGAGCCCGGTGTACGAAGGGATGCTGAAAGAGGAAATGGACGCGGCAGCGCAACGCCACCCGAACGTACCGTACGAACCGCAACTGATCGACGCCACGTACGCGCTGCTGCTCAGCACCGACGGCGAAAGCGCGATGGTGATACCAACACTCAACCGTGACGGCGACTGTCTGTCAGACTTGGTAATGCAGCTCTTCGGCTCCATCGCCGGTGCCGAATCCGTGCTGTTGTCCTTCGACGATCAACTCCGTCCCGACGTCGTCATGGCGGAAGCGCCGCATGGTACTGCGCCCCGCCTATTCGGAAAGAACGTCGCTAATCCGATGGCTATGATCCTGGCGTCGGCCGCGCTGCTCTCTTATATGGAAGACAAACGCGCCCAGAACGCCTCGCGCGCCATCTACGAGTCGACTTTGGAAGCGGTCCACAGCGGCCTCGCCACCAGCGATTTGGGCGGTCACGCATCGACGACCGAGTTTACCGACGGCGTGATCGACCGCGTGAAGCGAAAGCTGGACGTTTGGTCGACGCTGCAGCGCCATTAAGATTGAGCTAAACGCTGGTAAAACCAAGCGGCCCATAGTACGCTGGAAGCCATGGCCTGGCTCAGCGGCAAACCGAAATTGGAAACCAAGACGGTCGAACCGCCCAAACCGGTATTCGACGTACCGGTCAAGTTCAGGCTGCGCGGCGTTTCGGAACCGATTCAGGGGACTCTGCTGCACATCGCGCTGGGCGGTGCGCGTCTGCGTTCGTGGCTGCGCATGGAGCGCGGCACCGCGATCGAGTTCGATTGGCGCTTGAGCGACGGTAAGGCGCTGAAGATCAGCGGCGTCGTTGCGGCACAATATGCGCCGCGCAACGGCGGCGTCGGATTCGAGTACGCGATCGCGCTCGAAGAGCTGCCCGAAAGCGAAGGCGATGCGCTGGCGAAAGAGGCCGCGATGCTTCAGCGCCGGTCGCTGTCGGCCCGCAGCTACGATACCTCGCTCATCGACATTTCGCAGTTTACCGGATATCGCGTCCCCGAAGACTTCGAGGTTTCGTACCGGATCGACGATCCGCGCATGTCGCTCATGGCGGCAGTTGCCTGCGACCTCACCGGAAACGCGCTGCGCATGCGCTGCGAAGAGCAACTAAAAGTGAATCAGCAACTCGCGCTGACGTTCCGCTTGCCAGACGCGATGCTGGTCGTGCATCAAGGACGCGATGACGAACTCGTCGTCGGGCCGTTCGGATACCGGCGCGTGCCGCGCAAATATCTGCGCCGGCCGTTTGTCGAGCTGAAGTTACGCGCACGCGTGGTCGCCGCGGTCACCGACTCTCTGCGCCGGCCGGCTTACGAAATCGAACTGCTCGAAGTCGACGGGCTAGCACGTGAGGAGATCGCGCGGTATATTCACGCATCGCAGCTCTCACGTCTGAAAAAGCGCGGCTGAGAACTCCGCTCACGAAGCGATGAGCGCGACGCCGGCGAGCGCCAAGCCGACGCCGGCTTTTTGAATTGCCGCCAACCGCTCGTGTAGAACGACGCGCGCGAGAATCACCGTCGAAGCGGGATACAGTGACGTAAGGACGGCCGCAATCGCCAAATAGCCCGCATTCGCGGCGAAGAGATAGAAGGCGTTTGCAGATTGGTCCAACACGCCGGCGACTATTATCTGCAACGCAGTGCCTTTGACGGGTTTGATGCTTTGACCCGCAGCCAGTGCAGCAATCAGGAGCAAGCCCGTGGACGCGCATCGCGCGGAAATCAGCGGATACAGCCCCGCATTCTTTCCCGCCAGCGCGAGAAAGACGTAGAAGCCGCTGAGCGCAAGCCCTGAGATAACCGCCTCGCGCACGCCCACGGCGGAAAATTCGAACGATCCGGTTTCGCCCGGCGTCAGCGTTATCAAGACTACCGCCACGAATGCAGCGGCGATTCCGGCCGAACGCAACCCCGTCAAGTGCTCGCCGCGCGCGAATACCCCGACGATCACGGGTACCGCCGCGGCGAGTACGGCCGTGATTGGCGAGACGACGCCCATCTTTCCGATCGCAAGCGCGCGATACAGCAGCGCGATGCCGACCGCGCCGCAGGCGCCGGCGGCAAATCCGAAGAGCAGCGCCCGGTGCGTGAGCGCCGCATGAGTAAACGGCAGTGCAGCGGCCAGCAACAGCAAGCCCACGAGTTGCGAGAGCATGACCACGGAAAAAACCGAACTGCGTTTGCTCGCCAGGCCGCCGAAAAAATCGGCGGCGCCGTAAAACGCCGCCGCCAGCAAGCCGAAAGCGATGCCCAAAATCTAGGCCATTACGAGCTTCGGATGCTGTTGATGAAAAGCGGTTCGCGCCTGGTAGGCTTTGGCAATTTGCGTCAGTGCCGTTTCGCCCCAAGACTTTCCGAGCAGGGCAAGTCCGGTCGGCAAATGATTCTCGCCCAAGCCGTTCGGCACGCTGACCGACGGCAGGCCCGGAAGATTACCGATGCTGCCCATGTCGAGCACGCCCGGATACTTCGGATACGCTTTGTCGAACGGTAAGTCGATCGGAAGCGCGACCGTGGAAAGCGTCGGATGTACGATCGCGTCGTACGGCTCCATCGCGCGAACGACCGCCTCGTTGAGCAACGAGCGCAGGCGCATTCCGTCGACGTAGTCGACCGCGAGCGAACCGTACACCGCGTAGCCGCCCAGTTTATCGGAAGGCGACTGCAGTTCGCGCGAACGTCCGCTCTCGATCAGATCGCGGAACGCACTGGCACATTCGCCGTTGAACACCGCGACGAAGACGTCGCCGTAATCGCCCTTGGGCAGCGGCACGTCGCGAACGATGTCGCAGAATTCCCCGAGCACGCGCAGCGAGGCCTCGAAGTTGCGGATGACGGCCGGCTGCGTTTTTGCCGTCGCACCCTTTACGACGGCAAGCTTCGGACGGCGCCCGCGTATCGTCGGAAACGGCATGTCCTTCGAGGTTTTGTCGTTGGGATCGTGACCGGCGATCGTCCGCAGAACGGTTTCGGCATCGCGAGCCGAGCGGCACATCGGGCCGAGTTTATCCGAAGACCACATCAGCGCCATCGCGCCGTGCCGGCTGACGCGCCCGTACGTCGGACGCAATCCCGAAACGCCGCAGTACGACGACGGCACCATGATGGAACCGTTCGTCTCGGATCCGATTGAAAAACCGACCAGTCCGGCAGCGGTCGCGGCTCCGGGACCGCTGGACGATCCGCCGCTCCAGAAGTTGCGGTTCCACGGCGTCCGTCCGGGGCCGGTAAACGATGCGTCGGCTTCGTTGTAGCCGAAGCCGCCCGCAAGCTCGACCATCGCCAGCTTCGCGCAAAGCACCGCGCCGGCGTCGCGGAGCTTCTTCACGACGGTTGCGTCGTAATCGAAGACTTGGTTCCGGTACGGCGCGGCGCCCCACGTCGTGGGCGCACCGGCCGCGGCCAGCAAATCTTTTACGCCGTAGGGCACGCCGTGCAGCGGTCCGCGGCTGGATCCTGCGGCGAGCTCCTTGTCTGCGGCGCGCGCTTCGCCGAGCGCGCGCTCGTGCACGATCGTCACGACGGCGCCGTAGACATGTCCATATTTTTCCAGTCGCGCAAGGTAGAGTTTGGTGAGTTCCACCGACGACATCTTGCGTTGCGCGATCATTTGCCCAAGAGCGGTTGCGTCGGAGAACGCGAGTTGTTCGTTCGTCATTCCGCCGCCTCGAACGTCGCTGCCGGCTCGTCCCAATTTTTCAGCGCGCGGCCTTTGGGATCGATCGCATTGCCCAGCTTCAAATTACCGTCGATGTTTTGAGCGATCGTTTCGAGATCTTTGTCGGTCAGCTGCGGATCGAACCGGCGCATCGATTTCGCAAGCTCGCGCGCGGCACCCGAGATCTTCGACGGTTTTGGAGAGGGTGACGGTGAACCCGATGGCTGCGCGGACGGCGGAGCCGCTGCGAGTAACGCGCCGGAAGCGGTGGCGGCCAAAAAAGCTTTTCGGGTGCTCATGGTTTCCCCCTGATACTAAACCTCCATAACCACCGGTACGATAACGGGCCGGCGCTTATAGCGCGCATGGATCGACTTTGCGAGTCCGCTGCGGATGTGTTCCTTCACGGTATTGACGTCGCGAATACCTTCAAGCGAAACTTCTTCGATCAGGGTCACTAATTCGGCACGCAGCTGATCGAGCACGCCGTCGGACTCGGGCACGTAAAACACACCTCGCGAGATCAGGTCGGGACCGGCGATGACGCGAGCCTCTTCACTATCGATCGTCACCACGACCATCATGAAACCGTCGGCCGCGAGCAGCCGCCGGTCGCGGAGCACCGCTTCGCCCACGTCGCCGACGCTGGAACCGTCGACGAATACATGACCGCCGTACGTTTTGCCGATTTTGTCGCCGTATTCCGCGGTGAACTCCAGCACGTCGCCGTTCTCGACGACGAACACGTTCTGCGGATCGACGCCGGTACGCGCAGCCAGTTTACCGTGCTGCACAAGCATGCGGTACTCTCCGTGAACCGGTACGAAGAACTCCGGACGAACCAAATTGAGCATCAACAGCAGCTCTTCTTGCGACGCGTGACCCGAAACGTGCGACCGTCCGTCGGTACCGTGAACGACGACCGCACCCAAGCGATACAAGTTGTTGATCGTCTTGTACACGCCTTTTTCGTTTCCCGGAATCGGCGTGGCGCTGATTACGACGGTGTCTCCCGGAACGATCTTCAATTTGGCGTGGTCGCGCACCGACATGCGCGTGAGCGCGCTCATCGGCTCGCCTTGCGATCCCGTCGTCATGACGACGACCTTTTCCGGCGGGTATTCGTCGACTTGTTCGATCCGGATCGTGCGCTCGCCGGGCACGCGCAGATATCCCAACTCCGAAGCGAAATGCACCACGTTGAGCAGCGAGCGCCCCAAAAACGCAATCTTTCGATCGAACGTAATCGCGTGATCGATCACCTGCTGAATCCGCGGAACGTTGGATGCGAACGAAGCAACGATGATCCGCCCCTTCGCGTGCGAAAAAACGTTGGTAAACGCCTCGCCCACGATGCGTTCCGAAAGCGTGTGCCCCGGCCGCTCGGCGTTCGTGCTGTCCGAGAGCATGCACAGCACGCCTTCGTCTCCGATGCGGGCGATCGCCGCAAAATCCGCCGGCTTGCCGTCTATCGGCGTCTGATCGAATTTGAAATCGCCGGTGTGGAATAACGTTCCGACCGGAGTGCGAAGCGCCAGCGCGCACGCTCCGGAGACGGAATGGTTGATGTGCACGAACTCCGCTTCGATCGCTCCGTAGCGTACGCGCTCGCCGGGCTGCACCGTGACGAATTGCGCTTCTCCCATCATCTTGTGATCGCGGGATTTTGCTTTGATCAGCGCGTTGGTCAGCGGCGTTCCGACCACCGGGACGTTGAATTCGCGCAGCAGGTACGGAATGCCGCCGATGTGATCTTCGTGCCCGTGCGTTACCAGAATTGCGCGAAACTTTTCACGGCGCTCGCGCAGATACGTGAAATCGTTGATGACGATGTCGACGCCGTACATTTCTTCGTCGGGAAACATCAGACCGCAATCGACGGCGACGATGTCTTCATTCGTTTCGATCAGCGTCATGTTGCGCCCGATTTCACCGCAGCCGCCGAGCGGAACGATCCGGACGTACGCTTCCGCGGGCGCGTCGGGTACGACCAGCGGACTGGAAGGCGCGTTACGCATCTAGCGCACCGGCACCGACGGTGTGAACGGCAGACATGAACGTCCGATACCCCGCCGCGCTCGTGCTAACCTTGGCTTTTACCGCAGGGCTTCCGGCACACGCCGCCGCCCCGCACTCGAAACACGCCTCACGCTTTACCTCGCCGCCCCGAGCCGGGCGGCTGTACTCGGCGCGGGCGCTCCGTCAAGCCAGAATCATCCTGCAACTCAAATTGCTCGAACTGCGCAGCGAACATTTGGAGCGCGTGCGAGAGGCTATCCAGCACCGCATTCCGGTTGACGAACTGCTCAAAATGTGAGCAGACAAGCGGTCAAAGGGCGTGCAGGGCAGTCCTTCCGCACTGCTGCGGCGAAACAATCAAGCGTGCTGTCCGTATTACCGGGCGGCACGCTTTCATTTCACGTATTTTAGGAGAGAGGGCTTTATGGGTGTTTCCACTCCAGCGGCTCCCAAAGTAAACGGCGCGACGACGGCATTCAACGTTATCGTAGCGCCCCGCGAAGCGTTTGAGACATTGAGAACGGCGCCCACTTGGGGATGGGCGCTTCTGATTGCGTTCGTGCTCACGGCGATCGGTCAATATCTCGTTACGCCCGCAACGATTCACGCGGTTCAGGCGAGCTGGCCGGCGCAAGTCGCCGCGAACCCGAGCCTCGCCGGCATGACGCCCGAGCAGCAGCAGCGGGCGCTCAACGTTTCGGTGAGTTTCATCCGGTGGGCTTGGATCTTCTCGATCATCTCGCTGTTCATCGGATGCTTCGTCACAACGATCGTCATGGTGATCTTCAAAGCGATTGGCCGGGGCGACGCCGGATTCAAGCAGCTCTGGTGCGCGGCGGTGAACATCAGCATCGTCTCGTTCGGCGTGTATTCGATTCTCGCCGGGCTCGTGGCAATGGTGCGCGGAGCGGCGAGCTACAACTCTACGGCCG
Organism: Vulcanimicrobiaceae bacterium; assembly: GCA_035938175.1. Lineage (GTDB taxonomy): Bacteria > Vulcanimicrobiota > Vulcanimicrobiia > Vulcanimicrobiales > Vulcanimicrobiaceae > DASRDE01. The sequence goes on from DASZHD010000057.1 coordinate 34,714, forward strand.
ACGCGTATCGCGCCATCCCCAGCCTCGCGTGGCTCGTCCCAGGCGCAGGTCTGAAAACCGTTGCGTTTCTGGCAGCGTTCAACGTAACCGGTATTTGGTCGGCGGTCCTCATTTCGATGGCGCTCATCTACGTTGCGCGGACGTCCAAGGGCGTGGCCGCGGCGTGCGGCGTTGCCGTGTTGGTCGTCAGCGGAGCGCTTCTGGCGGCGTTCGCGCGATAACGAATGCATCCGTTCGCGCTGGCCATGACGTTGGCACAAGCCATCGACTTCGCCATGAATCACAACGCCACGATCGCCCAGCAGCGCGCACTCGTATCGCAGGCGCAATCGCAGTACGTACGGCAGCGGTCGCAAACGCTGCCCGGCGTGCTCGGACAGTTGCAGAACCAGATGCAGAAGTCCGAAAATTACTCGAACTACTCGATCATTCAAGGCGCCTCGCAGGCCTCGGTTTTTTCGCAGAACAGCGTCTCTCTCGGCACGTCGTACACGTTCAACGGCGGGCTTGCGTTCTTTCAAACACTCGCCGACAAGCAGCAACTGGATCAAGCGCAGGCGAACCTTCAGCAAACTCGGCGGCAAGTCACGGATTCCGTCTCCGACGCCTATTTCCAACTCGCCAGCAAAGATGAAGCGGTGCGCCTGGATCAAGGCGATCTGCAGTATCAACACGTTTTGCTGACCGTCGCGCAAGCGAAAGAACGCGCCGGGGTGGCGGCGGGAGTCGACGTCCTGAGCGCTCGAGCGGCCGAGGAAAAGAGCCGTTACACGCTCGAGGCGGCGCAGGCCGACAGTGAAAATTCGCGCGAGAGCCTCTCTCAAACGATCGGCGCACCGCTCGAAACGCAGTTCGACGTTCCGGCCGCCGTGCCGCAGCCTCCACTGCCCGGTCAGGACTTGGATCACCTGATCGCGTTGGCGCAAGTCAACCGGCCGGAAGTGTTGTCGGCTTACGACGCCGTGCAGATCGCGCGCACGAACCGGCGCGCCGCGGACACCGACCTGTATCCGCAGATTCAAACCTTCGGACAGATCGGGAATCAATTCTCACCCACGACCGCCGCGCAGCTGGGCGCGCTCGGGAATCGCGGAACGCCGGGGTATTGGCTGCTGGGGGTCACGTCGACGATTTCGCTGCCGCTCGTCGATTGGGGAGCGCGCGCCGCGAATCACCGGAATTTGAACGATCAGATTGCCGCGGCCCAAACGCAGCTCGATTCGACGCGCGGCCAAGTGGAACTTGACGTACGTCAACAGTACCGAGCCGCCGAGACGGCGCTGGCGCAGCTCGCGTCCGCGCAGGAGGAAAGCCGCTTCGCGCAAGAAGCGGCGCGCGTCGCGCAGTTGCAGTACGAGCACGGGATCATTACACTCGTCGACGTGCAGCAGCGGCAGCAGTCGGCGCTCTCGGCGCAAACCGACCTATATAACGCGCGCGTCGGGTACGTCGACGCCGTCGTCAAACTCCGCGTCGCGACCGGCTTGTTCGATTCGCGTTCGGCGGTCGCCGACTTGTAGGAAAAGATGAAAAGACTTCTGGTTTTGCTTGTAATCGTCGCCGGAATCGCAATAGTTCTGGTGGCTGCGAAATTCATGCGCGCGGGAGACAGTACGAAGATCGCCGTTGCGACCGCCACGGTCAAGCGCGGGACCTTCGAAACCAAACTTCCCGAAAACGGCATCGTGCAGCGGCCGCGAACCGCCACTATCCCAACGCTGGTCGCGGGAAATCTGGGTCAGATTTACGCGCAGGCCGGCGATGCGGTCTCCGCCGGACAACTGCTGGCTACGGTCGACAATCCCACCCTCGAGTCGAACGCCGCCAGTTCGCAAGCCGATTACGATCAGGCGCAGGCCAGCATCCAGACGGCGCGGACGAATTCGCAAAACGCGCAAGTGACGTATCAAGCCGACGTACAAACCGCAAAATCGAACCTGGACGAAGCGCGGCGCATCTATAACGCGGACGTGGCGCTTTACGCCAGTAAGGCCATTCCCCGTAACCAGCTCGACGTCGATAAAGCCAAGCTCGATCAAACCGAGGTGCAGTACGATCAGGCGGTTCGCCAAGCGCGGCTCGGAGCGGTTACGGGGTATTCGCAAGACAGCGTGCAAATGGCAGTCGCGAACGCTCACAAAATGGCAATCGTGAACTCGGCCAATCAACAGCAGCTGGGTTTTACGAGGATCGTCGCACCGTTCTCCGGCGTTATTCAATCGGTTGCAACGCAGCCCAACGATCCGCTCACCAATCTTCGCCCCGGCGATCCGGTAACTGCGGGGCAGGCGCTGTTCACCATAGCCGAGAGCGGTAACTACATCGTGAAGGCGCAAGTCGACGAACAGGACGTCATCAACGTTCACGTCGGACAGCCGGCGGTCGTCTCCGGAGAAGACTTTCCCGGCAAGCATCTTCACGGACACGTGGCCGACATCTCGCCGATTGCGACAAAATCGACGGATGCATCGAGTACGGCAAAGCAAGTGCTCACCACGATCTTACTGGACAGCTCGCCGAGCTATCTTCGCGACGGCATGACCGTCGATATCGACATTCTCACGTCGGACGTCAAGAACGCGCTGCTCGTGCCGAACGACGCGATCGTCAGCGAGAGCGGCAAAGCGTATGTGTTCGTCGTGCGCAACCATGTCGCGCACAAGACGCTCGTCCAGAGCGGAAAAGCGAATGATACGCAGACGATCGTGACGTCCGGGCTGGCCGCGGGTGACGTTATCGTCGCGCAAAAGACGCCGGGACTGCTAGACAAAGAGGCTGTGACGATCGCGCCTTCTCCGTCACCGAATCCCGCTTCGCCGTGACGCGCCTCTTAGAATATATCGGCGAAGCCGCCGCCGCGCTTTGGCGCAACCGGACGCGCTCGATTCTCACGATGCTCGGCATGATCATCGGCACGGCGTCGATCATCGCCGTATTCGGTATCAGCCGCGGCGCGACCAGCGGAATCGCCGCCACCTTTTCGTCTTTCGGCGAATTGCCCATCATTGCCGCGGTCGATTCAACGCAAGACTATCCCGCACAGGCACAGATGTACTATCGCGACGCGACACAGGTGCGCGCCGAACTGGGAGGCCTGGCCGACTACGTGTTTCCGTACGACGACCGCAAATGGCAAGTGCGGTACGGCGATAAACGCGACTACGAAGACGTGCAATCCGACGGCGATCGCTTCGATACCGGTGCGCTCAGCGAGGGCCGGCACATCGACTTGGCGGACGTGCAGTCCGCGGCGCACGTGGCAATTCTGACGCCGGACGTCGAGAAAGCGCTGTTCGGAAACGCGCCGGCGCTCGGCAAGGAAATTCGTATCAACGGCAGCAGCTTCATCGTCATCGGCGTGTACTCGCCGCTGAGCGGATCGTTTTTCAACAATAACGTGGGATCCAACAGCGTCGCCGTCCCGTACTCGGCGATGCACCACTTGGATCCCGGGCCGATCGACAATCTGCTGGTCTACCCCGCCCGGGCAAGCGAGGCCGATGAAGTCATCGCCGCCACCAAGAAAGCACTGCAGCACATCCACGGCGCCAAGGCGCAGTACTTCATTCAAAACGGCGCGGCGCAGATTCAAACATTTGAAAACGTGCTCGCGATCATCGCGACGGGGCTGGCCGCCATCGGCGGCGTCGCACTGGTAGTCGCCGGCATCGGGATCATGAACATCATGCTGGTTTCCGTTACCGAGCGCACGCGCGAGATCGGAATCCGCAAATCCATCGGCGCCAGCCGCAACGACATCGCACTGCAGTTTCTGATGGAAGCGCTTCTGCTCTCACTTGCCGGGGGCGGAACCGGGATGCTGCTCGGTTTGCTTTTCACGATCGGCGGCGCGCAAATCATCAGCAAGACGATCGGCACGGTGATTATCCCGTACGTGCTGATCGTTTCGCTGGCCATCGCGTTTTCGGGTGCGGTCGGGATGCTCTTCGGGATGTACCCGGCGTGGCGCGCGGCCAACATGAATCCCATCGAAGCCTTACGGTCGTAGCGTGCGGCCATGATGCACATCGAAGAAGCGCTCAACGTTATTTTCGGCAACAAGATCCGCTCGTTGCTGACCGTCACCGGACTGATCATCGGCGTCATGGCCGTCATCGCCATACAAGTCCTGGGCAGCAGCATGTCCGGCGCTTTGAACGGAGCGCTGGGCAATATGACCGACGACTCGTTCATCATCTTCCCCAGCGCCACGCAAGCGAATGCCGTAAAAGCTTCGGTGACTCGAACCGATCTCGTCCAGCTTTCGGCGCTGCCGAACGTCAAACTGGCGATACCGCTCGTGGCGCAGACCGATCTCGTACGGAACGGTCATCTGCAGGCGCGCTACTTTATCTCAGGCGATCCGGTAGAGCCGTTCAACAATGCGCCGTTGCAGTTCGGGCGCCGTTTTACGCAGGAAGAAATCGACGCCGGACGCCACGTCGCCGTCATTTCAGACCGGGCGTACAAAAAGCTCTTCCCCGGCGGCGGGGATCCCGTGGGGCAAAGCATGTACGTCGGCTCGCACCGCTATCTGATCTTGGGCGTGCTGTCGACGCCGAAACAAGGGCTCATTCAAACCAACTTCGGCGGCGACGTCTCGGCGCCGTACACGACGCTGCTGCGCGATTACGTGCACGGCCAGCGCATCGGAGCGGCGCGCGTAATCGTCAAGGATTCGTCGTCGATGAGTTTGACCGAAGTGGCGGTCATAAAGACACTTCGCGACCTGCGCGGCAACCAGCGCCTGGAGTACAACACGTTCGACAAAGCGCAGCTGACCAAGGGCATCAACAGCATCTTCGGCGTCATGACGTTCGTCGTCGCGTTCATCGGCGCGATCTCGCTGCTCGTCGCCGGCATCGGCATCATGAACATTCTGCTGGTCTCCGTTACCGAACGCACGCGCGAAATCGGCGTGCGCAAGGCGATCGGCGCGACGCGCACGCAGATACTGCTGCAATTTTTCATCGAAGCGCTCGTGCTCTGCGGCATCGGCTGCGGCATCGGGCTGGTGCTCGGTCTTGCCATCGGCGCGTCGGTGAACTCGTTTGCGATCGTGAAATTAACCGGCTATGCGCCGCCCATTCCGTGGATTCAAGCCGCCGTCACCACGCTCGTGTTCACGACGGCGGTAACGATCGGCTGCGGCACCGTACCCGCTTTCCGCGCCGCCACGCTCGATCCGATAGAAGCACTGCGCTATGAATAACTCATCCACGGTCATCGACGTACGCCACGTCACCAAGACGTACTCGATGGGAACGATGGAGGTGCAAGCCCTTCGCGGCGTCACGTTCACGATCGCGGCGGGTGAGTACGTGGCGATCATGGGGCCGTCCGGCTCCGGCAAATCGACGCTGATGAACGTTTTGGGCTGCCTGGACCGCGCGACGGGCGGAACGTATCTGCTCGACGGCGTCGACGTGTCGAAACTCGGCGACAACGAGCTGGCGCAGATCCGCTTGAAGAAACTTGGGTTCGTTTTTCAGGGCTTCAATCTGCTGGCACGGACGGACGCGCTCAAGAACGTTGCGCTTCCGCTCTTTTACGCCGGTGTGAGCGCGAAAAACCGCAATCAGGCCGCAATGGACAGTTTAGCGGAGGTCGGTTTGGCGGACCGGGCGCGCCACAAACCCTCCGAACTCTCCGGCGGACAGCAGCAGCGCGTTGCGATCGCCCGCGCGCTGGTCAACGATCCGGCCGTCGTGCTGGCAGATGAGCCCACCGGCAATCTGGACTCGAAGACGAGCGCCGAGATACTGGCGCTCTTCGGCCGTCTGAACGAGGGCGGCAGAACGATAATCATGGTCACGCACGACGAAAACGTGGCATCGCACGCGAAACGCATTTTGCGCATGTTGGACGGGCTGATCGTTTCGGACGCCCCGCCCGTGCGTTCCGAGGCGGCCCTTCCTTAGAAGAACCTGGGGAACGGATTCGCTACCTTTTTGCGTAAACGGGGTAGATAGCCCCATGTACCCTCGTTCGCATATCTTAGAGGCATGTTGAGAAATCGTGTATTGCCCACGGCGATAGTCGCTTTGGTGGGCGCAATAATCGGTTCGTTCGTAATGATGCTCTACGCGAGCACCCATTTCGCGAACGTCGCCGGGCCGGATAATACGCCGCCCGTAATAAGCGCAGCGCCGTTGACGAGCGCCGGAAGCGATCAGGATCGCATCGTGAACGCAGTCAAACGCACCAAACCCTCGGTGGTTGCAATCGACTTGACCGTCAATGGCAAGCAGGTCATTCCCGTCGATCCGTTCCTGCAGCAGTTCTTCGGCCAGCAGGGACCGTCGATCGTCCAGCCGTTCAGGGGCCGCGCGTCGGGGTCCGGATTCGTCTTCGATACCAAAGGCGACATCGTTACGAACGCGCACGTCGCGCGTCCGGACATCCCCAACGGTCAAGTGACCAACATGACGGTCACGTTTCCAAACGGAACGAAAGCGAGCGCGCATCTGATCGCGGCAAACGTCGGCGCCGATCTGGCCGTGATTCGCGTCGATACCAAGAATCTGCCGCCGCCGCTGCAACTTGCCGACTCGGATAGAGTGCAGCAGGGCCAGTGGGCGATCGCGATCGGCGAGCCGTACGAACTGCAACAGAGCGTTTCGGTCGGCGTCGTGTCGGCGTTCAACCGCGAAGAGCCGATTCAGACGGAGACCGGTCAAACGATCACGTTCAAAGGCCTGATGCAGACGTCGGCGCCCATCAACCCCGGGAACTCCGGCGGTCCGCTCATCGACATGAACGGCGACGTCATCGGCGTGAACCAATCGACGCTGCGCGGCGGAGCCGAAGGCATCGGATTCGCGATTCCCTCGAATCAGGTCAAACGCATCGTGGACGACATGATCGCGCATCCGGGCATCACCACGCCGCCGGTCCAGGCATTCTTGGGTGTCGGTCTGGCGCCGGTCACTCAAGGCTTCCGCAGCCAGACCGGTTACCACGGAACGGGCGGCGTCGGAATATCGCAAGTGGTCAGCGGCTCGGCAGCCGACCAAGCGGGACTCAACCCGGGCGACGTCATTTTGAAGATGAACGGCAAGTCGTACGACAACCCGTCGGACCTCCAGGGCGCGATCCGCAACATGCGTGCCGGCCAAAAGGTCAACCTGGAGGTGTGGTCGCAGGGCAACAAGCGCCTCGTCACCATTACGCTCGGTTCGCAACCGACCTCGTACGAGCAGCCCGGCATGCAACAACCGGGCGGCCAACCGCCGCAGGACCAAGTGCCCGAAGAACAGAGCCCGTAGCAGACCGGCAGCTAGAATGCCCCGGAGCGCCCTGCCGGAAAGCAGGGCGCTCCTGCAACTTTTTATCGTGCCGAACTGTCGTAAGTGCTGGAACACAAACGGGCCGATGGCGTACTATTATCGGCACGTAGTAATCCTTGTAGCCCAGTAAGCGGCAAGGCTTAGTAGCGGGAAGACCCTTCGATTCCTCAGGGTGGTTCGATACCTCACCATGACGTTCGAACCTCACGATGACGAGGGGCGCTGCGAAAAGTTGGTCCATGGGCTCGGAAAGAGGGACAATTTCATGGCAAAAGTGGTCGGAATCGACCTGGGCACGACTAATTCGGTCGTCGCCGTGATGGAGGGAGCCAATCCCACCGTCATCGCCAACGCGGAAGGGTCGCGGACGACCCCATCGGTGGTGGCATTTACGAAGACCGGCGAACGGCTCGTCGGTCAACTCGCAAAGCGTCAAGCAATCACGAATCCGGACCGCACGATCTCGTCGATCAAGCGGCACATGGGCACGGATTATCACGTCAAGATCGACGGCAAAGATTACACGCCGCAAGAGATCTCGGCGATGATCCTGCAGAAGCTCGTGAACGACGCGAGCAACTATTTGGGCGAACGTGTGACCAAAGCGGTCATCACGGTTCCGGCCTACTTCAACGACTCGCAGCGCCAGGCGACCAAAGACGCGGGCAAGATTGCGGGTCTCGAAGTGCTGCGCATCATCAACGAACCGACGGCGGCAGCGCTTGCGTACGGCCTCGACAAGAAAGGTAACGAAACCATTCTGGTTTGGGACCTCGGCGGCGGCACGTACGACGTGTCGATTCTCGAAGTAGGCGACGGCGTCTTCGAAGTCAAGTCGACCAACGGCGACACGCGTCTGGGCGGCGACGACTACGATCATCGCGTCGTCGAATGGCTGGTCAGCGAGTTCCGCAAAGAGCAAGGCATCGACCTGAGCAACGACAAGCAGGCGATGCAGCGTCTAACGGAAGCCGCCGAAAAGGCGAAGATCGAGCTCAGCTCGGTCGTGCAGACCAGCATCAATCTGCCGTTCATTACGGCCGATCAGAACGGACCCAAGCATTTGGACATGACGCTCACGCGCGCCAAGTTCGAAGAGCTGACGAGCGATCTGACGGATCGCTGCATCCAGCCGTTCAAGAACGCACTTGCCGACGCCAAGATCGACATCTCGCAGATCGACGAAGTCGTGATGGTCGGCGGCTCGACGCGCATGCCGGTGATTCAAGAGCTGGTTCGCAAACTCACGGGCAAGGAACCGAATCTCAGCGTGAACCCGGATGAAGTGGTCGCGGTCGGCGCGGCGATTCAGGCGGGCGTGCTCGCGGGCGAAGTCCGCGACGTCGTCCTGCTCGACGTTACGCCGCTGTCGCTCGGCCTCGAAACGCTGGGCGGCGTCATGACGACGCTGATCGAGCGCAACACGACGATCCCGACGAAGAAGTCGCAAGTCTTCACGACGGCCGAAGACGGTCAAACGTCGGTCGACATTCACGTGCTGCAAGGCGAACGTCCGATGGCGGTCGACAACAAAACGCTGGGACGGTTCCGCCTGGAAGGCATTCCGGCAGCACCGCGCGGCATACCGCAGGTTGAAGTGACGTTCAACATCGATGCAAACGGCATCGTGAACGTAAGCGCCAAGGATCTCGGCACCGGCAAAGAGCAGGCGATCACGATCACGGCTTCGACGAATCTGTCGAAAGACGAAGTCGATCGCATGGTCAAGGAAGCCGAAATGCAGGCCGCGACCGACAAGTCCAAGCGCGAGGAAGCGGAAGTCCGCAATCAGGCTTCGAGCCTGATCTACTCCACCGAGAAGTCGCTCAAGGAAGTCGGCGAGAAGCTCGACGCCGGAGCGCGCGGTGAAGTAGAGACGGCGCTTACCGAACTCAAGCGCGCCAGCGAAAACGGCACGATTGCCGAGATCAAACCTGCCATCGAACGTCTGCAGCAAGCCAGCTACAAGATGGCCGAACTGCTGTACCAGAAAACCGCTGCCGGGGCGAACGGCGCGGCGCACGACGGTGAAGCCGCGGGCGCCGGTGCGGGCGCATCCGGCGACGGCGCGGGCCAGGCAGAGCAGCCCGAAGACGTCATCGACGCCGAGTTTAAAGAGGCCAAGTAACGGGTCTGCCCTTCGGCGGGCTCAGGGTCCATCGATACCTCAGGATGACCATACCAGCGTCATGGTGAGGTACCGAACCACCACCCCGAGCTCGTCGAGGGGCCTTCCTTAAAAAATATTATGCAAGACGAATACATCACCCAAGCCGACGTACCCAGCGCCGGTGAAAACGGCGATGCTTCACGTTCCGCCGGCGATCTGCAAACGCAGCTCGCCGCGGAAACCGCTCGCGCGGACGACAACTACAACAAGTTTCTCCTCGCGATGGCGGACTTCGAGAACTACAAGAAACGCATGGAACGCAGCTACCGCGAACTTTCGACGGCCGGGGAGCGAAAAATGCTGCTGCAATTCCTTCCCGTGCTCGATAATTTCGAGCGCGCGCTTACGTACAGCGGCGAGAACGCCGAAGCGCTCCGCAGCGGGCTGCAGAATACCTTGCGCCAATTCGAAAACGTGCTTTCGATGGCATCGGTCAAACCGATCGACGTGAAAGGCAAACCGTTCGATCCGGCGATCGCCGAGGCGATCGGAACGCAAACGGCCGACGGCGTCGAGGACGACACGGTGTTGGAAGAAGCCCAGAGGGGCTACACGATCGGCGACGAGCTGCTGCGCCCGGCAAAAGTAATCGTCGCAAAACGCGCGCCTGAATGAATTATAAGGACTACTATCAGATACTCGGGGTGCCGAAGAACGCGCCGGAAAAAGACATCAAGTCGGCGTACCGCCGGCTCGCGCGCAAGTGGCATCCCGATGCAAATCCGGAAAATCAGCAGTCCGCCGAAGAAAAATTCAAAGAGATTCAAGAGGCCTACGAAGTTCTCGGAGATCCCGATAAACGGCGCAAGTACGACATGCTCGGCAGCAACTGGCAACAGGCCGCCAGACAAGCCGAACAGCAGCGGCGCTACCGCAACACGCAAAGCGAAACGTTCAACTTCAACTTCGGAGATTTCGGCGGAGCCGGAACCACGGGCGGCCCGAGCGGCTTTTCGGATTTCTTCGACATGTTCTTCTCCGGCATCGGCAAGCGCAACACCGCGCAAGCCACCGGATTCGCGCAGCGCGGGCAAGATCTCGAAACGACGATCGAACTCACGCTTCGCGACGTCTACGACGGCGGCAAGAAAGCCGTTTCGCTGCAACTCGAGGACGTGTGCGCGCGCTGCCGCGGCACCGGCACCGATCGCGGCGCATTGTGCACCAACTGTCACGGCACCGGGCGGATCATTTCGAATAAGAAGTTCGAAGTCACGATTCCCAAAGGGATTGCCGAGGGCCAGCGTATCCGGCTGGCGGCGCAGGGCGGCGCGGGCGTTGCCGGCGGACCGAACGGCGATCTGTTCCTAATCGTGAAGTTGCTCGACGACCCGACGTACAAGCGCAAAGGCGACGACCTCTACGTCGAGCTTCCGGTCAATTTATACGATCTCGTGCTCGGCGGCGACGTGAAAGTGCCGACCATGGCCGGACAAGTGACGATGACGATCCCCGCGGGAACGCAGAACAACCGGCTTTTGCGCCTGACCGGCAAGGGCATGCCGAAGGTGCGCGACGGCGGCAGCGGCGATCAATACGTTCGCCTGATCGGCCAGCTGCCCACGGATTTGAGCGACAAGGAGAAAAAGCTCTTTCGAGAGTTGGCGGCGCTGCGCAACGGCAAGAAGTAAGCCGTTGTTCATGGTGAGAGGGTCGCTTCGCGATACCGCACCATGATTTGCCGAAAGGAACCTCACGTGGTCAAAGACTTCGCCTTCGTCGCCTATCCGGCCAAAGACGTCGCGGCGCTGCGGAAATTCTATGCCGACGCGCTCGGCTTCGCATTTGCGGAGCCGTTCACCGAAGACGGCGTCGAAAAGTACGCCGAGAGCCAAGTGGGTTCGGGATGGTTCGCCGTGGTTACCGAGGAGTGGGCCGCGACCAAGCCCGGAAGCGGAATCGCCTTTGAAGTCGACGACATCGACAAATTGACGGCGGGCCTTCGCGCACAGAACGTCACGGTCGGGCCGATCCACGACACGGCGGTCTGCAAGATCGGTTCGCTAACCGATCCCGAGGGCAACGTGGTAACGCTCCATCAAACCACGGTCCCGCATTAGGAGGCCGGCCTCGGAATCAACGTGCATCCATACGGACTGATGTGGTCGGCGATGAACCGGCCCGACCGACCCCAAGTTCAAAAGCGCGTCGATTGGAAACGCATCGGCGCGCTTTTTGCGCCGTACTGGAAGCAAGAGTCGCTCGTACTCGTTTGCATCCTCGCCTCTTCCGCGCTCGGGCTGATTCCGGGCTTCGTCACGGCGTGGATCATCGATCGCGCGATACCGCACCGCAGCATCCGCGAATTGGCGATCGACGTCGGCGTCATGCTCGCGGGCGCAATGCTCGGTGCCCTGCTCGGCGTGGCGCAGGGATATTTGAACTCCGTCGTAGGCGAAGGCATCATGCGCGACATCCGCACGAGCTTGGTCGCGCATTTGCACCGGATGCCGCTTTCGTTTTTCACCGGCACCAAAACCGGCGAAATCATGAACCGCGTGAGCAACGACGTCGACAACATCGACAACGTCGTAACCGGCACGCTTACGACGATCCTCACCAACGTCTTCATCATTTTGACGACGCTCGTAGCGATGTTCGTGTGGAACTGGAAGCTGGCGTTGATTTCCATTGCGATCGTCCCGCTGATGATTCTTCCGCTTGGGCCGGTCGGCAAAAAGATGTACGCGATCCGCAAACTCACGCGCGAGAAGCGCGACGAGATCGAATCGATCACGCAAGAGACGCTTTCGGTTTCGGGCATTACGCTGATCAAGTCGTTTGCGCGCGAGCCGTACGAACGCGATCGTTTCTACCGGGCCGGCACGGACTTGATGCGTCTGGAGATCAATCTGGCGATGGTCGGGCGCTGGTTCCTAGCGCTGGTAACGGCCATGGTGACGATCGGGCCGGCTTTGGTCTGGATGGGCGGCGGGTGGCTGGCGCTCTCGGGCTTGGCGCAAATCGGCGTAATCGTCGCTTTCATTCAGTTCATCGGGTCGCGCCTTTACGGCTCCGCAGCCGCGCTCGCGGGCGTACAAGTCCAAATCGTCAGCGCCCTCGCCGTCTTCGAACGCATCTTCGATTACCTGGACATGGAACCCGAAACGTACGAGGCGCCCGGGGCGGTGGCATTGCCGTCGCTGCGCGGCGACATCCGCTTCGAAGACGTCCGCTTTTCTTACGACGCCGCGCGCACCGCCCTGGACGGCGTCTCCTTCCACGTCCAGCCCGGCCAACTCGCGGCATTCGTCGGCCCCTCCGGAGCAGGCAAAACCACGATTACGCAACTCGTGCCGCGCTTCTACGACCCGCAGCAAGGCCGCGTACTCGTCGACGGCCACGACGTCCGGAATCTCACGCTCGAATCGCTGCGCCGCGACATCGGCATCGTCACGCAGGAAACGTACCTTTTCCACGATACCGTGGAAAGCAATCTGCGCTATGCCAAGCCGGATGCGACCGATGACGAACTGCGCGCCGCAGCGGCGGCGGCCAACATCGACGAGTTCATTCGCGGGCTGCCCGAGGGCTACCGCACGGTAGTCGGGGAGCGCGGACACAAGCTGTCGGGCGGCGAGCGCCAGCGCCTGGCCATCGCCCGGGTCCTTCTGAAGAACCCGAAGATCCTGATCCTCGACGAAGCGACGAGTTCTCTGGACTCGCATAACGAGGCAGCCATCCAAGCCGCCCTCGTCCCGCTGATGCGGGGCCGCACGAGCCTGGTCATCGCCCATCGCCTCTCGACGATCCGCTCGGCCGACGTCATTTTCGTCGTCGAGGCGGGCCGCATCGTCGAGAGCGGAACGCACACGGCGCTGCTCGCGCGCGGCGGAGAGTACGCGCGGCTCTACAACAAGCAATTCCGGGAGGAACCTGCGCGCGTCGTATGAGGTGTGTACTATGCATCAAAGGGCCCAGAAGTACTAAAACCCCCCAAAAACGAGGGTAGTAAAACAGTACTAGCCTTGGTTTACTGAACCGGAGGGACGCAATATAGATCGCGGCTCTTCCGAACATCTGAGGGGGCATATGTTTCAGACCAAGGAACCGGCGTCGGTTAGTACGCTGTCCTACCGCGTTTACGTCATCGAATCACAGCAGTTGCTCTGCAAAGCGCTCTGCAGCATCCTCGACCGGGACGACGGTCTCACGATCGTCGGCGATTCCCGGGCGTACGATGCCGAAGCACTCCAACGTTCCGCTCCAGATATTGTCGTCATCGGCTGCGACGCCGAAGTTTCCGGTATCGAAGACGCCGTAGCGCGCACGCGCGCGGCAATCCCCGGCGTACGCATTTGCGTATTGGGATCTCAACTCAGCACGACGGTGATGATGAAGTCGATCTCGGCCGGCGCCGACGGTTACATCGTCAAAGACGTAACGCCGGCGGAGCTTATTTCATCGCTCAAACGTCTCGGCGTAGACGGCTTTTACGCCGATCCGCGTCTGTCGGGTTTGCTGCTCCGCAAACACGCAACGCCCGAGGTCGGCGAGCTTTCGCCGCGCGAGCTCGAAGTCGTCCGGCTCGTCGCCGAAGGACTGACGAATAAAGAGATCGCCGGACGTCTTCTGGTCTCTGATAAAACGATCAAAAATCACATCGCGAACATCTTCTCCAAGCTCAACGTGACGGCAAGAACGCAGATCGCGATCTACGCGTTCCGCAACGGCATCGTTTAGCTGTCCATTTCGGCATAGGGTTCGGGCTTCTTAACAATCCGTAAAGGAAGGAGTATGCACGGCTCCTTTGCGTAGTAACTCGGGGCGGGTCCGAGCCAGGACGAGTACTAGTCCATTGGTAGGATTAACGCCGATAAAGGTGCCCTTAACCACTATTGCAGGCTTCCACTTGCAGAAGTATTTTCAATAAGGTGGAGGACGGATTGGCACCTCGCAGACGCGCGCGTCGGTTTGTAGTAATCGTCGACGAAGAATGTAACGTCGTGGCTCGTGAAGAGAACGACGATCCATTCTTCGCCGAGTTTGTCGCCGAAGACGGGCTTCCCAAGGATGTGGAAGCCCTAGCGCGCGCGAACGAGAGAACGAACTCGACGCGGTTCGTCAGCGACCGGGTTCTCATGCACACGGTCCCCATCGTGGGCCCCTCGCTCGCTCTCACCGCCTTAGTTTTCGAAGAACTCCGCCTCCGGGAGACCGCTTAACCAAATCAAAGAAGTATTCTCAAGGAGGCCCTAGGCGCGGCACCAAAACAGGGGAATCTACCCCTAAGGCACCGTTCGCCGGAGTGTTGTGGATTACGAATCATTGGAAACGATTGTTAGGCGACGCGCTAAGCCGCGCGTAATGTTTCTGGATGAAAACCTCCAAATAGCCTTCGCCGAGCCGGAAGCGGCAGACATGCTGCTTCGCGTGCCCAACAGCACCCAGGGCGAAAACCACCGCCTTCCGCACATCCTCGAGGACGCCGTCGCCAAGGTCGTTCGCAGCTGGAAAGATTCCGGCGACGAGCGCGAGGCCGTCATCCGTCCCGTTCCCAGCCTCGTGCTGCGCGTCTCGCGCCTGGCCGGCAGTGCCGGCTCGTACGTCGCGGTCTTCATCGAGCACGGGACGCGGCGCGAAGATCTCACCGGGACCGCCGAGCGCTATAACCTGACGCGGCGCGAAGTGGAAGTATTGACGCTCATTCTGAACGGACTCTCCGGCAGCGAGATCGCGCAGAACCTGAGCATCGCCGAGACCACCGTCGCGGATTACGTGAAGCAGCTGCTTCGCAAAACGGGCGCAAAAAACCGCGCCGATATGCTTGCGCGCGTCCTGGGATGGAACGGCTCGCGCGAAGCAACGATGCCGTAATCGGAAACTCACGGCACAACACGGGCATGCATCGTGCCGGTGTTTGAAATTCGCGGCCTCACAAAACGGTTCGGCAAGAAAGTCGCAGTAGACGACGTTTCCTTCGACGTGCGCGGCGGCGAAATCGTCGGGCTGCTCGGTCCCAACGGCGCCGGCAAGAGCACCACGTTCCTTTGCGCAGCCGGGTTGCTGCGTCCGGATTACGGCACGTTCTGCTGGGACGGACACGAGCTGGGTAACGCGCGCGGCCAAACCGTTGCGCTGATCCCGGAAACGCCGGACGTGTATCCGATGCTCACCGTCTGGGAGCACATGGAGTTCGTCGCCAAGAGCTGCCGTTTGACGCAAGGGTGGCAGCCGCGCGCCGAAGCCTTGTTGGAGCGTTTCGAAATGCGCGCGCAGCGCGATACGTTGGGCGGCGACCTTTCAAAGGGCATGCGTCAGAAAACGCTCGTGGCAGCCACGGTGCTGGCGTCGACGCCCGTTATCCTTTTCGACGAGCCGATGATCGGTCTGGATCCCTTGGGGCAGCGAGAATTGCGCGGCATCCTCGAGGATCTGCGCGAACGGGGCGTCGCCGCGATCGTCAGCACGCACATGCTGCAGCAAGCGCAAAGCATTTGCGATCGCGTCGTAATCCTCAAAGCGGGGCGCGTGGTCGCATCGGGTACCTTCGACGAGTTGCAGGCGCGGCCGGGTGCTCCGGCGAGCGCCGAAGACGTATTCTTGGAACTGACGCGCTAGGACAAAGAGCGGTGCTTACCGATATTCGCGCGCTGGCATATCTGGAGCTGCGCCAGCTGATCAACCGGCTGCGAATGCTCGTGCGGCGCCCGGGACGCGCGCTCGTCTACGTGTTTGCGCTCGGGTATTTCATCTTCATTTCGATCCTTCGCGCGCGGTTCCATCACGCGCCGAAACTTCCCCAAATCGCCGAGCCGTACGCGAGCGCGATCTTTTTTGCCTACCTGGTACTGCTGGGCGTTATTGCATACGGTGCGGCGTCCGGCATCGCGGGCGCGTTTTCGTCGCCGGCCGATGCGCTGTTTCTAACGCGTTCCAAAATCCCGGAACGGATCGTCGTCCTGTGGCTGCAGCTGCGCCGCTGTGCGACGACGATGCTGCGGATGCTTTTTACGATCGTCATCTACACGCTGATGTTCGCCGCATCCGGAACCGTTTCGGGAATCGGCCTTGCGATCGTCGGCGGCAGCGTCGTGGCTGCGGCGCAAGCGGTGCCGGTGTTAAAGCTGCGCGCCGTCGCGGGCGCGCGTACCGCGCAGAGTTTGGCGGGCACCATCGCGGCGATCGGACTGCTTCCGCTGCTGATCGTTCTTTCCGGTTTGATCGCGACTAACGGCGCGCGTTTTGCGGACGGCGTCGAGCGGCTGGGCATGGGCGGAGCGGTAAATGCGCTGTTCGGCGGCAATCTCGTTGCGCTCGGCGCGCTGTATGCGTTCGCCGCACTGCTCGTCGCTCTATCTTTGGTAACGGGTACCGGCCTGATCGCGGATCTCTACGCCGCGTCGATGCAAGCGCTGACCTACCGCGAACGCGCGAAGCGCTCGGGCGGTGCGGTCTTTGCAATGGAGCACGCGTATCACACGCGGCGCGGCGGAGCGCTGCAAACCGTGTTCGGCGGCGTGCGCGGTCCGTGGACGATCGCATGGAAGGAATCGATCGCGTTCACCCGATCGCCTTCGATGCAGCGTCTGTTCCTGTTGGGTTTCGCCGTGTGCGCCGTTGCCGGGTTCGTCTTCGGGAACGTTGCCGCTGCGTCGCGCGATTCGCTCGAAGAATCGATTGCGTTTGCCGCAACCTCCGCGAATTTGGTGATCATGTTCGTCGCCATGGGCTCGGCAATCGGTTTGGCCGCGGACCTGCGCAAGCCGCTGTGGTGGATGGGCCCCGATCCCTTGTGGCTCCGCCTCGTTGCATGGATGGCCGGAACCTCGTGGCGGCTCGCGGTCTGCCTGACAGCCGGAATCGTTGCATGGGCGGCCGCGATGCGGGTTCCGGCAATAGCGCTGGCGGGAATCCCCATCGCTCTGGCGGGGGTGATCCAACTGCGCGCGGTCGGGCTGCTGCTCTACGCGCTTTTCCCCTCCACCATCGACCAGCGCGGACCGCTCGCTCTGGTGCGCGCCCTGCTGACGTACCTCCTGGCCCTGCCGCCGGCGGTCGCCGGAATCGCGGCGCTGCTGCTCCTGCGCTCCGCTCCGGCCGGCGTCGCTTGTGCCGTCGCCGTCAGCGCGGCGGAAACGGCACTGCTGGTCGCGCTGGCAGCGGCGAGAATTTCCGGCCGAGGCGTCGCATTGGCGCAGGCGGAAGCGTTATAGGCTCGGAGGGACGCGATGAAGCCGCTTTTCCTGCTATTTGCGTGTGCGCTGCTGCTGACGGCGCCGGTTTGCGCCGATTCGACCGCCATCATCGAAGGGACGGTCACGGACGCGCGCACCGGTAAGGCGATGGCGGACGTGCAGGTCATGGCAGTCTCCGCGAGCGGAGACGTCACGTCGCGCACGGATGAAAAGGGCTTTTACATGCTGTGGGACGTGCCGCCCGGACCGGCGATCATCGCCTTTCAGCGCGAAGGTTTCATGCTCGAAGAACATCTGCTCTGCGTGTATCCCGGAATGACGCGAACGGTGTCGACGCACATGCACGAACACACCGGGCAAGGGTACGTGTTGATGAGCTCGCTGATGCATTCGCCGATTTTCGAACAGACGACCAGCACGCACTACATGGGGCCGTGTTGACCGGACGTGGGCTGCGGCCGTTCCCCTGGGTAAGAGCGTAGCAGCCGGGAGGCTGAAAGGGGGCCGAATGAAGGCATCCGCACTCGTACTCGCCGTTACCGCGTTCCTGCCGATTGCCGCTTCCGCACAAAATACGACGGCGATCGTTCAAGGCACGATCTCCGATTATTCGACGAAAATGCCGCTCGATGCCGTCCGCGTGCGCGCCGTCTCGCGCTCGGGATCGGTAAACGCCACGTCGGACGCAAAAGGGTTTTTCACACTCTGGAATGTGCCGTTAGGCGCAATCACGGTTTCTTTCGAGCGACGCGGATACGTGCCGATGAGCGGCAAGATGTGCATGCATCCGGGAATGAAACGGAATCTGGAAATTCGTCTTTCACGCACACCGGGATCCGAAGCGTACGAACATTACCTCAAAAGCCGCAACGCATCGGGTCTGATGCAGCCCGCAAACGTAACGACTTTGGCAAATTGTTAGCGCCACAGTAGCAATACCGCGCGCTCGCGCGTTAGCAGAGCATAAGCGTTCACAACGGAGGTCATCAAATGAAACGCTTCTTGCTCTGCCTTTTTCTTGCCGCGCTCTCGCCCGCAATCGCTGCGGCGTCGGCGACGGCATACGTTGAAGGCAAAGTCATCGACGCATCCACCGGCAAGCCGGTTCAGGGCGTTCACGTCACCGTTCAATCGCCGACGGGCACGGCAGGTGCGGTGAGCGATCGCAACGGTTTCTACATGGTCTGGGACGCGCCGATCGGCCAAGCGACGCTGTCGTTTTCGCACGACGGATTCATGCAAAGCGCAGGTACGGTGTGCCTGCATCCCGGCGCCACCGACGCATCGACGATCGCGCTGTACGATCGTCTCGGCGGCGAATCGAGCCGCGCCGAGTTCCAACAGTGGCGCAGTCTTTCGCGGTATTTGTTGCTGGAAGACACCACAAACGCGACGTGGCTGGGGCCTTGCTGACGCAAAGCGCCTAGACGCCGGGCGGAATCTCCATCACGTTCGGATGCGACGGCATTAAGAGCGGAGCTTCCGTAGCGGCGAAAACGTCGTCCACACTTACGCCGGGAGCGATCTCGCGGAGCACGAGACCTTCCGGCGTCACGTCGATGGTGGCCATGTCGGTGATGATGCGGTTCACCACGCCGCGGCCGGTGTACGGCAGCGAGCATTCCCTGACGATCTTGTGCGTGCCGTCTTTCGCCACGTGTTCCATCATGACGATCAAGTATTTGGCGCCGTGCACCAAGTCCATCGCACCGCCCATGCCTTTGACCATCTTGCCGGGAATGATCCAGTTCGCGAGATCGCCTCGTTCCGAGACTTGCATCGCGCCCAGAACCGCAACGTCGATGTGACCGCCGCGGATCATGCCGAACGAAAGCGCCGAATCGAAGAATGACGCGCCGGGAAGGACCGTCACCGTTTCCTTACCGGCGTTGATCAGATCGGGATCTTCTTCGCCTTCGTACGGATATGGGCCGGTACCTAAGATGCCGTTTTCGCTTTGCAGCACCACCGTCACGCCTGCCGGAACGTAGTTCGGAATCAGCGTCGGCAAGCCGATGCCCAGGTTGATGTATTGCCCGTCGCGCAATTCTTGCGCGACTCGTGCTGCGAGCTGCGTTCGCGTGATGGCCATTTACGCCGTCCCCCGCTTGCGCGTCGTCACGCGCTCGATACGCTTTCCCGAATCGCCTACGACGACGACGCGTTGCACGAAAATGCCGGGCAAGTGCACGTGCTCCGGATCGATTTGCCCTGGTTCTACCAGCTCCTCGACTTCGGCAATCGTGATTCTGCCGGCCATCGCGCACAACGGATTGAAGTTTCGCGTGGCTTTGTGAAAGATCAGGTTTCCATGGCGATCTCCCACGCTCGCGCGCACGAGTGCGTAATCGCACACGATTCCCTCTTCCAACACGTACTCGCGGCCGTTGAACGTGCGCGTTTCCTTTTTGGGCGACGCTTTTACGGCGTTACCGTCGCGATCGTACTTCCACGGAATTCCACCCTGCGCGACTTGCGTGCCGCCGCCGGCCGGCGTGTAAAACGCCGGAATTCCGCAACCTCCCGCGCGCAGACGTTCTGCCAGCGTGCCTTGAGGCACGAGCTCGACTTCCAGTTCGCCGTGCAGATATTGCCGCTCGAATTCCTTATTTTCGCCGACGTACGAGCCGGTGGTGCGGCGGATGCGCCTTTTGTCCAGCAATACGCCCAGACCCCATCCGTCCACGCCGCAGTTGTTGGATACCGTAATCAAATCCGTGGCGCCCTGTTCCAAGAGCGCTTGTATCAGATTGTGCGGGATGCCCGACAAACCGAAGCCGCCCACCGCCAACGACGCGCCGCTGGGGATATCGGCAACCGCCTGCGCGCACCACGCTACGACTTTGTCCATACGTGCGGAGTTATGCGCTAGCGGGGACGCAGGCGCCTGTCCCGAAGTCTGGGGACCGCGTTTCCAAGCTGAGCAGGGAGTATCCAATGGCTGTTGCCACGCCGCATCATGCATCCTCCGACGAAGAGGCAATGATCCTGGACGTCGTCCGCGAGTTGGTTGCAGAAAAAGTCGCACCTCGCGCCGCCGAGATCGACGAGCGGGGCGAGTATCCGCAAGACATCCGGAAAGTGTTCGCGGAGAACGATCTCCTCGGAATTCCGATCCCGGCAGAATACGGCGGACTCGGCGGCACGTTTTTGACGTACGTCAAAGTCGTCGAAGAAATTGCGAAAGCGTGCGCGTCGAGCTCGCTCATCGTGGCGGTGCAAGAACTCGGCATGCTGCCGATTCTGATCGGCGGCAGCGAGGAACAAAAAAAGAAGTATTTGCCCAAACTCGCATCGGGTGAATGGATCGCGGCTTATGCCCTGACCGAAGCGGGCAGCGGTTCCGACGCCGCCGGGTCGATGCGGACGCGCGCGCAAAAACGCGGCGATACGTGGATTCTGAACGGGCAGAAAATCTGGATAACCAACGGCAGCGTGGCCGATGTGATCTGCGTCTTTGCGGTCACCGATCCCGAGAAAGGGCCGAACGGCATCAGCGCGTTCATCGTCGAGAAGGGGTTCCCCGGCTTCAGCGTCGGCAAGCTGGAAAAGAAAATGGGCATCCGCGGTTCACCGACCGTCGAGCTCGTTTTCGACAATTGCGAGGTCCCGGCCGAGAACCTCATCGGTCCGGAAGGCGACGGTTTCAAAGTTGCAATGAAGGTCCTGGACAAATCGCGTCCCGGCATCGCCGCGCAGGCGCTGGGAATTGCTTCCGGCGCTTTGGACTATGCTGCAAAGTATGCGCAGGAGCGCATCGCGTTCGGCAAGCCGATCGGCCAGCAGCAAGGCATCGGGTTCATGCTGGCGGACATGAAAACCGAAGTCGAAGCGGCGCGCCTTCTCCTCTACGAAGCGGCACGCAAATGCGACGAAGGCGCTCCCGACGTCACGCTTTGGGCGGCGATGTGCAAACTGAAATGCGGCGACGTGGCGATGAGCGTTACCACCGATGCGGTTCAGGTACTCGGCGGCTTCGGCTATTCGGTTGAATACCCGGTAGAGCGAATGATGCGCGACGCAAAGATCACGCAGATCTACGAAGGAACCCAGCAAATCCAACGCTTGGTAATCTCCCGAGCGCTCGTCGGCAAGTGGAAGCCCAAAGCGTAACGGCGGGGGCGTTTAGAAGACCTTTACACAAACAAAAGGGAGAGCAACCGAGCCCGCGGAACAGACGGGCGACGCCGTGCGTTACACGTGCGTCACTCGGCATAACGCCGGTTGTCATTACAATTGAAAGGAGGTGTACATTTGAAGAAGATTCTCGCATCGCTCATCGCGTCGGCGTTCCTTCTGACGGGTACGGCCATGGCCGCGAACCCCACGACGAAGACGACGACCAAGGCGGTCAAGCCGGTCAAGGCGACAAACTCGGTCAAGGCAGGCAAGTCCGTCAAAGCTACGGCTAAGGCGAAGACCACGAAGAAGGCCATCAAAAAGACGGCCGACAAAGTGAAGCCCTCGAAGAAGAGCAAAACCACGAAGAAGATCGCCAAGCCCGCCAAGAAGATCAAAAAGACGGCCGACAAAGTGAAGCCGGCTAAGAAGGCGACCAAACCCGCGAAGAAAGCCGCCAAAACCACGAAGAAAATCGTGAAGAAGGCCGCTAAGACGACCCACTAACCCTAGAAACTGTCTTTATATCGATTCCAAGCGCGGTTTTTACCGCGCTTTTTTTATCCCGTCAAAATGTTCACGCCGGCATGGCCGAACAGCGCCGGCAGTGCGAGGCCTGCGGCCCACGAAATTGCGAAGACGATCATTCCGAACGCGACAATCTCCAATCCCTTGGCCCACGGCGTTCTATTGCTCAACGTCGCTGCGTAGTATCCGACGCCGAACAGCCCGAGGATCGCAAGGCCGAGACTGGTACCCAACGTGCGCGCGCCGTGCCAATTCAAGAAATACGGGATCAGCGGCAAGAGCGCGCCGGCGGCAAACGATATCGCCATGAAAACCGCCGAGCGCAGACCCGCTTCTTCTGCAATGCGCGGATCGATGCCGAATTCATCGCGCATCATCTCGTAGAGGTATATCTCCGGGTTTTGCGCGAGGCGCGTCACGATGGTGTGCGCCTCTTCCGCGCTGAAGCCTTTCAACTTGTAATAGGCAACTTGCTCGGCGAACTCGTCCTGCGGGTTGGCCTCCATCTCGGCCTTCTCCATGTCGATCGTCGCGCGCACGACTTCACGTTCCGATCGTCCGCCGAGATACTCGCCGACCCCCATCGAGAGCGCTCCGGAAAGCAGCGCCAACAAGCCGCTGACGATTACGAACCAGTTCTTGCCCTCGGCTACGCCGACGCCGGTTGCAATGCCCAGCGTCGTCAGAATGCCGTCTTGAATGCCGAAGACCAATTCGCGAACGCTGCGCTGCTTTTCCAGTTCGCGCCGCTGCGGCGTATCGGGAATGCGGGGCTGAACCTGACGCCATCCGGGCGTGTCCACGACGACTTTGTGCGGCGGGACGCGGCGTTCTTCACTCATAGATGAGCCGTCCACCAATCCAGCATATGTTCGTACAAGTGCCGCCGCTGCGCGATCCCGGCGATGGAGTGCGTTCGTCGCGGATACGCGAAAAAATCGACGTCGACTTTATCCGCCTGGATGAATGCCTGAAGCATCGAGACCGTGTTTGCCATATGCACGTTATCGTCGGAGGTACCGTGACTGATCAACAGATCGCCGTGCAGATTTGACGCGGCCTTCACGTTGGAACTTACATCGTACGCCTTGGGGTCGTTCTGCGGAGTCCCCATGTAGCGCTCGGTGTAAATAGTATCGTAGTAATGCCAGTCCGTGACGGGCGCGACCGCGGCGCCGGCTTTGAACGATGACGAATGCGTAAGCGCGTAGATGGTTTCGTATCCGCCAAAGCTCCAGCCCCAGATACCGATACGCCCCGGATCGACGTACGGCAGAGAACGCAAGTATTGCGCGCCGATTTGCTGCCCCACGAGCGACCCCGGGCCGAAGTTATGATACAGCAGCTGCACGTGAGCGTCGTTGTCGATTTGCGAAGCGGGCCCGTCGATGCTAAAGACGATGAATCCGCGGCGGGCGAGCAATTGATGGTAGAGCTGGCGCTGCCCCGCGAAAACGTTCGCCGTCACAGGCGCCGACGGGCCACCGTACACGTACACGATCACCGGGTATTTATGCTGCGGATCGAAGTTCGGCGGTTTGAGCATCGTCGCGTCCAACTTGCCGTACGCCGAGTCGACAGACAGCATCTGCGTTGGAAGCAGCTGCGCGCGCAAGTCGCGGTTTTGCTCCGTAAGCGTCGCCCGGATGCTGCCGGTCTGCAGCTCCGCCAGGTCGGTCTGCGGCGGATCGTTCAGCGTCGAATGTTGGTCGACGAAATAGGTAGCGGCTTGCGCGACCGAGACCTGATGCGCTCCAGGTAGGGGCGTGAGATCCGCGGGCGGTCCGCCCGCAAGCGGTATGCGAAGCAGCGCGGTGTCGCGGCGCGTCGGGTACGCGGCGACGACGTAGGCGCTTGCGGTTTTCGCGTCCACCGCTTCCAGTGAGAGAACGCGATACGTACCGGTCAAACGGCGCAGCGCTCCCGATGCGGAACGCAGATATAGGGCGCTGACGCCGTTGCGGTCCAGCACCCAAAGCGTCGAGCCGTTCGCAAGCCACAACGGCAGCCGCACGTCGCCGTTCCCTTCGACGGCGCCGACCCACTTCGAATCGCTCTGAGAATACAGCGTCGTTTGTGCACCCGTCGTAGCGGAAAGCGTAAATACGCGAAGGTGCTGTTGCGCGCGATCCAGCGTTTCCGCTACGATCGAATCGCTTTGCGGTTTCCAAGCGATAAACGGCAGGTACTCGTCGCGAGCGCCGGCGTCGTACAGCAACCGGTCGCGTCCGTCTGAAACGTCTACGACGCGTAGCACGGCGCGCGGATTGCGCTCGCCCGCAAGCGGATACCGCTGCAGCGTGACGGAGTTGTCCGTCTTGAGAAAGTCGGCGATCGGAAAAGCCGTGACGGGCCGCTCGTCCATTTGCACGTAAGCGATGAATTTCTGATCCCCGGACCACGCGAACCCGTGCTCGGTGCCGAGCTCTTCCGGATAGACCCAATCCAAGCCGCCGTTGAGGATCGCATCGTCGGATCCTCCGGCGGTCATTCGGCGCACAGAGAGCTTCGGCGTCAAACGGGCGGCGTACAGATCGCCGTTCTTGACGTACGCGATGGCATCCGCGTGCGGCGACCACTGCGGATCTGAAACTTGCTTGTCGATCTCGCGATCGAGATTCGTGGAAAGGTCGCGCACATAGAGCGTTTCCTTCTCGACGAACGCGATTGCTTTGCCGTCCGGCGCCCACGTGAGGTTCTCCGGCGTCTTCGCATCCTTGCCGTACGTTTTCGGATCGATGACGACGCGGTCGTTCCCGCTGGAAACGTCGTACTGATGCACCGGCAGTGCCGCCGCCGGATCTTGCGTAGGCAAAACGTACAGAAACGACCGGCCGTCCCCGGACCACACGATGCGATCCGGTTGCGAACCCCACGGCGGTTGGGCGGCAAAAATCGTGTCCAGGGTTAAATCACCCGCGGCAGGCGACGGGCGGGCAGCGCTAATGCAGAGTGCGAGCGAAAGAACGGCCGTCAGCAAGCGTTTCGCCATGGAGGCGGATTTCACCGAAGGCAGCCGCGAATACTTGCGACTATGCCGGATCCGTTCGACGAGAAATTTACCGCGCAGAATCCGATCGTGGCCGCAGCCGAACGCATTCGCGCGCGCCGCGAGATCGGCCGTGCCATCGACCAAACCGAAGGCGGCGCGGCATTCGACGATGCGCAAAGCGCATTCGTTGCGTTCGGCGATCTGCTGCAGTCGGGTTCGAAGCGGCTAAATGCAATATTAGGCGCGCATAACGGCGTCAAATTCGTCCGCCTGCAAAAGCCTGCCCGCCTCGCGCTTCGATTCGGCGAACAGCGTGTGGCGCTCCAACTGGACGAAGTCCACCAGCTCGTACGAATTGAAGGGCTTGAACTGGACGGCGAATGGCAATTCGCGCCGTCGGGCGGAGTGCCGGCGCTGTTCAACCTTTCACACGTTTCGACGGAGGAGGGTTACGGAGAAGCGCTTACGCCTTCTTCCTTGCTGAAGCGGATCGCGCAGGACGCCGAACTGCCGCGTCCACCGCACCTGGAAGGGTCCGGACCCCTAACGTTTTAGCGACGATCTTCGGTGTTGGGCAAAGATCTTTTACGGGGCAGCGCCCGCACTGCGGTACCGGCGCCTTGCAGACTTCGCGTCCGTGCAGAATCAGCCAGTGGTGCGCGTGACGCCATTTATCGCGCGGAACGAGCGCTTCTAAATCGTTTTCTACGTCGCGCGGCGTCTTTCCGAGCGTCAAACCCAGACGATGGGCCACACGAAACACGTGCGTATCGACCGCGATTGCGGCTTCCCCAAACGCGACCGACATCACGACGCTGGCGGTCTTACGCCCGACGCCTGCGAGTTCTTCCAACTGTTCGCGTTCGCGCGGTACTTCGCCGCCGTACTGCTCCACCAGCGCTTTTGCACAATTGATGATGCTGCGCGTCTTCATTCGAAAGAAGCCGCACGACTTGATGATGCGTTCGATGTCCTCGCTTTTTGCTTTGGCGAGCTTTTGCGGCGTGGGATATTTCTCGAACAATACCGGCGTCGTCATGTTCACGCGCGCGTCCGTGCATTGCGCGGACAAGATGACTGCGACGATCAACTCGAACGGATTGGTATAGTGCAGCGCCGTTTCGGCATGCGGATACGCGCGTTCGAGGATGGCGAGCTCTTTTTCGCCGACGTCCTTGGAAACTTTGCGCAGCGGAAATGGAATTTTCGGCACGGCAGCGCTATTCACGCCGCCGCTGGGGCAATCATTCGTCGCGAAGGCAGACGCGGCGGCCGTCAATGCGAACCAGCCCGTCCCGCTCGAGCGC
The DNA here is from genome assembly GCA_035938175.1 of Vulcanimicrobiaceae bacterium. Classification (GTDB taxonomy): domain Bacteria; phylum Vulcanimicrobiota; class Vulcanimicrobiia; order Vulcanimicrobiales; family Vulcanimicrobiaceae; genus DASRDE01. The sequence goes on from DASZHD010000057.1 coordinate 61,257, forward strand.
GCGAACCAACGCCGCCGTCTCGTCGGCGCTTCTGCCGATCGTCGCCGAAAGGTCGCGGTGCAAATCGAGCAGCGAGATGCGTTCGCCCGGCGGGAGCTGGCGCAGCCGGTCCACGATGCGTCCGCGCGCAAAGCGCGTCGTGTGGCGGAACGGGAGCGACTCCTGCGCCGATCGTTTGCGCGGATGTGCGGCACGCCGGCGTTCCAACGCGGCCGTGTCGATCGGAAACGCGGTGCACACGCTCGTGAGAGGGCAGAGCAGACACTTGGGAGCGCGCGCCGTGCAAATCGTCGCACCCAGGTCCATGATTGCCGAGTTCCAATCGTGCGCGCGCCCCGGCGGAATGAGTTCTCGGGCCTCGGCGTCGAGCAGCGTGCCCGGCACGGCAGGCGGATGTTCGATTCCGTGCAGCAGGCGGTGAACGACGCGGCGCACGTTGGTGTCGACCGCCGCATCGTCGATCTCGAACGCGAAAGCACGGACCGCCGCCGCGGTATAGGCGCCGACGCCCGGCAGCTCGCGCAGCGCGCTCGTATCGTCGGGAACGCGTGCGTCAAATCGTTCGACGATCCTTCGCGCGATTTGCTGCAAACGGACCGCGCGAGAATTGTAGCCCAAGCCTTTCCAGTACCGCAACACGTCGCCGGCCGTTGCACGCGCCAGCGTTTGCACGTCGGGAAAGCGCGACACAAACGCTTCGTACTTGGGAAGCACGCGGTCGACTTGCGTCTGCTGCAGCATGAATTCGCTGACCAGTATGCGGTACGGATCGCGAGTCTTTCGCCACGGCAGATGCGATCGCCCGAAGGCGGCGTACCAGTTCAGCAGCAGTTCCGATGCAGCGTTCATTCCGCTGCGTCGTCCTCGCCGGTGTCGTTTGCGCGAGTGAAAGCACCGTTCGATCGCTCGCGCACGTAACCGGCGAATTCCAGCGCCGATTCGAGATCGAAAACAACGTCGTCGGCGTCTTTGCTGCCGCGGTATAATTGCAGCGCGTCGTTGAGCGCGGAGTGAAAACGGCCGGGAGTGACGCCCAAGGCCCACACCGCCGCCTCGTCTTTGTTGATTGCACGCACGGGCACGTTGGAGGTGCCGTACAATACCCGGCACGCTTCCAGAACGCCGGCTGCGCGCCGCTGCTCGATCGACGCCCTGGCTTGGCGCAAGCGCAAATCGAGCGCAGTAATGTATGCGTGCCACGGTACCGGGGCGAAAACCGATTGCGGCGCCGCGCCCACCAGCGTCACGCCGCGTTCGCGAACTTCGACGATGCGCGCAGGCAGATCGGCACTGAATGCGCTTGACGCGTAGTCGATTTGCCGGCGCCGTATCGACTCGTGATTTGCGCGATCGTAGTGCACTTCCAGCGGAAACGGATGCTCGAAATTGCGCGCCGCATGTTCCGTGACCACGTCCACGTCCAAATCGCCGCGCATCGGCCGTTCGTCGGAGAGCCGCAGCCACAGCCGGGCAACGTTCTCGCGCTCATCGCGAGAGAGCGCGCGGCCGGCGACCGCGATCAGATCGATGTCGCTGCGATCGCGATGGTACGCGCCGGTAGCGAGTGAACCCGTCACATACAGGCCGTTTAAGGTATCCCCGAGCAAATCGCCCAGCGCACCCGCAACGCGAACCAGGAATAACCGCACGTCGCGATCTGCATCCGCGACGCCGCGGCCTCGAGAGCTGTTCATGCCTTTACTGCAGTAATCGCTTTCCCGATGCGTCTGATCCCTTCCGGAATCTGCTCGCGGGTAACCGGCGTGAGCGCCAAGCGAAAGTTGTGATCGCCGCCCGAGCTGGCAAAGAACGGTTCCCCGAAGAGGAACGAAGCGCCCAAACGTTCGGATTGATCGAGCAGCGGCCGGGCGCGTATTTCTCGCGGCGTGGTTACCCACAGATAGAAGCCGCCGGCGGCTTTGCTCGTGCGCATGGCGGCAGGCCAGTGCTGCGCGATCGCTTCGTCCGCCATCTGTCGCCGCAGGTGCAGTTCTTCGCGGAGCTGCCCGACGTGTGCGTCGTACCCCGTATCCAAGTAATCGCAGATTGCAGCCTGCACGTACAAGCTCGTTGCCATATCGAGCGCCTGTTTGCGCAGCAGCAGCCGTTCCAAGATCGTGCGCGGCGCGGCGAGCCAGCCGACGCGCAGTGAGGGGGCGATCGTTTTGCTGAACGTGCTCAAGTACACGACGAACTCCGGCGCGAGTCCGATCAGCGGCGGCAATCCGCTCTGCGCCAGCTCTCCGTACGGATCGTCTTCGATAATCGGGATGCCGGCGCGGCGCGCTAGGGTAACCAGCCGTTCGCGGCGATCCGCGTTCATCGTGACGTTGGTGGGATTATGCAGCGAGGGCATCGTGTAGATGAAGCGCGGGCGGCGGGTGCGCAGAATCGCCTCAACGTGATCGACGCGCATCCCGTCTTCATCGACGGGGACTGCGATCGCGCGCAGTCCGCAAATCTGGAAGATCTGCAACGCGCCGGGATAGCTCGGCACTTCGACGATGATCTCATCGCCCGGTTCGGCCAGCGATTGCGCCACGACCATAATTCCCTGCGTCGAACCGGTGAGCACGATGATGTCCTTCGGCCGCGTCGGTGCACCGCGCAGCTCCATGCGCCCAGCGATCGCTTGGCGTAGCGGCTCGTAACCCTCGGAGTCGCCGTACGACAGAATGAAACGCGGGTCCGAAGCAACGCGCGAAAACGATTTCGCCAGCTCGCCGAGCGGCGAGGGTTCGTCGGGCGCGACGCCTTGGACGAAACTGATGCGTCCCGGCTCTTGCTTTGCCGCCAGCTCGCCCAGAATCGTCGGAAACTCGCCGACGCGCCAGGGCGGCAGCGTAACCCACCACGGCACGGCTGCGGATCGTTCCGGCTGACCGGCTCGCAGTTGCGGAACGACCCGTGAGCCCGAACCGACTTTCTGCTCGATCAGGCCGTCGGCGACCAGTTCGCGATATGCGTGCACGACCGTGCTGCGGTTTACGTTCAGCCGCTGCGCAAGCGAGCGCTCGGGCGGCAGACGCGTCGATTCGGGAAGCGTCCCGGCGAGGATCGATTCACGAAGCGACTCGTAGATCTGACGGTACAGCGGCACGATGCTGTTGCGGTCCAGCGGCGGAAGCCATCCAATTTTGGCCATTTGCGGGCCATTTCGGCAATTGGATGGCAAAGTCCCTCGGTATTATATACTAAAGGACAGTTCGATGCTTGAGCGGAAAGGAGGCCGCCAGCCGTGACAGGGCCTCACACCCCGGCCGGGGACGACCTGTCCGGCTTATCTATTCCAGAGCTTCGAACGAAGCTGCGCGAAGCCGCTCAATCGCTGCTTGAAGGCGCTTCGGATCGTCTGCGCTCCATTCTCCGTGAATCTGCGACAACTGGACCTCAAGTAGGGCAACCAGCGCCTGCTCAATCGCACGAAGGCGAACGTGAACCCAATGATTTGGATGACCCGGCGCGGGAGTACTCACAACGCGATACCTCGCTTACGTCAAGTGTATTACAGCAACCGTCGTGCTATGATTGCACGGATGAAGCGCGATCTGAAGCTGATACCTCTGGACGAGCTCAAGAAGGTGGTCGGCCAGATACTAACCGTGAGCAAGGCCGAGATCGACAAGGCGGAGGCCGAGCGTCCGAAGCGCAAGCGGACCAAGAAGCGGGATTAGGGGAAGAACGCCGCGCGGAATGCCGCGATAATTTCCTTGACGCGTTCCAGCATCTGCAAGAGAACGATCAGCGCAGGCTCGTCTTTGGTCGAATTGATCCCCTGGAAGAATACCTGCGGGACCAACTGCATTTTAAAATTGAACTTCTCGTCACCCCAATAGCGAAAATATACAACCTCGTCGTCCTTCCAGCCGTCATTGGGGAACTCGCAGTATCCCGTTCCCGTGCTTTTGAAGTCGATTCCAGCGAATATCAGAGTGCC
>DASZHD010000058.1:0-5758 GCA_035938175.1 Vulcanimicrobiaceae bacterium
CGAAGGGCACCTCTCTCCTCGTAACCGCGCCCGACGTTTCGCCTCCGTGCGAAACGCTGGCCTACTGAATTGAGCGCTTCAACGCACATCCATGTCTAGGCGCTCAATTCAGATGGTTACGAGGAAAGAGGCGCCCTTCGATACCTCAGGGTCGTTCGATACCTTACGATGACAAAACGAAAACCCTTCGATTCCTCAGGGTCGTTCGATACCTCACGATGACTAATCGTACCTCACGATGACAAAACGAAAACCCTTCGATTCCTCAGGGTCGTTCGATACCTCACGATGACTAATCAGCCTCACGATGACTAGTGAAGCCTCACGATGACAGGAGGCGATCCAGAGCAGTGAAAATCGCCGGCACGTACCGGTGTTTGTACGATCCGGCCGGTTCGCGGCAATGGATCAAAGAGGCGATGTCGGCTTCGAATATCAGTACGCGGCCGTCGGGCAAAAGCGAACAGTCGATCGCGAAGTAGTCCAGGCCGATCGCGCCGGCGATTTCGCCGAACATTTGATTCCACAACGGAAAGACGCTGCGCGGGTCCGATAGGAATCTTTCCTCTTCCGACTGCATCCACGGCGTTTCGCCCGTCGGTGACCCGATGTAATGGACCATCCATTCCGGCGATATGGCCAGATGGTACGGATATGGAACGCCGCCGACGAGCGCGACGCGATACTTGCGGTAATAACCGTCGGCGCTTCGATACTCGATGAACGGCGTAATGTCGAACTCCGGCTCGTTGTGCTCGCGCAAATAGTCTGCGATACCGGTTGCATTCTGCAATTTCACGAGCCCGCGCCCGCCATGCGCGTCGACGGGACGCGCGAGCGACGGAAATACCGTGCACGATTGCAGCTGTTCGCGTGTTACGCGCTGCGCTTGCGGGACAAGGCAGCCGGCTACGCCGGCGAGCGCGGCCGCCAAATGCGTGCGCGATGTTTTCCACGATTGCGCGGGATCGTTCAGGACGCGTTTCTTCGTCATCAACGCGATAGTCTTCGCCAGCTGGATTGCGCCCTGCGCGTCCTGAGCCTCGCCGATGGCGTTGAAAATAACGTCGAAGGGCTCCAATTCCTGCGGTCGCACCGGCGCGCCCGAAAGGTAGAGCCGCGTAAGACGAACGCGCGAGGGATCGATGGCGAAATCCAGCGGCGTGTTCAGCGGCCACGGTCCCGGAGTCATCAGCGCAAGCACGTTTCGCCGCCCGGGCACCCCTCGTGCATCCTCGGTGAAAAACCGTTGTTGTGCTAACGCACGCTCGCGGAAGAAGTTCGCGCCGTTGTGGTCGTTCAGTGTGAACAGGATTTCAGAAAGCGCGAGCGCGTATTCCGCTTTCCCCGAAATGAACGTCGCGCGCTGATACCCGCCAAGCGCCGCGAGATACTCGCCGCGACGAACGCAAAGATTTGCCGCAGCCGCGTGTGCTTTGGCCAAACCCGGATCGAGCTTTAGCGCCGCATCGAGCAATGTTTGCGCGCGATCGGCCCGTGCCGGCGGCGCTAGTGAACCGGGAATGGCCACGTGGTGCTCGATGCCGGGTTCGATCTTGAGCGCCTCGCGGTACATTTGCAGCGCACGCGCGGAATCGGTTTGCGTCTGCGAGGCCGCATCCAATGCTCTGCGCGCCGCCTCGCTTGACGGCTGCGCGCGAACCGCTTCGCTTGCATACGCGATCGCATTTGCTGCATCTCCGGCGAGCAGCGATAGCCGGGATGCCAGCGCAAGCGCTTCGACGTTGCCCGGCTGTTCGCCAAGGATTCGCAGACACTCGCGAAGACTTTCGAGAAAGCGGCCTTCGCGCTCGTACGTCAGCGCCTCGTCGAGACGCGCGTCATTCAATGGTGAATGCGACGATCTCGTTGTTTTCGCGATGATTCGACCAGAAGCGCATGCCGTCATAGGCTAGCGCGCGACCCGGGAACGTCACCAGCGCCAAATCCTCGGCGCGCGGTTTGCCATTGCGCGCATCGATGCGCGTTACGAAGTACTGGTCGCTCTCTTCGTCGTCGGTCGACAACAGGTAAAACGCGCCGCCGAAGACCACCTGGCCGGCAATCCCGTGCGGCGCATCGATGATGCTGCCCACGCCGCCCGCGGCATCGAGCGAAAGCACTTTCTTGTTGTACCACTGGCTCACGTATAAACGGTCGCCGTCGTACCCCAACTGCGATCCCGTGTCACCGGGACATGCGATCGCACCCTCGTTTTTGAATCCATGGCCCGGAATGAAACGGCGGATGATCCGACGGTCGTCGTCGCCTTCACCGCACAGCACGCGCAGTTCATCGCCCATCGCCGTCATGCCCCACGGTTTTCCGGGTGCTGCGGCCTCTTCTCGCACCGTCCAATGTACCGGGTCGATGGCATAAATACGGCACGTGTCGATCGAGCCCATCCAGAGTAACTCGCCGTCGAAAGCAAGCGACTGCGGCCGCGGCGCGGGCGAGGGCAGGCGCATGGTTTCGGTAATCGTCTGCATGCGGGGCGCTTCGACGCGTGATTGCGTTTCTCTGCATACGCGAGGAACCGGCGGCCTTCGGCGGTATACTTTACACATATGGTTAAAGATATGGCGTTTATTGCATACTCCGTTCGCGACGTTCCGGCCGCGCAGGCATTTTATCGCGACGTCGTCGGGCTGCAGCCCGGCGAGTCGTTCGGCGAGCACTGGGTAGAGTTCAACGTCGGTTCTACGGCATTCGGTATCGGCAATGGCGAGATGCTCGGTTTTACTCCCGGCAAATCCACGGGCGCATCTTTTGAAGTCGACGACATCGCGGGCATGCGCGATCGCTTGGTGCAGAAGGGCGTAAAAGTGAGCGATTTGCACGATTTCCCGAACTGTTCGGCGTGCTTCGTTACCGATCCGGAAGGAAACGTTTTCGCGCTGCATCAGAAACGCGCCTAAAGAAAAGCCGCGACACTCGCGCCGCCGGAGCTTCGCGAGTGTTGCGCGGCCTGCCGCCGCCGTTAGTGAACGGTTACCGGCACCGTTACCGACGATCCGTACGCATCGGCGATCAGGATGCTGCATTTTCCAGCTTTGACCGCGGTTACGACGAATGCGTTTTGGGAGTTTCCTTGCGTGACGGTAGCGATTGTGTCATCGGTGCTTTGGGCGGAAAAACTCGGATACGAAGAGTTTTCCGACGCGGTGATCGTTGCGTTGGCTCCCACGGCGATCGTCACCGACGCCGGTGTAACTTGCATTGACGGAGCGGGAGAAGGCGTCGGAATGGACGGAACGCCGAGCAATTTCGTGAGTCCTCCGCCGCCGCACGCGGTGAGTGCGAGTGTGGAGAGCAAGAGGGCAATAAAACGGGTCTTCATCGAGGATGATCCTTTCAGTAACAACGGAGTGAAAGCGGTTGTGTCGATTAGCGGTGCGGGGCGGCCGCGGGGATTTCGAAATCCCACATTGCGCGAAGCACGCGCTGCAGACTGTCGTCTTGCGTATTTCCGGACGGCCGCAGGACGATGGCGTATTCGCCCGGCGCCAAAGGCTCGGAGAGCGTAATGCGTGCGACGCCGCGTGCAGTCGTTTGAACGGCGGCGCCTTGCACGGGTGTCTCGTCGAGTTTTATCGCGTCGTGCGATCCCGGAGGCGCGGCGTTGGGCATGTTGCTGAGCGCCGCCGGCATCATGAGCCGCGTCATCGACGACGGATCGTTGGACGTCAATACCGAGACGACGCGCCAGTTATCTTTCGTGACGCCGAGTTTAAGGATTTGCGGAACGTACGCGTCGGGATCGATTCCCGGAATGGCCGCGTAATTGCATTCGAACGTGGTGGAAGACGAACGAATCTGCGTCGTGGATTGTTGACCTGCGAGCGCAAGCGTAGCCTGGAATTTGGGACGCGGCGCCGAGTGATGGTTGAACATGCTAAAGACGCTGCTCGCAACCGCGCCAATCGGCCCGGCGGCGACTGCCAGTGCGGAGGTTGCAAGGTTCTTCGCCATCGCGCTCGCCATCGAACCGGCGCCGGGCATGCCTTGAATGTTGGATTGTGCGACTTGCGCTTGCGTTTGCGCTAATTCGCGTTTTGTGGTGCCGTCGGTAACCCACACGTGCGCGTCGAGCGCTTGCGGCGCACCGAAGGGATTCATGTTTGCGGGCATTGCCGGCATTGCGGGCATGCCGCTCGGAGCGGGGGCGGGAGCGGGAGCAGCCTGCGCGAGTGCCGTTGCCGGCATTATTGCGGCGAACGCGGCGAGTGTGCCGGTTGCCAAGAGCTGGAGATGCATAACGTGACCTGCTTTTATCGGCGTGCACTCCGGCGGCGGCCGGAAGTGCATCCGCATCGTAAGCAGGTCCGCTAAATGGAAACTAAATCACGGGCCGCGGTGAATTTTTGGTCGCGTAGACGCGCAGCGGCGGACCGCGCCCGTTCGCTAAAACCGGTTGCTGCGGAGGCGGCGGATGCGGCCAAGAGCGCGTACGCGGCGTCGATTCCATAGGGGTACCGCGCCGTTTCCGCTTCCAGGAAGCCGATCGCTTGTTCGAATAGAGCACGAGCGTCGCCACTTTCGGCAGTGCACGCGACGCGCGCGCGCAGCACCGGCGTGGCGTGGCACGGTTCAAAACCCGTTTCGGGATCCCACCGGCAGGCGAAACCGGCGAGCAACTCGGCTGCCTGTGCCGCGTCGCCTTTTGCGTTGCGTCCGAGCAGCAAATCGATTCGGGCGCCTTCGAAGAGCTCGCGGTACCGCGCTTCGTGCAACAGCGACTCGTACATCGGCAGATACAATGCAAACCGCGCCAAGCCGGCGTCGAAGTCGCCGCGTCTCGCGTCGAGTACCGCGCGGAAATAATCGTGGCGAATAGCGATCTCCGGACGCGAAACGTTGGGAAGCATCGGCAACCGTTTTTGCGTTCCGGCCTCGAGCGTGCCGCGCACCACCTGTAATTGCGCATCCGCATCGCCGTACCGCTCGAGTTCGGTGAACAACATCGCAAGGGCGAGTGAGGCGTGCGCGCGGAAGGGCCAATCGACAAGCGGATCGTTTGCACGAATCGCCGCGATCACCTCGGTGGTGCCGTCAAAATGCCAAAGCGTCGTTTGCAGTGAAACGAGTTGGATGGCGGCTTTTACGATCAGTTCGGGCCGCTGCGAGCGCGTTGCGACGTCGAATGCGCGCCGCAAGCACGGTTCGGCTTCGGCAAACTCGCACGAGATGCGGTAGGTGTGCCCTTCGTCGACGAGCGTTTGCACGACGAGGGCGTTGTCGCCCAGTTGTTCGGCTGTCTCCGCGAGTTCGCGCACGACGCGCAACGCGCGATCGCGATCCATGCTGCCGACGTTGTTCGCCGAACGCAGGACGATGAGCGCGTTCGCGCGACAGCGCAAATCGCCGCCCGCCTTGGCATGCGCCAATGATTCTTCCGCCGCGTTCATGCATTCGGGCAGCTGCCAAAGCAGGCGGTACGCAAACGATCGCATTTGGTGCAACTGCGAGGCAAGGACGTGCACGGCGGGAGCATCGGCAAGCTCGGCAAGCGCGCGCAAACCAGAATTACTTCGTTCCAGCGTGTCGTGCGCGGCTTGCTGCTCCGCCGAATCGCGAGCGGCTTGCAGATACGCCGCCGCCGCCTCCGCGAACATTCCAGCCGCTTCGAAATGCACCGCGCACCGAATGCTGCGGCCGCGTTTCGGAGAATCCAAAAGCACCCGCGCGAATTCGGCATGCAGACGAGCGCGGCGGTTGGGCGGGAGCAGATGCAGCGCGGATTCTTCCAGCAGGTCGT
>DASZHD010000059.1:0-120317 GCA_035938175.1 Vulcanimicrobiaceae bacterium
CAATTCAGTAGGCCAGCGTTTCGCACGGAGCGCGAAACGTCGGGCGCGGTTACGAGGGGAGAGGGGCCCTTCGATTCCTCAGGGTCCTTCGATACCTCAGGATGACGGGGTCACGCCCTTCGATGCCTCGGGGTGGTTTGATTCCTCACCATGACTATGCGCAGGCGGCGCAAAATAGAACCCTGTCGTGGATAGCCTGCGCCTTTGGCTGTTCGGAACGCCGCGCGCGGAGGCAGCCGGAAGCGCGATCGCGTTGAATTTGCGCCCGCGTACGTTGCCGTTGCTCGCGTATATCCTCTTGTCGCCGCAACGCACGGCCGACGTACGCCAAATCGCCGCGAAGCTTTGGCCCGATGAACTCGACGAAGACGCCCTTGCCAACGTTCGCCGCCATCTGTATTACGTACGTCAATGGTTAGCGAGTTTGGGCGTTCTTCCGGACGGCGTGGAGCGTAAATCGCGAACCGTCACCGTCACGACTGCGGTAATACCCTTTGTAGACGTGCTGGAGTTCGAACGCATCGCCGCCGCGGGCGGCGACGCTTTGAATATGCTGGACCTTTACCGCGGCGATCTGCTCGAAGGCTTCGACGACCCATGGATCGTCACAAAGCGCGAGGCGTTACGCGAGACCTTATTCGACGTCGCGGAACGTGAAATTCGCAGCTGCGCGGCGGCCGATACGCCGCGGGCAATCGCAATCGCACAAAAAGCGCTCGCAATCGATCCGCTGCGCGAAGGTGTCGTTCGCGAATTGATGCGGGCTCTGGACGCCTCGGGCGATCGCGCAGGCGCGGTTCGCGAGTATCAGCGCTTTGCGCGTCTGCTTCGCGAAGAAGTCGCCGCCGAACCATCTCCCGCAACGGTGGAACTGGCAGCCACGTTGTCCGCTGCTATCGCACCGTCGCGCTACGGTTTACCGCGCGCAATCGGCACGTTCGTCGGACGTGAAAAAGCACTTCACGATCTCGTCGAGCTCTGCAAAAACGCGCGTCTGGTAACGATCACGGGAACGGCCGGAGTCGGCAAAACGCGGCTGGCGACCGAGGTGGCGCGGCTCGCGGAGCAGCACTTCGCCGACGGTGTCCGGTTCATCGACGTGACGCCGCTTAACGACGAACACGCGATCGCCCGCGCGCTACAGACGGCGCTCGTTCCCGAAGATCGCCCGGTCGTTCCGGGCGACAGCCACGCCTTCGATGACGCGATCCGCGAGCGCGCGTACGTACTCGTTCTCGACGGCTGCGAACACGCCGGCCCGGCCGTCGCCGCGTTGGTGCAGCGCATCCTCCAAGCATCGCTGCGCACGAACGTCATCGCCACCAGCCGCGTTCCGCTCCGAGTAGCGGGCGAAGTCACGTGGCGCGTGGACCCGTTGGACGTCGTGACGGAAGCGCCCCAGTTGTTTCTCGATCGAGCACGCGCCGCGCGGCCCGCGATCAACCCGAACCGTTTCTCCAAAGCGGACGTCTGCCGCATCTGCGGTCACGTCGATGGTCTGCCGCTTGCGATCGAGCTGGCCGCCGCGCGTTTGCGTACGATGACGCTCCGTGAAGTCGCCGATCAATTGGCGCAGCGCTTGGGCGCCATGGCGCAAGCGCTGCAGTGGTCGATCGATCTGCTCTCGCCGCGCGAGCGCGAGATCTTCTACCGGCTCTCCGTTTTCCGCGACGGCTTTACGCCGGAGAGCGCAGCCGCCGTTTGTGAATGCAGAGTGGACGAAATCATCGCAGATCTCGCCGACAATTCGTTGATCGTTCCGCCCGATCCGGACGCACCCGATCAGCGCTACCGCATGCTCGAGTCGATCCGCCAGCCGGCGTTCAAAGCGCTGCTGCAATCCGAATCGGGCGAACGCGTGCAGCGCCTCCACGCGCAACACTTCGCACGGCAGTTTATCGCACTCGACGAAGATCTGCGGCACGCACGCGCGGGACGGTATTTCAGCAACCTCGATCGGGAATATCAAAACGTGCGGGCATCGCTCGAATGGCTCGTCGATTTGCGCAAAGACGTCGACGCCGGCATGAAACTTTCGCTGGCGGTTTCGCGCTACTGGTTCGATCGCGGAATGATCGCCGAGGCGCGGTACTGGCTGGAAAGCGCACTCGAGGCCAAGAGCGATGACGCGCTCCTGCTCGCGCGCGTCTTTCAATGTTTGGCGACCGTCTGCAGAAACAGCGGCGATTACGCGCAAAGCTTTGCACTCGTCGGCCAGGGCGTCGAGCAATTGAAAGCCGGCGGCGCGGACGCCGTTACGTTGGGAAAAGCCGTTGCCGTCCAGTCGAATGCAGCCCGGATCCTCGGCGATTTCGAAACGGCGCGCCGCCTGGGCTACGAGGCAATCGCACTGTTCGAACCGGCCGGAGACACGTACCTGACCGCATTTGCGCATACATGCATCGCGGTAACGTTGTACGGAGAAGGGCGGCTCGACGAAGCCGAGGCCGAATTCGAACGTATCCTCGATGCGTTCGAGAGCTGCGGCGCCGACAGCGACAGCGCGCTTACGATGACCAACCTGGGCATTTGCCGTCTGTACGCGGGCGATTACGACGTGGCGCGCGCGCGTTTTAACGCTGCGCTGCCGCGGGCGATAGCACTGCATCACCGCTATTGCGAAGCTTGGACGCGCGTCGGCCTCACGATGGTGTATGCCTTGACCTCTCAAGACGACGCAGCGGCGGATGAATTGGCGCAGGTCGCCGGCATCGTGCGCGCGATCGACGACAAAGAAGCGCAGGTCGGATGCGTCGAAGCGGCGGCGCTGTGCTGGAGCCGGCGATTCCCCGAACGCGCCGCGCACGCCTTGGGATGTGCCGGTCGCGCTCGCGAGCGCTTTCACGTTCCGCGGCTTCCGGTCGAGGTGCCGGTTTACGAGCACATACTCGAACGGTTGAACGGGTCTTTGACTCCGGCCGCCTTGACGATCGCCTTGGAAGAGGGCCGCTTCATTCCCTTACACGCGTGGTTCGAACGCTTCGAGGGCGCGGCGCCCGAGGCACAGCCCTCGTAAGAGACCGGCGCGACGCTTTTGAGACGGCGCGCGTGCGACAATCACAAACGGGCAGGGGCATTTGTGCTTCGCATCCGTGATAGGAGTCTTCTATGAGCGCCGGTCGTTTTTGGATTGTTGCCGCTTTGGCCGCCGTGGCCGCCGCCGGATGCGGTGCGAATCCCGCCGGTACGATGCCCGCGGGCAGCGGCAGCGTACCGGAAGTCGCGCAAAAAGGGGGCGGCGCGCACTTCGTGCAGTTCTTCCCGAACACGACCAGCTCCGCGCCCTATTCGTACGCTGGGCTAATTGCCGGACCGGCGCCGAGTAAGAACGTGTGGTTCCAAGACACGCTCGGCAACGGTATCGTACGCATGGCCCAAAACGGCTCGTTCACCGAATATTCGGTGCCGGGTAACGAAAGCGGAGCCGGACCCGGGATGGCGCTGGGTTCCGACGGCAAGTTCTACTTCGGGTCGGAGACCGGCCTCACCGGGCAAGTCGACGTCGTAACCGCGAGCGGCGCCGGAACCGATTATCCCGATACAATCGATACACCCTCGGGCGGCTTCGTGCTGGGTCCGGACGGTAACGTGTGGTTTACCGAATACAACCACGTCGCCAAAATTACGACGTCCGGCGTCATCACGCATTACGCGTTTCCATCGAGTTCGGCGTTTGCCAACCCCGGCGACATTACCGTTGGTGCGGACGGCAACATTTGGTTTACGCTGGGTTACGATCAAAATCACTCGTATCTCGGCAAAGTCGTGCCCTCTACGGGAGTAGTCACGCTTTACGATCTGCTCGCACTCACTGGGTGCAGCTTCGACGACGCCTTGACGTCCGGAGGCGACGGCAACATTTGGGTCGATTGTGGAACGCAAATCGTCCGCTTCGACCCGACGACGTCGAGCGCGACCGCGATCGATCCGCCCTCGTCTTCGTACGCGGGCGAAATCAGCGGCGACATGAAAGCCGGCCCCGGGAATACGATCTGGTTCGGAGGCGGCGTCGACAGCGGCGCGCTGGTCAAATACGACATTGCGTCCAACACGTTTACGCCATATACGCCTCCTCGCAACGCCAACTATCCTCGGGAAGTCTTAATCGACGGCGACGGCAACGTCTGGTTCGTTGCGGAATGGTATCAGAAACCGAACACGGGAACCGAGATGGAGATCGCCGTTCACGTCACCAACCCGCTGCGCGTAAGCCCCAACACCGTCACGCTATCCGGCGCCGGCGTGCAGCAAACGCTGACCGCGACCGAAACCGGCACGTCGTCGTGGTCTGCGTCGAGCAGCAAGACGTCTGTTGCCACCGTGGCTAAAGGCGGTTCGGCGAATCAGTTCGTCGTCACGGGCGTATCGCCAGGCACCGCGTACGTGACAGTTTCTGACGGAATCGGCAACAGCGTCGCTGTGAAAGTGACGGTGCAGTAAGCATAGTCATCCTGAGGAATCGGCTAGTCATCCTGAGGTATCGGCTAGTCATCCTGAGGTATCGAAGGACCCTGAGGAATCGAAGGGCGAGCCGATCGCAAACGTTCCCCTCGATACCTCGGGGTGGTTCGATTCCTCACCATGACGAGAACAGTAGTTACGAGAACAGTCGTCATCCTGAGGTATCGAAGGACCCTGAGGAATCGAAGGGCGAGCCGATCGCAAACGTTCCCCTCGATACCTCGGGATGGTTGTCGGCTCCGCACATCCGTGGTTCCGCCGACACTCCGCGCATCCGTGCGCTTCGCGATTCCTCACCATGACAGTCGCTCTCACTCGATTCTAATTCGCCGGTTCGTCACGCCGCGCCGCGCACGCGAGTTTTTCAGAGCATGGTACAAATCATCTTTGACATGCTCGGCGATGCATGGCAGCGCATCGCAAATTCGTTCTTTATGCTCGAACCGGTACTGCGCGGCGCGTTCATAGCGTTCGTCGTCATCGCGATCGGCATCGGCATTCTGGACCGCGCCAAACTGCTGGGGTTTCTGTCCGGTGTTCCCATCGTTCTGCGCCGCTCCGCCGCGTGGGCCGGCGTCGCAGCCGCGGTAGCGGCCGCCGTGATGCTCCTGCACCTCGTGCAAATTGCAACCGATCAGCGTTTCGGCGCAATGGAAAACGCTCAAACGACGAGCGGCGCAGACACGGATGCGACGAGCATGCTGCAGCCGGCGCCAAGCGCGTACTATCTCACGCAAAAAACGTACCGGCGCATTTTGACGCTTCCGCCGGAGCTTCTTACACGCATAACGACCGAAGGCGTCGACGTGCTCGCTCCGTATTTGACCGATCCCTCGATGGACAGCGTCACCCGGCTCTCCGATACGTTCCGGCGATCCGGCAAACGCATCGTTTTTCAACGGGACGCGACGCTGGCCGTTCAACAGCCGATCAAACTCGACGCGAGCACGATCGACGAGGATCTGGCCTTCACGGATCCGGCTTTCGGCGGGCGCCGGTCGTTCTTCAACTCGAAGTTCAACGCCACATACGTTTTTCACAATCCTACGTCCGGTCGCGCGCACGTTCGTTTCTCGTTTCCGCTTCCGAGCGGCAGCGGTACCCTCAGCAATGCGCGATTTGTGGTGAACGGCACAGCGATGGACGTCAGCGACCTCACGAACGGGTTCGTGTGGGAAGGAGACTTGCCGCAGAACGCCGCGGCTACCGTGCAAGTTTCGTATGCGAATCAAGGCGCGCGCGGCTGGTCCTACGGACTTTCGATGCGCCGCGAACCGATCGCGAAACTCGATTTGACCGTGCACTCCAACCGGACGCCGAAGTATGCGCGCTACAGCGTTTTTCCGACGTCCGCCTCGCGCGCGTTCGGCGGCAGCAGCACGACGATGTGGCACCTCGAGAACGTCGTGACCGCGCAAAACATCGGTTTGGTTTTCTCGCAGCTCGACGTCCGGGAAACGCTCGCGCGGATGTTGAGTTTTGCGCCGCTTGCACTGGTGCTTGCGGGAATGTTCGTTGCGGTAACGGCGTGGCGGCGGCACCGTGCCATCACGCCGTTGCAAGCGACGATTGCGACGGCCGGCTTCACGCTGGGACTGGCACTCGCAGGCATCTTCACCTGGTACGTTCCGCTGATTCTGGCCGTGTGCGCGGGTTGCGGCGTCGCGTTGCTGCTGGCGGTGCGGGCGCTCGGACGTGAATTCGCGCTGCCCGCGGCCCTTGCCACCGCGTTGATGCTTGCGTTCCTCTGCGTAACGAACACCTCGCTGCTGCTGGTGGCAACATGCACCGCGGCGCTGTGGTTCTTGGTGCCGATGCCCGGACTGCACGGCTTGTTCTGGAGCAGGGCTTGAAGAGCCGTTCAGGGTGGGTACGTTGACTGCGTGCGCGCGACTACGGAACGCTCCGCCGCCGATTACCTGCCCGGCCGGCTTTCGCTGAAGAGCCTGCGCGAATCAGCTGCACGTTGCCGCGGCTGCGATCTCTATAAATACGCGACGCAAACGGTTTTCGGCGAAGGGAAAGCGCGCGCGCCGATCGTGATGGTCGGCGAACAACCCGGCAACAGCGAGGACCTCGCGGGTCATCCCTTCGTCGGTCCCGCCGGAATGCTGCTGCGCAAGTCGATGGAACAGGCCGGCATCGACGCGAAAACGGTGTACATCACCAATGCCGTCAAGCATTTCAAATTCATCGAGCGCGGCAAGAAACGCATTCATCAGAAACCCAAGTCGATCGAAATTCAGGCGTGCTCGCCGTGGCTGCGCGCCGAAATCCGCGTCGTGAAACCGCAGCTGGTCGTCGCACTGGGCGCGACCGCCGCACAGGCGCTGCTGGGCGCGTCGTTTCGCTTGACCAAGCACCGGGGGCAGATTTTGCAGAGCCCGTTAGGAGCGCGCGTGCTCGCAACCGTGCATCCGTCGTCGATTCTGCGCGCGCCCGATTCTCAGACGCGGCGGCGGGAGCTTGCAAAATTCGTCGAAGACCTGCGCGTGATTGCCGCATGGAAGCCCCAGTGACGCTTGCGTCGCGCGACTGCATCCCGTGCCGCGGCGGCGTTCCGCCGCTCACGCGCGAAGAGCTTGCGCCGTTGCTCGAGCAGCTTCCGCAATGGAAGCTCGAAGAACGCTCCACGCAGCGGCACGGGCCGGTGCTGATTCTCACGCGCGAATACCGCTTTGCGAATTTCAAAGACGCAATGGCGTTCGCCGTGCGCGTCGGCGACTTGGCCGAGCAGCAGGCGCATCATCCGGATTTGCACGTCGCCTGGGGTAAAGTAGGCGTCGATATTTGGACGCACAAAATCGGCGGGCTTACCGAAAGCGACGCCGTTTTCGCGGCCAAGTGCGACGCGCTTATTGCGCCGTGATCGTCGCCTGCATCGACGGATGCACGGTGCAGAGGTACGGATACGTTCCGGCGGTCGTAAACGTATACGACCACGATTTCCCGGTGTCCAGATTCTTCGAATCGAACGACGCGTCTTTGGCGGTCACCGTATGCCCGACGTCGTCGTGGTTTACGAACTTGACGGTGTCCCCGACTGCAATCGTCAACGAATCGGGTTTGTATGCGAAGTCGCGAATGTCGACGACATGCGTCACCGGGTCGGCGTGCGCAGCCGGTGCGATCAGGGCCGAGCCGAGCAACGCGGCCAGCACGAGGAATTTTCTCATAGTTCCAGTACGCACCGCCGCCGGGGAAGGTTCACTCGCTAAACAGCGGCAGCTGCACGACGAATTCGGCGCCGGGCACGGTGCCGTCGCGTACGAATGCTTCGCCGCCGTGCGCCCGCGCGATCCACGACACGATTGCCAATCCCAGACCGCTCCCGGCCTCACTGTCGCTGCCCTTGAAAAAACGCTCGAAGATACGCAACCGTAGCTGCGGTTCCACCGGCTCGCCGTCGTTGGAAACCAGCAGTTCTACGCGCCGGCCGTTGCGCATCGTCGACACGCGCACGCTCGATCGCGCATGACGCAGCGCGTTCTCCAGTAGATTTCGAACCAGCTCGCGCAGACGGCGCTCGTCGCCGTTCACGATGGCGCTTTCCGTTTGCGTCTCGAGGCGCAAGTGCTTGGTTTCCGCTACCGGCGTGAATTCTTTTGAAACGGAAGCCGCGATTGCGCCGACGTCGACGGGTTCGCACGCGAGCAGCGTGCCGTTGGCGGCACGCGCCAGCGTCAAGAGATCCGCAACCAGCGAGGATGCGTCCAGCGCTGCCTGCGCAATCGTTGAAAATGCGGCTGCATCGCGTTCGTTTGCTTGCGCCGCGCTGGCCTGCGCCACGCTTGCAATCGTTGCAAGCGGCGATCGCAATTCGTGCGCGGCATCCGCGGCAAAGGCGCGCTCGCGCTCGCGCGCTTCGATCAGCGGCCGTATCGACGCGCTTGCCAGCCAGTACGAAGCCGCGCCGACGATCAGCAGCAGCGGCACGTCGAACGAAAGGATCGTCAGCGTCACCTTCAGCATCGCTGCACGGTAGCCGGCCTCGGCGATCGGATCGCCGAGCGCGGGTCCGAGCATCGTGCGGTACTGGATCGCCATGAACCAATACGCGCCGGCGCTGAGCGCGGCGAGCACGAGTGCGAAGACGAGCAAGTAGCGAAGCGATAACCGGACGATCACGCTTCGAACTTATACCCGACGCCCCAAATGGTATGGATCAAGTTGTCGCCGCCGGCTTTTTTGAGCTTGCGCCGCAGCTGGCTGATGTAGACGTCGACGATGTTGCTCGGCCCGTCGAAATCGTAATCCCACAACCGCTCGAGCAAATGCTCGCGCGAAAACGCGATGCCGGCGTTCCGAACGAAAAACTCGAGCATGCGAAACTCGGTCGAGCCGAGCGAAAGCGCCTTGCCGTTATACGACGCCTTGCGCGCGGTCATGTCGATCTGCACGCCTCCCCCGCTGACTTCGTCGCGGATCGGGCGCTCCGCGCGGCGCATCACCGCCCGCAGGCGCGCGAATAATTCTTCTTCTTTGAACGGCTTGATCAGATAGTCGTCCGCACCCGAATCGAGGCCCGCAACTCGATCCTCGACCGCGTCGCGCGCCGTCAGCATCAAGAGGGGCGTCTGAATGCCTTCGTTTCGCGCTTGTTTGGCGATGGAAAATCCGTCGCGCCGCGGTAAAACCACGTCGACGATGGCGGCGTCGTACGATTGCCGTAAGAGGTGATCCAGGCCCGAATCACCGTCGTTGACGACGTCGACCGCATATTTGCGCCGCTCCAGCATACTTCGGACCGCCTCGGCGACCGAGACGTTGTCCTCGATCACTAAGATCCGCATGGCAGCAAACCTCCGAAGAGTCCCTTACAACTTCAACGGCCAGGGCAATCCTACTGTCAGCGCGCCCCCGAAATGATCCGGTCCCGGCACGCCGATTGTCCGGACGTCCTGAAAGAGCAGCCGCACGTGCGGCGTGACGTGGAAGGCGGTGTAGTAGATGATGTCCCGCGAGATAAACGGCGTGGCCTGCGCGTCGTAACGGACGCCGAGGTACCAGTGCGGGGTCGGATAGTATTTCAGCCGCGCGTACCCTCCGCTGCTGCCGGTCACGGTGTTGAACCCGTCGGGATTGCGGTCGGTGCCCCACCACTGCTCGGCCTGCAGGTCGAGTTTCTTGCGGTAGGCATGAAGCAGCAGTCCCTCGCGCGTGTACGGGTCGGCAAACGGCGTTCGGCCGTCGGGCACGATGTGGCGCGATCCGTCCAGAAACTCGCCGCCGATCTGGACGCCTTGTACCAGCGCCGTCCGCAGCCAAAATCCGATCTCCGGTGAATTCGCCGACGTCGTCTCGCCCGTCGGGATCGGCTTGCCGCCGTATGCGGCGCCTTTGTATTCGCCTAAATCCGCCGTGAAATCCGCGACGGTGTTTCCGAAGGTGCGTTCGTACTGTGCACCCCATCGCGGCGAGGACAGCGGCAGATCGTTCAAACCGACGTGCGCGCCGTAATACCCGTACGACGAAACACTGTCGTTGCGCTGCCCCGGCGACTGCGCCAGCGGTAATTCGAACAATCCTAAACGGTACAGCGACTGCGTATGCTCGTTGTACGTGGCGAGGTATCCCAGAAACACGCCGCTCGGCCCGCCCCCTGCGCCCAGACTGTAGTGCACGAACGCGGCGACTTTTCCGAAATCCCAATTCGTCAGCAGAATTCCGCCCGGCGAAAACCGCCGGCTGCCCGGAGACGGATTGTCTTCGTACTCCATTTGATAGCGAAGCGCGACGCCGGTCGTGCCGTGGCGCGGCAAATTCAACTGGTAGCCGTGCGCGCGAAATGCTTGCCCGAACGCATTGAGTTCGGGTAGGACGGAGTGGCAAGCGCCGCACTGCAGGCGGTAGCGCTGCGCGAAAAGCGGAATGGCCTGCGCGGGTTTAGCGTCTGGCAGAAACAGGGCTGCAAACGTTGCGCATGCGAGGGCTGCGGCGAAGAACTTATTGCGCAACGATTACTCCTCGCATCGGACTCGCGTAGTGAAAGAAACACCCGTATAAATACGTGCCGGCTTTATCGACCAGAATCACCTGCGAGCCGGTTCCGGAGACCATCGCGCCGCTCGTCCAAGACGACGAGATCGTCGCGCCGGACTGCTGTAAAGCGGATGCAGAAAACCCGTCGCTGGAAGGAAACGTGACCGGCGAACCCGCGAGCAGCGTCGCGGTATGGTTCACGCCCGTGCCGTCGCTGTTGAAAAACCGGACCGTCGAGCCGACCGTCACCGTCGTTACCGGCGGCGAAAATCCGCCGGATTCTCCGGCTTGCGTTTGCACGGGCGCGTGCAACGTGAGATTCACGTCGATCGTTTGCGTGGCGGTCCCGCCGCCCGGCGGCGGAGCTGATCCGCCGGGCGTGCAGGCTCCGAGCAGAGCAAGAACGGGGAATACCAGCGCTGCCCGAACTTTCATCGCGTAACCGCCGTCGCGCCGCCGCGAACCTCGCCGGCGAGTTGATCGGCAAGGTTGTTGGAGGGCAGGATTACCTTGCGAAAAACGCCGCGCGCGTCGATCAGATAAACGGCGGTCGTGTGAAAGTCTGCATAGCCGTCTTTTCCTCTGGTCGCAACCACGCCGAACGCGTTCATCACTGCGTGAACGTCTGCAACACTGCCGCCGGCGACGATCCAGCGCCGCGAATTTGCGTGAAACGTTGCGGCCAAGCGCCGCATGTCGCGCAACGAATCGCGTTCCGGATCCAGCGTTATGGTGAGAAGCCGTAATCCTTTCCGCTCGCGGTCCAGAGCGGACGCTGCGGCAGCGTATTGCGCGTTTATCAGCGGACAGGCATCGGAGCAATGCGCCGAGACGAACGTAAGAGCGACGGGCGCCCCCCGCAGTGACGCAAACGTAAACGCATGTCCGGTTTGATCGACGAGCTTAGGCTGCAGCATGGTTACGGCGGCGAGAATCAGCGCCGCAAGAGTCGTGTGCATGCCTAAGACACTAGGTTACCGTAATGAAGAAAGTTTGAAAGCGGGCGAGGTCACGCCGACCACGGCCTCCGGGGTTAGCGGGTGTGGATCGCGTCCCGCAGCGAGGCCGCCAGATTGTGCAGCGCCGGATCGTTCGCGGCATCCCCCGCAGCGCGATCGAACGCCGCCCGCGCTTCCGTGCGCTTTCCTTCGCGCAGCAGCACCGTGCCGAGCGCGAAGCGGGCGCGCGCATAGCCCGGCGCCAGGTCCAGCGCCAGCGCAAATTCCTGGGACGCCGCATCCAGCTCGCCGAGCGCAGCCTGCGCGATCCCCAAATCGTAATGGGCGACGGCGTATGCCGCGTCTGCCGAGATCAGGCGGCTGAACTCGGCCTTTGCGGTCGCATAGTCGCCGCTCCGGAACGCAACGATTCCGCGCGAATACATGGCTCGCGCCGAATCCGGCGCCGATGCGCTGAAACGATCGGCAATTACACGCGCTTCGTGCAAATCACCGCGCGACAGATCGACGGCGATCAGGTTCGCCATTGCGGCCAGGAATTGCGGATCTCCCTGAAGGGCGCCGCGAAACTCGCGCGCCGCATCGTCGTTGCGCGACAGGTTCGAGTATGCAATTCCCAAGTCGTAATGCGCAGTAGAATTCTGCGGCTCGGGCGGCCGCAATTGCACGATACGCGCGAATTCAGCCGCGGCCGAATCCCAGCGCATGTGCGCTTCCGCATCCAGTCCAAGCGTAAACCGTTCGTGAACTTCGCGCGCGTTTGCGTCGGCGCGCAGCTGCTGCAGATCGTTCGTGCGCGGCGCCGGCGTCGGTTGTCCATACGTCTGCGCCGCCGCGTTGGAAGCAGCGGATGCAAAGAGCAGTACCGTCAGTGCCAGCCCCGAGCACCGCATTGTTACGGCGTCTGTTCCGGGACCGGCAATTCGGCGTCTTTGGGTGCGTGCGCGCTCGCCGCGCGCTCGGGTTTACAAGCCCAGCCCTTGCGGCCGGATTCGGAAATGGGTCCCAGCAGGGAAGGCGCGGCGGACGTTTGGAGCGCACCGGAGAGCATGGCTTCCAGGGAACCCGCTCCGGCAAAACCCGTACCGAGCGCCGCCAGCGTTCCCGCCAGCAGCGCCGCGTACAGCAATGCGCGGAGCTTTCGTCTTGACATTTCCTCTCATTATAGTCGACTCTGTGAATAAAACATGAAGCGCTGGAGCTTGGCCCTGCTTGCCCTGCCGTTGGTGGGCGCCGGACCCGCATCGCTGATTGTGGGTGTCGTGCACGACCAGTATGGGCAGCCGATCGCCGGCGCTCACGTCCGGTACCAGGCCCAAGACGGTACGACGGACGCTTCCGGTACGTTTGCGCTGCCTGGCGGCGCGCCGGGCACGCTCGTGATCAGCTGCGAATATTGCCGCACGGAGACGGTTAGCATCCAGCCGGGCGAGCCGGTTTTGGCAATCGTGCACCGCAATGACGCATTGGCGCAAGACACGCCGAGCGATCGCGACATCGCGGCTCTGCATTATTCCAGCGCCGCATCGGCGCTGACCCTGCGCCCCTATGCAATCTTGAATGACAGCTCCACGCCGCTTCCCGGTCCGCGCGTGTCGCTGTACGGCGTTTCGCCGTTCTGGGGCGGCCTGCTCATCGACGACGGGGTTCCCAGTTACGACGTTGCGGCAGGCTCGTCCACGTTTTCTTTCCTCCCCGCCGCCGCCACACAGCGCACGTCGTATGAGCAACCGCAAGGCGCCTTTCGTTACGGTGACAACGCCGGAGCGGGAACGTTTTTCATAGACACGCGCCCGGATCGCGGCACGCCGGCGGACGTGTTTGCGGGGGACGAGCGCGGCGTTCGCTTCGGCGAGAGTTCCGGTGCGTTTTCCGGATCCGTAGAAAGCTCGGCGACATCGGCCGATTCGCGCGATCGAGCCGACGCCACCCTGCAGATTCCGCTGGGCGACGATTCGCTCAGTGCAACGGCGATTGCAGCCTCCAGCCGGCAGTTCGATGCGACGAATAAATCACTCGATGCCGCTTGGAATGCGGCGCGGATCGCGTACGTTCACAATGGGCCCGCGCCGGTGCAGGCGTCGGTGATTTTCGACAACAGCGGCTATAACGGCACGCTGTACGAGGGCGCCGGGGTCAGCGCAGGATGGAGCGACTTCGAGGCGGATGCGTCGGTTCGATCCGGGGGCGCCGTCCACGCGTTTGCGGACGCGGGCTTGCGCGAATCCACCGCGTTTTACAGCGACCCGACGGTCGGAGCGACGACGGCGGGCACGCTGGCGCAAACGCGCATCGATGCAGGCGTACAGTTTACCGGATCCGCGTTCAACGCGACTGCCGGCGCGGGACTCTTTAATTTTGCATACCACGGCGGAAACAACGGCATCGACGATCCGCTGAGTACGCATCTGATTTCACCGTCGGTTTCTCTCGATTACGCCGTGGCGCCGCAGTGGAGCGCGGCGTTTTCCTCGAGTGAGTATTTTCGGCTGCCGTCCATTGCCGAAATCTACGCTCCGCCGGCCGCAAGCGACGTAGAGCTCAACAAGACGCCCGTTTCGATTGCCAAGCTCGCCTACCGCGATCTCCGCCGCCTGCGCTTGGAACTGGTGGACGTTTCAGGCAGCGTTCGCGCCGCGGGCGCCGACCTCGGGTGGGAAGTCGCGCCGAACATCGCTTTGCGCGCCTGGACGTACGAATTCCAGAACACTCCGGAAAGCACGACTGCTACCGTTAACTCCTTTTGGGCAACGTACGACAATCCCGGCGGCCTGCGAATCGACGCGGTGGAGCGGCGCGATTTGATCGACAGCGGCGAGAACCAGCATTTCGATGCGGCGGTCTCGTTGCCGGCCGGCAACCACCTGCGCTGGTTTGCATCCACGGAGCGGCGCGCACTGATGCGACTCTATCGAACCGGAATCGAGTTCACGCCCTAACTCCCGCGCTCAGAGTTTTTTCACGGCCCTGCTGCATAGTCGCTCGCAGGAGGTCGCCCCGTGGAAGATACCAGTACCCTCGACCGGATATACGCCGATCTCGGCCCCGCATTGGTCTCGCAAGCGCGCAGAATACTGCAGAATAGCGACGATGCACACGACTGCGTGCACGACGTCTTGTTCCGCCTGTGGCAACGGCCGCATCTGTATTCTCCTGAAAAAGGCTCGCTGCGCAGTTTTCTGTTCGCCTGCGTCGGTAACGAGGCGCGGAGCCGTCAGCGCCTGGCAGGACGGCGGCTGCGGATCCTGCGTGCGACCGCGGATCAGCTTTCGGGGCGATCGTTCGAGTTCGACACGCACGTAGAGCGCCTGCAGCTCTCGCGCGCCATCGCCGCGCTTCCGCCGCTTCAAAGGCAAGCGATAACGATGCACTACCTGCAAGACATGCGCCACAGCGACATCGCCGCGGAGCTCGACACGCCGGTCGGAACCATCAAAACGCGCATCCACCAGGCGAAGCGCCGCCTCCGTTTCGCTTTGGCGTGACGGCATTCAAAGTTTCTTTACCTTTTCGACGGACGATGGACGCCACAACGATTGAAGGAGTTCAACTACCCATGCAACCCAAATTGATCTTTACGGCAGCGATGGTGCTCGCACTAGCTGCTTGCGGCGGGGGCGGGGGCGGCGGCGGATCCGTCCCGAATCCGAACCCGAATCCCAACCCCACCACCCCGGCCGACGGCAACATTCCGGCGATCGCTTCCGTTTCGGGCTCCAGTGCGTTCGTTGCGGCCAGCAACCAGCACACGCTCTACTTTTTGTCGAGCGACAACGCTACGGGAGGCGCTTGCACCGGCGGATGCACTGCGGTCTGGCCGCCCTACATGGCGTCCGCGGGTTCCACCAACTTCAGCAACATGACGGTGATTACGCGGTCCGACGGCACCGGACAACAATGGGCATATCAGGGACATCCCCTGTACACCTACTCCGGCGACAGCGGCCCCGTTCAAGCCAACGGTGAAGGGATTCCCGCGCCCCCGAACGGCACGTGGCACGTTTCGCGTCCGGCGTCCGGCGGTGGCGGTGGCGGCGGTGGCGGCGGCGGTGGCGGCGGCGGCTACTAAAACGCAACCCGGATTTCAAAAGGAATGGGCGCCTGCGAGAGGCGCCCATTTTTTTCCAAACGAACGACTGCTCGGCTTTCAAAAAAGACCGCGCCGGCGCCCCTTATTTCGCGCGGTGCATTTTGTTATTATTCTGTTTGACCGTGCAACGCACTGCATATGTCGCGCTCAGCGGCGAATTCGACATCCACAACTGCAAGAATCTCGAGCAGCTTCTGCCTCCGCCCGACGGCAGCACGCGCGTCATCGTCGACTGCACGCACGTGCGCTATATGGATACCGCGGCGCTTGGTGCTCTCATTCAATACCGGCGCGCGTGCTCCGAATACACCGAAGAACCGGACATCGTGATCGTGGCTCCGCAAGGCCCGCTGCGCAAAGTATTCGACATCGTGGGATTTGTAAAACTGTTCCAAGTCGTCGATTCCGTACCGGCCGAATAACGCGACAGCCCGCGAGTATTCGCGGGCCTTCGCATGTGGAGGCGCTGATATGCGGTGTCAGTGCCTAACTCAATACATACCTCAAATCGTATTCAGTTGTCGTGACAATTTTGTAACAGCCGATTCGACGCGTTCGCGCGGCGTAGCGCCGGACGGCGATCGCCAAAACTCCGCGGCAACCGGATCGCGCAATAGCAGCAGCAACTGCGGGTCGGCATCGTCGGCGGCTCGCAAAACCGCAGTCGCCGCTTCGTCGAAGCGATTCATGGCGATCAATGCCAGCGCGATGCATGCATTCGATACAATGCCGGCCGATCTCAGAGTATCTAGAATCCGTTCCGATCGTTCGAATTCGGACTCTGCCGCCGCAACGATCGCATGCAGTGCGTGCGCGTGCGGCGTCGAAATTCCGGCGGGGATTGTAGCCAGAACTTCGCGGGCACCCCTGTAATCGCGCAAGGCGACCCGGACGCGCGCGGCGAGCAGAATTCCGGCGTAGTCGGCCGGATTTCGCTTTAGTGCGCCGTGGGCGTGACCGTGCGCATCTTCGTACAGGCCCGCAAAATAAAAGATCGCGGCCAGAAGTTTGTCGATCGCCGGCGAGGACGGATCCATTTTGAATATTGCGCCGACGTGGCGTTGCGCCTCTTCCCAGTCGCCTTTGACGATCGAAACCCAGGCCGCAACGGTGCGAGCGAGCACCGAAGAGGGGCTGATGCGCAGCGATGCCGCGGCCAATCGCGCGGCGGCGGTCGGGTCGCGATGCGCAAAGAGTGCGATGTGCGCGAGCAGAGCGATGGAATCGCCGGAAACCGGCGCCAGCCGGATTGCGCGTTCGATCGCGCTCCGGGCATTCGTGTACGCTTCGTGATGCGGCAGCACGCCCAAGTCCGCGGCGCTGATGTAGGCGTAAGCCATTCCCAAGAGAGCCGGCAGGTACTCAGGCTCTTCACGCAGCCCGCGTTTGAACAGCGCGATCGCGGACCTAAAGTCCGGCGGCGATCCTGCGCTGAGCAGCGAGCGCGCGCGCATCAATTCCGCGGCCGGTCCGCGCAAGAACTCGTCGCCGCGGTCGGCGTCCTCGAAGGGCTCGACCGGTGCAACGAATTGGTAGCCGAAGCCCGGCAACGTTTGGATATAGTCGCCCGCCGGATTATGGTTCGCAAGCGAACGCCGGAGGCGGTGCACCGTCTGCGAGAGCGTGTAATCGGTGATCTCTTTATTCAGCCAGACGCTCAGGATCAGCTCGTCCCGGCTGGCCGGAGCGCCGAAACGTTCCACCAGGACGACGAGCAGATCGAATTCTTTAGGTGTAAGCGTCACGGGAGTGCCGCGGTATTGCAGCGATCGCCGGCGCGCGTTGAGCAGGAAGCCCGAGAAAAAAACGTCACCGCCCTGCCCGGCGAACGAATCGTCGTCGTATGCGAACGCGGTCCTTTGAAAACTCATCCTCTTTAGTACGCCGAAAGACCCGCGCGCAGTTCATGGCGCGACGTTCGCAACGGGAGCGGGCGCGCCGCCCCCGTTGTACCGTGCGGCGTATTTTAAGGCGACACTTGCACACCGGCCGGCGAGATCGTGATGTCCGCCTGTCCGGCTGCGCCGGTTAGTGCCGGCCCTTGCGAGTTGTTGTTCGGATACGATGCTTCGAACAACGGATAGTCCATCGCGAAGTATTGAACCGCGAACGAATCTCCCGGAGCCGCTGCACCGAGGGCTTTGGAGTTTTGCGCCGCCGTGCAAATCGACGGACTCGGCGTCAATGTCGAAGGACCGCTTTGCGTGGTGTTCGGTCCGTCAGTATCCGGAAGCGTGTACGTTCCCGACCTGGTCACGAAGATCGTATAGTAAACGGGGAACGCGGAGGTGCCTAAGGTTCCTTGACAGTTTGCATCGGCGGCTTTTCCGCTCGATGCCGGCACGGGTCCTAGATCGACGATCTGGACGTACCCTTCGGTCGCGCCCGTAGGCAGAACGACCGTCACCGATCCGCCGCCCGCGCCGTCGAGCGTCACCGCCGGCGCCGCGCCTATTTGCGGCAGTGCGGTCGCGCCGAGATGCGCGCTTGCAGAAACCGTCGCAAACGACGATTGTCCCTGTTGATTTTGTCCTGTGGGAATCGAGACGTTCAACGTATACGTTCCCGCTGCGGGAGCGCTAACCAGTTGAAAAACGTTGATGCCTTCATCCCAGCCCAACACGCCCGATCCCAAGTTGTGCAACCCGTCGCGCCATCCCATGTTGCTGATGCCGTCGTGAAATGCCGGCGGTCCACCGAAGGCGGTGAACCCGATCGCGGCGGCCGTCGCTTTGGTTGCAAAAATCGGCTGCGCATACGGGACGTAGGACGTTGCAGTCGTGTTCGTCGTCGAGTTCGCGGGCTGGAAGCCCATGCCGAACACGCCGCCGCTCTGACCGAACGTCGAGGTATCCGGAGTCACACCCGCGGGACATTGCGCGAATGGTGCGGGAACGGCGCCGCTTGCATCACACGCCGGTGCACCGAGACGCACGGTAAGCGGCGTGCCGGTGAGTGCATTACTCGTCATGTCCGCTAAGCTCGGTCCGCCGTCGTTCACGGTCGCGTATGCGTCGGGTCCGCCGCCTGCAGGCGCAGCCGCGGGGAGCGAACCTGCCCACGGACCGGTAAGCGTGGGCGTATCGAGCAAAACTGCGCTCAGACCGTTGGGTTGACGCAGTGTCGAAAGAACGTTGATGCCGAACGCCGGCGACGTGCCCGGCGGAAACGTCACGTTGCCGACGGCAAGTTGCAGTTTGCTGTAACCCGGATTGCCCGGATTTACTTGCACGACCGCCGGGGGTGCTGAATTTCCTTGACTGCAGGCGGCGAGCAAAGAGCTCGCCGCCGTCAGCGCAAGGAGCGATTTGAGTTTCTTCAAGTGCTCCTCCCCGGTACTACAGCCGGCGTTGCAAGTAGAATTGAATGTTGGTACCGGCTTGGTACGGCACTTGGAACGGCCCGTTGGCGAACGTTCCCAAGAAATTGTCGCGCACGCCGGCCAGATATTGCGGCGTTCCCGGATACGCCGTCGCGAACTGTCCGGAATGCGGGCCCGAAACGCCGGTTGCAACCGGCTGGTATTGCTGATTCGGGAACCACAAGCCGTAATGATTGTCGAACACGTTCGCAACGTACGCGCCAAGTGTGTACGGCGATCCCGGCGGTGAATACTCGAGGTCGAGATCGAGCGATCCGTGAGCCTTCGTCGTGATGTTGCCGGGAAGAGCCGGTTCGTTGAATCCGCGCGACGCGGCGACGTTCGGATGCAAGTAGCTTCCCGGATTCGCCGGATCGACGAAGAACGATGCGTTGTACGCGTTACCCGGACCCTGCGGGCCGCCCAGCGGCGTCGATGCGCCGAAGTTCGTCTCGGGAATCCAAACGAACGCGCCGTTAACGGCTGCGTACGTAGTGGAACCGACGCCGGTCGGGTAGCCGCCGTCGAATGCGAAGATCGGGTTGATCTTCCACCCGTTGGCCGTCTTGTAAGACAACCCGAAACGGCCTTGGAACGGCGGTAAGAACGCGCTGCGATAGAGTTGTCCGGCATTGAACTCATAGTCGAACAGAATCGGCAGCTGATCGTTCGCGTAATTCGTTCCGCCGAGCCCGACGGGCGGCGACGATGAGAACTCGCTAATGTAGTTCATCGTCAGGAACCCTGAGAGCCCGGTTGGACGATCGGGCGAGGTCAACTGGAACTCTAAGCCCGAGGTTTTTTCGACGCCATTTGCGCGCGTTGAGAACACCAGCGCGGAGGTTTGACCCGTAATCGGATTCGGAGGACCGTTCGCAATGAGCGTATTCTCTTCCACGTTGTATCCGCGGCGATAAAAACCCGTGAGCTTCATCCCGAAGCCGGTTGCGATTCCCCGCGTGAACTGGTGCGACCACTGGAGATCCCAGTTGTTGTACGTCGGCGGCCCGGAACCGCCCAAATCCGGCGCGTCGAAGAATTGATCGCCGAGCCAGTAGAGCGAGTCCAGATAATTCGCACACTTGAACAGGAAGCCGGGACCGCCATTCGGCGCCGCCGGACCTTGCGGCTGCGAAGGATTCCATCCGCTTCCGCATCCCGGATTCGCTGCCGAATCCTTCGCTGGAATGTTTGCGAAGAATGCCGGGAAGTTCTGCATGTCGAACGGCGTGCCGGCAGTCTGCGCGAAGAAGAACTCGACGGAACGTCCGTACGAGAAGCGCAGCGCGTCGTCCGCGCCTATCTGATACGACGCAGCGAAGCGCGGCTGTACGATCCGCGGACGCAAGAATGCGTTTCCAAGCATCGACGGGCCGACGTCCGACGGGTTTGCAAGCGCTTGCGGCGACGTATTGAACGGATTCTGACCGAAATCCAGATTATCCAGATCCATGCGCACGCCGTAATCCAAATGCAGGCGCGAGTT
The DNA here is from genome assembly GCA_035938175.1 of Vulcanimicrobiaceae bacterium. Taxonomy (GTDB): domain Bacteria; phylum Vulcanimicrobiota; class Vulcanimicrobiia; order Vulcanimicrobiales; family Vulcanimicrobiaceae; genus DASRDE01. The sequence continues at coordinate 20,340 of DASZHD010000059.1, forward strand.
CACGGTCCACTGATCGCGTAGACCGATTCCGGATTCGTGGAAAATCGCGTGATGATAATCGATTCCCTGAGTCGGAATACGCGGCAGCGTTCCCTTCCACAAACCGTTCGCGAGCATGTAGCTATAGATGTAGCACGTGCCCGGAATACCCGAGGGGCTCGCCGGGCAAGGATTGGTCGCCGACACCGGCTGTCCGGGCGTAGCCGGCAGATACCAGTCCGTGATGTCCGGCTCGTTGGGTACGCCGAATCCAAGCGCCTGAATCGTTTGCGTCGGCACTTCCTGATGCCAGCGCGGCAGATCGTCCTCGTACCGCAGCGCCAGCGTCGTGGTGTGGTTCTGACCGAACTGGTGCGTCAGATCCATCTCGCTGAAGACGCGTTGGCCACCGACTTCCGCCAGCGTGGGATTGAAGAGCGTGTTGATGGCGCCCGTCGTAAAGTTCGTCGAAATGGTTTGATTATACAGGTTCGCCCAACTCAGGTTCAGGAACGTCGTCGGATTGATGTTCCACGTGTAGCCGACTTTGTTGAACGTGAGCGGTGTCGTAAACGTTTGCTCCGCCGCCGTCGGCAAAATGTTCGCCGAAGGGACGTTCGGGAACAGCCACACGTCGTTTGCGAATTCGGCTGCGCCTCCCGGGAACTCTCCGGCCCATGCCGGTGTCACGAGGGGATTGAACGGATAGAAGAACGACTGCGCGAGTCCGCCGTAGTTCCCATATTGCCGCTCGTCCGCGCTGCGCAGCAGCCACTGAACAGCCATATTGTTGTTGTGGCCGAAGCGGAAGACGAAGTTGTTTTGAATATCGTCGTGATCGACGCGGCTGATTCCCGTGTATTGCCCGATCGTGGCCGAGTCGGCACCGAAGGGCGCATACTGCGGAACGCTGCGCGATCCGTCGTACGAGAAATAATCCGAGTAACGGTTGTTCGGTGTCGCCCAACCATAGTTGACGTCGAACTGATGCTTGAAAAACGGCTCGTCGACCTCGGCATTGATCGCGCCGGAAGCAGGGTACGTGCCGCGCGGCGGAACGATGTTGATGACGCCCGCGCCGATGTTGCCCTGTGTCGCATCGCCGGAACCGGAAACGACCTGCAGCGAACCGCCCGAACCGCCTGCGATATTGTTCAAGTAGCCGCCTGTTCCGTTCGCGCCGCCCGCCCCGTTTCCGTCGAAAAACGGAATGGTGAAATTCACACCGTCGAATTGGTAGCCCAATTCGACGTTGAGCGAGCCGCGCACGGTAACGTTGCCCTGCGAGTCCAGCACCGCGCCCGGCGCGGCCAAAATCAGGTTCGTTTCATTTTGAGATGACGGATTGCCCAAGGCCTGCGTGATGCGCTGGCCGCTGATCGTGGTCACGTCCTGCGTCTGCGTCGGCTGATACGCGCCGCTGCGCGCGCGGGCGTTCACATGCACGATCGTTCGGAGCGAGGGGTTCATGCGAATGACTCCGACGCTGTCGGTCTCATCCCCGAAAACGGCCACGCCGGGCTGTGAAACCGAGTCGTATCCCGTTTTCGCGAACGAAACGGTATAGCTGTCGGCCGGAAGTCCGAGCAAAGTGAAGTGGCCGCCCGCGTCGGTCGATCCGTTGAAGGATCCCGAAGGCGATTGCGCCACGACGTGAACGTCGGCGAGCGGCCTGCTCGTCGCCGCGTCCTGCACCGTGCCGGTGAGGTTGCCTTGAACGCCGCCGGCCGCAGAAGCCGGAAGCGAGAGCGACGTTACGGTCGAAAGCAAAAAGCTCGCCGACAACAACGCTCCCGCCGCCGCTCTGCGCCAGCGGTGCCGAAGTGTACTCATAGTATTCTCCAATTCGGTATAGTCCGAATCGGCGGTACGCACTGTCCTCGTTTCGAACGTGCCGCCGTTCGTTTCTCAAGTATGCCGAGAAAGTTCGAACGGCACGTGACAAGGCGTGACAAATCGTGACACGCGCGTTACGTCAGGGTTTGCGTAACCTCGGGATACTGCGCGCGCGGATACGCCCGCGCAATATACAGCGCAACCAGCAAGAGCGCGATGCACGTAACCACGCTTCCCTCGGGACCGGCGCTTCCGCCGGTGAGCCACACCGGACCCGAGGAAGACGACGCGAGCAGCGGATGCCACGGTTTGAGCCCGCTGTCGGGCACGCCGTAAAAGAACGTTTCGCCCCAATCCCACGCGGCGTGAAAACCAATTCCCCACCACAGATTTCCCGTGCGCAGCAAAACGAAGCAAAAGACGATTGCGAAAAGCGCAACTTCGAAGATCCCGATCGGCGATTCACCCGGGTTTCCGGTATGCGCGCCCGCAAAAAGGCAAGTGGTGACGATAGCCGCCGGCCAAAACCCGATTCCGGTGGTCAACGTGTACTGCATGTAGCCGCGGAACGTGAATTCTTCGGACAGCCCGACGATCAGAAACGCAAGCGCCCACAACACGAAGGCTTGGAGCAGCTGTACTCCGCCGGTTGCAATTCCCGCGATATGAAAACCGCGAAAAACCAGCATCACCAGAATGACGCCGCTGATTGCTGCGAAGCCTCCGGCGGCACCCTTCCAAAACCGCGGACCGGTGGAAGGATTCACCGGCATTCCGTAGAGCCGGAACGGCCGCCGCTCGATCTTGGACATGATGAACGCGGCGATCAGCGTGGCGGCGAGCACGACGGCTTCCAATCCGCCGGTCATACCGGGAACCATCGTTTTCGGACGCGTGCGCGCAAGCGCGGCAAATTGTGGAAACGCGAAATGAATGACGACCCCGAATAGGAACAGCTCGGCGATCGTGATGGCGATAAAAATCAGCAGACGCCATCCGGCGCGCAAACCGTCGGGACCGATGAAGAACGTCTTCATTCGCTCGCACCCACGCGATTCGCGCCTCCGGAGTTCGTGCGGGCACGCGCTTCGCGTGCTTGCTGTAACGCCTGCGCGGCCAGCGCCGTCGCCGGATCGATTTGCGCGACGCCGGCGCTCGCGCGAATGCCGGCGCGATCCAGCGCATCGAGCAATTCGTGCGTTAGCCGTTCGGCTTGCGCAAGCGAGCAGTACCGCAGGAGCAATCCCAACTCGTCCGCGCCGATCGTGGCCAGTACGTCCGCGGTGCGCAACCGCTCCGAAAATATCTGCGCGACCGCTGCGACGTCGGCCAGCGGCTGCGTCGCGATCGAAACGACGCCGTGCATTCGTCCGTTGACACGCGCATCGTGCGCGGCGCCTTCCAGCACGCGTTCGAAGTACGCGCGCTTGTACACGCCGCCCGATATTACGTCCTCGCCTTCGAGCGACTCCAGTTCTTCTTCTATCCGGCGCTGGGTGATGTCGCGGTAGAGCACGATCGTATGTGTGATGTTACCGTCCGGGCCGTGCAGCGGACGCGCATTCAGCTCGACCCAGAATATCGAACCGTCGCGGCGGTAGTACGCCACTTCTGCGCGGCACGGAATGCCTCGCGCCAACAGCGCGCGGCGGCGGTTGGACTCTTCGACGTTGGTGCGCGGTCCTTCCAAGAATCGCGACGTATGGCCGATGACGTCGGCGCGATCGTATCCGGTCATCTTCACGAACGTGTCGTTTACGTAGAAAATGCGCCATTCGCGCAGCGGCGTCAATTCGAACATCGCAACCATGTCGCTCGCCTGATCGACGGCGGCGGAAAGCATACGCATACGCGTCTCTGCGTCGATGCGCTGCGTGATGTCCGTCGCCACTCCGCAGACGCCGTACGAATCGCCCTTCGCGTCGATCAGCGGAAATTTCACGACCACCACCGTGTGCGCGCCGTCTTTATAGGTGCGCCGCTCTTCCGTGACCAGCACCTCACGCGTGTCCAGTACGCGTCGATCCGCCTCGCAATACGCATCGGCCGCGTCTTTCGGAAAGAGGTCGTAGTCGGTCTTTCCGAGATACGATTCACGAGACACACGGTGAACCAGCTCGTAGCCGCGGTTGATGAAGACATAGCGGCCCTGCATGTCCTTCACGAACACCATTGCGATCGTCGAATCGGCGAGATGGTCGAGCATGGTCTCCTAAAATAGGTTTCGGTTTGTTTAAGGACTATTTAAGACAGCAGGGCAGCGTTACCCCCTTGCCGCAAAGCGCAGCATGTTGCGTTACGCTGCCGCGTCGTGCGCTTTGACGCTTCTGTGCGGGGCGGTGCCTGCCTTCGCGCAAACGCCCGCGCCCGGGCCTGGTCCGTCCACGCCGATCGCAAACCTCCGGGCGCACGTCAAACACGTATTCGTGATTTACCAAGAGAACCGGTCCTTCGATTCGTATTTCGGAACGTATCCGGGTGCCGAAAACCTTGCATCGCAAGATGCGCAAACGCACGGGTTCCGGCAATACGATCCGCTCGGGAATCAGTGGATCACGCCGTTCGCGATCTCGGCGGCGGATACCGCGGACGCCAATCACGCACGACCCGCGCTGATCACCAAAATGGATGACGGGCGCATGGATCTGTACGTCGCGACGGAAGAATTCGGGCTGCTGGCGCGCGGCTACAGCCGCGACGACGCGCAGCGCGTCGGCTTGCTCACGATGGCGCACGAAGATTGCAACACCGTTCCCTTCTTGTGGAAGTACGCGCATTCGTTTGCGCTGTTCGATCACTTCTTTCAGGCGATGACCGGGCCGTCCACGCCGGGCAATCTGGAACTCGTAGCCGCCCAAACCGGTCAAACGCAGTGGGCCAAAGACGCCACCGAACAAGTCGCGCCAAACGGCAACGGCGCCGGCGTACCGGTCGTGAACGATTCGGAACCCGCGAACGGTCCGTATCCCGGCGGCGTGAAGCCGGACGACACGCAGTACGATCAAAAGTACGCGACGGTGCTGTTGACGCTTTCGGGTGCGCAGGCGAAAAATGCGAAGAACGATTCGGATATGATCCGCGAAGACGTCGCCGCACTGGAACGCGGCGGCCACGCGAGCGTGCCGTGGGGCTGGTATCAGGAAGGCTACGCGGACGCAAAAAAGAGCGGTTCCGGATACGTCATGCATCACAATGCCGTGCAGTACTTCGGATATTTGCGCAACAATCCGTATTACTGGCGCGGCGTTCACGATCTCCGCGATCTGCTTCCGGCGATCTCCGCCGGTTCGCTGGGCGATCGCAGCGTAATCTTCGTCAAAGGCGGATCGTCGAATCCGTTCGGCTGGAAACCGGGCGATAAAAGCCCTTACGTTCAACTGCACTTTGCCGGAGACGACGATCATCCCGGATATGCGGATTCACAACTCTCGGAATCGCTGGTCGCCACGGTCGTCAACGCAATTGCGCGCAGCAAGTATTGGAACGATTCGGCGATTCTGCTCACCTGGGACGACTCCGAAGGCTTCTACGATCACGTGTCGCCGCCCAACTTCGAACGCTGCCCGGACGGGCATCCCTGCGGCGATGGTCCGCGCGTACCGGCAATCCTGATATCGCCGTACGCGAAATCGACTGCAATCGTTCCGGACGTTTCAGATCAAACGTCGCTTCCGCGCTTTTTGGCGACGCTGTTCGATTTGCCGCCGCTGGCGACGCTGCCCGACGAAGCGCCCTACATGCCCGAAGGACCGCGCGATACGGATCCGGCGTTGAGCGATCTCACGGGAGCATTCGATCCGGCACGCCTGGACGGCAGTAAAGCCCCGATCCCCGCCTCCGATGCGCAGATTCCCGACGACGTCGTTACGTCGTTTCCGGTGAAGATGTCGTGCAGTTCGCTGGGGATAACGCCGGTACGGCTTCCGGGCGGTGACACGCCGCCGGCGGGGTTTTCACCGCTGCTGCTGGAGCATTGATACCGGCCGTTCCTCAAGCGCGCTTTGCGCTCCAAGCCTCCAGCGCAACGCGCGAAACCAGATTGGTCACGAAGATAAACAGCATCAGCAATGCAGCAGCGGCATACGCCAGCTCGTGCGCTTCGCTGAACGGCTGACTGATGAACGACCAGACGACGTACGTCAGATATCCTACGGGCGAATGCGTCGGCGCGAGCGACGGCATGTAGTTCGACCATCCCGCCGTATAAATCAACGGCGCCGTTTCACCCAGCGCGATGCCGGTTGCAACGAGTACGCCCGTTAAAATGCCAGGCGCCGCCCATGGCATGGAAACGGTAAGCAATACCGTCGCGGGGCGCGCACCGAGCGCTGCCGCACCTTCGCGCAGCGTCGTCGGAACGGCGGTCAACGCCAGGTCCGCGCTGCGCACGACGTACGGCAACATGATGATCGCAAGCGCAAAGGCGCCGGCAATAAGCGAAAAACCCCACCCGAGATCTTCGACGAGCGCGACGTACAGAAAATACCCGACGACGATCGACGGAACGCCGGCCAAAATGTCGATGCAAAACCGGACGAACGCGCGCGTGCCCGGCTGCGCGAATTCGACGATCCACAGCGCGGTCGAAATGCCGACGACCATCACGAGCACGACGCCCAGCGCCACGAGCAGCAGCGTGCCGCTGATCGCGTTTGCAAGACCGCCGGCGATGCCGTTCGTGACGGTGACGAACACCGAAGGCCGCAGCGCCGGAAGACCGCGCGCAAGTACGAAGACGAAAATAAATCCCATGACGCCGATGGCCAGCAGCAGCGCAAGAATGCTCGCGGCCCACCAGCCGTTCGAAATGTGGCGCGCGATGCTGGTGCGTTTCATCGCCGCGTCCGATCTGCGCCGCGCAGTGTAAGGCGTGCAATGATGTTGACGATCAGCGTAATGATGAACAGCAGCAGCGCGAGTTCGGCAAGCGAACGCTGCGCCATACCGCTGGAATCGGTGAGCGCCGAATCCAGTTGCGACACGATGACGGCCGCAATCGTGTTGACGGCTTGAAAGATGTTGGTCGGATATTGATTGATTGCAGCGCCGCTTACCATCAGCACCGCCATCGTTTCACCCAGCGCGCGTCCCAGTGCGACGAGCACCGATGCCATCAAGCCGTTGCGCACGCTCGGCAGCACCGCTTTGGTAACGGCTTGCCACGACGTGCTCCCCAGCGCCATACTCGCTTCGAAAATCGCGGGTGATTGCGCTAAAATCACGTCGCGCATGGTCGCAACCATAATCGGAACGACCATCAACGCAAGAATGATCGCCGAGGCTAACAGTCCGTTTCCGCTTCCGGCGCCCCCGCCGAAAACCGGCAAATGGCCCGCGCGCGACGTAACGAACGGCGCGACGGTGCCGCCGATCCACGGCACGAGCACGACCAAGCCCCAAAGTCCGTAAACTACCGACGGAACGCCGGCCATCAATTCGACGAGCGCATTTGCAACAAAACGAATTCGCGCCGGAACGCGGTACGCCAGCGCTAACGCAACGAGCACCGACAGCGGAACCGCAAACAGCATCGCCAGCGCAGACGTCGTTATCGTTCCGAAAATAAAAACGAGGCCGCCGAACTCCGCTCCCGTCTGCGCGGTGATGCCATTATGGCTGACCGTTCCCGATCCGTACTGATTACCGATGTTCCAGATCGTTCCGGTGACGATGTTCAGGCCGTTGTAGCGGATTGCCGGAAACGAAAAAACCAGAAGAAAAAGCAAAATCAGCGCAACGATCGCTACGCTGACGATGACCATAAAACCCAAGATGCCGCGGAACGTGCCTTGCGTTAGGCGTTCTTGTGACCAGGGAAGGCGTTGGGGGACGCTTAGACGGCGTCCCCCGGTAATGTCGGCAGCCATTGTTTAGCTGATTTTGTCGACTAACTCCAAAGCTTTATGCCGCACGGTGTCGGTCAGCGGCTGGAAGTGCACCGAGTCCAGGTACTTCGCGCTGTTGCCGCCCGCCGGGCTGACGGCCCACTTCAGGAAGTCTACCAGGGCGTTCTTCGTGTCCGCATCGCTTTGGTGCGGGGAAACGATCGCGTATTCAAAGTTCACGATGGGGTACGAAGCCGCGCCGGGTCCATAGATCAGCGACATGCGGCCGTCGTTCGGAATGTTGTTTTCCTGGGCCTTCGCGGCGGCGTTGACGGCGGCCTGATCCGGCACGACGAACTTGCCGTCGCGGTTCTGGAGCGCCGCGTAGCCCAAATGGGCGGCATTCGTCTGGTTGAGGTACGAGATACCGACGTATGCGATCGAATACTGGGTCGCTTGCGTGTTTTGGACCATGCCCGCGTTGCCGGTTGCGCCGATTGCGTCTTCAACCGACGGCCAGCTGACCGTCGTGCCGTATCCCGGACCGTTCTTCCACGACGGCGTCGAGAACGAAAGATATTGGGTGAACAAGAACGTATCGCCGGAGCCGTCTGCACGGTGAATCGCCACGATCGTATGGTGCGGCAACTTGCCGGCATACTTGGCGTTGAGCTTCTTTATCTGGGCGTCGTCCCAGTAGCGGATCTGTCCGCTATAGATCCCCGCAAGCACCGGGCCGGAGAGGTTCAAATGAACGTCGTTGAGCCCGGGGACGTTGTAGTTCACTTGCTGCGCGCTGATGGCGAGCGGAATGTTGAGCATTTCCGAGGTCTTCATCTGCGCATCCGACATATACGCGTCGGAAGCGCCGATTTGCGCGACGCCCGAAATCGCTTGGGAGATGCCGGTACCGCTTCCCGTGGACTGTGTCGTGATCTGGGTGTCGGGATGATCTTTCTGGTAGCCCGCGACCCAGAGGTTCATTAGGGGATAGAGAAGGCTCGAGCCGGTCTCCAAAAGACGTGCCCCGGCGGCCGGCGCGACTGCGCCGCAGACCAGAGCCATGCCCAGCGCGATGGCCGGGACCGAAATCTTACGCATTAGTGCTCCAAGGTAGCAAAACGAAAAAAACGCGAACGGAACGTTCGCAGCCTTAGCTTAACGAGAGGCTGCTAAAAGACTCTTAAGCCGGGCTTATCAACACATTAAGAAAAGCGGGACGTGATGGACACTTCGACCGCCGATTTGCGACTCGGGATCGATCTCGGCGGCACAAAAATCGAGATCGGCGCCTTCGACGGCGCGATGCGAACCCTGCTGCGCCGCCGGGTACCGACGCCGGCTGGCGACTACGGCGCAAAGCTGAGCGCAATCGCCGGCTTAGTGCGCGATGCCGAAGTGCACGCGGGCCGTCCCGGCACGGTGGGTATCGGCACGCCGGGCAGCATATCGCCGCAAAGCGGACTGATTCGCAACGCCAACAGCACCGTACTGATCGGCAAGCCGTTTCAGCGCGACCTCGAAGCGGCGCTCGCCCGCCCGGTCCGCATGACGAACGACGCGAACTGCCTGGCACTCTCCGAGGCATTGGACGGAGCTGCGGCCGGAATCGACAACGTGTTCGCCGCGATTCTGGGCACCGGCGTCGGCGGCGGTTTGGCGATATTCGGACGGATTGTCGAGGGCACCAATGCCATCGCCGGCGAGTGGGGACACAATCCGCTGCCTTGGGCCGGCCCCGACGAACTGCCGGGCCCGCAGTGCTATTGCGGCAGGCGCGGATGTATTGAAACGTTCTTGTGCGGCCCGGCACTTTCGCGCCAATACGCGCAACTATCCGGTGAAAACATTCCGCCCACGGAAATCGCGCGACGCGCTGCTCATCACGACGCGCAAGCCGCCGCATGCATGGAGCGGTACGAACACCGGTTGGCACGCGCATTTGCGAGCGTGATCAACGTGGTCGATCCCGCCGTCATCGTGATCGGCGGCGGCGTGTGCAACATCGATCGCTTGTACGAAACTATTCCGCGTCTGTTACCGGACTTCGTCTTCTCCGATAGCGTGCGAACGCGCGTGGTGCGCGCCGCGCACGGCGATTCCAGCGGCGTCCGCGGCGCAGCGCTGCTCTGGTCGACGATGTCCTCGTGAGCTCGAATGGACTGAACGAAGGGGGCATCACCGCTGCGAACCTCGCCCGACGTTTCGCATCCGTGCGAAACGGTGGCCTGCTGAATTGAACGCTTCAAAACACGTCCATGTTTAGGCGTTCAATTCAGACGCTTCGCAGCGGTGATGCCCCCTTCGATTCAGTCCATTCGATCCTCACGAAGACGAGGAGCTATTCGCCAGCGCCCACGTCGGCGCGGCTCGCGGTGCCGGCAACCTTGGCGAGTTCTTCGAGGATCTGTTCCTCGTCCGGCTGTTCGCCGATGTCGTGCACGTCGATGTAGCGCACGATGCCCTCTTTATCGATGATGAAGACGGCGCGCTCTGAGCGCCCTGCCTTCTCGTCGAAGACGCCGTACTGTTTTGCGACGTTGCCGTGCGGCCAAAAGTCGCAAAGCAACGGATACGAAATGCCGCCGAGCGACTCGGCCCACGCGCGGTTTGCGAACTTGGTATCGATTGAGATGCCCACAACTTGAGCATCGAGCCCTTCAAAGCGCCCGAGATTCTTCTCGAGGCCGGGCATTTGGCTCGTTCAAACCGGCGTAAATGCGAACGGATAAAAGACGATTACAACGTTGTGCTTTCCTTTTTGATCGGAAAGCCGCCACCGCTCGCCGCGATGACTTTCGAGTTCGAAATCCGGCGCCGCGGCGCCGGCCTCCAGCGTTTTGCTTCGATTGGCCGTGGAGGTACGGCCCTTCGTTACTGCCATGGCGCGCTTTTCAATGCGAACCGCGCGATACCCCGCGAAGCCGGCGGATCTCGCTCTCGCCGAGCAGATCGAGAACGATCGCTTCATTGCTGCCCGGATGCAACCACACGCCCGGAACGTACAGCGCACGTTGCGGACCGATGTTCCAGAATCGCCCCGCATTGTGCCCGTTGATCCAAAGCACGCCCTTTCCGAATCCGACCGTCTCGAAAAACGTATCGCCGGTCTCGCGCAGCGCGAACGTGCCGCGATAGAATGCGGGCGGCGCAGCGGCGCCCGCGCAAAACGGCAACGCGCGCAGATCGTCCAGCGGCACCGGAAAGATCTCCCAACCGCGCAGCTCGGCGCCGTCCAGCAGCACTGAGCCGTCGATGCCTTTGCGTTCGTATGGTAAATCGGGACCGTAGTTGATCCGGCCGCAATTTTCTACCAGCAGTTCGACGACGGGCCGATCCTGACTCGACGCGATACGAATCTGCGTCGTCGACGTACGCCGCTCCAGAATTCCCGTGCGAACGCCGTCTACCAACACGACGGCAAAGTCACGCAATCCCGTAACGCGCAGCAGCCCGTCGACCGGCCCCGCTAGCACTGCGCGGTAAACAATGAAGCCGAAACCTTGCCCGAACGCTTCCATCGGTTCCGGCGTTTCGCGCAGAAACGGTTCACGTAAAACTGCGGAAAACGGCGCCGCGTCGGCGAGCTCGAACTCGGCGACGTCGATCGTGCGCGGGGAAGGCGGAACAGGCCGTGCAGCCGTCTTGGTCGCGCGTTCGATGACATAGCGAAACGCATAATACTTCGGCGTGGGGCGGCCGGCTTCGTCGAGCGCCGCCTCGTAATCGTAACTGGTCGTCGTGGGTTGATACGGGTGCTCGCGATCGGAGTTTGCGCCGTTCCAGAATCCGAAATTCGTTCCTCCGTGAAACATGTACACGTTGACCGACGCACCGCGCGCAAGCATGCATTCCAGATCGTGCTCCTGCACCGTGCGATCCAGCGGCTCGCGATACTCTCCCCAATGATCGAACCATCCTGCCCAGTACTCACCGGTGAGCAACGGCGCATCCGGACGCAATGCGTGCAATCGCTCGAAGATGTGCGCCGGATTTCCCGGAGCAAACGTGACCGCGATCGGCACGTCGTCCAGCGATCCGGCCGCCAAATCGCCCGGCTGATCGATCGTAAATAGCGGCGATTCGCCGAATCCGGCATCGGTAAGTGCGGCACGCAGCGCAAGCAGGTACGCGCGATCTGAAGCGAACGCGCCGTATTCGTTCTCCAACTGCACCGCGATTATCGGTCCGCCGCGTGCCTGCTGCAGCGGCGCGAGCGTTTCTCCGAGGCGCGCGAGCCACGATCGTACGGGCGTCATGAACTTCTCGTGCGTAGAACGGATTGGAATGGAGCCATCGCGCAGCAGCCACGCCGGCAAGCCGCCGAAATCCCACTCCGCGCACACATACGGTCCGGGTCGCAGAATCACGCGCAAGTCTTCTTCCTGCGCGATACGGATGAACGATGCTATGTCGTTTTCGCCGGTGAAATCGAAACGTCCGGGTTCGGGCTCGTGACGGTTCCAAAAGACGTACGTTGAAATCGCGTTCAAACCCATGGCGCGCGCCATTCGCAGGCGATCCCGCCAGTACTCGGGCGGAATGCGCGGGTAATGCAGTTCGCCGCTGACGATCTGCCCGCAGGCGCTCATGCGTCGCGCAGGCGTTGTGCCGCTTCTTCGGCGACGATGTCACGCTGCGGCTGCGCGAGAAGCTCGTAACCGACCATGAATTTGCGGACGCTCGCCGATCGCAGCAACGGCGGATAGTAATGCGCGTGCGCGTGCCAATAGGCGGAGCCGGTTCCCACCGGCTGCTGATGAAAACCCATGCTGTACGGAAAACGCACGGAGAAAAGCCGGTCGTAGCGCGACGTCAAGTCTCGCATGGCGTTTGCCAGCGCGTCGCGCGTGCCGGCGTCGATCGCGGCTATCGACGGCGCATGCATGCGCGGGATGATCAGCGTTTCGAACGGCCAGAACGCCCAAAACGGAACGACGACGCATACACGCGCATCGCTATAGATCACGCGCTCGCGCATTTCGATCTCGCGATCCGCATACGCACAAAGCAGGCAGCTGTCGTGTTCCTGCGCGTAACGTTTCAGCGAACCGTCCTCCTTTGCAAGCTCGTTCGGAACCGTGGCGTTCGCCCAGATTTGGCCGTGCGGATGCGGATTGCTCGCGCCCATCGCCGCGCCGCGATTTTCGAAAATGGTGACAGCGGAGATGAGCGGATCGGCTGTTAATTCCGTATACTGTTGCGCCCATACGTCGACGACGGCGCGAACCTGTTCGACGCTCATCTGCGCGATATCCACATCGTGCCGCGGCGAAAAGCACACCACGCGACACCCACCCGGCTCGCTTCGCGCGACGAAAAGGCCATCGGTATTCGTGCCTCCCGACGGAACGTCGGCACGCAATGCGGCGTAATCGTTGTCGAAAACATAGGTGTCGGTATACGCGGGATTGCGCTCGCCGTTCGCGCGGACGTTCCCGGGACACAGGTAACACTCCGGATCGTACGGCGGCCGAATTTCCGGTGGCGGCGGCGTGACTTCGCCCGACCACGGCCGCGAAAGCCGCCCCGGCGAAACCAGCACCCAATCCCCCGTCAACGGATTATACCGGCGGTGGGAACGGGTCAGAAAACCGTTCACGGAGCGACCGACAAATCGAACGCCGAAGTGCCGCCGGGATCCGGGAAGATCTTGCCGGGATTCATGATTCCTTGGGGATCGATCGCGTCTTTGATGCGCCGCATCAGCGCGAGCGCATCGGGCCCGACGTCGAGTTCCATAAACTGCTTTTTCAATAACCCGATGCCGTGCTCGCCCGAAAGCGTGCCGCCCAGCTCGACCGCCGCTTCGAATATCTCGCGCGCCGCTTTGCCGACGCGGCCAACTTCTTCGACGTCGCGCCGGTCGCACAGAATATTCGGATGCAAATTTCCGTCGCCGGCGTGGCCGAACACCGGAATCTCCAGTGCGTACGTTTGCGCGATCGCGTGCACGCGTTCGATCAATTCCGGCACCGCGGAACACGGCACGCACACGTCTTCACCGAGTTTGTTCGGCCGGCGCCGGGCGAGTGCCGGCGAAACGGCGCGGCGCGCATCCCAGATGCGGTCGCTTTCGATCTGCGAGCGCGCAACGTCCACGCTGGAGGCGCCGAACTCCTTTGCAATATCCGCCAGAATACGCAGATCCGCGTCGACCGCGGCTTCATAGTTTCCGTCGACGGCAAACACGATCGCTGCGCCCGCGCCTGTCGGGAAAACGCCGGGATGAACCGCGTTCACGCATTCGATCGTCAACGCGTCAAGCAACTCGACGGCGCTGGGCAGAACGCCCGAGGTAGCGACGACGGGAACGATCTGCGCCGCGCGCGACGCCGAATCGAACAGCGCCACCGCCGTGCGCGTAACCTTCGGTTTTGGCAGCAATCGCAGCGTCGCCTCGCAGATCGTGCCGAGCGTTCCCTCCGCGCCGGTAAAAAGCGCGCGCAAATTATAGCCGGTGACGTTTTTTACCGTTTTTCCGCCGGTGCGGATCGCGGTTCCATCGGGCAAGACGACTTGCAGCGCGCAGACGTAATCGGAGGTTACGCCGTATTTCAGACAGCGCGCGCCCCCCGCGTTCTCGCCGATATTGCCGCCGATCGCGGACTGTCGCAGACTCGACGGATCGGGAGGGTAAAACAAGCCCTCGCGCTCCACGGCCGCGTGCAAGTCGGCGGTAATCACGCCCGGCTGCACGACGGCGACGCGGTTCTGCAGATCGATCTCCAAAATGCGGTTCATGCGCGTGAGGTTCAAAACGATCGCGCCGGCGTGCGCTACGGCGCCGCCCGACAGACCGCTGCCCATTCCGCGCGGCGTAATCGCCAGGTGTTCGCGCGCCGCAAAGCGATGGATCTTGGAAATCTGGTCAACCGTCTCGGGAAGCACGACGACCATGGGACGCCCGGTAAACCACGCGGCGTCGTACCCGAATGCGATCAAGTCCTCGACGCTCGAGAGGACCGCGCCACGGCCGGGAACGATCGCAGCCAGTTCGCTGCGTATGCGCTCGCTACTGTCCGGCTGCACGGCCTGCTTTCATGGCCTGCCGCTTTCGCCGCCGGGGTTGCTAATCGCTACCGGGTCGTCTGGCTGCCCACCGGAATATAGTAACGATCCGTGATACGTACGGCCGGTCCGTCTGCCGCGACGTAAAAGACTTCGAAATATTCTCCGCCGCGGCCGCGAATGTCGGCGTCCACCTGCGTCTTTCCGTCGGGCTGCGCCTTTACCAAAACGACGCGCGCGCGCGAGCGCCGGGAGACGATTGGAACTTCGGAAAGGTTGACCATATCGGCATCCGGCGGCAGACCCAGATGTTGCAGCGCCGAACGCGTATTGCCGGCGATCAGCGCGTTCAAATAGGACTGCACCTCGAGCCGCGCGCGTTCGGATAGCGAGCGCGCCTCGGGTGAGACGTACTTGTAATTGCGCCGATCGAATTTCCAGATCGATGCGATGCGTCGTGGCGGCGCGTCGCCGCGTATGCGTGCGGCTCGTCGCGCTATCCGCCGCGGCCTGACTTCATGCCGTTGCACGACGGCAACGTGGCGAACCGCGGTCCCCTTATGCGCGACATGCGTGGCCGGGCGCCGAAAATGTGTGCGAGTGCTTTCGGGACGCGCCGGGCGAAGGCCGGCCTTCGGCGCTTGAGCGACCGCGACGGGCGCAACGACGGCGGCATCGGAAAGGCCGTTCAACATGCCGCGCTGATGTGCGTACTGCGCCGCCAGCGGCACAACCGCGACGACGAAAGCCAGAAGCGTCAAGCCGGCCGCACCCAGACTGAAACGCCGTTTCGAGAGTGCAACCGTTTGCGGATTCTCGAGCGGCAGGAAGATCCGTTCCAGTGCATCGGGCCCCAGATATTCGGCCGATCGCGGGTTCTGCCGCAGGAACGCGGTGAAGCGCCGCCCGATCAGATCGTCGCCCGCACCGGTGAGCGTTTTCGGATCGACGTACATTTCGAGCTGTGCGCGTTCGGGCTGCGGAAGCGACTGCGAAGTGCGCAGCGCAAGTGCGCGGACTTGATCCGAAGGCAGACTGCCGATGTACTCTTCCATCGAGTCGGCGAAAGCGGACGGATCGACGGCGGCCAGCATCCGGTGAAACCAGCGCCGTCCTTTACGTGCGTACATAGGCTCCGATCTTGCAACGCTGCAGCGGCGTTTAGCCTATGCCCAAACGCCGCCGCGCCACGCTAGTTCCTTAGGGCCGCCGCGTTGTGTCGTAAGTCTCGACCGTGCTCCGCCGGCCGCCCATTCCAAACAAACCGAGCAAGCCGAGCAGTCCGATGAGCCCCCACCAGCCTGTACCACTGGACGTCGTTGTCGTGGTGGCCGAGCTCGCCGTGCTACCGGTCGCCGGGCTTGCCGCGGGCGTAGCGTTGGTTGTCGTCGTCGTTGTGGTGGTGCTGGAGCCCGAGGTCGCCGCAGGGCTGACCGCCGGACTTGCAGCCGTCGTTTGAGCAAATGCGGCGGCGGGTGCCAGCGCAAGAACGGCAGCCAAAAGCACGCCTGCGCTGCGGGCAACGCCTATTTTCATGAACCCTAATCCTCCTAAGAACTTGTTGTTGTCCGCGTTCTTACCCCGTCTTGCCAATGAACTGCGCAACGGAACTGTTGCTTGCCTGACATAGGCACATCGTTGCGTAATCGACACTTAGCACGCGCCTTACAGTCTTAAGAGCGCGCACGAACGCTGCAAACCGATTACAGAAAACGAATGATTCGGATAGCGCCTCAACGGGCATCCGGCGCGGTCGAAGCACGCGTAGAAGACGAACGCATCCGGCAACTGTTCCGGCTGGGTCCGGTTTCGGTTTCGACCAGCGTCGTCGTCGCAGCTCTGCTCACGTCGCTCGTGTACTCAAAAGTGCCGGTGCTCAGCATCGCGTACTGGTGGGCGTTTTTTCTGCTCGTGCAGGCGGCGCGCGCGGCAATGCTGATTGCATACCGCCGGCGGCCGGAGCTTGCCCCCACGCGAACCTGGGGAAACGTGTACTTCGCGCTGACCTTCCTGAGCGGGTGTTCTTGGGGACTCACGATACTCTGGCTTTATCCGCAGGGCTCGATCGCGTATCAATTCTTCGACGTGCTCGTCTGCATGGGCATGAGCGCCGGAGCCGCGCAAGCGCTTTCCGGCGTCACGATCGCGTACGCGCTATTTCTGCTGCCGACGATGCTGCCTTCGGCGGTTCGCATGATGACGCAGCCGGGCGAGTTGCCGCACGTTACGGCGATTTGCGCTCTCGTGTACTGTGCCGCGATGCTGCTCGTCGCACGCACCAACCAGCGGCTGCTGAGCAGTTCGCTGCGCCTGCAATTCGTCAATTTGGAACTGGCGCAAGAGCTCGAAGCGCTGGCTACGCGCGATGTGCTGACGGGCCTGCCCAACCGCCTGATCCTGGCGGAGCGTTTGACGACCGCGCTGCGCCGGGCGGCGCGCGCCATTCACGACGTTGCGGTAATTTTCGTCGATTGCGACGATTTCAAACGCATCAACGACACGCTGGGTCACGCGAGCGGCGACCGGTATCTTCAAGGCATTGCGTGCGCGCTGCAATCCGCCGTGCGCGAAGTCGATACGGTCGCGCGCTTGGGCGGCGACGAGTTCATCGTGCTCCTCGAGCGCTGCGGCGATAAAGCAACGGTGCAGCAGATCGTCGACCGCATCCGCAAACGGATGGCGGTGGAGATCGATCTCGGTACGAAACGCGTTTTGCCGCATCTGAGCATCGGCGTGAGCTGTTATCCCGGCGACGGAACCGACGGCGAAACGTTGATCCGCCAGGCCGACGAAGCGATGTACTCGGTGAAACGTTCCGGAGGCAACGGCGTACGGTTCTTCGGCGAAGCGTCGGTGCTTCTGCTGGAACACGCCTAACGACACGCCGATCCCGAGGTATCGAACGGTCTTCGCCTAACCAGGCGGCGATGGACCGCGCATCATTGACACGTCCGGCGTTTCTTGCCGGTTTGGCATCAGCTGCGGCGCTCGCCGCGGCGCCGCGTGCCGTTGCGAAGACTTCGAGGCGCGTCCGGTTCGGCGCAAATTACGTTCCGTCCGCGAAATGGTGGTACGTGTGGAACGATTGGGACGCCGACGGCATCCGGCGCGATCTGCACGATATCGCCGCGCTGGGAATGGATCACATCCGGATTCAGCTGCTGTGGCCGCAATTTCAGCCGAACGCGCGCGTGGTGAGCTCGGAAAATCTCCGCCGCTTAGGCGCGCTGCTGGACATGGCGCAGTCCGAATCGCTGGACGTTGAAGTCACGGTGCTCGACGGCCAACTCAGCGGGTTTCTGTTTGTGCCCGCATATCTGATCGACAATGCGGACGGTCACGTCAGGAATTTCATCACCGACCCGGCCCTGCGATCTACGCAGAAAGCGCTGTTCACGGCGCTTGCCTCCTCAGTCGGGAACCATCCGGCGTTTTTGGGTTTCGACATCGCGAACGAGATCTATTGGTTCACACAGCCGCTGCACGTGAATTTTTCCGCGCAGCAAGGTGACGTGTGGATGAACGATCTGCTGACGCATTGCGCGCGGGTTGCACCGGGAAAGTTTCACGTGAACGGCGTCGACAAATGGCCGTATGAGTCGCGCGGCGCCCAAGGCTTTACGCGCACCGCACTCGCGCGTGCGGGATCGGCGAGTGTCGTGCATCCGTGGGCCGGCTTCGGTCCGATATATCCGCGCTATGGCCCGCTCAGCACGGCAGCAACGCATTACAGCGAATTCCTCATTCAGTACATGCAAGCGTTCAGCGCGCACGGCGATCGCACGATCTGGATCGAGGAGGACGGGTGTTCCAAGCAATGGATGCGCGAAGACTTGATTCCGCATTGGGCCGAAGCCTCGATTCGAAACGCGGCAAGTTGCGATCGCCTATTCGGCATTACGTGGTGGTGTTCGCACGACGTCAATCCGCGGCTCGCCGGATTCAATACGCTCGAGTACGATCTCGGCCTGTACACCAACGACCGGCGCCTGAAACCGCTGGGGCGCAAGATTGCGCAGCTGATCGCGGAGTTCGACCGCACGCCTCCGCCGGTTACGCGGCGGACGAGCGCGATGGTGATTGCGGACGACGCGGGTTCCGATGATATTCTCGCGCGCTACATGAAATACGTCGCGGCCGGCGTGCGCCCGCAGATCGTGCTTTCGAGCCGCTCTCACGACCGGCCGTATTTGCGCACTCGCGGCATCTCGCAACTTCTGTGATCGTAGTCATGCTGAGGTATCGAAGCACCCTGAGGAATCGAAGGGCCCCTCTCCCCTCGCAACCATCTGAATTGAGCGCCTAAACATGGACGTGGGGTGAAGCGCTCAATTCAGTAGGCGAGCGTTTCGCACGGATGCGAAACGTCGGGCGCGGTTGCGAGGGGAGAGGGGCCCTTCGATTCCTCAGGGTCCTTCGATTCCTCAGGATGACAAGGTGGGGCCCTTCGATTCCTCAGGGTGCTTCGATACCTCAGCATGACAAACCATTAACGTAATCGCCCCGGACGAACGTGCATCTGCGGGATGCCTTTTCCGCTGACGACGGTTACGTACGTCTTGACCGTCCGCGCGTGAGCGTCGGTAATCGACAGCGTGCAGGTTCCGGCTTTCAGCGGGTTCACCGCAATATTATGATCGAACCCCGAAACGACTTGCGCCGTGCAGACGTGCGTGTTTGACGAGCTGACGGTGAACGGTCCGCTGTTTCCGGTTTCACCGATTCCAAGCAATCCCGGCGGAAGTGGATTTCCATACTCGTCTTGCGTGTACAGCGTGAGCGTTGCGGCGGGAAACACTTCCCACGTCGACGTGAGAGCGACGCGTTCGACGCACGCCTGACGCGGAAGAACGAGCGCCGAGATACATGCCGACCACGGCACACCTTTCGAATCGATAACGATCCCACCGTCTATCGGCGCGGGAAGCGGAAGATCGACCATCGAGCCGGTGGACGTGTTATACACGCCGAGCCCGTAGTACCGGTAATCGCTGAAGTACACGACGCCGTTCGCGTCGGGTGCGAAAAGATAGGGCACCGCTCCTGCCGGGAGGCCGACGCTGGTAAAGCTGAGCGACTTGGCCGGCACGGCGCTGTCGAGCTGGCTTCCGGAATAGTTTTGCGCGCCTGCCGCGAGTTCGGAAACGTACAAACGGCCGTCGCTTCCTTCGGTGATTCCTTGCGGGCTGTAGACGAAGTTATCGAACCCGCCGGGCAACGCCGTGAACGTATTTGCCCCTTTGCTTGAGCCCGTTGACGCTACCCGAATGACGCCGTTATTGGTCGCATCCGTCGTGTAAATATAATGATCCGTGCCGAGCACGACGAATTGCGGATTGGGCGGAAAGCCGCCGCTGGGCGTTTTGAGCGGAAAGACCGTCGCGGTGTTCGTCGATTGATGGATTTCCGCAAGATCCGGACTCAGACTCGATGCGAACCACAACAGACCGTCTGCGCCGACCACGAAATTCGACGACATGCCGTTCCATGGGGCTTGAAAATCCGGGGGCCCGAACGCAACCGTGATCTGCTTATCGGTTCCTCCGATGCCCGAGTAGCGATCGACGGTCGGCGTCCCGGACGTATTGTTGAATTCCTGTACGAAGACGGCGCCGGAAGCAGTCTCGTCAATTGCGCCCGGCATGTATGGTACGGCGGCGAACGTCTGGGTCCGCGCGACGGGATTGAACCTGCCGATTTCCCCGGCCGTCGGCCAGGGCGTCGCCGTTGGTGTGGCCGCGACGGTGAAGTAAAAAGCGCCGTCCGCTCCGACCTGCAACCCGTTCACATTTTGTGCGTTCGGGCCGCCGTCGCCGAGCGTGTAGACCTGCGTGTCCGGATTCTTTGCGAAAGCAACGGGCTGCGCAATCTGGTATTGCTGCGCGACCCTGGGAACCGGCGGAGCTTGCGACGCGCATGCCGCTAAGACCGCTGCGGATAGAGTGACAAAGGCGAAGCGAGCACGGTTCATGCGAGCTCCTTTGAACGCATTCACGTTGCGCAAAAGCCGCGGCGGTGGTACCTCGAGTGTACGTCCGTGCACGGTCAATCCGAGTATACGTCCGCGCACGGCCGCTGTCTCTAGTCCGGACCTGATAGAATTGGGAGCTCTTGCGCGGAATTGCTACCGGCGAACAGCTACTTACGCGACTTCGAACAACCCCGCGGCACCCATGCCCCCGCCGATGCACATCGTCACGACGACGTGTTTGGCTCCGCGCTTCTTACCCTCGATCAGCGCATGCATAGTCATCCGGGTGCCGGATAGTCCGTACGGATGCCCGATGGAGATTGCGCCGCCGTTGACGTTGAAGCGCTCGTTCGGGATGCCAAGCGTATCGCGAATGTATACGGTCTGCACGGCGAACGCTTCATTCAGTTCCCACAAGCCGATATCGTCGATCGTCAGGTTGTGCTGTTTGAGCAGTTTGGGAATCGCGTACACCGGCGCGATGCCCATCTCTCCGGGAGCGTTTCCGACAACCACCATGCCGCGATAGAATCCCAGCGGCGTGATGCCGCGCTGCTGCGCCAGCTTCGAATCCATGACGACGACCGCGCCCGCGCCATCCGAAAGCTGCGATGAATTACCGGCGGTGATAGTCGATTTTGGATCCAAAACGCCCTTCAACTTCAACAAACCATCGAGCGTCGTGTCCGGTCGATTTCCTTCATCCTTGGCGAGCGTGAACAGCTCTTCGCGCACTTCGCCGGACTCTTTCTCTTCAATGTATTTCCACGCCGGCAGCGGCACGATCTCTTCGTTGAAAGCGCCGGCCTCTTGAGCGGCGGCCGTACGCTGCTGACTTTGCAATGCATATTCGTCTTGGCGCTCGCGCGAAACGTTGTACTTCTTGGCGACGAAGTCGGCCGTCTGCAGCATCGGCATGTACACGTCGGGCTCGTGGCGCAGCATCCAGTCCTCGGTGAAGAACTCGATGTTCATGCTGTTCTGAACCATGCTGATCGACTCGGCTCCGCCCGCGACGACGATATTTGCACCGTCGACGATGACGCGCTGCGCGGCAACGGAGATCGCCTGCAGGCCCGACGCACAGTAGCGGTTGATCGTCGTGCCCGGAACTGTTTCGGGCAGGCCGGCGCGCAAGGCGGCAACGCGGCCGAGATTGTTGCCGGTCGCACCTTCGGGAAGGCCGACGCCAATCACGACGTCGTCGATCTCCGCCGGATCGACGCCCGCGCGGTCGACTGCGGTTTTCACGACGTGACCGGCAAGCGTTGCTCCGTGCGTCTGATTGAATGCGCCGCGGAATGCTTTACCGATCGGTGTGCGGGCCGCTGAAACGATCGCGGCTTCACGCATGGATTTTCTCCTTGTCTTCTTGGGGGAGGGTGGAGCCCTTCGATGCCTCAGGGTCCTTCGATGCCTCAGGATGACGAGGGGTGGTGGAATACACGTCCCTATAGCCGATCTCGTGTCCGTACCACATCGGACCGCCGTGATGCGGCGGGAACCCGTAGCCGTAAATGTACACGATGTCGATGTCGCCCGGACGCAGTGCGACTTTGTTGTCGAGCAATTGCACGCCCACGTCGATCAGCGCGTGCGTTAGGCGTTTGACGATCTCGGCGTCGCTGACGTTGGGATTCTGCGGAATGCCGGCTTCGGCCGCAACCTGCGCGAACAACCTTTCGATTTCCTCGTCGCGAAGTGCTTCGCGTCCGCCTCCGACGCTGGGATCGTATTTATAGAATCCCTTGCCGGTTTTTTGGCCGAGGCGTTTGAGTTCGTACATGCGATCGACGATCTTCGTTCGGCCGCTACCCATATCGGGACGCGCCTGTTGAATGTGCCAGAACACGTCGACGCCGGACAGATCGAACATGGCAAACGGTCCCATCGCGAATCCGAAATTCTTCATCGCCGCGTCAATACGGTACGGCGGCACCCCTTCTTCGGCGAGCCCGATCGCCTCGCGCGCATAATCGAACAGCATACGGTTGCCGATGAAGCCAAAGGCGTTGGCCGAGAGCACCGCGACCTTGCGCAGCGCCTTGCCGAGCTTGAACGCAGCGGCAAGTGTTTCGGGCGACGTCTGTTTGCCGCGCACGATTTCGAGGAGCTTCATAATGTTCGCGGGCGCGAAGAAATGCAGACCGACGAACTTGCCCGGGCGCTTGGTGACCGCGGCCATCTCGTCGATGTCGAGCGTGGACGTGTTCGATGCCAAGATGCCTTCGGGTTTGACGATAGCGTCGAGCTTCGTGAAGACTTCTTTTTTCACGTCCATGTTTTCGAATACGGCCTCGATCACGACGTCCGCGTCGGCGAGGTCCGAATACTCGTCGCTGAACACGATGGACTGACCGCGTTTCCACGCTTCTTCTTGCGTCAACCGGCCGCGCTGCACTTGATGCATGAACATGCCGAACACCATCTGACGCGCTTTTTCAATCTGCTCTGCACTGGGTTCGATCACCGTAACCGGAATGCCGGCGTTCGCGAAGGTAATCGCGATGCCGGTACCCATGGTGCCGCCGCCGACGACGCCGGCCTTCTTTATCGAAAACCCTTCGGCAGGCTCAGGCTGCTTCGATACCTCAGCATGACTAGACGGAATCTTGCTCAGTTCGCGCTCGGCAAAGAAAATATGGCGCAGCGCTTGTGACGGTGCCGATCGCACGAGCTCTTCGAACAAGCGCGCTTCCCGCGCCAGCCCGCGCGCAAACGGCAGTTCGAACGCTGCTTCGACGGCGTCGACGATCTTGTGCGCGGCGAATCCGCCGTTCTCTTCGGGCGGACACATCTTGTGCGCTTGTGCAATGACGAACGGAACCGCGTTCGCCGGCAGGCCCGCGAGCGAGACCTTCATCGCGGAAACGCGCCGCTTCGGTTTTCCGGCGTACTTCTGTGCGGCTGCAGCGACGTCGCCGCCAACGACTTCGTCGATCAAGCCTTTCGTTTTCGCATCGGCTGCACTGACGGTCTCGCCCTTGAGCATCATCTGCAGCGCGTCTTGTGCGCCGACCAGACGCGGCAAACGCTGTGTGCCGCCGGCGCCCGGCAGAAGTCCTAGCCGTACTTCGGGCAGGCCGAGCTTCGAACGCTCGGTAGCGATGCGATAATCGCATGCGAGCGAAAGTTCCAATCCGCCGCCCATGGCGTTTCCGTCGATTGCCGCAACGTAGAGCTTCTTGCCGCGCTCGATCGCAGCGATGACGTGACGAACGTTTTTGGCGTCGGGATCCGGTTCGGCTGCGAAATCGTTGACGTCCGCGCCGGCGCTGAACAAACCGTTCGCTCCGGTGAAGACGACCGTCGTTATCGAAGCGTCGGCTTCCGCTGCCTCGACTTCCTTAAGCAGCTTTGCCGAGTACGCGAACGAAAGCGCGTTGACCGGAGGATTGTCGAGGGTGATGAGCTTTGTGCTCGCCGCCCCAGCATGATCGGACATTATGCGACCACCGGTGCCTTTCGATCGAGATCGTATTGCGCTTCCGTCAGCGTCATGACGTCACCCGAGCCCTTGGTGATTTCGATCTTCAGCCATGCGCTCTGGCTCAGAATATGCGAGGCGTAGAATTTCGCCGTCGTAATCTTGGCTTTATAGAATTCGCTCTCGGGATCGGAGGCCGCAATTTTCTCGGCTGCGATCCGCGCCGCGCGTGACATTTGCCAACCGCCCGCGGTGACTCCCCAGAGCTTCAGGTACGGAACGCTGCATGCGACCGCTTTGCGCAGATCGCCCATTGCAGCCATTCCGATCCACTGCGAGCTCTCCGCGAGTGCGGCGATCGCTTTATTGAGGGCTTCGCCGATCTCGGTCAGCGCCTCGCCTTGCTGCGAATCTGCGGCATCCTTCGCCAGGCTGAGAATCGCACCGGCGTCTTTCTGCATCATGCCGATAACGCGCGTTGCCGTCGCGCCCATGTCTTGCGCGAGTTTTCGTCCGACCAAATCGAGCGCCTGGATACCGGTCGTACCCTCGTAAATCGTCGTGATGCGAACGTCGCGGTACTGCTGTGCGATACCGGTTTCTTCGACATAGCCAACGCCGCCGAAGACCTGTACCGCCGTCGAACAAATGTCGATCGCGATTTCGGTGCACCAGCCTTTGACGACCGGAATCATCAGTTCGACGAAGGCCTTGTGCTCTTTGCGCACCTTTTCGTCCGGATGTTTGTGCGAGAAGTCCAACGAGGCCGCCGTCACGTACGACAGAGCGCGCATCGCTTCGATCTGCGATTTCATGAACATCAGCATGCGCCGTACGTCCGGATGTTCGATGATACGCTTGGGTTCGGGCGAACGCGAAGCGACGTCGCGGAACTGCACGCGCTCCTTGGCGTATTGAAGCGCGGCTTGATACGCGCGATCGGCAAGCGCCATTCCCTGCACGCCTACGGAAAAGCGCGCGGCGTTCATCATGATGAACATATACTTCAGGCCTTCGTTCGGCTGCCCGACCAAGTAGCCGACGGCGCCGCCGCGCTCGCCCAAATTCATCGTGCACGTCGGATTGCCGTTGATGCCCATCTTGTGTTCGATGCCGGCGCAGATCATGTCGTTGCGCTCGCCGAGCGATCCGTCGGCATTCACTAAAAACTTCGGCACGATGAACATTGAAATGCCCTTGGTGCCTTCGGGCGCATCCGGCAGACGCGCCAGCACGAGGTGCACGATGTTCTCGGCCATGTCGTGTTCGCCGAACGTTATGAAGATTTTTTGGCCCGTCAAGCGGTAGTGGTCGCCTTCGGGTACCGCTTTCGTGCGGACCTGAGCCAAGTCCGATCCGGCCTGCGGCTCCGTCAGACACATCGTTCCGGTCCACGATCCGTCGACGAGTTTTGGAATATAAAGGTTCTTCTGCTCGTCGGATCCGACGAGTTCGATCGCTTCGATCGCGCCTTGATTCAGCAGCGGACCGTTGGCGAAGCCGATGTTCGACGCGTTCCACATTTCAAGCGTCGGACCGAGCATCAACGAGGGCAGTCCTTGACCGCCGTACTGCTCGGGAACCGGTAAACCGATCCACCCCGCTTTTGCGAACTGTTGATACGCTTCTTTGAAGCCTTTTGGCGTGGTGACGTTGCCGTCTTTCCAGGTGCAGCCTTCTTTGTCGCCCGAATGATTGATCGGGTCGAGCACTTCACTCGCGAACGTCGCGGCTTCTTCCAGGATTGCGTCGGCGACGTCGATGGTCTCTTCGTAGCCCGGCAATTTAGCGACGTCTTCGAGGCCGGCCAACTCGTGCAGCACGAATTGCATATCGCGCAAAGGCGCTTGATAACTCATCGATTCAATCTTTCCGCTTAACTTGCGATCGAAGTTTGTTCAGAGGGGGCGCTGTTGTCTTCGTACAGCTCGCGCCGGAGGCGCTGCACGGAATCCAAAAGCATCTGCAGGTAGGGCAACATGTTGGACTTGATGCGCGCCAGGCGGTCTTTTCCGGCGGGCGTGATGCGGTAGAGGCGCCGCGAGCGTTTGGTGGGATGCTCCCACTCGCCGGTGACGAAGCCGCGTTCTTCCAGCCGCCGCAGCAGCGGGTACACGGTGTTGGTGTTTACGGCCAGCAGACCGCCGCACAGCGCTTCGATGCGCTGCATCAACGAGAGGCCATGGTCCGGACGCTCGTCCAGCAGGTGAAGCAGCAAGACCGGCAGGACCGTTTTGCTTTTGACGGGGCCCCGAAGGACCTCGTCGGCCACCCGCGGGTTGTTAGATATCCGCATTGATAAATTTAATATAGCACAGATTGCTCAATCTTCAAGGGTTCGTACAGATCTCGGCGGGTAGCCGGCAAGACGACCCTTCCGCTGCGTGCCGGCTTGGCCAGCAGCGACTGGTACAGGCCCAGGCGCCCGGTCCTGAACCCCTGGGCGCTTCCCGCCATGTAGAGCCGCCAAGCGCGATACGACTGCTCGCCTGCCACCGCTATGGCTTCGGCCTTGCGGGCCTCCAGATTACGCACCCACGCGCGCGCCGTCCGCATGTAATGTTCGCGCAGATTCTCGAGGTCGCGTACTTCGAAACCGGCGCGTTCCGCAAACTGCAGCGTATCGGGCACGCGCACGAGTTCGCCGTCCGGAAAGATGAAGCGGTCCATGAAACCCACCGCTTTGCCGTCCGCGCCTTCGCCTTGCCACGCGATGCCGTGGTTGAGAAACAATCCGCCGTTCTTCAACAGCGCAAAGGCGGTGCGGAAATATTCGTCCATGCGCTCGCGCCCGACGTGTTCCACCATGCCGATGCTTACGACTTTATCGAACGTGGTCGAGGGCAGCTCGCGGTAATCCCACCGCTCCACGCGCGCGCGCCCGGACAGTCCGTTCGCATCGATGCGCCGACGCGCTTCTTCGTATTGCGATTCGCTGACCGTGACGCCCAGCACGTACGCGCCGAAATGTTTTGCCGCACGCACGACGAGCGCGCCCCAGCCGCAGCCGATATCCAATAGCCGCTCGCCGGGTCGCAGCCGCAATTTCTTGAGGGAATAATCGATTTTTGCGATCTGCGCGTCGTCCAGCGTTTCAACGCCGTCGTCGAAATACGCGCACGAGTACACGAGCTCGCGATCGAGAAAGGTGCGGTAAAACTCGATCGGCTGATCGTAATGAAAACCGATTGCCGCGCGATCGCGGGCGCGGGAATGACGTTTACCATGCAGATTTGCTTCGCGCAGCTCGGGCAAATCTACACTCGGCAAGCGGCGCAGCAGCATGGCGAGTTGCCATGCCGGCGCTGAGCGCGGCGGATGCGCGAACGCGCGCAGCACTTCGTCGACCGCGGCTTCGGCGCTGCCTTCCACGTCCAACAATCCCGCGATCATCGCGCGTCCCAGATTCAACTCGACCGGCGGCGCGAAAGCGGTGCGCAGTGCGCCGGGGTGCTTCACATACAGCGTGAACAGGCTTTCCTCGTGCGCCGGCACGTGCGTGCCTTCCCATAAACGCACGTCGAACCGGCGTGCATAGGCATCCCGAAAGATCAATCGCAGCACTGCAGCGGCGATACGCGCGTGCGGATCCGCGGACGAGAACCGTTCCAGTGCGGGCTGTCCTGTTGCGTTCATGCCGAAGCTATTCGCTACGCCCGCCGAGGCTCCCCAAAAGGCCCATGCGAGCTTACCGCCACGCAACTGCGAACGTGAGTTTGGCGGCGTTATACTTTACCGCGCTATGCGGAATCTGCGGCCGGCGTCAACTCTGCTATTTCTCATCATCCTCGCGGCTTGCGGCGGCGGAGGCGGCACTTCCACACCGCCCGCTCCCGGCGGAGGCGGGCAGCCGCCCGGCGGCTCGCCGGCACCGCATTCCAGCAGCTCCGCGGCGCCCACGCCGACACCCACACCCGGCGGCGGCGCAACGCCCACGCCCACTCCGGTTCCCACAACGCCCGGCAGCGGAAATACCATTCTTCCGAATACGAGCGGCCGGTTCGGGCTGACGCAGATTCTGGATTGGAACGGCCTGCAGGGCGGCGCGCAACTCACGCCCTCGCAGATCGCGCAAGAAGCGCCCAATTACGACAGCGTTTGGGGCTCGTTCTTTCCATCGCAGTGGTCGAGCGCGCACCCCGGCATGATTCTCTCGCGCTACTATTTGCCGAACGAAGATTCGTACTTGATCTCCGGCCACGATCTCGCGTGGTGGCAGGCCAATCATCCCGACTGGGTGATGTATGCGTGCGACGGCAACAATAATCCGACGCAAGACGTGCCATGGTACGGAACGCACTTTCACGACGTTCCCCTGAACATTCACAATCCGGCCGTCGTCGATTACCAGGTTCGTTCAGTCGCTAATTACCTGATTTCCAACGGCTACAACACGTTAGCGATCGACAACGTGGTCTTCGAAAATTACGGAATGGCGCCCAATCCGGATCTCGGCGAAGGAAACCCCATCACGAGCAAACCGGCTTGGTACGGATGCGGCGTGTACACGCAACCGAATTTCCAAGGCTTCCAGCAGATCTACTACGGCGGCTTGGATGCGGCGGATCCAACGTGGATTGCGGACATGAAAAACTGGGTTGCCACGGCGCGCCAGGTTTTCAATACCGATCCCACGCTCGCGCCGTATCATTTGAAGATCATGATCAACCACCCGCTGTTCGATGCATCGCCGGACTCCGACGAGCAAGCCGTGCTTTCGAACGTCGACGCGATGGTAGACGAAAACGGATTCACGCATTACGACAATTACGAGTCGCCGTCGTACAACTACAACGTCGAATCGCTGTTTTCGGAAACGCTCAGCTGGATGGAGTGGGCCCAAAGCCACAACATCGCCATTCTGCTAACCGATTACTATTGCGAAGACGGAACCAACGCGTACGGCCAGCCCTGCTCGAACGATCCGTCGACGCTCACGGCAAAGCAGGTCGACTGGTCGCTCTCGACCTATGCGCTGGGAAATAACGGCGGCGCGGACGTGTACATTTCGCCGAACGGCGGCGCCGCGTATTCGTACCGTCCGGAGTACGCGACCAGACTCGGTGCGCCGTGCAACAACATGAGTTATCAAATCGGCAGCGGTAATGTGTACTACCGGAAATTTGCAAACGCGCTGGTCGTCGTGAACCCGAACGCAACCGGGAACGGTTCGCCGGGACCGGCGGTGAGTTATCCGCTGCCTGCGGGACATATGTATACCGATATCGAGGGCCGGCCCGTATCGAATCCGCTTTCGATCGCCGCACCCGACGGCTACGTCTTGCTCACGACGAATGGCTGTTCGTAACCGCGCCTAAGGTACTATAAGCACCGGCAGGGTCTTTACATCGCCGTGCAGGACATGCACGGCGAGCGGTTTCGCTTGCCTGTGGAGGACGAGTACTGCCGTTTCGCTTCGTGCGAAGCGTGCTCGTTGGAGGCATGCCATGAAATCGTCGCTTACCGCGCTTTCCGTTTTCGCTATTCTGCTCTTCACCGGCTGCGGCGGGCATACTGCGCCGCCGGTCGGCTCCGCCGCCTCGACGGCGCTGCGCTCATCGAGCGCGGGGGCGCCCACGCATTTCAATCGCATCGTCGCGGAGAACATGAACGCCGGCAGCACGGGCTGGCAAGTACCGTGGCCCGGCTATTGGGTCGCAAACGACAATCATCTTCAGATCAAGGGCTACGCCGGCGAAGAGAGCGCGCAGCCCGGCGGTACGATACCGTTAAAGATCACGACGACGCCTGCGCAACCGTTTACGGTAGACGTTTTTCGTCTGGGCTATTACGGCGGTGCGGGCGGGCGATTGATGGAACATCTCGGCCCGTTCAACGGGCGCCAGCAGGCTCCGTGCAGCATCGATTACACGACCCGCATGAACTTTTGCGACTGGGGAACGTCGGTTTTTCTGCAGATTCCGCCGTCGTGGATTTCGGGCGTTTACGTCGCCGTGTTGTCGAATGCGTCGAAGTTTCAGTCGCTGATTCCGTTCTGGGTGGTCGAGCCGAACCGCGACTCGGACATGCTGTTTCTTTCGTCGGTAAATACGTACGAAGCGTACAACGATTTTCCGTACGACCCGGCTCGCCCCGGCGGACTGCCGCGCACCGGTCACAGCCTGTACGATTTTAGCTCCGCGGACGATTTGCCGGCGGTGAAGGTCACGTTCGACCGCCCGTTCAGTTCCGAATACGGCGGTCCCGGCGACGGCGGCCTCTACGATTTCGAACCGGAACTGATCGCATTCATCGAACAATCCGGTTACGACGTGACGTACGCGATCGAGCCGGTGATCGACGCGCAGCCGTATCTGCTCGAACGCCACAAAGTCGTCGTGATAGGCGGACATGCCGAGTATCAAACGATGAACAACTACAACGCGCTGTATGCGGCGCGCGACAGCGATGTCGGACTGGCGTTCATCAGCGGAAACGAGATCTATTGGCAAGTGCGGTACGAAGACTTCTTCGGCAACCCGCGCCGCATCGTGGTCGGCTACAAGACGACGGCGCACGATCCGGTTCATAACCCGGAACTGCGCACGATTCGCTGGCGCGATCTGGGCCGTCCGGAACAAAAATTGATCGGCGTGCAACTGCCGGACAACGGTTGGATGAACTGGGGCGGGCAGCCGTGGGTTCCGCAAAACACGAACAACTGGGTTTTCAACGACAGCAAGCTGAGTGCAGGCGTGCCGGTGAAGGCCGAGATTGCCGGATACGAGATCGACGCCTACAACGACCGCGTTGGAAAGCCCGACGGCACCGACTACACGTTGCTGTCGGCCTCGCCGTTTCTCAACTATCAGGGAAAGATGATGACCCAAAATTCGTCGATCTATCGCAGCCGCGCGGGCAATTGGGTCTTTGCGTCGGGCTCGATGGATTGGGCGTGGTCGTTATCGCCGGGCGGTTCGAGCACCGGTAAAGACAACGTCCGCAAGTGCATGCAGATCGTCACGCGCAATATCTTCAACGCGATGATCGCCGTGCGCGGCGGCTCGCAATTCGCGCAGCAGCCGGCCGCGGCCAAAGGTTGCCCGTAGTCTCTAGGCGCGCGGCGTTTCGTAACGCAATGTAAACGCCCGCGCAACAACTGCATGCCAGAGTCGTCCGGATGGACGACTCCACGCGAAACGCCGCTCTCGAGCTTATCGACGGCGGCGTTTCCGATCGTGCGCGCATCGTGGATGTGCTGGAAAAGTTTGGACTTGCCGCCTTGACCTTTGCGTCGCAGCATGGGATCCGGATCGTTCCGCTGCTTCCGGGCGACTCATATAAGCAGCGGTCCCCGGCATTGCAGCGCCTCGGCGTGGACGTCGATACGTGGCCCGCGCCGCCCGCCGGACTATTTGTCGTGGAAGAGCGTACGGTGTATTTGCGATCGCGCAGCGCGATGACGGTAGCACACGAGTTCGGGCACGCGCTGGACTGCGCGCTCGGGGGCGGCGTGTATCTATCGAGCACGGACCCGCGTTTGAAACAGCTTTTCGCCGATGCTAAGGCATTCGTTACGCCGTACGCCGCGACCGGCGCGGATGAGTACTTCGCGGAATCGATGCGCGCCTTTGTCGAGGTTAACGATCATGCGTCGTTTTGGCCGCGCGCGACGCGCGCGCGATTACGGCGAACCGACCCTCGCATGTACGCGTACGTCGAGCGGCTTTTCGAGACGGGTTTCGGCGATGGCGAGGCCATTTGTCACGGCGCGGCCGTTTGTCATGGTGAGGAATCGCGTAGCGCACGGATGCGCGGAGTGTCGGCGGAACCATGGACGTGCGGAGCCGACAACCACCCCGAGGTATCGAGGGGCGTGTTCGCGATCAACTGTCCCTTCGATTCCTCAGGGTCCTTCGATACCTCAGGATGACGAATTACTTGTCATGGTGAGGAATCGAACCACCCCGAGGTATCGAGGGGCATATTTGCGATCAGCTGCCCCTTCGATTCCTCAGGGTCCTTCGATACCTCACGATGACGACGCCCTTCGATTCCTCAGGGTCCTTCGATGCCTCAGGATGACGAATTACTTGTCATGGTGAGGAATCGAACCACCCCGAGGGAGGGGCGTGTTCGCGGATTAGCTGCCCCTTCGATTCCTCAGGGTCCTTCGATACCTCAGGATGACGACGCCCTTCGATTCCTCAGGGTCCTTCGATAACTCAGGATGACGACGCCCTTCGATTCCTCAGGGTCCTTCGATACCTCAGGATGACAGGGCGAGAAGTTCGCGGCGAGAGCCCGGCAAAACAATCCCCGCCAACTGCAGCGGATCGTACGTGCCGAGTTTCACTTCTTCCGCCACGTCGCCGGCACGCCGCGATGCGCGCAGCGCATCAATCGCTTCCGGAAGCGCGAATTGTTCGCCGACAAAACCGCTGACGAACCGCCCGCCGCGAATCTCTCCGCGCGCTTCCATGCGGCGCAGCGCGCGCAGCAAATCGCGCCATGGCGGCGCGAGCGACTCGCGCGCTATGACGTCGCGGAATACCACGCCCCAGCGGTTGAGCAAACGCCACGCAAATTTCTCGGCATCGATCGATTCCGTCGCGGACGCGAGTAACGTCCACCGGCCGCTCGACGCACGAGGACGCGCGCGCAATCCTTTCTCGCCTAACCGCCGTTTGGAGTCGATCAAGGAACGCAGCGCGTCAAAGCCGTCCGCCGTTACCAAACCGGCGGCCACCAACTGCCAGAGCGCTTCTTCGACTTCCGCGGGAAGCCGTTTCGTCGCCCGAACGATGTCGCTGAAGAACGGCGCGCCGCGGCGCTGAATTTCTTCGAGCACTTCCAGCGAAGCATGCGAGAGCCCCGACGTTCCACATTCATTTCGAACGATGAGTTCGTCCGAATTTTCACGCGTAAAGAGTGAAATCGGCGCCAATTTGGTGGGACGGATTCTGCGCGCCGTCTCGTTCTCGTCGGCAAGCAGCGCGGGATGCGCGGCGAGCCGGCCCCACATCACCTCACCTGAATAGCAGAGTTTGTCGAGGTACTCGGAACGGTACGACGCAACTCGCGACGGCAATATCTGCGTTTCCCACGCCGCCGCCGGGATTTCGTAGCCTTCCAACTGCCGGATGATTTGCAGCGTTCCGTCCACGCCGTGCAAACGCGTCGACGGTGCGACACGCTGCCAGCGCTGAAGAAAATGCACGTACTGCGCGGCCGTCACCGGCTCGATCTCGCGCCGGAGCTGTCCGATGGTGCGGCGGTGAATGCGCGCGAGCACGCGCCGGTTGCACCACTCTTCGACGTCGCGTCCGCGGAAACGGCCACGCAAGAGCTGTCCCTCGGTTTCCAGGCGGATCAATCCCTGACTGACGATCGCTTCATCCACACCGAACCGTCCGGCCAGTTCCGCCGTGGTTACCGGTCCGCTCGATTCAAGCCAGCCGCGAAGGATTTCCGCGAACGCCTCCTCGCGCGTTTCCGGAACTCGCGCATCTCCGGCCGGCGCAATCCCGGGTTGCAACAGCCCGTCCGGATACGCGGCGCGCGCGATGTCCAAACGTTCCGCGCACGTCCAAAATGCACGACCGTTTGCGCCGAGCGTCGCAGCGCGGTTTTGACTGCGTAATTCTTCGAAAAACTGGACCCATTCTGAAACGGGCGGAAGCACCACGAGCGTGAGCAATGCATCGTGCAACTCGTCCGCGTCGCGAACCACCGGCCACGACTCCTCCGCTACCTCCGCAATGACGGCTGCATCCAAAATCCCGGCGCCGTCGAGATCGTCGCGAATCGTGCGCCGCATCTGCACGGCGCGCGCTCGCCGCTCCTCGAGCGGTGCGTCGTCGAGATACGCGTAGGGATTCGCATTGAGAATTTCGTGGCAGAACGGCGAGGGCTCGGGCGTATCGACGGCGGCGGTCCGTATTTCGCCGCTTTCCACCTGCGCGAGAATGCGCATCAGCTCGTCCAGGTCCATCGCTTCGTGCAAACAGTTGGAGATCGTCTCGCGCACCAAGACATGATCCGGAATGCGGATCGGTCCCGTCAGATTCTCTGCACATGCTGCTTGATCGGGGAAACAGGACGCCAGCAAGTCGTCGGCGCGCATTCGCTGCAACTGCGGCGCCACTTTTCGCCCGCCGCGCATGCGCAGAATGGCAAGGGCGCGGGTTGCGTTCCAACGCCAGCGCGCACCGAACATTGGCGCGGCGAGCAACGCTTGCGTCAGCGTATATTCCACGCTCGCGGTTTTGACGTATTCGAACACGATGTCGAGCGGAAACGCATGCTGATCGGTGAGTGAAAGCACGATGCCGTTATCGGTGGCCGCGGCTTGCAATTCTAAATTAAATGAACGGCAAAACTTCTTGCGCAGCGCAAGGCCCCAAGCGCGATTGACGCGCGCGCCGAACGGCGTGTGCAGTATCAACTGCATGCCGCCGCCTTCGTCGAAAAAGCGCTCGGCCACGATGAGGCGATCCGTCGGCACGCTGCCCAGTACTTTTTTGCCGGCGCGAATGTATGCAATCGCCTGATCGGCCCCGCCCTCATCCAAACCGCATTGCTCGATCAGGAGCGCACGCGCATCGTCATCGTTGCGTTCGCCGATTGCAGAACGCAATGCGGCTACTTCATGCGAGAGCTCGATAGTCCGGCCGGGACCCTCGCCGTTCCAGAACGGAACCGTCGGCGCCGCACCGTGCGCGTCTTCGACGCGAACGATGCCGGGCTCCACGCGGCGGATTCGCCATGAATTCGTGCCCAGCAAAAAGACGTCGCCCGCCAAACTCTCGACTGCAAAATCTTCATCGAGCGTTCCGACGACGTGCCCCTCGGGTTCTGCGACCACGTTGTAATTGGCGTTTTCGGGAATGGCGCCGCCCGAAGTTATTGCCGCCATCCGGGCTCCCCGCCGCGCGCGGACGACGCCGTTGACGCGATCGTAATGCAGGTACGCGCCGCTGCGCCCGCGCGAGTGCGCCACCCCGTCGGCGAGCATGTCCAGAACGTCGTCGAAATCCTTGCGCTGCAAATCGCGGTACGGGTACGCTTCGCGCATCAGCCCGAACAATGCATCCGTGTGCCATTCATCCGTCGCGCATGCAGCGACGATTTGCTGCGCGAGAATATCCAGCGGCGACGCAGGGATTTTCAGTGCGTCCATGGTTCCCGAACGGATCGATCGCACGAGTGCCGCGCATTCCAGCAACTCGTCGCGCGTCGTCGCAAACAACCGGCCTTCGGGCTTAGCACCGACCCAGTGTCCCGACCGCCCGATGCGCTGCAGCGCGACGGAAATCGATCGCGGCGAGCCCAGCTGCACGACGAGATCGATCGTTCCGATATCGATGCCGAGTTCTAACGACGCGGTAGCGACGACCGCGCGCAGTTCGCCGTTTTTCAGGCGGTTTTCCGCTTCGAACCGTTTCTCTTTTGAAAGGCTGCCGTGGTGCGGCAGCACGACGCCTTCACCAAGCCGCTCGGTGAGCGCAAACGCAACGCGCTCGCTCATGCGGCGAGTCCCGACGAAAACCAGCGTCGTACGGTGCGCCAGAATATATTCCGCAACGCGGTCGTAGATTTCGCCCCACATCTCGTTGCTGGCGACCGGACCGAGTTCGTCGCGCGGGACCTGGACGGCGATGGTCATCTCGCGCCGGCTGCCCACGTCGACGACCACCGCATCGCGGCTCAAGAATTCGGCAACGACGTCAATGGGCCGTACCGTCGCGGAAAGGCCGATGCGTTGCGGTTTTTTGCCGCCGGCGTCTTGCACCAGGCGATCGAGCCGTGCAAGCGTCAGCGCCAGATGGGATCCGCGTTTGTCTGCGGCCATCGCGTGAATTTCGTCCACGATAACCGTGGACACATTGCGAAACAGTGCGCGCGAACGTTCCGCGGTCAGCAAAATGAACAGCGATTCCGGAGTCGTGACCAGAACGTGCGGCGGTTTTCGCAGCATGCGTGCGCGCTCGGACGACGTCGTGTCGCCCGTACGGACGGCAGTACGGATCGGCGCGAGCGGAGTTCCGCGTTCGATCGCGAGCTGCTGTACCTCGCCGAGCGGAATCTCCAAATTTTTCTGGACGTCGTTCGTCAGGGCTTTGAGCGGCGAAACGTAGACGACGATCGTTTCATCGGGAAGTCCGTCCGCGGCCGCGCGCCGCAACAAGCCGTCGAGGCAAATCGAAAACGCGGCGAGCGTTTTGCCCGAGCCCGTCGGAGCCGAGATGAGAACGTCGCTGCCGGAGCGGATGCGGGGCCAGCCCTGGATCTGGGGCTCCGTAGGCGCCCACCGGCGGGCGGAAAACCACTCGCGCAGCAGCGGATGAAAATCGTCGAGCACGGTACCTTCGTTCGACACGAAACGCCCGAACTTGTTTGCGGCTAGCGCACCGTAGAGGAGGCGGGACGCTCGCTTGGCACGAGGTTCACAATAAGCACGCGGATGATTCCGGCGACCGGCACCGCCAGAAACAGCCCGGGCAAGCCGAAAAGTTCGCCGCCGGTCAGCAGCGCCAGAACGATCGCGAGCGGCGAGAGTCCGACCTTTCCGCTGACGACGAGCGGCGAAATCACGTGTCCCTCGAGTTGATTGATGACGACGAATCCCAGAGCAACGAATACGGCGCTGAGCCACCCGTTGGTTATCGCCGCGATCAAAATCGCCGGAATGGCACCGGCAAAAGCCCCGACGTACGGAATGATTTCGAGGAGGCCGGCAATGATACCGATCAAGATCGCGTACCGCACGTGAAGCAACGAAAGCATGATGATAATCAACACGCCGACGATCGCCGCGACCAGCAGCTGCCCGCGTATGAAACCGCCGAGCACCTCATCGACGTCATGCAGAATCTTGACGGCTTTGGGCCTTGCCTGTCGAGGGAACATCCCGATGAACGATTCGTACATGTTGTTTGTGTCGAGCATGATGTAAATCGCAACGACGGGGATGACGACGAACAGTGCGAGGACGCTCACCGCCGAAACCAGTACGTGCAGCAGGTTCGTGGCGGCTATGCCGCCGTAGCGGCTGAAAAACGACGCGAGCTCTGCCGGAATCGCTTCAATCGACGCACGCACCTGCGGGGGCAACCGCGAAAGTATCGGATTGTTCGGATCCGCGATCCAATTCTGCATCGCCTGCACCAGCGACGGCGCGTCGTGCGCGAACTGCCGCAGGTTCTGCGCGACGGCCGGAACGGCGAAGGCCAGCGCGAGCGCGACGATGCCGAGAAAAACGAGGTACACGATCAGAATCGACGTCCAGAGGGGCAAGCGCGAGTTCAGGCGGCGCACCGCCGGGTGGATCACGTAGCAGAGAAAAATGGCGCCAATCACG
The DNA here is from genome assembly GCA_035938175.1 of Vulcanimicrobiaceae bacterium. Classification (GTDB taxonomy): domain Bacteria; phylum Vulcanimicrobiota; class Vulcanimicrobiia; order Vulcanimicrobiales; family Vulcanimicrobiaceae; genus DASRDE01. The sequence goes on from DASZHD010000059.1 coordinate 57,692, forward strand.
ACGGTGGCGACGGTGCGCACGCGTCCCACGAAATACACGAACGCGACGAGCAACACGATCGAAACCAGGATGATCAGCAGCGTCTGCAGTGCCGACGTCAAGCGCGGATTCACGGCTTACCCGTAAACAACATCTTGCCCGCCCGGCCCGGAGTCTCCGCCGCCGTCAATGCCTCACGCACTTGCGAAAGCGAATACACGCCGCCGACGGGAAGGGGCAGATCGCCGCCCAGCGCCAACGCAAAAACGCGCTGCATCGCGGCCGCGACTCGCGGCGCATTTTCAGGTCTACGCATCCATGCCGTCATCCAAAAACCGCGAACCGTCAACTCGTGCGAGATCAAACGGCCCGGATCCAAGCGCATCGCCTGGCCGCCCAGACCGCCGAACACGATCAGCTCACCGCCCGGCGCCAGCAGCCGTGCGAGTTCGATCGAGTCGTTTCCCGCTACGGAATCGACGACCCGCGAAATCGGCGCGCCCGCGGCCATTTCCAACACGCGCTTCGTCCAATCCGCGCTCGTTACCACGACGTGCTTCGCGCCGAAACGTTCGAGCTCGCGCCGCGCTTCTTCTCGCCGCACGAGATTGATAACGTGCACGCCTCGGCGCTGCGCTTCTTGCATCAGAATGCGTCCCACCGCGCCGGAAGCGGCGTTCTGCGCGATCCAATCACCCGCATCGACGTGCAATTCGTCCAGCAATACCAGCGCCGAAAGCGGCATTGCCAACAACTGACATGCCGCATCGTCGGAAATGCCGTCAGGTATCGGAACCAGCTGCGAAAGCGGCGCAATCGCAAACTCTGCCCATGCGCCTTGGGTCATGCACGCGACGCGCGCGCCGGCCGATAGTGGTGCTTCGCCGTTGATGCGATCGACGATTCCCACGAGTTCCGATCCGCCGGTTGCGGGCAGCTCGGGCTTTACGCCGTACACGCCGCGTATCGTTGCGAGATCGTGATTGTGAACCGGCGAGCGCAGCACGCGCAAACGCGCGCAGCCCGATACCGGCTCCGGCGTGTCGATCTCACGCGCTTCGACGACCTGCGCCGGTTCGCCGAAGCGCGTGTATTGCAGCGCGATCAGATCGTTATTTGGTCGCGGTTACTTGTGCGGCGGTCACGGCGCTTGCATGGTTTCCCCATGCCGAGCGGATGTACGTAACGACCGATGCGATGTCCGAATCGCTCAGCGTGCCCTTCCAAGCCGGCATCTGTCCGTTGTACGTCGTTCCGGCGACCACAATCTTTCCGTTCAAGCCGTCTTTCACGATGTGAATGACGGTCGTAGCGGAACCCGTCACGGCCGGGTTTCCGGCCAGCGGCGGAAATACGCCGGCCTGGCCTTTGCCGTTGGCTTGGTGGCAGCTCGAACAATTCGTCGCAAAAATCTTGGCGCCGGCGGACGCGCTTGCTGCGCCCGTCATCGCGCTCTTCATCGCGCCCGACGTTGCGGCCGGTGATGCCGCTGCGGGCGATCCGGCTGACGTCGCCGCCGGGGATGCGGCTGGGGACGAGTTCGTCGTGGTTGTCGTCGTCGTCGTGGACGAAGAGCTGCTCTTACCGCCGCTGCAAGCCGCCGGTGCGATCGCCGCAAGCGCGACGATGGCCATGACGGTCACGGATCGTTTCATAATACCGTCGTTCCTTTCAGAGACTCTCCCAAAGGTGACTAGTAGTACTCCCTTGCGCTGGAACGGCCTGCGCACGCGCTTGCTTGGCGGCGTACATGGCGCGGTCCGACGCTTCGATGAGCTTGTCCGGCTCAACGCCGTCGCGCGGATACAACGCCGAGCCCGCGGTTATTCCAACGCTCACCACCGTGCCTTCGACGGTTACCGGCGTGTCGGCCATCCGCATCACGTCCTCTTTGACTTTTTCCAGGACGTCCGGTGTATTGACGGACGTCACCAGAATCGCGAACTCGTCGCCGCCCAAACGTGCGATCGTGTCGGAATCGCGCACGGCCATCCGCAAGCGCCGCGCGATCACCTGCAGCAGCAAATCGCCCGTGCGGTGGCCGTAGCGGTCGTTGACCGTTTTGAACCCGTCGAGATCGATGTACAGGACTCCCAAACCTTTTCGCGACTTCTGCGCGGCCGCAATTTCCGCGTCGAACCGCTCGAAAAATGCGGTACGGTTGAACAGCCCGGTGAGCGGATCGCGCGACGCGATCGTACGCAGTTTCAGGTTCGCTTCATCCAGCGTGCGGATGCGATCGAGCAAGCTGAACGAGAAAATAATCGACTCGAACATGAACCCGAACTCCACGCCGTTTCTGGCAAAGAACCAGCGGCCGGGCGGCATGTAGATGTCGTATGCCAGGTTTGCCATATATCCGGCGATTGCCGGCGCAAATGCCAGCACGAAGAATCGCGCCGGCGCAAAACCTTGCCGCATGCGAATGATTCCGGCAGCCACCGTTATCAGCATGCCGCCGAGCTGCACGGCGAGCAGTAAAGGCGCCAGGGTAAGACCGTTCGGAAGCGCGTGTCGCAGCGTGTCGATGGATGCTTCGGCGATGAACCATGCGATGAGCGTGCGATCCCAGGCGGGGATCGCGTAACGCGTTTGCAAAAACGAGCGCGTGAACAGCAGACCTGTTAAGAATGCCAGGGTGTTCGTCAAAAACGTCAGGACTCGCGGATCCGGCGCGGCGTGCGGCCAGAGATACTGCGAACCGATTCCCGTGGTGACGAGTTCGTTCAAAAAGAGCGCGACGATGTACGCGACGAAAAACGCTGCGCTGCGCTCGCGCACCGCGATCGCCACGTAGAGATTGCACAAACCGATGGCGAGCAACACACCGAAAAAGATGCCGATGACGATCCGCGTGTCGAACCCCGCGACGATCGCATCGAGCTGCGGCGATATGCGCACGAAAAACGGCGTATCGGGATAGTAGTGGACGTGCAGGTAGATCGGTTTACCCGCGAGCGATTGCGGATCGAGTTCGATCGCCGGAAGCAAAAACGGCTGCGGAGAGGTTGCAAACGGCACGCGGGTACCGAACAGCACGCGGCGATACCCATTTCCGCGGGGCAGATACGCCTGTGCGACGTCCACGGAATTGGGCAAAAACAAGACCGGGCGCGCAGAATCGAACCCGCCGGTAAGCGTCAACCGTATCCAAATGAGTGGCGGAACGCTGCTGCCGTGCGCGGGACGAAACGTCGCGCGCCCCGACAACACGTCGGCGGCACTTGCCGTGCCGGGCGCGAGCTGCGCAAACGGCAACACGTCGCGCGTAGTATCGCCCGGACGCAGAAGCACCAGGAGCAGAACGGCGAGCGCGGCGCTCATTCATGCGTCTCCAACGGTAGCCGCGGGAATGCCTGCCGGCTTACAAAACTTGTACGGGTTCGCGCGGCGCTAAGGGGCGCGCGCTCATCGCCCAAGCGAGTGCGACCAGCAGGAAATTCGCGACGAGCGAGCTGCCGCCGTACGAGATGAAGGGCAGCGTAATACCGGTGAGCGGCAGCAACCCGATGACGCCCGCAATGATGATGAACACCTGGAAGCCCAGCGTCGCGCTCAGACCGATCGCCAGCAATCGCGCATACAGATCGGGCTGCACCGCGGCGACGTCCAATATACGGCGCACCAAGAGCAGGAATATCGCAAGCACTACGACCGCGCCGATGAAGCCGAACTCCTCGCTCAACGCCGCGTAAATATAGTCGGTACCAACGTCCGGAATGAATCCCGGATGCCCCAGCCGGTATCCCGTGCCGAACAAACCGCCTGCAGCCAGAGAGTAGTAGCCCTGCGCCGCCTGGTAACCCGCCCCTAATGGATCGCCGAATGGATCGCGCCACACCGCGACTCGGGTTCCGGCGTAATGATAATGATGAACCGCCCACGCGGCGACTCCGCCGAAAAAAGCGACGCTTCCGACGAGCAGGTCCAGACGCCGCGTCGCTCCGTACAATAATGCGGCGAACGTGCACAGCAGCAATCCCGCCATGCCGATGTCGCGCTGGAGCAGCAGCACCGCCATGCAAACACCCCAGCCCAAAAACAGCGGCCCCAAATAGCGCAAGTTGGCGCGCAGCGACCACGGCCGGGCGCGGGCGATCACGTCGGCGGTTTCCGCCAAGTATGCAGCCAGAAAGAACACGATGAACAGCTTGATGAGTTCGACCGGTTCGTATTGAACCGGCCCCAGCCGGATCCAGAGCTTCGCGCCGTTTACCTCCTGCCCGAAGATCACCAGCAGCACGAACAGCACCAAGCACAGCAGCACCCAAACGTACTTGATCGAGGCGAAGCGGCGGAAGAGCGTGAACGCCGGCCCCGCGGCGATTGCCAGCCCCAGCGAGACCAGAAGCCAGTACTGCTGCTTGTGCGCGAGGACCGGTGAAATACGGGCGACGATCAGCAAGCCGAATGCCGAGAGCGCGATGGCCAATGCGGGCAAGACGTCGTCCCGAACGCTAGTGAGCGGCTGCAGCAACACCCATACCACGGCCAATATGCCAAGCGCTAGCAAAAGCCACGGCGGTCCAATGGTCTTGGGCGGCGCGAACGATAGCGCAAACGCCGCCACGGCAAGGGCCATGGCGGTCGGCAAAAGGCGGTGTAACCCGGTGACTATCGCAAACAAAGCAGCAGGTAAAACAACACGGTGGCAGCGATGCCCGTGACAAGCGGGCCGGCTGCGTGCGGCGGCGGAGTCGCCGCCGGGTTCGCGCGCTCCGGGGCGTAGCGCACGACGAGGATTTGTTCTTCCGCGGATGCGGCTTGAATCTGTGCGGGTGAGAGCCGCCGCCCGGAAAGGACGAGCGAATCCCCCTCGCTCAGCGAGAACGTGCAGAAGGCCGCATCCAAAGAGCTGTCGGCCCCCAGTGCGCGCGTCAAAACCGGTATCCCGTCGCTCTCGAACGCATCGTGCTTGGTGAGCGCCACCACATAGCCGTCCCGAGCCAAATACGCGGCCGTAGAGCCGACGTGCGAGAGGTACGCGCGATCGCCCATCACGAGCGCGGCAGTCAGGGAGCAGCCGGCGGTAATGTAATCGTCGTGCGAAGCGCTGCGCGAGCGCACGTGATCGTTTACATGATTGAGCACGGCCGCGAAGACACCGCTCAGCCCCTTGGGACGCGCTTGGGCCCGCAGCAGCCCGTTGCCTCGAGCCCGGCGCTCGAATTCTTGGCGCAGCCGCGCCAGCACGACCGGTGCGATGGCTTCACCTTGGAGGCGCCCGAAACCGTGCGCGACGGCAAAAAGGTACGCACCGCAAGCGAATTCTTGCGTCAAGCACGAGCTGCGGTCGCCGCTAATCGCTACTTCCAAGTCAGTGGTTCCGTTCTTGTAATCGTAATACGCGTATTCCCCACGTCAATATCATCGCCGGGGCGCACTTCGATTCCATCCGTGTCCACGCGCTTGCCGTTCAAAAACGTGCCGTTGCTGCTGCCGCAGTCGGCCAGATACAGGACCCCGCGGTCCAAGTCGAGCTGCGCGTGCCGCCGGCTGACCTCGGGATCGGCAAGAGCAACGTCCGCCTGGCTCGAGCGGCCAAGCACCACCGGTTGACCGGCGGTAATCGTCAGAGCGACATCCCGATCCGCTTCGGAGCCGGCCGCTTCGCGAACGCGGAACCCCACATGGACACTGCGTACCGCGCGCTCCGGGGCAAAAGCCGCCGGTTTCAGGCGCGCCGCGATCACGGCGAAAGCGCTAAACGCCGCCAACATCTCCAGCGAGCCGATGCGCATGAGCGCCTGAAAGTTCACCCGCCGGCCTCCACGCGCATGTGCGTCTTTCCGAACGCGACCACGTCGCCGGGCTGAAGCGTGCGCAGTTGCACGCGCTCGCCATTTACGAACGTGCCGTTGGTCGATCCGGTATCGCGCACCACGAGCTTTCCTTCACGCACTTCTAAAATCGCGTGATGCCGCGAAACGCTCGGGTCCACGATGAAGATGTCGTTATCGCGGCTGCGGCCGAGACTTGCGGTTCCATTCACGCGAAACTCCGCTTCCGGCGGCATTCCTTTCGTCACGCGCAGCAAGAACGTATTTGTAAAGGTACGCTCCGGGATGTCGACGTCGATCGCTCCCGGTAAAACGTTTTCGTCTTTGCGCAGCGTGACGGCGGGCGCACCGGACGCAGTAATAAAGCGTATGCCGACGCGAGCGGCGACGTCGCGCAGCAGTGCCGACCATTCCTGTTCCAAATACGCGCGGTGCGGCGCGAGGCGGTCGTAGTCGCCCGGATTGACGTAGACCGTGTAGTGGCTGGGCGCGATGAGCGTGCTCTCGTTTTGCCGCGTCCGCGTTTCCATGACGGCGACGAGCTTGCGAGCGATCTGCGCGGGCTCGACGTCGCTCGGAAACATGTTCGCAAACGCGCGCTCGATGAAGGCGGCGCACGTTTCCTCGATACGCGCAAACCAGCTCATGCGGGCACGTCTTTACAGGCGGCGTTCCAAGCGGGAGACGAAAAACCCGTCACGCCCTCCAAGCCCCGGCGGCACCAGCACGTCGCCGGCATCCGTCTCGAAATGCGCGCGCCGCGCGGGGAGAAGTCCGCGTTGAAAGTTGTGGCTGCGAAGAAACCACTCGACGACGGCCGTGGTCTCGCGCGGATCGACGGAACACACCGCGTAGACGATTGCGCCTCCTTCAAAAACGCGTGGTGCCAGCGCTTCAAGTAACGCGCGCTGCGTAAGCGAGAGGCGTTCGCCGTCGTCATGCTGCTTCCGCCAGCGAGCTTCCGGATGGCGTCCCACGACGCCGATTCCCGAACATGGTGCATCGATCAAGAGACGATCGAAACGGCCCGAAAGTATCGGTGCCGTAGCGTCGCCCACCACGAGCGCGACCGGCAGCCCCGCTTCCAGTGCACGGGCCTCAAGCGCTTTACCCTTGCGCGCATCGCGGTCGACGCACACCAGCGTCCCGTCGCCGTCCAGCCTGGCCGCGCTCTGCAGCGCTTTGCTGCCGCGTCCGCTGCAGACGTCGGCAATGCTTTCGCCCGGCTGCGGATTCAGCACGTCGACGACGAGCGCGGAGGATTCACTTTGCACCCACCACGCGCCGCTTGCCTCGCGCTCGCCGGACCGCGCGAGCGCACCGTCCGAGACCAGCACGCTGTCTTCGGCAAGTTCGGATGGCTGGGCCGCGGCGCCGCGTTCGGTGAACCATTCCGTTACCGCGCGCCGCGTCGTGCGGGCGCGATTGACGGTCACCGCGGTCTGTGCGGGCGCGTTCGCCGCTTCTAAGACCGCCTCCAACTTTTCCAATCCGAAGACGTCGCGCCACTGGCGCACGAGCCACGTTGGATACGAGAACGCGGTTCCTAAATATTCATTTTCGTCGACGAAGTCGCCGCGTTGTGGCGGAGGCGGCGCGTCGCGCAAAAAGCTGCGCAACACCGCATTTACCAGCCCCGCAGTTCCGCGATGCCCGTGACGTTTTGCGAGCTCGACCCATTGGCTGACGGCGGCGTGCGCGGCACCGCCTGCGAAGACCAGTTCGTAGATGGCCAATCGCAAGATTTCGCCAATCGCCGGCGGGAGCGGCTTCGTGCGATCGGCCAAGTACGGACGCAAATACCAATCCTCGGTGCGCCGCATCTTGATCGCGCCGAATGCCAGCATTGTAGCGAACGCGCGGTCGCGCGCATCGAGCGGCGACTTGCGAAGATGATAGTCCAGCGATTCTTGCGCGCTGCGCTGCGCAGATGGAGGCACGGCGAAAACGTCGCGAAGTACCTGAAACGCGGCTTCGCGCGCGCCTACTTCCACTGTTTTGCCAGAACGGGAACTGCGAATGTCGCACCGGTAATGGGTCCGCGGTTCGGCGGAACGACTTCGAGCACGTCGACGGCGGTATCGCCGCAACGAACGACTGCCGCATCGCCGCTGACGCCGAGAATGGCGCCGGGATCGCGATCCAAACGCTTCCACTCCGAGAGCGCGGCGCGACGGATCTTGACCGTCGTTCCTGCGATTTCGCCGCGCGCCGCCGGGGCGGGCGAGAATGCACGTATTTCGTCGACGATGCGTTTTGCCGGTTGATTCCAATCGAGGAGCAAGTCTTCTTTACGGAGTGGACGAGTCACGCTCGGCGTTCCGGTTTGCGGCCGGTGCGGAATGCGATCGCTGTACGCCAGGTCGATTGCGTGCGCGAGCGCCTGCGAGCCGAAAATGGCGAGGCGATCGTGCAGTTCGCCGTATCGCTCGTTCAGCGCGATTGGCGTGCGTTCTTGCAGCACGATATCGCCGGTATCCATTCCGGCGTCCATCAACATGATCGTAACGCCCGTTTCCGTTTCGCCTTCCCGAATTGCCGATTGTATCGGCGTGGCGCCGCGATACTTCGGCAGCAGGCTCGGGTGAACGTTGAACGATCCTAATCGCGGTAAATCCAGAATTTCTTGCGGCAGAATACGGCCGAACGAGGCCAGCACGAATAGATCGTAGTTTTCGCCGGCGTGTTCTTTGGCAAACGATCGCAGCGATTTCGGTTCGTACACCGGAACTTCGAGTTGCTGCGCGGCCACCTTAACCGGCGTCGGCGTGAGCTTGTAGCCGCGGCCGGCGGGGCGATCAGGCTGCGTCACGACGCCTGCAAGCTGCGTGCGTTCGGCTACGACACGCAAACTTGGCACGGCGAAATCACTGGTACCGAAGAAGAGCGTTTTCATGCCTTAGTCATGGTGAGGCATCGAACCACCCCGAGGTATCGAGGGGCAACAGCATGTCATGGTGAGGTATCGAACCACCCCGAGGCATCGAGGGGCAACATCCATAGTCATGGTGAGGTATCGCGAAGCGCACGGATGCGCGGAGTGTCGGCGGAACCACGGATGTGCGGAGCCGACAACCACCCCGAGGTATCGAGGGGAAAATAGCAGCGCAGTTCGCCCTTCGATTCCTCAGGGTGCTTCGATACCTCAGCATGACGAAATGGTGCTAGCAAGAGCCCTCAAGCCTCCGCGTGCTCCGCAATCTCCTCTTCTTCCTTCGTTTGCGGCTTGCGGACGTTCTTCGCTTTATCGATGTAAAGCACGCCGTTCAAATGATCGATTTCGTGCTGCAGCGCCTGCGCAAACAGTCCTTTTCCCTCGAGCCGGATCTTTTGCCCGTTGCGATCGAGGCCGCTGACCGCGACGTGATTGAAGCGCGTGATCTCGCCGACGTAGCCGGGAACCGAAAGACACCCTTCGGTCATCTCCACTTCTTCTTCAGTCAATTCGAACTTCGGATTGATCACGACGTAGCGCCCGCCTTCGGGGTGTTCGTCGTCTTCACCGACGTCCATTACGAAAAAGCGCTTCGATACGTTGACCTGCGGCGCAGCCAAGCCGACACCCGGCGCTGCATACATCGTTTCGAACATGTCGTCGATAAGCTGCTGGAAAAGCGGGTCGGCGATCTCTTTGGGATCGACCCGTTTGGCGACTTTGCGCAGCGTCGGATGGCCTTCGGTGACGATTTTTCGGACGTAGGGCATGACCGGGTGGAGTTTTGCCCGGATGTCGGAGGCACCCTGCGCGGCCGGCATGAAGCCGGCGAGCCCTGCGGCGTTGAGGTCTCCGTACGCCTTTCGTCGAATACGTCCGGATGCGCGATGCACGGCCGCCAAGGAAATGGCACGTCAAGAAGGTGCGGCTGCACGATGTCGACGGCGAGGTAGACTGGCTCACTGCATGTGATATGTCGCCCGATGAGCGCATGGCTCGAGTCGACTGGCTGTACGTAGATGCGGCGAGGTGGAATGGACAAGATCTCTCACAACAACGACTACGCCGATCTGTTGCGAGAGTTGAACGCCGCCGGCGCTGAATATATCGTTGTAGGCGCGCATGCCGTAAGCTTTCACGGTTACATCCGTGCATCGGGCGACTTTGACGTGTGGGTGCGGCCGACGTTGGAAAACGCACGGCGCGTGTACGCTGCGCTGCAGCTTTTCGGTGCACCGACGGACGAGCTAAGCGTCGAGGATCTCACGAGCGACGATTTGATTTTTCAAATCGGCGTGGAACCGGTCAGAATCGATGTGATCACGACGGTGAGCGGCCTCGACTTTGACGAAGCATGGAAGAAGCGCCAGGACGGCACGTATCTTTCGGTACCGACGCCCGTTTTGGGATTAGAGGAGCTGATTCGAAACAAACGCGCGTCGGGGCGCCCGAAAGATCTGACCGACGTCGAGGAATTGCGGCGCATCAACCCGTCAGCCGAGTCTCTCTAGAGGGATACCTGCGCGGACGACTGCTGGGTCAAATTAGTTCCACGCCTACGAATGGCACGTATGCGCGCGCTCGAGGAAACACCGATCCAAATCAACTACCCTGCTCAACGGCCTATTTTGACGAGGCGGAAGCTCGGATTTATCCACAGTCGTCAAAGTTTGTTACGGTTCAACGTTACCTCATGGGACGTGGCGCTATTGTACGCCGAGGACGCACATCGGCTCCGTGCGATTCGTCACGTCACTTCCAACGTGAGAGATAAGAACTAAGCTCAAGAACACGATCAGTCTTAGGCAATCCCTGCTTAACGGCTTCGATGTCGAAAATTCCTGGCGTGCCCGAAATGAGGCTCCGCATCATTTGATCGTGCTGAAGCCAGCTTTCCGGGAGTTCGAAAAACTTGATAAGCCAGTAGCCGCTTTCCGTTCGTACCGAGTCTGTTGCTGCCGACCGAAAAGTCTGCATCGGAAAGTTATACCTCTCTAAAAGCTCCGGAGAAAATAGCGTGAGCCAATAGAGCCCAGGAAACGTATTGTTCGGGTCGCGTCCCACCCACGCAGAGAGATCTCCATCACGTGCTTGCACTTTAACGCAGTTTCGATGGTCGCGCTCGTCAGTGGCGCAGGCGAAACCAAAGGTTGGTTCGGCAGACGTCATGTCCAGAAGGAACGTCTCCACCGGAACTGCCTCTTTGCTTATCCATCCACGACATATTATTTTTCCCTTTGTCGGGAAAATACTTACGTCGTAATATACGTCTGGTGCGATCAAGAAGAAGCCAGACTTAGCTCGTTCTACGAATTCAGGAAACTCAGCACTATCAACGGCACCATCGACGCGACCCTCATTTGCACCAAATTGCACGGGGCGCATTGAAAGTGGCACGTTTTGAAACGCCCCTAGCACGCCTGCAAGCGCCTTCCCCTTGAACTGAATCTCGAGCTCTATCAATTAAATTGTCCTTTTCACGGCTCCGGCGGACCCAAGTCGCTTCGTCGATTCAAGTGTTCGCAGTGACCACGACGAACGTCAATAAAGTAACGGTTGGCTACCCCGGCTATATGCCTCACTTGCGCAAGTGGGCCCCTCGAAGTGGTAAGGCAATTACAACTTCAACGCGTCGGGCCTCATGTCGAGCCAGAACACGGTCAATCTTACTTTGAATGCCTGTCGAACCGATGGAACGGCCGCAACGATAACCATTCCCTTAACTTGCTGTTTCCCTAACGCGACGACAAGGTCACGCGCGCATGGTAAGCCGCTGCAACAGCTCCCCTTCCCGTTTAGGCGATAGGCCCGCCTTCAAATCACCCCACCGCTTTCCAGACGCGCGCGCCCATGCGAGCGTGTCCCGCACCGTTTGATGCAGCGGCCGGATAGTCAAACCGGCAGTCAGCGCGCGCCGAACGTCGGCATTCACGATGCTTCGCGCACCGCTATTTGCGCCGACCCAAAGCGGCAAGTCCATCCACGGCGAGACATCGTTGTCTTTTAGAAACTGTTCGTCCGCCCATACGAATCGAGCGCCTGAACCGCTAACGCGAGCGCAGGTCTCGAGGACCTCGCCAATCGTAAAGTGACCGCGCGGACTCGTGACGTTGTACGTGCCGCCGTCATGCATCTCGATCGTGTGCACGATGAATTGCGAAAGGTCGCGCACATCGATGAATTGAGCCGGCTCGCTTGGGGCAACCGGCGCAAGAACATCGCCGCCTGCATCGACGCGCACGGGCCAGTACGTAAAGCGATCGGTCGGATCGTAGGGGCCCACGATCAGCCCGGGACGGACGATCGTCGCACGGTGCCGGAACGTGCTGCGCACGATCGTCTCGCACAACGCCTTTGCCGGTCCGTATTCTTCACGGGGCTCGCGCATTTGCGGCGTCTCTTCGGTGATGATCGCTTCGGCACTCAAGTCGTGGACCGAGATTGTGGAAACGAACACGTAACGCGCCGTACAATCGTCAAAGAAGCGTGACGAGCGCTGCGCGGTTTGCGGCCGATAGCAGCACGTATCGACGACTGCATCCCACATACGTCCCGCCAGCAAAGACAAATCCCGCTCGCGATCGCCGTGGATTTGGCCGATGCGTTCGCGTGCAACTGGGTCGCTGACTCCGCGATTGAACAAGGTAACCGTGTGTCCGTGCTCGATCAGCGCGTCGGCGATGTGGCGCCCGAGAAAGCGCGTTCCGCCTAGTATGAGAACATTCATATTTTGATTTGGGTTTGGTAGATCAGCACGGTAATGTCGTGACCCTTCGATTCCTCAGGGTGCTTCGATGCCTCAGCATGACGACTGTTAGCGCTTGAGCTCGACTCCTAAAGGCGCAAAACCGGTGGGTGAAAACGACGCAGCCGAATGTAACGTGCTCAGGCGAATGCGTCGATTGCGATAGTCGACGGAACGCACCGAAACCTCGACGGTTTCGCCGATTTCATAGTCCTGCGGATCTGCGTCGCGATCGCCGAGCGAACCCACGATTCCGGGAGCGATTTCTACCTGCAGGCGCGGTTCTTTTGCGACGACTTTGCCTTCGGTGACGTAGCCGTTTCGCAACACTTCGGCATGATCGCGCCACGGATCGGGCAGCGCTGCTTTACGTGAAACGGCGATCTTTTTTCCGCCGTTTTCGATTCGCAGAACGCGAACTTTCAGTTTCTCGCCGGGACGCACGACGTCGGATGGTTTGTCGACGCGTTCAAAAGCGAGTTCGCTCGCCGGAATGAGCGCATCGACGCCGCCCAGATCCACGAATGCGCCGAAATCCGCTAAGCGCATAACGGTGGCTTCGCGTTCTTCGCCGACTTTGAGCGAACGCAGCAATTCGGTGCGCGCGACGCGACGCTCGTCTTGCAGCGCGCGACGGTGCGAAACCACGACACGTTTGCGCGCCTGATCGACATCGAGAATTTTGAGCGGAATGGTGGTTTTGACCAGCGGCTCGAGCGGCGCGCCTTTGGACGTGCCGGCCTGCGAGGCGGGAAGGAAGCCGCGATACCCGTCGATCTCGACCAGGAGGCCGCCTTTTACCGCGGACTTGACGTAGCCTTGCACCGGATCGCCGCTTTCCTTAGATTGCACGATGCGATCCCAGGCCTCTTGTGCGCGGCGGCGGCGCTCTTCATTAACCGGGCTGGGCGCAACAGCGGCGGGTTTTTGCGTTTCGGGAATCGCGGCCGCGGCGGGAGCGTCTTGCGTTACATCGGCTTCGCCCACTGCGGCGGCGATTTGCTCCGCAAGCGTGGCGTCGGCGGGCGTTTCGGACGGAAGCGGGCCTGGCTGCGCTTCGGGCGCGGTGTTTGCGACCTCTCCGGGGAGTTCAGTGTGCGACTGGGTCTGCGGTGCGACGTCCGCCTGCGGCGCCACTTCCGCTCGCGGCGGGATTTCCGCCTGCGGCTCGGCGTGCGGGGCGATTTCCGCGGGAACCTCCGCCTGAGGCGCGCTTTCCGCGGGAGCCTCCGCCTGCGGCTCGGCGTGCGGCGCGGTTTCCACCTGCGGCTCGGTGCCGGCGGACTCGGCCACAACCTCCGGTTGAGGCGTGCTTTCGCTCAGCGGCTGCGCCGGCGCGCTGCTTTCAGTAACTTCCTCGCGGACCGTTTCCGCCTCGGGAGCGGGGTGGGCTGCAGGTTGATGTTCCGCCTGATCGGCGGGCGTCGCATGTTCGTTCATCGTGGGGTCATCCAAAGTTGACAAAAGAACGCCGATCCCGCGGATCGGCGTCGTGGCGGCTTCCGTACCTTCGGACAGCGTTCCTTCGGGCGGCGTCAATCCGTTCCAGACCGCGCCTGGTACGTTGGCACTAGCGCGCGATACTTGGGCGGGAAAGCGCGCAAGCGCTTTGCAACGTACGCGCCATGATTAGGTGCAACAGAGCTGCGCTTTTGAGCTGCGCTGCGTCCGCAGCAATTCTTTTTGCCGGGTGCGCCGGGCATGGCGGCGGCTCGCCGGCGCTTCCCCTCGTGCGATCGAACAATGAGGGCGTGCAATCGGTGCGCGCAATGCAGCCGGGAATTGCGCGGCTTGCGCATCAGCCGCCGGTTTCGATGCAAATGGCATTTTTGATGACCGATGGCTCGGTGCTGGCGCAGAGCAACGGCGGAAACACGTGGTATAAATACGTGCCGGACGCGTTCGGCGGTTATTCGGACGGAACGTGGTCGCAAGTTGCATCGTTGCCGTCGAATTACGCGCCCACTGCGTTTGCATCCGCGGTCCTTGCCGATGGACGCCTGGTAATTAGCGGCGGTGAATATAACGTCGGTGGAAGTTACCCGCTGCAGCTCACTAATCTCGGAGCGATATACGATCCGAAAGCGAACACGTGGATGCCGATCGGACATCCGGCGGGATGGCAATTTATCGGCGATTCGCCGTCGAGCGTGCTTCCCGACGGGCGGTTTTTCGTTGGACAAAAATTGACCAAACACGGCGCGGTATTTTCTGGCGCTACGATGTCGTGGAGCACAGTCGCAACGACGGGCAAATCGGATTTTAACGCGGAAGAAGGCTTTACGCTGCTGCCCGACGGCACCGTGTTGACGGCAGACGTGAAGCATGCACCGAATTCGGAGATTTATTCTCCCTCGAACGGAACCTGGAAGACTGCCGGATCGACGATCGTGGATCTGCATTCGCCGACGACGATATCGGGCTGCGTGCGCTACGGTTCGGCACCGTCGGATTGTTATTATCCTCCGGGCGAAATCGGGCCGTTGATGCTGCGACCGGATGGAACGGTGTTTGCAACGGGTTCTGCGTCCGGTCCGAATGAAAACGGCCCCGGTCATACGGCGATCTATCACACGAGCGGAAGTTTGGCCGGCACGTGGACCACGGGTCCGAATTTTCCGAATAACGATAACGCGGGCGATTCATTTGCTGTGTTATTGCCGAGCGGCAACGTGCTGGTGTTCGGCGTGAGCGGCGAGCTCTATGAATTTGACGGTTCGACATTCGCTGCGAAGGGCGGGGCGAGCGGCTCGCCGTTGCTGCTGCCGACGGGACAAGTGCTGATGGTAGGAAGCACCGTGGCGCTGTACACACCGTCTGGCCAAGCGCACGCGGCCTGGGCGCCGCACGTAACGAGCGCGCCGTCCAGCGTCACGCGCGGTTCGTCGTACACGATCTCGGGGACGCAGTTCAACGGGTTATCGCAAGCCATGTCGTTCGGCGACGAATTTCAAAACGCAACGAACTATCCGCTGGTGCGCATTACGAATACGAAAAGCGGACACGTATTTTACGCGCGCACGCACGACCACAGCTCGATGGGCGTCGCTACCGGAACGAAAGTCGTAACCACGCATTTCGACGTGCCTGCGGGCACGGAAGCCGGTGTTAGTACGCTGGAGGTTGTGGCGAACGGGATTGCGTCGACGGCGGTTTCGGTGACTGTTAAGTAACGGAGCGGAGTGTCATTTCGCTATCGGCTCCATTAAGCCGTAATCACCGTGCCCGAACGCCGTTATGACGTCCCCTACGCTCATCCATCCCTTTCGGCGCTTGTATGAGCCGTCCAGCACGACGACAAAAAGCGTCGCCAGCCGGTTTTGGGGTTCATAGCGCAGTACTTCTACGTGGCCATCTTCTACATTGATGGAGCCTTTGGTCGAATTCGGGTTCGGCATCAGCCACGCCGGAGAACTCCAATCTTCACCAACGTGCAAAATCGTCCCGGGCCGAATATCGGGCTGCATGTACGCAAGTATCGTATAACCGCTCCAAGCGTTATTCGCCGCTCGCACTCTTGCCACAGCGGCGCACTGCGAAAAATCGCTGCAAGGCGAGGGTATGATCGTTTCTACCATCACCGGCATGCCGTGACGCACCGTAATGCATCCGGCCAGATCGCCGTTGTTCGAATGGTAATGTATGGCGGAGCTTACCGATGAACAGATAGCGGGTGGCAAGTCCGGGTTGAATCCATCACCGGTATATAACGTGGCGCCCGGAGTAACATATTGCCAAGACCGCGGCGCTTCGCAGCCTGACGTCACGAGCAATAGGGACGCACCGAGCGCCGCGGCTACCGGCATGCGGCTCACGCTTGTCATCGACCTCACAGTGATTTCGATCGTCGTGAAGGCTGAAATAGTGACAATGCCTGTGCGACCGTGACATCTTTCACACGGCGGCCAAACTTCATGTAACGGTGCAAGCTGTGACGTTTCCGCTACGGTGCGAAGGCAAGGCCCCACGGATCGCGCACACCGTTCGTAATAATGACGATCGGCGCTCCGGTGTACGGTGGTGCATACGCCGTGACGTCGCTCGTGGGGCTGGTAAAATTGGCGACGAAGAGATTGCCGCCGGCATCCATTGCTAAGCCGTAAGGCCCGCTGACGCCATTGGTAATGGTGGCGATGGGGCTGCCGGTATACGGCGGCGCATACTCGAGTACCGCGTTGAAATTCTGCAGGCGCGTATCGTTACCGACGAACAGATCGTCGTGTGCATCGAGCACGAGGGACCTGGGATAGCCTAAGGGGTTCGAGATGCGCACGATCGGCGCGCCGGTGTACGGCGGCGCGTATTCGGTTACCGTGCTACCGCCCAAATTGGCGACGAACAGATTGCCTTTCGAGTCGAATGCGACCGCGCTCGGGTGACGAACGCCGTTGACGATGCGGCCGATGGGTCCACCGGTGTACGGCGGCGGATAGATACGCACGCTGTCGCCCGAAGCGACGAACAAGTTTCCCGAAGGACCGAATGCAAGCCCTCTGGGTGCGTACACCTGCCGTTTGATGGAGGCAATCGGCTCGCCGGTGTACGGAGGCGCAAATTCTAGAATATCGTCCGCGCCCGAGTTAGCAACAAAAAGATTCCCTTTGCCGTCAAATGCGAGGCCTTCCGGGTACGATAAAAAGTACGACGTCGTCGAAAGCGGCACGGTGTACGGCGGCGCGTATGCGGTGACGGTATTCGCGATCCAATTTCCCACGAATAGCGGCTTTGCGGGTTGGATGATGTCGTAGTTCCCTTGCGGATCCGCAGCGACAAAATTGCCGTTGTCGGCGAGGCCGGGAATCAGGCGATAGCTGTTTTTCGGTGAGATCTGCGCCGAAACGTCGATCACGTTGCCGGATGAATAGAGAAACGTCTCGAGGCAACGCTTTAACGTACACGCTTGACCGATCACTTGACCCGCATTGTTAATGCCGGTGGGCGTCATGGAAACGATCCCGCTGGGAAGCGATATGAACGTCGTGCCCGCAGCTGCAGAATACAGGAACGCTTGATTGTTGTCGTAGCCTACGGCGACGTCCCGATCGTTGATTCCTGCGATGGCATTGTTCACGTGTTCGAAAATATGCATAAGGTTCGAGCCGAAACCGACGGCGGCATACGATCCGGACAGATAGATGAAATTCGTGTATGCGAAATGTCCGGTCGCGCTGAGAAAGACGTTTTGGGCCATGCCCATGTCCCGGTGGAATACGTGGGCCGGCTGACCGTTTGTGAAGTATTGCGTAAGATACGGACCGGATGAACTAAACATGTCGTTTGCAGCACCGTAGATTAGCCCCGCATCGTTGATGGCCCACGCTTGTGTAAAACCCCATTCCTGGAGCGTGCCTTTGGGCCGGGGAAGCTGCTGCACCGTACCGTTTACAAAATAGAGCGCGGCGAACGTATTGTGCACCGTTCGGCAATATCCGACTGCTTGGCCGAGTGTGTTTACGGCGGTTGCCGTCGTGGTTCCACTCTTACAATTGAGATCGGATGCGAGCAGCTTGAGCGTTCCGTTTTTGTAAATTGCGGCTTGATTACCGATGGCCCCGGGGATTTGACCATCGTGCGTGATTGCGTACGGAGTAAAGCCGCTTGGAAGCGGCACGGCGTAATATTGTGGAACCGTAGCATAACCCGCGTCGCTAAGTGGGGCGCGCAGCGCTTGTGATGCTGTAGTTGCGGGAGCACCGCCGATGAGGCTGCCATGCCCGCAGCCGGAAAGCGCCGTTGCCGCTAAGGCCAACGACGAGAATGCAAAAAATGCCGCGCGCATATGTGGAGGCCCCGCTCTCTGGAACGCTGCGATGTGAACCCAACGTACTGCCGCCGCCGAGTAGCGTCAAGGGACGTTGTGCCTACCGGAGTTGGGGGTTCGACTAGAAGTGGAACGTGGAGCTGCGGCCCCAAATCGGCATTTGCAGTAAACCGCTCGCGTCGGGTTCCCAATCGTCGCCCGTGTTCGGATTGATTCCGACGAACAGCGACACCGCCTTGATGGCTGGGAACGTGCTCGGAATGTGCGACACTTCGTCCTTATAGTACTGTTCCTGCGTCCACGGACTGCCGTTTTTGAAGCGCTCGTTTGTCTCGCCGATCATGAGCGGCACGCCGTCTTTGAGGTATTTCGTCATCGTGCCGTAGTGGCGCAGGTATGTATTATACAGGCCGATGCTGTGCGTATCGTACGCATCGAAACCTTTCCAATCGACATATGCGGCGCCCGGGTACGCGTAGATTATTCGATCTTTGCCTTGCGTCGGACTTCCGTCGGGACAGTAGTAGAACGATACGTTCGTGGCGGCTTGCGATTGGAAGATTTTGTAGATGTGCTGCCACGCTTGCTGGAACTCGCGTCCTTTTTGCACCGTCGAGTACGACGGATCGAACAACTTCGGTGCAAAGTGGTTGGGACAGGGCGAGGCGGTGCACATCCACGGTCCGCCGTTGAATTCCCAACAGAAGCGGAGCATGACGGGCGTGTTGAGGCCCTTTAACGCTCGTGCGGCGTTTTGAATGATTGAGTCTTCGTCGCCGTTGATGACGGCGTGCAGCGTGACGCTGCAGCGCCAGGAGATCATCGGATAGCGTCCGCGCGCGAGATCGGCTTGAATGCCGGGGTCGCCGCGCAAATGAGTGCTGTTGACGTCGGGGAAGTCGTAGTAGTGATTGTGGATAGCGAATTTTCGGCCGACCGTTTTCTCAAGCGATTCGGTATCGTCTTCGATCTGTTGGAGGCAACCCTCGCAATTGGACAGGTTGACGTAAGCGGCGAAATACGCGTGGCCTGAGGGCGGAATCGGAATTTTCGCCGATGGCTGAAATGCCGACGCTTGTGTGAAAGCGGGCACGACGGCACCGCCCGGCAATCCTGAAACGCCGGCGGAAGAACCACCAATGCCGCACGCCGGCAAAATCAAAGCAAAAGCAAATAGCGCTAAGCGCGCTGCCCAATATCTCCCCACGCACCGGGGCGCTTCGCACTGCGCCGGCGATCTTCATCGTGACTCGATACTATATTTTGCGTGCGCGACAAAAGCAGTAGGACGCGCACGGCGTTCGTTGTTTATCTGCGGGACGAGTAAGCTAGCGTTATACAGCTATTGCGAAACTCGCATAGGTGCCACTAGAGAAACCCGATCAAGCAAAGCGTTTTTGCTGCGGCACGGCATAGAAACTCGAGTGTGGCTTGTATGGCGGTGCGGCTTCCAGATAACAGTGCCAGAAAGCAGCCGGTCATTTTCACTAGGGGTTGCCGGCATATATCAACGTAGAGCGATCGAGCGAATGCTGCGTAGACCGGAACACCGCGGCTTGGCAATGGAGTTGCAATCGACATTGAAACAATCGTCCGCGATAGACTTGATTATGACGCCGCGCCTGCTCGCGGAAGCATCTGGTGCATGTGGCGTTAAATCGGTCGCTAGTTGCCGCCTGTTTTCATCGTGAAACCCGACTTTGCTAAGCGAATAGACTGTAGTATAATGCTCGCGCGCTAAAGATAGCCTAATGCTGAGAGCGGCGATGCGTCGCGGCGGAACATTGTGACAACGCACCGGAATATGAAATCTGTGTCGAATACTGCATCGCGAGCTGCGTGCTTGCATTCTGGTTGAGCAGATTTTGGAAAAATGTAAATGCGTCGGTTGGGCAGTACAAGTCCTGTCCGGGAAGCGCGCCATAAACAGTGCCTGCGAATGCAATGTTCGAGAATTCGTAGTACACGGACCACTCGCTCTCAGCATACCATTGCTTTGCCATGGAAGTTTGATATATCTCGGGAACCGGGGATATCCGTCCACCGTCTGATGCAATTTGCCAAACCTGATATTGAGTCCAAGGATACGCCGCAGTTCCGCACGGGGCATTGTATGAGAATGACAGGGGGCAACCGTCCGCGGATCCGAAATCGTAGAGGGCCGAGGACGTGTTCGCTAGGAAGCCGTCTTGACCTAAACCGTCGCCAAAAAGCCACGCGTCCGTGTTCGTGGGCGAATTGTAACCCGGTTCCATATCGTCGGCACCACCGACAAATACACTGTAGTATCCTTGAGTGGCCGCGTAGGAATTTAGGGCATTAATCATCTGAGCCCAAGCGGCTCCGTGCGCGGCAGCGGCAGATGTGGTGCTCATGGCAGAGACTGCCGAGTGGTTTGCGCAGATCGGACAGATTGAGTTGTTGGTTCCGATTCCGAGCCGTAGCAAAGTTGCGCGACTGTTGACGGAGTAGAAGCCGTCCAAAAAACCTTCGACGTTGGTCTGGATTTGACTAGTTGTGGCGTACGTGTACGGCGTCGAAAAAAGAATCGTGCCGTAGGTGGAACCGGAACTTGTGTTTTGATATGCTGGGGGGCCAAAATCCAAGATGATAAGTCCGGTTTGGCTCCCAGGCCAGCTTGTTCCGCTGGAATATCCGTTGGCGTAGGTCAAGTTTGAGGCCTGGAGTTGAACGTAGAATGAGACCGTAGGTGATGGTGCACCGTTCGGTGTTGGAGTTGGCGCGGGTGTTGAACTCGGGGTTGGCGATGGCGTCGGTGTTGGTATCGATGTTGGAGTTGATGTCGGCGTCGGCGTCGGACCTGGACTGCTGGATGGAGTAGAACTTGGCGACGAGGACGGACTAGGACTTGGCGACGTCGACGGCGCTGGGCTTGGTGTGGTCGACGGAGCAGGAGATGGTAGTGGAGTTCCGGTTTCGACCACGGCATACACATACGTCTGATTGGATAACAGGATCTCCATGCTTGAGAACTGCTGAGATGCGAAGGTGATCATTGTGCCGCTGGCTGCGACTGGTCCGAGCAGAACGTTCCATCCTGCGTTTGGATTAGTCGGATCGTAAAACGCGACGTACGCATTTCCCGAGAGTGTTCCAAGTGGAAACGCAAACGAGAATGCAGGTGACGCTGCAAACCCAACGCTACTTGATGATGTAACGGTGATGTACGCGAGTGGCGTAACTGTTCCGCCAAGATTGAAGCGATGTCGCAGTCTTGATTGTGGAAACGGCATTCCGTTCGGAAGCGTCGCTTGTAGTACGATCGAAGCTTGGCCGGATCCGGTGGCGATTGGAAACGTGACAGACGCGGAAGCGCCCGAGGAAATCTGCGCAAAGTTCGCCGTCGCCGGCGAGTTGCCAAAATGCACAATTTCGGTTTCCGAAGCAGGTGGGGTGGCGGTCGGGTTGCCAGTTGGCGCTGGAGTAGGTGACGGCGAGGAGGGCGCCGGCGTGGGGCCTTGACCGCCGCCTGGTGGACTTACGTTGGGGCCGCCGCCGCTCCCGCCGCCGCACGCGGCGACCGCAATAGCGAAGACTCCTGCGATGAGAAATGCAGTGCGCTGTGTTCGCATACGTCCTCCCGGTCGGACTTGCAAAACCCAAGAGCGCCAATCTATTGTGACTGGAGCGGCCAGGGTTACGTAGTCGGATTCTGTCCTCCTGTCGGAAGATCGCGAATAATCCAAAGTACCTATCCCGCCGTTCCAAAGCAGGTTCGCCTTACGATCAACTATTCGTGCGCGAAGAGGGCGATTCCGAAATTATCGCGGTTGCGACCGATTCGACGGGCAGAATCTGGCAAGGCAGTGTTTCAGGCGTGTGAATCGCACCAATACAACCTTTGGCCTGCGGCCGTTTAACCGTTGAGCATGGGGCAGGGAAAGCGTAATCGACCCTGCCCATACGTCGTTCGCACCCTAAAGGCACCTAAAGCCTCGTTGGCACAAGGTTTCAGTCGGCTAATTTCGCACGACGGCATGGTGATACGCCGCTCAGTAAGGCACTTATCAAACGTGGAATCCGGGTTCACAACAAGGTGGAAATGCATGTAAACTTCTATCGCTTCCGATCCATCGATGCCTTGATCGGCGAGCGACAAGAGCTGCAGAAGCAAGAGGTCTATTTCAGCGCGCCTGAGGGGTTGAACGATCCGATCGAGGGCTTCAAGGATTTGTTTTGGCAAGGCGACCACATCGTGTGGCGAAATTTGCTGAGGCATTATCTAGTATGCCTCTTGAAGACCATCAGCATCGCCCTGATCGCAGGAAACGACTTTAAGTCGGCCATCTCTAGAGGGCTGATTTTCGGCGACCTTCCGGACGCGCCGATCAAAAATACGTATGAGCGTATCTGCGCCGCATTTTTCGCGAACTGCGACCTAGAACGTCTACCACAGCTCATAGCTGACTGCAACTATCCATTTCGACGCGATGATCTCGAGTTTATCCTCCTGGCCATACACGGTATCGCGTTCACCTTGATTTTCAGGATCTTTCGTGAAGACAAGATCATCCCTCAGGCAGAGTCTCCGCCGCTGGATTTGCCAGCGTCGGAGACGACCGTTGACGCTTTGAAGAGAACGTTGACGACCATTGCGACGAATAAAGATGGTCTCGATGCAGACGCCCTCAGGGGTCTCTTTAGTGCCACGGCCCACGTTGCCAGGCAGAGCATCCTCATTCGATACCTGAGCGATTCGGACATATCATCCCGGGCATGGCATTCAATATTCTATTCTTTTCCGGAGTGGTACGTAGATCACATCGGCGATTTAGTATTTCCAGATTGGTATGCTGCCTGCTTCGTCGCGGATCCGACGCACGCGGCGATGTGGGGAAATTACGCCGACGGACACAAAGGCGTGTGTCTCCACTTCCGAGCCGAACCAAACGCCAACGGACAGCCGATGCTTAAGATTCGCGGCCTCCGTGGAGTATCAGGCAGTCAAAAGGGGATGGTGATGAACTATGGGGATCTCGCTCTGACGTTTGACAAAATGAACTATGTCGCAAACTTCGAGCCGATAGATTTCTTTCGCACGATCGGAAGACTGCCTCTTCCTACGCTGCAATCTGCGTGGTACACGGATGCGGAAGGTAACGTCAGCGAGTGCGCGGGCGCGGTGTTCTCTTCGGAGGAGCAGTGGCGCAAACAGTACTGGGATTCCTTCAGCAGGCATGTAAACGCGAAGTTAAACGATTGGCGCCACGAAGACGAATATCGCCTGATCTTAACATCGGCATTGGACCTTTTCTCCGACGCGAAAGACCGAAAACTGACTTATCGGTTTTCTGACCTCGAAGGCATCGTGTTCGGTATAAGGACGCGCTTGGAGGACAAGGAGCAAATTATAAACATCATTCGCGCCAAGTGTAACGAACACGGTCGAAAGGCATTCACCTTTAGCCAGGCGACCTACGCGCCCTATAGCGGGAGAATCGAAATCCTGCCGCTGGACCTTTTACGCTTCGAGTAGAATAGGGTTCTGCTGCCGGTGAATTGAACGAGGGGCAGTGTTCTTGCCTGAGGTGCAAAGTGATAGGCGCGTACTGTCACTGCGAAGGGCGAGTTCGTTAGGGTCGACGGCGCTGTTCGCTTATCGGCCTTCATCGATACGCAACGCATTCACTATCGAGGTCGTCGCCAAGAAGATATCACGGCCTCTTGAAGCAGCCAGTCGCGTAAGTGGCCTCTCCCTTTTTGGCAGTCATCGAGTTATCGCTAATTTTTCGCCCGTACTTCCCTACTTCACCACCGATACTTCCACGCGCCGATTGAGCGCGCGGCCGGCGTCGGTCGAATTGTCTGCAACGGGACGGGTGAACCCGTAGCCTTGCGCGGTGAGGCGATTGCCGGCGATGCCGTGCTGCTGCAGCCACGTTACGACTGAACGCGCGCGTGCAAGCGAGAGCGCCATGTTGTATTCGGCGCCGCCTTGATTGTCGGTGTGACCCGCAATAATCCACCGCGAATTCGGGATGCCGTCGATCAGTCCCAAGACTTCGTTGAGCGAAGAAAGACTGTCGGGACGCAGTTTTGCCGACGCGGTGTCGAAGCGAATTCCGTAAATCGCAACCGTTCCGCTTTGTTCGATTTGCCGGCGTAGATCCGCGACGCTCTCTTTGTGCTTTTTGAGTTGAAAGTTCGCTTGGCCATGCTGGCCGGCGGGCAGATCGAGCAATTGCGTCGCGGCATCGTATCCTACCGCGCCGGCCGTGACGGAGACCAATCCCGCCGGTACGTCGCGCAGCGTGCAGTTGCCATTGGCTCCGGTCACTGCCTTGACGTCGGCGGCGGCAACGTCCGCCTTCGCGATCGGTTTTTGATTTGCAGCATCGACGACGTTACACGAAATGTTCACCGCATAACGCCACGGCTTGTGATTGACCAGAATGCGCACGAAGTTGATCGCATAGCCGTCCGCTTTGCCCGTCGTAGGATCGTCGAACAAGAGATTGGCCGCGCCCGATTTGAGAAGCGGCCAATATTCGGGCAACAGCTCGATCGTCAGCAGTTTTCCGATCGGGCCGGTTTGGTCGAGTTGATTGATTGCATCTTCGAAGTTGGGCAATCGCGTGCCGTTGAGCGTCACTTGAAAATGCGAATGCAGCGGGACGGGTTGGAAATCGTCGACGAACGCTTGGATGAACACGTCGTGAATTTTCGGAGGCAGCGCGCCCACATTGACCGCAATCGCTTGCGGAAGATTGTCGGGACGCTTCATGCACCCGGAGTAGCCTTCCAGCGGATGAAGGGCGGCGCCGTCTTTACCGATCGGCACACTCGTGCCGAGCATGATGCGGTCGGTTCCTGGTGCGGAATAGGACCGCAAGTGACACGGCCACTCGTGCGCCGGAGTCGATTTGCCCGAAAAGGGCGTGAAGTGTTGCGGCCAGCCGTAGCCGAGGTTGTCGATCGCGCCGGTGCGCACGAGCAGCTGCGCCTCGCGTCCGTTCTCGACGCGTTCGTACTGCTTTTCCCAGCCTGGAGGCAGACCCGGAGGCGGCGTTGCGGGCGTTGGTTGCGGCGTGGGCGGTGCGGTTTCGGTCGGAAGCGCGCTACCTGTCGCTGAGGGGCTTCCTGTCGCTGCTGCGCTGCCCACGGGCGACGGCGATGCCGCCGGCGTCACTCCGGCCGAACTCGCGGCGGCTGTGGGCGAACTACCCGGGGTGGCCTGTCCGGCGTTTTGATTCGTCTTCGCGCAACCGGCGAAGACTACGGCGAAAAGGAGCGAGACCAGAACGGTCGATCGCGCGCGCATGCTTGCGGTATTACGCTGCTGTGGGGTGAAGGCCTGTGGTCGTGGTGAATAGCCACCCTGTTTGATGCAGACGGTCGCGTACCGCTGCACGTCGGCGTCGAAATACAGGGTCACATCGCGATGCCATGACACGCGCTCCGTAATGGTGCGCCCGAACGTTCTTCGTCCTCGTGAGATCGTTCCTCGGAAACGTTCGGGACTTCAAACACTAAACGTGCGATAGAATTCCAGCGATCGATCCATGTCGAAGACTTCCAGGGTTTCACGGAGCGCACCCCGCGCTTCGCGTCGCCGTGGCCGGCGTCCGATAAATGCCTCGAAGCCCAGACCGGGGGATGCGCGCTTTTCCCGCGGGAAACGTACTTTAGAGCCGACCGCGGAGGCGAAAAATGCAGATATCGAGCGCGATCGCGCAGCTGCGAACGACGGACCTGGACGAGTCCATACGATTCTATACCACCAAAGTCGGATTGACGCTTGAATTCCGATATGAGGGTTTCTATGCGGGCATTCGCGCGGGTAATCAGGTCTTTCACCTAAAGCTTGTGGATCGGAAGGACCCGTCGATCGATTTTGTAGACGAGAACGACCACTTTCATCTGTATCTGCAAACGGAAGACGCCGCTGCGGCAGCAGAAACACTGAAGAAAAACGGCGTTCGCTTTGTAAAGGAACTGCACGAAACCGCGTGGGGGACAATCGAGTTCGTCGTCCACGACGATCAAGGGCATACGCTGTATTTTGGGGAGAGCGTCCGGTAGGGGCCGCTCGGCCGCAGGGGCGGCAGTTATATCCTCGAGGCGTGGCGAATGTTACGAAGCGCGGAGTCCTACTTTGTCAAGGAAGGCACCGCTACCAACCGCAACCTTTTGCGACCCTGTTGGGTCGAGATCGAGCGTAATGCTACAGATGTCACCGATTAGCGAACTGACCATAAAAAGAAAGGCGAACGACGGACTGGTCCAAGAACCGGCCGAGCCTATCTATGGCGGCTACGTTAATCGCCGCGGAGAGATTTCGCTTTTCGGAGAGCGCATGGTCTACCGCGTGAATTTCAAGAACAATACCGTCCAGCCGCGGCCCCCGCTGAATTCGGGCGCGCAGGCGCGTTACGACGCTACCGAGGCCGGCGAAGACTTCGAATACGCCAACGTGACGTTTCGCCGCTTGAGCAGCGCTCAAATCGTGGAGATTTGCTCTTCGGGCGCGTTCCGCATCATCCCGAAACTCTTCTAGCGCGCGGCGTCCCGGAGTGGACCGCTAGAAGCCTTCTAGGGTGCGAATCCGCTGTGCAATACCGATCATTTTGATGAGAACCGCGCGCAAATCAGCGCCGAGCGATTCGGACTCGATTTCATAGATCCGTTCGGGATCCATTCCGGGTTTGGATTCGGCATATGGCTCGCGCGACCCCAAACGAAAGTCGACCGCGTCTTTATCGGCAACGAGACCGTTGTAGGAATTAAAGAGTTCCACAAGGTCTTGGCGCAGTGCGCGCGATTCATCGTTCATATTCGCCTCGCGTTAGAGACCGTTTTTACGCCTTACCGTTGGCGGCGGATCCGTATTCGTTAACCCGCAGCGCGCCCAGTGCGCTGCGCCGAAGAGCATCCGGCGACGGCACCTTTATCCGGCGGGCGAGCCGCAGGAGAGCCAAAATCTTCACGCTCCACCATGTGGGATCGATTTCGAACCAACGCAGCCCATGACGCGCCGAATACGGAAACGCGTGGTGATTGTTATGCCAACCCTCGCCCCACGATAGCAGCGCCACCCACCAACAATTGGTCGAAAGATCGGGCGTGCGAAATGTGCGGTAACCGGTCGAGTGCGCCGCGCTGTTGACCAGCCACGTCGTATGATAGCTCACCACGAGGCGCACGAAGACGCCCCAAATCACCCACGACCATCCACCGAAAGCGAATAGTGCGCCGGCGAGTGCGAGCTGCAGCGGCCCGTGAATGTATTGCAACGCGCGATAGAACGGCTGCGCGTAGAGATCGGGGGCGAAATGCCGCAGTTCTTGTTGCGTAGGCATCGCTTCGTTGGGCTTGTAGAGCCACTGCATGTGTGCCCAGCGGAAGCCGACGTTACGTCCGTGCGGATCGCCCTGCGCGTCGGAGTGAGCATGATGCTTGCGATGCGTGGCGACCCAACGGATCGGATCGCCTTGCAGCGCAAGCGTACCGAGGATTGCGAGCGCGTATTCCAACGGTTTACGCAGCTGAAATGCGCGGTGCGTCAGAGCGCGGTGGTAGCACAACGTGACACCTAAAGCGCCCGTAGCATACATGAGCACCATCAAAACGACCAACGCGCTCCAATGAAACATCCCGGGTACGAATGCGGCGAGCGCCCCGATATGAATTCCACTAAGACCAACGCCGTTGATCAAAGCGCGAACGCGATCGTTCATCGTTTAACGGTAGCTGGGACGTGCCGAGAAGCAATCGCGGCAGTAAACCGGCTTGTCGCCGCGCGGCTGGAACGGGACTTCGGCGACGCCGCCGCACTGGCTGCACGTTGCCTTGAACATCTCGCGCTGCGAACCGCCATAGCCGCCGCTGCTGCGACCGCCACCGCTGCGTCCGCCGCCCGCGGCTTTGCGCGCTGCGCGGCAATCCGCGCACCGGCTCGGTTTGTTGGTGAAGCCTTTGCCGGCATAAAATTCCTGCTCGCTAGCGGTGAACTGGAACGTGCGCGAGCAATCGACGCAATTGAGGTTTTCATCTGTGTACATGAACGAGTCTCCTAACTCTGTGTGATTGGTTTGTGGTAAATGAACTCGCCAGTACTGGAACGCCAAAACGTTGAAACACTAGTGAGGGGCCCCGTCAGCGGCGACGCCGGCGGAAGGTTCTGCGACGCGCCTGCGGCGCTTTCTCGAGGGAACTCCCTAGAGATATGTCGCTTAAGGGGTGTTCGGCGCGATCGAGGCGCTTTCCGATGGAGCGCTCGATCTGCGAAAACAGGTCGGCTTCCTCGCGCGAAACGAACGTGATTGCATCGCCGGCTTTTTGAGCGCGGGCGGTGCGGCCGATCCGGTGAATGTAGTCCGCCGCTTCCTGCGGCACGTCGTAATTGATAACGTGTCCCAGGTCGACGATGTCGATGCCGCGGGCTGCAACATCGGTCGCGACGAGAACCTGGTACCGGCCGTTTTTGAATGCCTGCAGTGCACGGGCTCGCTGAGCTTGCGTGCGGTCGCCGTGAATCCGTTCGGCGCCGACATTGTGCCGCGAAAGCATCGCCGCGAGGCGGTCGGCGCGCGCTTTGGTCCTCGTGAAGACGAGCGCGCTGTAAATTTTGGGATCTTTGAGCAGTTCTACGAGCAGATCGGTTTTCTTGTGCTGCTCGACGGCGTATACGGACTGCGTAACCGTGTCAACGGGAATCGCGGCCGGTGCCAAGTTTACGCGAACCGGGTCGTGCAGCAATTCATTTGCGAGCGCTGTAACCGTCGTTCCGAGCGTTGCAGAGAAGAAGAGTGTTTGACGCACGTTCGGAAGTTTTGCAATGATCTGCTTGACGGGCGGCAAGAATCCCATGTCCAGCATGCGGTCGGCTTCGTCGAGTACGAGATACTTGACGCGATCCAGACGCGCTTCGCCCTGGCGCAAAAGATCGAGCAGACGGCCCGGCGTTGCGACGATGACTTCGCTCTTGCGGCGAAAGGCTTGAATTTGACCGCGCATACCGACGCCGCCGTAGACGGGCTCGATACGGAGTTTCGTGTGCTTGGCCAGACCGCGCAGATGCTCGGTGATTTGCTGCGCGAGTTCGCGCGTCGGCGCGAGAATCAACGCCGTGTCTTGGCTTTTTGGCGAGCGCAGAAGCGCTTCGAGTACCGGTAAACCGAACGCGGCGGATTTGCCGCTGCCCGTCGGGGCGCTCGCGAGGATATCGCGGCCGGCGAGGGCCGGGGGGATCGCCAAACGCTGAATGGGCGTGGCGAATTCGTACTGAAGGTCTTCGACGCCGCGAAGCAGCTCAGCACTAATTGCTAATTCTGAAAATAACGAAATAGGGGACCAATCTTTCGGGTGGCGCAACTTGTCAACCACTCGAAAGGTCGCGCCTGAGTGACCAGGAGTATCTCACGAAACTGCGCCTGGTGCAACTCCTTATAAACCCGGGGGATGGTGGAGGGTTGCGGCTGGGGGCTTTGGGCGCCGGTCGTGAGCATCGAGGCCCGGAAAAGCGGCTCGCAGGAAGTGACCTATAGCGACTTTCGTCTACTGGACTCGGCGCTTGGAATTTTCGTGGGCTTGCATCGCCTGTTTGTGACGCGTCCTCGACGTTTATGACGAACGCGGTGTCGTCGTACGGGAAGCCCAACCAGAACAGGTTGTTTCGAAACGGATCGATCGCGCCGTACAAACCTTGAAACGCCCATGTGACCGCCTGCAGCGTGTGGATTCAGAAAGCATACTGGACGACGGGTTCATCGATTCCGGTAACCTCAAATTTGCACTCGTACGTACCGGGACGCTCTGCGCTTTCCGCCGGCATCCAAACGCGCAAGTAGACGTCGCTGGTGCGTGCAGCGTGGATCGTCGCAGCGGATATTCGGCGCGAGCGGAATGCCGTGAAACGATCGCGGAGGGTCGACGTGCTTTGGAAGTGCTGCGATTACTCCGATTGCGATCGCGAGCATTAGTGAGAAAGCAGCGTTTGTTTCATTTAGAGATTTGATTCGTGCCGCGACTTTCAAACGGCGAGTGGGCTCCGGGCCCGGTCAGTGCCTTTGCGAGCGTTGTTTCAGGAGCCGCGCGGAACCGATGTCATCGCCCATAGCTCGCCGCGCTGCGATCATGAGCTCTTGCGCCACGTTGTCATCTCCATCCAGCGAAAGGAGCCGCGCTGTGTATTTCAGCGCGGTTCCATAGTCAGCCGCTTCCATGGCCGCGCGAGCTAATAGCAGAGCCGCATCTCGCCAGACGGATTCGATACGCGCCAGGTACGGAGGAAACCACGTCCAATCCGACGACGCGGATCCGACTGCCTCCATATCGCAGTCGGCGGCGTTCGCGAGCATAGCCTTCTGATGTCGATTTAGCGCCGCTTTGCCGACGATTGCTGCCCGCAGAAGGCGTTCGATCTCTACGATGTCGATTGCAACCGTTGCCGCTAGGGCGTATCCGCTAGGAGTTAATACGACTGAATCGCGTCCAAGTCGGTTGCGAATGCGGTTGACATAAACGCGCAGCGATGTCGCCGCTTGAGACAGGCCTTGGTCCGGCCATATGGCCTCCGACAAGCGCTCGCGACTTAGCGGGCCGCCGTATAATGCGAGCGCCGTAACGATTTCAAGTTCCCGGCGCTGTAGCGGGATTTGTTGACCGTCCTTTTCTACGCTCAAGGCAAAGATCCGTATGGCGAGCGATCTGCCCGACTTCCAATCAATGAATCGTCGAGCAAAGCTGGTGAGCATACCGCTTTCGCCTCGGCGTTCTGCCAAACTCCTCACCGCCAAGTAGAGGTTCTCCGATATTCCCTGCGCCATATCAGCCGCTTCCCGCCACAAATCCCGAGCATTCTTCTCGTCGCTTACGAGTGCGCAGGCAACTCGCGAAATGACCTGATGAAACCCGCTACGTGCCTGATCTGCGGTCGCCGTTGCCGCCGTAGTAAGCCACCTGGCGGACTCTGCGTCCTCGGCGTTCGCCGCTGCAATTAAATACGAAAACACACGTACCTTAGGCTTCTCGAAACCGGTCGGTTCGTAGCGCCCCGCACCGCGAAAGCATGCCAGGAAATGCCGCATTCCCTCGAAAATCGCCGGCGTTGTCGCGCGATTTAATTCCTCGAGGGTTGCCGGAATTTGATCGTCTTCGCCCCAGAACCATTGATGGATTGCGACATCGGTCAATACGAGGGCCTTCACAAAGGGAAGCTCTGAAGCATATGCCGCGCGGCGCGCATGCGAAAGTGCGGTGGCCTCCTCGAAACGGTTACCATTCGATCGATGGTCGCGAGCGACGACATTGTACGTCCAGAGCGCATCGGTGGCCGGCGACTGCAGCAAGGGCGCTATTTTGGCGGTCGCCGCGGACACGTCAGCGCGTTCACCGCGCCAGACGGCAAAGGCCGTTCGCCACAGCAAGAGCACCAACTCGCCGATCGCCCGTTCGTCCGGGCGTAACGTTTCTTCAAATTGGTCGAGTGCGTGGAGGCCCTCTTGGAAAGAGCCGCAGACACCGGCGGCATTCGCATAAGCTCCAACCACGCCGGCGCGAAGAACCAACGCCGCACTGGGATCGATCGCCTTCCATACGGTGCGGGCTTCGTTTAGCCACTGCTCCAGACTGATAGCATAGACGCGCGCCAATGTCGCAGCGCTCCATAACGCCGGATGCTGCACCATCATGGACGCGGTGAGCGAAGCCACGACCTCGGCGAGATCCATCGAAGGCGAACCTAGGAAGTATGCATCCAACGTGTCCAGGCAATCTGCCGCGCGCTCGAAGTCTTCAACGAGTTGGAAAAGCTTCGCGGCTCTCACCGCATTACCGGACGAAGCGTGGCCAGCTGCTGCTCGGGCGATCAGATCGTTTGATTGGTTTGAATATCGTTGAAGCAGCACGGAACGTAGAAGCGGATGCACAGTATATGTAGCGTTTTCGTTTACGGTAACGAAAGGCGACAGTTGGACGGAGCGTTCGTCGTGAGTGGAGTCGTTCAACGCATGGGTAATGTCGGTCGACGTGCATTCGGGAATAGCAGAAATGGCAACGAGCGCTTTCAATATGTGGGCCGGCGTAGCCGCAAGAACCTCTTCCAATACATAATCCTCGAGCGTGCTCGGGACGCGAACGGAACACTCGGCAAGCGTCTGCGCTAGCCGCTGTTCCCGCGCTGCGTTTGCCATAAACAAGACCCCGATCGGCCAACCTTGAGTAAGATGGCGAATCTGCCGGATTTCCTCAGCCGTCGGCCTTTCTGTGAAGAAATAAGCGATGTCTTCATCCGTGAACCGGAGTTCCTCTGCGGTCACAACCGCAACTTCGTGAGGCGGCGCGAACCGTGACACTCGCAGTTTTAGAGGCTCACGGCAGCATAGAATCAGGTGCTGACTATTGTGAGGACGATCGAGCATCGACGCGATAAAATCGCGACCGCCGGCTACGCCCAACGCCTGCTCGAGGTGGTCTAGCACCAGAACGCCGGAATCCGGTAGTTCGGCGCGCCACGATGCGCGCGCCGCTTCCGCCAGAATACCCTCCTCGTTGGCGGCGCCGATTGTGCTTTGGCTAAGCTCGGACGTGCGCACGGGATCTAGGACTGCAAGCGCGGCAATTACGCGGCGCGCAAGTTCCACCAGCGAGCTCGTTCCGAAGGCGTCACAATAACTGTTGAGCGGCCACGACGAGGATACCGCACGCGCAACGGTGGTCTTTCCAAAGCCGGCGGGTGCGATCAAAATGGTAAGTTTCGGCCGCCTCTTCGTAAGGGCGTCGATAAGTGCGCGCCGATACGGCGGATAGGACATGACCGTACTTGTGCTGTTCGCCATTCCCGATTACGGAACTACGACCCAACCGCCCGGTATACCGTTTAACGCATTTGTAACCGCTTAGGGCCACACTCTTTTGCAGAGGCGGTGCGCCGACTCGGTGTCCATCGAGGCCCTTGCGGGCGTGCGGCGGTTACTCGAGCCGGCCGGCGCAGAAACGCGGTGGCCGCTTTACACCCCGAAAAATCCTTATTGTATTGTCCAGTACTGAATTATCGGGATGAAGCTGAGAAGGCGTTTTCTGCTGTCACCCCGGCCCAGTATACCGGTGTGGGCGGCGTCGGCGCCGGCGGTCCTTGAGTGGGAGATCTGCCGCGTACGCTCGACCAACGGCGCCGTTTTTGATCGATCCTTGCTCGTGATCGCACTGAAAAGGAGAAACACGTTATGAAGCGATCCGCACTTGTTGTTCTAGTTCTGTTTCTTTCCGCTTGCACGGCGCCTTCCGGACCATCTCCCTTCTCGACTGCGGTTGGTCAATCGGCACACGTATATTCGAGCACACCCCCCATCGTTTCGAACTACTTCGCTGCCGTAACCTATTCGTTTACGGGCCGGTCGTTTAAGCGAGTGCACGTAACAACAACGCCGCGAAGCTCGATAACGCCGGCGGACACTGTCAACCTGTTGGAAGATCCTATTCTTGCCTCGAGCGACGAACTTTTCGTCGGTCTTTCCAACGGTTCTCCGCAAATTGCATTCTTCGGAGTGAGCGGACCCAATGCCGGAAGCGTGTCATTCACAGGAAATTGTTCTGTAACTAACCCGACGTCGCTGAATTGCAACGTTCCGTATACCTGGGCTGAAGGGACGTCTTACGACTTGGATATCGCTCGAACGGCCAAAACGTCTTCAACCGAGACGTGGGTAGGAACGGTAACAAACGATTCGTCTCACGTTTCCACGACAGTCGCATCTGTCACCGTGCCGGCTTCATGGGGCGAC
The DNA here is from genome assembly GCA_035938175.1 of Vulcanimicrobiaceae bacterium. Taxonomy (GTDB): domain Bacteria; phylum Vulcanimicrobiota; class Vulcanimicrobiia; order Vulcanimicrobiales; family Vulcanimicrobiaceae; genus DASRDE01. The sequence goes on from DASZHD010000059.1 coordinate 91,635, forward strand.
TTTACGTCGAATCTCTCGTTCCTCGCGGTCAACTACGGCAACGTCGCGTCTTGTGCCGCCGAGCCGTTCTTGAAAACGGTATGGGGCCCGCTCATGGCAGAGACGTCCAAAGGAACGGCGCTTGTGAAAGGCGCGGTTCAATCAACCTATGTGAGCCAATGCAAGGCTCGCACGAAGGTGATTACGACGATCGGGAAAGTTACCGGCGCAACTATCGAATTGGGGATTTAATTACGCTGCATTAGGAAAGAGGCCCGCGGTGGCGGCCTCTTTTTGCTTGCGCAGGCGGGACGTCGACATCGAGGTACGGATGAACCAAAGAGACGGCTCTAACATTTTCGGCTTGTGCTTTGCCGCACTCAGCGCATTGACGGCGTCTGCCGCGGCGGTAAAAGGATCGCGGGTGCTTTCCTCGGCAGGCGGTCACACCAGGCTGCTCGCGTTGATCGCATCGCTCGTCTTAATGGCACAAACGTCAAATCAGCCACAGGTTGTGCAAGCTTCACCGGCAAGCGGAAATAGCGTCGTCCAGGTTCCTGCTGGCGATCGCATAGACGTGATTTTTATCACGGACGTCGGGTCGCGCTTAGCAACAGAGGGTGAAACGTTCATGGTACAGACAGCGTCCGGCTATTATTTGCAAAACCATTTGATTTTGCCGAAAGGCAGTCCGGGCATCGGCGTCGTGTCCCACGTCAAGCGTGCCGCAGCGTGGCATGCGGGCGGCGAACTCGCGATAAGAATCGATCGCCTAATTCTTCCCGGCGGCGGTGCGCTCATTGTACAAGTGCCCGGCACTATCGGGGACGCACAGTACGCAAAAGAACACAACGGCAACTCGGCCGGTCGGTTTCTGCTCTGCGGATGGATCTGCATGCAGAGCAAAAAGGGCGACGATATGCTGATCAAGGCCGGCTCGCACCTGCACGTCGTTACGCTGCAAAACAACGCAGTGCCCGCCGTAGCTGCGAACACCACCCCGGCGCCAATGCCCACGGCTTCTGTCCAGCCCCAACCGACTCGAAGTGAGGATCCGTATGAATAAGATTTCTTTCACTATTATTGCAGCGTGCACGGCGTTGTTGGCGGCATGCGGCGGAGGTGGTGGCGGTGCCATTACGCCCGGCGGTGGCGGCGGTTCGCCTTCGACACCCACGCCGTCGCCGTCGCCGTCGCACGCTCCGGCAACCGTACTATTCACTCCACTCCCTGCGCCAACCGGGCAGCCGACAAATTTGACCCAAACGATCACCGTCGGCACACCGCAAGCGGTGCTCACGCAGGGCCAGTTCGGACTTCAAGGGATGCCGGACGAAGTCATCAGTTTTCTGAAGTTCTCGGACAGCAGCTACCGGATGTGGCTCGCGGGCAACGTGACCGGCATTTTAGGCGACGGTACGATGGGTTTCTCGAGCCCGGATCTTCTGCAGTATACGCCGCTGAATTCCAGCGGCGGTAAGGCCGCGTACGACCTGTCAAACGGTGGCATGGGGACGCAGACATTCGATGCAGATTACGCGGGGCCGGGCACTGTCACGGTAGGTAATGGTACGAGCCTTGTGATGATCTATCACGGCGAAAATCATCTCTTCAACGGCGTCGACTATCCCACCGTGCCGTTTGAGTGCGGGGTCGGGCTCGCTACGTCGGCCGACAATGGTTTGACATGGACGAAGCAAGGCGAGATCATCGCCGGCGAAGATCCTAAGCCGACCGGTTCTCCTCCACCAGCCGGTTTCGGCGCGTGCAATCCCGCCGCCATCGCGGTGGGCGGCTATATCTATGCCGCGTATATGGAATATCCCGACCCCGGCACCAACCATTTCGGCCTTGCCATCGCACGCGCTCCCCTAAATTCCAACGGCGCTCCCGGATCGTGGCTGAAATACAACAACGGCGCATTCTCGTCCGATGCGCTGCACAACGGCGCGTTTACAAACGTGTTACCCAGCGCAGTCTCTGCGAGCGGTTATGCAGCCTTTCCCGAACTGTCGTTCAATAGGTACCTGAACGCTTTCGTGTTGCTCATAGTCGGGAACGACGGAATCTATTTGGCGACGTCGCCTGACCTTGTCAATTGGTCCGCCGGTACTAAGGTCATCGATGCCCCCGGTGCCACGAATGCAGTCGTCGGCACGCAGCTCGTCGCGTGCGTCGGGACCAGCTCCCCGTGTCCGAAGTACGTCTGGTATTCGACTATGGTTTCTCCGAGCGAAAACTCAAGCGAAGTCACCGATCAGACCGGTTACATCTACTCGGCCTACGATCCCGGCGGCGTTGGGCAGTACGAACAGCTCTACCGCTATCCGTACGCAATCGGGAACGCGCCTCTGCCTAGCGACCATTTGAAGCGACGTTGAAACCGGAGCGAGCTGCGATGCAGCAAGCATACAGCCAAATGTTGTTTTGCATTGGCATTTCTGTCGGCTACGCTCGAACGAACGGCGCGCTTCAATGGATCCATGCTAACGATCGCACTGTAAAGGAGAGACACGCTATGAGGCGATCTGCACTTGTTGTTCTGGTTTTCTTTCTTTCCGCTTGCACGGCGCCTTCCGGACCTCCCCTCTCTGCCGCGCTTACGCAATCGGACCGCATATATCCAAACACCGCGCCCATCGTTTCGAACTATTATGCGGTGGTAAACTACTCGATTACAGGGGCCTCGTTTAAACGAGTGCACGTAACGACAACGCCGCGAAGCTCGATAGCGATGCAAACTGTCAGCATGAGCGAGAGTCCCGTTCTCGCTTCAAGCGACGAGCTTTTTGTTGGTTTTTCCAACGGCCCCCCGCACGCATTCTTTTCAGTTATCGGTCCCAATGCGGGCAGCGTGTCTTTCACGGGAAACTGTACTGTGAGCGACCCGACGTCGCTGCAGTGCAGCGTTCCGTATACTTGGGTTGAAGGAACGTCTTACGACTTGGATATCGCTCGAACAGCCAAAACGTCTTCAACTGAGACGTGGGTAGGAACGGTAACAAACGATTCGTCTCACGTTGCCACGACCGTCGCATCGGTTACCGTGCCGGCTTCATGGGGCGACGTTACCTCGAATCTCACATTCGGCGCAAGCAACTATGGCAATATTGCGTCCTGTGCCGCGGAGCCGTTCTTCAAAACGGTATGGGGTCCGCTCATGGCGGAGCCGTCGAACGGATCAACGCTTGTGAAGGGCACGGTCCAATCAGCCTATGTGAGCAAATGCAAGGCTCGCACGAAGGTGATTACGACGATCGGCAAAGTTACCGGCGCAACTATCGAATTGGGAGTTTAGTACACTCAATTAGGAAAGAGGCCGCCGCGGCGGCCTCTTTTTTTCGTCAGCGGCGCGGCGCCGCGGTCGGCCAAGTCAAACGCAATTGACCGGCACGAACTGGGGCATACACCAGCAATCTATTGCCACCGCCGGGTGAAACGATGGGAGCGCGGTGCAAAATTGGCAAGACGGTCATAGCGCTTCCGAGATTTCCAACGCCAAAGCGTAGAGTCGCGCTTTGGCCCGCGATCAAATTGCGGCACTGTCAGCGTTTCTCTACAGGCGTTTTTAGTTCGGTTTCCAGTAGAATCCGCACCTAACTGGGCTAAAATGCACATTGACCGACCTTCAGGGCATCAATATAATGAACCGTACTCTTTTTTTGAGCAGGAGGTCCCATGGGACGGCGTGTTGGCGCTACGGCGCTTTTGATTTGTACTGTTCTCGTCGTGAGTGCGTGCGCTAGACAAAACGGATCATCGCCATTGCCGGGGACGCTCAGTGCGTCGCAACTCACCCAATCGCAAGCGATACTTGCACCCTCGAACACGTGGAAGTCCATCGCGTCCATGCAAGCGCCTACGTCCAGCATGGGATCGACAACTGCTTCGGGCCGCGTGTATTCGATCGGCGGATATATCACAAGTCAAGGAATCTCGAGCACGGTAACTGCGTACGATCCGGGATCGAACAAGTGGCTGTCCGTTGCTTCGATGCCCATTAAACGTTACGAACTGGCGGCGGCGGCTACGACCAGCGTCGTCTACGCCGTAGGCGGAACCGATAACACGAGCGGCGTCGCCGTAGGCAATATGGAATCGTACAATACCACAACGAATGTGTGGACGGAGTTGGCGGCAATGCCGACGCCTCGCTGGGCGCTCGCAGCCGCCGCCTCAAATGGTAAGATCTATGCGCTCGGCGGATCCGACAGCACCGCAACGATTCGGAATACGAATGAGGCGTACAACCCGTCGACAAACACCTGGTCTACAAAGGCGAGTATGCCGACGGCGCGCCGATTCTTCGCGGCCAGAACGATAAAGAACATTGTTTACGCCGTTGGCGGATCGACCAGCAGCGGTGTCGTGGCGACGCTCGAAGCGTACAACCCCGCAACCAATTCTTGGACGACCAAGGCGCCGATGCCAACTGCGCGGTGGGCGCTGACGGCGGCTGTCATCAACGGCAAGCTCTACGCGATCGGCGGTCTCGATAGCGCCGACCACGTGCTTGGGAATGTTGAGGCGTACGATCCGTCGACCAACAGCTGGACGGTCGAAGCATCGCTTCCCGGTCACCGCTACGCGCTCGGCGCGGCCGAGGCTGGAAAGAAGATCGTCGCCTTCGGCGGCGAGTACGCGATTGCGAAGTTGACGAGCTCGGCGTTTGCTTATACGCCGTAACCACAACTAGAAACACACGGGCCTCCCTCGATCGCGAGGGAGGCCTTGATTCGCGCGCATTGCGGCTCCTGCTCTGTCCGCGACGCCTCTTCAACGGCTCGGTCCGTGTTCCAGCTGTGTCCCAGATCGAGAAGCGCTTTCAATTCGGGCGCAGAGAGCCGGCTACGCAAGCGCGACCGCTTCGGCAAAAAACACCTCGCTCGGCAAAATCGGCGCGAACCTTACTCAGATCTGTATGGTGTATTACCGGCGCGGGTCAACTTGCTGCGGCCCGCTCCGATATATAGTATGCGTCGAGCCCATGGGCTTGCTTCACGGTGCTTGGGCGCAACCATCAAAACTGGTGACATGGCCCCTGCATTCCGCCCCATGTCGTGGCTAATGGGACAGCTTGTGACACATAGACTAGAACCGGACCAGTGGGAATTGTACCTCGATCCGGACGACATCGCACGAATCACCGAATTTCTCGATTGCGACACCGCGGCGGCGTTAGACTTCATACGCAAGGTTTGGCTACCGGACGTGCGCGAGAGTTCGAAGCGAATCATGCGCGCGGTTCTCCGCCGCGATTGGCACTCGCTCGCGTTCCTTTGCGATCACGTCCGCGAGGGCGCGCGGTGCGTAGGCGCTTCCCGAGTCGTGCGTTGCACCGATGAACTGGATGTTGCTATTTCCGCTAAAGACGTTGGCGCTGCGCGAGATTCCGTTTCGGCGATCAGGACGTCACTTTGCGTGCTCGAGCATGTCTTGACTTCTTACACCTGGAGCTCAGCGACCAACGCATCAGGGTGAAAAATAAAACGCGCCATAGCGCCAGTTAGCGCCGGCGGCACTCCCAAGTTCCACATCCGCTCGCGCCGGACGGCGCTAAAGGGCTGCACCGGACAGCATTATGTCTACCAGCACGTCCTCGGCGATCTGCAGAACGACGCGATAACGAGTCTGGATGGAGCCTTCCCAGGGGCCGAAATCGGTTCCGAACTTGGCTACACGCTCGGTCCGTAGGACAAGCAAGGGTACGAAAAAACCCCGATAAAATCGAGGCTTCATGGTGGGCGGTAGAAGGATTGAACTTCTGACCTCTTCCGTGTCAAGGAAGCGCTCTCCCACTGAGCTAACCGCCCGCGGCAACCGGCCGAGTATAGCAAAGCGTCTTCTTTGCCGTCAAACGGCTTTTTCGGAGCAGTGCGCGGCGCGCCTGCCGGGCGGGGAGCCTGCCGGACGGGGCGGAGCGGCGTCGAGCTTCGCCGTCTTGGCCGCCTTTCGAATGAGCCAGGAGCACAAGGATGCGCATTCGACGATTGGACCCGGTCGACAGGCTCAATGGCAGAACGCTCGACGGCGGCGGGCGTGACGGGCCCTTCGGTTTTCTCGCCGGTGCTTGCTCGAAATGACCGGACGCGGCTCCGTACATGCGTGTAAGGCGCCTCGATGCCTCGGCGTGCTTCGATGCCTCAGCATGACGATAGCGCTGGGCCCTTCGATTCCTCAGGGTGCTTCGATACCTCAGCATGACGATCGGACGTAGCATGACGCGTGTTTGACGTTTCGTTTGATTGTGAATTGTGGCGCAATTTTGCGTTTGACATTCGCATTACACGCGTGTTATCGTAGGCTACGGCATCACGCCATCATTTTTGAAGAGAGGAGCGACGGATTCAATGCAAATCGATTTCATGAACGCGATGAATTGGTTTCCTAATTTTTCGGGTTGTACCGTCGTCTCCGGAGGCGGTATGCCGCGCGGAGTCTTTCTAGACCGAGATCCGGCATAGCTGCCGGCACGCTGCGTTTAGAGAGCCTCCGTACGAACGGGGGCTTTTTTATTACACTTTTTCCTATCGAGAGGCGTTATGGACAACTGGATAACCGCAGCCGTCCAGCAGCGCCGCGAAGAATTGCTTGCGCAAGCCGCGCACGCCCGCACTCTGCGCAAATTGGAGGGCGGACGAAGTAGCACCATTCGCGGCCGGATTGCACGGACGGCGCAAACACTCAGCGCCGCGCTTGCCGCATTTGCGCAAAAATTAGACGAGCGCAATTCGCACGGCGCGGATTGCGAAGATTACGGACGGTCTTCGCGGAGAAGCGCGTAGAGGGCATGATCGACGTACGTGCCGCGCAGTTGCTGCACTTGGCGCAGTATGCCCTCTAGCGTAAATCCGAGACGTTCGGGAATTCGGCGGCTGCGAAGATTTTGCGTAGCAACGTGAATTTCGACGCGGTGCAGGTCGAGCGCGTCGAACGCGTATTCGGTCATTAGCCGCACTGCCTGCGTCATAATTCCCAGGCCGGTGTGCGCGCGATCGAGCCAGTAGCCGATGCCGGCGTGCCCGTTGGACCAATCGATTTCGTGCAGATCGATGAAACCGATCAAGCGGTTCTTGCGCAAAATTCCGGCTTTGAAGGAGGTATGGTGATACGCTTCGCGCTCGGCGTTGCGAATCCACGCATGCACGTCCACGCTGTCGACCAAGCCGTCCATCCACGTCATCCACGGTTTGAGGTGTTCGACGTTGCGGGTTATTGCATCGTACACCGCCTGCGCGTCGTCGATGCGGAGCAGACGAATTTCGGTTTCGTCGTCGATATGCAGACGAAAATCGACGAGGGCCGCCGTTATGCGCGTGGGCTCCGTTAGAGGTTTGCCAGATCGGGCGGGGTTGGATCGGTCCATAGCTGTTGGAAATTCTTCAGCGTCTGCTGCGAACTTACTCCTAGACCCAGGTGTTGTTGTGCCAGTCCCAGCCCGTAGAGCGCGCGCGGATCGTTCGGATACTTTTGCAACGTTTGTTGAAACGCGCCGGCTGCGTCGGCATAGCGCCCTTGGCGGTAGTACAGGCCGCCGAGAAACTCACCCGCGGGAAACAGCGGCAACGTTTCTCCGCCGTATTGGCGTTTCTGATAAGCGACCGCGCGACCGAGCGCATCGATTGCATTCGGGATCCGCCCTTCGCGTTCGTCGATGGCGGCTTCGAGAATCCAACGGTAATCGGCATCGGTGTTTCCGTAGAGCGCAAGCATGTCGTGCGCGTCTTTCATTACGCCGAAATGCACGTCGGTAAGCCCGCGTGAGAATGGGGCGTAAAATTCGCTCGTGCTCGTGGAGTCGGCGATGCGGCTCCATTGACCGAACCGCGCCCACGTCGCCCAAAGATCGCTGCCGTTGTACGCCTCGCCGGTGCGCTGCGCCCACGCTTCGGCCGCATTCAGATCGCCGAGCATCATCGCGGCGCTCCAGCCGGTATAGGCATCGTGCGCGGCGTATTTTTCGCCGCTCCATTGTTCGCGCAGACGCCACGCGCGTTCGCTGGCGTCCATGGCTTGCGGGTACATTCCCGCTTCCAGGTACGTATGCGCCGGCATGTGCGCGAGGTGTTCTTGCGCGGGCAAAAACGTCCACGAAACGACGCGATTTGCGCAGGTGATTGCGGCCGTGCGATCGCGCGCGTAATCGTACGCGTGCATGCACAGATGATTGGCCATGACGTGCCCGGGATTGCGCTGCAATACGCGCGTGATGAGCGCAATTGCGGTGGCAGCATCGGGTGCGGGCTGCGTGCCGTCGGACGACCACATGCGATCCGTGCCCAAGTGTTCCATGAGCGCTTCGGCGTCGAGTGTTGCTGCGTCGTCATCGTTCGGATACGCGGCGACGAGGGCCGCCATGCGCACGCGATACTGCGCTTCGTCGGCGTCGCGATCGGCGTAGGTTCCGGAATAACGAGCGTTTACGGCGTCGATATAGGCGCGCTCTTCGGTCGAGGCGTACGCCTCCAACGCGCCGGCGGTTTGTGCGGCTTGTTGAGCGCGCGCAAAACGTTCGGCGTCGAGGGCGGTGTTCAGATCGGTTCCCGCCGCAAGCGCCTCACCCCATGCGGCCATTGCCAATCGCGGGTCGAGCGTGAGCGCTTGCGCGAACGACCGATATGCTTCATCGCCGTTGTAGGCGTATAGCAAACTCAGACCGCGATCGAACGAGGCTTGCGCTTGCGGATTGGTGGTCGTTACGCTGCGATGAGCAGAAGCGGTAGCGGTAAGCGCCGCGAGCACGAGAGGGGCAATCACGCCGCTTTCTTCTTGCGGGCACGCAAAGATTTCTGCAAGGCGCGCATGGTTTTTCCGGAATCGGTCAGCGCCGCCCGCTCGCGCAGCAAAGCAAGAACGAAGCGCTCTTCGTCGAGCAAGCCTTTGGTGTGACGCACCTTGCGCTGCAGATCGAAGCGGCCTTCCTCCATGTAGGCTTCAACGACATCGGGATGCACGTAACACTTGCGGCAAACGGTGGGTGTGTTGCCCAGTCGTTTTGCAACGTCTTTGATCGCGCCCGTCACGTAGGCTTTGCGCTCGGTTTGCGTCTGCGCTTCGTGCTCTTGCGCCAGCAGCATGGCACAGCTTACGGTTCCGACCCACGTGCGGAAGTCTTTGGCCGAGAATTCTTCGCCAGAAATCGCTCGAATGTAGTCGTTCACGTCGGATGAATCGACCGATCGCGTCTCGCCGTCGTCGCCGATATATTCGAACAATTGTTGGCCCGGCAAATCCTGGCACTGGCGGATGATTCTTGCCAGGCGGCGATCGCGCAGATCGATCGCGTGCTTCACGCCGCTTTTTCCTTTGAACGAAAAGCGCACGGTAGAACCGTCGACTTTGGCGTGCTTGTTACGCAGCGTGGTAAGGCCGAAGGAGTTATTTTCTTTCGCATATTCATCGTTTCCGACGCGTATCGCCGTAGTTTCCAATAGCTGCACGATCGTGGCAAGCACTTTTTCGCGCGGAAGGCCGGGAAGTGCCAAATCGGCGTCGACCTGCGTGCGGATCTTCGGCAGACGCTCCGCAAAAGCGATCATTTTGCCGTACTTGGTTTCGTCGCGAACCTCGCGCCATCGCTTGTGGTAGCGGTACTGCTTTCGGCCGCGCGCGTCGCGTCCGGTAGCTTGCAAATGCCCGTTTTCGAGGGGACAGATCCACACGTCTTCGTACGCGGGCGGTACGGCAAGAGACTTAATGCGTTTGAGGAGCGCGTCGTCTTCGATTTCCTTGCCGTTCGGATCGAAATACGCGAACGTTTGACCATGGCGTCGACGGCGGATTCCGGGAATGCTATCGGAAACGTAGCGCAGGCCCGCGCTTTTGGCTGCCGCGACCGGATCGAGCAGCGCTTCAACGTTCGGCGTGGTCATGCCGCGTTTCCGTCGTAACGCAGCGTGTCGTCGACGCGGCGCACACCTTCGGTTAACACGTGCGGCTGAGATCTTCCCGTCGGCATCAAGTGTGAGACGTTGACGCCGTGCAACAAGGTTGCAGCGTCCGCGATCAACCGCCGGTGGCAGCGCCACCACAGCGTTTCGGAACACATGATCGCGGTTTTCCGCTGCGGGAGAGATTCGACGAGGCGATTCAGCGCACTCAGAAACCGTTCGGTTTCCATATAATCCGCATAACCGCGAAAAGACGGATTGCGAAGCGCAGTGTGATGTGAGGTCGGCTGCGGCGTGCGAAATCCGCCGAGATCGCGTTCCCACACGTATTCGGCGCCGGCTTCCTCGGGAATCCAAGCGGCCATTTGGTCGCTCCAGACCCACGGGTGCGTTCGGCTTTTCGGGACGGTGCGGACGTCGACGACGCGCGCGAGTCCGGCGCGCTTCACCAGTTGCGCGATTTCAGCTTGCGTTAGCGTTCCGTGCCCGAACGTATAGAGATCCACAGCTTCATCTGTATATCCGTTGCGGACCGCTTTCATACTCGGCGATGGCCGTGCGCCAGTCTTCGGGTACGATGATTGTCTGGTCCCGTACAAAGTCGAACGCGACCATCGTGGTTATTCCGTGCGCGGCGCGTCGCCCGTGAGTTTCACTCCAGATCTCGTATTCAAAATCGAACGACTTATTGCCGATGCGCGGAATCTTGCAGCCGATCGCGATTTCTTCGCGATACAGCAGCTGACGTTCGTACGTAAAACTTATCGTCGCTTGAATCATTCCACGATCGCCGTTAATCGGCGTTTTCATCACTTGAGCGAAATATTCGGAACGCATCGTTTCCGTCCAGCGAATGTATGCCACGTTGTTCACGTGCCGCATCATGTCGACGTCGGCGAACGGAACGTGGAAGCGCGACATGAGGGGATACCCTTCAAGCATGGGCGGGCGGTTCGCGCCCTAGGACTTTGCCCCTGGACAGGGCGCCGCGGCCTGGCGTAAAATAGCCCGGTTCCGGCCGGCGGAAATGGGCGCGTAGCTCAGTGGGAGAGCATCCGCTTCACACGCGGGGGGTCGTTGGTTCAATCCCAACCGTGCCCACCATTTCGTCCAAACAGGTCCGGGCGCGGCCTATTGCCAATAGTGGTCGGCTGTCCCGGCAGCGCATGGCGATGGCGCAGTAGCTCAGTTGGTTAGAGCGCCGCCCTGTCACGGCGGAGGTCGAGGGTTCGAGCCCCTTCTGCGTCGCCAGTTTTTCCGAGAGTTCAGAACCTCTTCGGATGTGGAGAAAGCCTCGATTCTTATCGGGGCTTTTTTCTTTTGTCCTGTAAGTTCCGAAAAATGAAAGCCGATCCGGCTCAGATGGTTAATCCGAGCGTCGCCCGCGTTCAGCCGAAAGGGAAAGAATGACTGCGACAATGCCCGCGACTACGATCAGGCCGGCAATGAGAAGCGATCGCACCGAAACACCGTAAGCCATAACTACCGGGACCGGCGTTGGAGTTGGCAACGTCATTGAATACCTGTACCGGTCTACGAGGTGGTCGTCCTGTTCTGTCACGACGGAGTCGTGTGCTCGAGCCCCATCAGCGTCGCCATCTTTGGAAGAAGCCCCGATATTACGTCGGGGCTTTGTTTGTCAGGGCCGATCTCTTGCGCGGGTTTCTGCGCTAACTCGCCTTCGTGCAACTCGACTTAACTGTTACAAGACGGCCGGAAGGCTCTTTAAACGAGCTCACGGACGTTGTTTCTGTGTCGCTGACTTTGGTCAGTGTCGTGGGATTATTCACGGCCGTGGCATTCGATTGTGGATACGCGAGGTCGGTCCAGACGATTGAGTCTCCGTTCCATCCGGGGGACGAGCTGACGTCGTAACCGCCTGAATCATCAGTGCTTACATCCACCCAGCGTGAGGTGCTGGGATCGTACGTCATTTTGTCTTCGGTGGTGAGCGTTCGCGCAATCCACGATGTTTTCTGCGTCGTACTGCGGGTGACCATCCAATATCCGTCGGTGCTCAAAGTCGAGACAGATGTTACATGGTAGGGCGTGGGTCTGCGCGAACTCATGACGCTACAGTTCCAAGTTCCACTGAGGAACGCCATTTTCGAAAAGTCGGTTTTGGCAGTCATAGGGATTGGGGTGGTTTCGATCGTTGGGCTTTGCGCGAACGCGGCGGTGCCTAACGTTATAAGCGCGGCTCCAAATATCGAAAGTGCGCGTATTAAGCGCATATGAGGCTCCTTTGCAACATACAGTTGCTTCCGTTCATATACCCAAAAACAGTTAAGGCAGTGAGCGGCGCGCGTAAAGGTTGCGATTTTGACTTTTTCTAAACTCCTCGTTTGATCAAAGAGCGCATCAGCGTATTAACGCGCCGGCGAACTACTACGAATCTGAATTGTATTGCACGACGAACAGATACCGGCTCGTCACCGGAGTACACTCCAAGGTTTTTGGTGCGTACGTGCTTTGAAGAGCTGCGTCCACAACCGCAGCGTCTACGTCTTTGAAGCCCGATGACTGCACGACATCGGCCGCGACAGCCTTGCCTTTCTCATCTATCGTGACGCTCAGTACGATTGTGCTTCGGCCAACGTCCTGCGCCTTCATGGTATCCGTATAGACGGGGAACTTGGCACGTACGACGGATGCGTCGCGAGCATGGACCTTGCATCCCGGCGAACTCGCCGGAGGCGACGACTGCTGCAAAATGAAAGCAAAAAGCCACGTCATTATAAGCAGTAATTCGGTAGCAAAGCTGCTGCCGCCCTTCAGAACCGTTCGTCGCTCCGAACCCGGCTTTATATGCGCAACCGCCGGCTCTCATGGAGCAGAGGCTAGACCATAAGGGTTGCCGATGCTGCCGTGACGGTGATGAATTAAGGGACTGGCCCGGGGAGTTCATCGAAGGGCGCGTTAGAGCAATACGAAGGAAAACGCCGTGAAAACATTGTTTGCTCTGACCTTCGCCACGTTTGCACTAGGACTGACGCCTTCGACGGATGTAGCAAAACATGGCGCGATCGTTGCGATGGGTCAAGGAGAGGCTCGCATCTCGCGCTTAGGATCCGCGGAATATCTTCTGAAGATCGATCGGCAAAATGCGGGGTCACAGCACCTTGTGGTGTGGATGGAAAGAATAGCGCAGGGTCACCGCGTGCCCGTTCATCTACACCAAAATAATGACGAAATCGTAATCGTGCATGAAGGTGCCGTTGCCGCATATCTCCAGGGCCATCGTGCCATCCTCAACGCAGGCGACCTGCTTTTTGCGCCGCATGGAACGCTGCTCGGTTTTGAAAACGTTAGCCATAAACCGGCGACACTATTCTTTGTGATCGACGACCCGACGTTCGACGGATTTTTGCGCGACGTAAGCGTGCCGGCCGGCGAGAAGGCGACACCTCTGACTTTCTCCCAGCGCAAGATGTTCGCATCGCGGCATCACATCCGATACCGTCCCGATATCGCGATCGTTAAATAGCCTCGCGCTACGGGCAGCGAGCAGCTCCTCGTCGCTAAAATGCTGCCACGTGAAACCCCCGCAGTAAGACGCGTTACGTCTGATTCGTCAAATGCAGGGCTGCCGCCGTATCCGCGCGGACACTGCGGCACAACTCCGCGTCGTCGGCGATCGATCGACCGTACGACGGGATCATCTCGCGCAGCTTTGCTTCCCAGCCGGGCAATTGGTCGCGGTACGTCTTTCCGAGGACTTCCAGCACGACGGCAACCGCGACCGATGCTCCAGGTGAGGCTCCGAGAACCGCTGAGATAGAACCATCCGCGGTCGCCACGACTTTCGTTCCGAACTCCAGCTTGCCGCCTTTTTGATCGTCCGGCATGATTACTTGCACGCGTTGGCCGGCAACGATAAAGTCCCACTTCGATGCATCGGCAACCGGATAATACTCGTGCAGCGAGGCGATCTTGTCGTCCTTCGACTTGAGCACTTCGTGAACCAGATATTTCGTCAAATCGAAGTTGTCGCGGCCTACCGCAAGCAGCGATTTTACATTGTCGGGTTTGACCGAACCAAAAAGATCCTTGCGCGAGCCGTGCTTCAAGAATTTGGTCGAGAAACCGGCATATGGACCGAACAGCAGCGATTTTTCGCCGTCGATGTACCGCGAATCCAAATGCGGAACGGACATCGGCGGCGCTCCGACGGCAGCCTTGCCGTACACTTTTCCGTTGTGTCGCGTTACGACATTCGGATCGCTGCAGCGTAAGAAGATACCGCTCACCGGGAAACCGCCGATGCCTTTGCCCTCGGGAACATCGGATTTCTGCAGCAGCGACAGCGCACCGCCTCCGGCACCCAAAAACACTTTCTTCGCGGAGATTTTTCTCGTTGTGCGGGACTTGAGGTCCTTAACCGTCACGCGCCACGTTCCATCGGCATTGCGTTTCAGATCGGTGACCATGGTCGAATACGAAACGCGAACGCCGGCGTCTTTCGCCGTGTGGGCGATCAGCTGCCGCGTGATCGCGCCGAAGTCGACGTCGGTGCCCGTCGCCATGCGCGTCGCCGCCACGCGCTGGTTCGGATCGCGCCCCTCCATGACCAGCGGCATCCACTGCTCGAGAACGGAAATGTCTTCGCTGTATTCCATACCGGAAAAGCAGTGGTGCGCGCTCATCGCTTCATAGCGCTTCCGTAGAAACGCAACATTGTCGTCGCCCCAGACAAAACTAATATGGGGAACGTCGTGAATGAACGACTCCGGAGCGCTCAACGCCCCCGTGCGCACGCCGAACGCCCAAAACTGCCGCGAGAGATCGAACTGCGTATTCACGACCAGTGCGCGCGAGATGTCGACGCTGCCGTCGGGTTTTTGCGGCGTATAATTCAGTTCGCAAAGCGCCGCATGTCCGGTGCCGGCATTGTTCAGCGCGTTCGAGCTTTCTTCCGCGGGCGCGTCCAGCATCTCAAAGATCTCCAGCGTCAGATTGGGCTGCAGCTCTTTGAGCATGGCGGCGAGCGTGGCGCTCATGATTCCGCCGCCCGCTAGGACGATGTCGGCTTGCGTGTCTGGCATAACTGTCTTACGATACGCCTCCCCGTGCCCGGGTGCTATAACCTATTTCGCAGGTCACGGCCGCCGCGGCGACGCTCGCGGACGGGCCAGGACCTCAGCCGGCCGTCCCACTGCGGTCCGCCATCCTGCGCCGTGGCGAGATGGCGGTATGCCGCCCAACCAAAGCGTTCCTGGTGACCGTTGTCCGGCACGCGCCGGCTAGATGTCCGTTTTCCAGATCTCGTACCACGGAACGATCGTTCGTGTGGGTTGGAAGTCGCGCAGGTCCGCATTTGCCACGTACACACGCCGCCACAAATACAGCGGAATGTACGCCACGTCGTCGTGGATCAGTAATTCGGCGCGGTGATAGATCGAGGCCCGGGCTGCCGGATCGTTGGTGGATAATCCAGCCTGTTCCAGTGCGTCTACTTTCGGATCGCAGAAGAAGTGATTGTTCATGCCGCGCGGCGTGAACTGGTCGCATGCCAGGTAGAAATGGTTGTCCGGATCGACCGGCAGCCAGTCGCCGTACGCGGCCAGATCGTACGTGCCTTTCCAGAGCGGCCCATCGGGTGCGAACAGGATCGTGTTGACGTAATCTTTGATGCTCAAGCGGACTCCGATCACGCGAAGATCTTGCTGCAGCAGTATGCCCAGCGAGCGCGAGGTCCCCTGACCGATCACCCCGGAGAAATCGAAATCCAAGCGTGTACCGCCGCGCGCGCGAACGCCGTCGATTCCGCGTTTCCATCCCATACGATCGAGCAGTGCATTTGCGGCGGCGGGATCGTACCGGTAGGGATCGTTCGCAGTGTATCCCAGCGCGCCGGGCGGTACGATGTCGCGCGCCCGATCGCCTAAGCCGTGCACGAGTTTGCGGATGACGCTGTCATAGTCGATCGACATCGCGATCGCGCGCCGGACGTTCACGTCGTTTAAACCGTGCTTCTTGTCGTTGATCGCCAGAATCGAGAGTACGTTCGAGGGTCCGACGAGGACCTTCGCTTCGGGGATCTGCGTATACTCGGGATAGTGTGCGAAGTCTGCGTCGACGATCAGATCGACTGCGTGCGTTTGCATTTCGGTGACGAGCGTTGACGAGTTCGGATAGATGTCGAAGTCGATGGTCTGCAGTTTTGGAAATCCGCGAAAATATGCGGAATTTCGCGTGAGAATCACGCGCTGGCCGCGCTCCCACCGCGCAACCTTGAAGGGGCCCGATCCGATCGGCGCGGCATTGTACGGCAGGTGATTCAAATTCGGGAATTTCGCCAGCAGATGCCGCGGAAGAATCCCCTTGGGACCTTCTTGAATCGATGTAAAGAATTGCGTGACGAACGGCGGATCGCGCCGCTTCAGGTGAACGACGACGGTCGTATCGCTGGGAGTGTCGATGGATTCAACTTGATCGTATCCCTCGCGATGTTCGACCGGATTGTCCGGATTCATCACTTCGGACCACGAAAACTTGACGTCGCGCGAGGTCAACGGAAATCCGTCCTGCCATCTTACGCGTGGACGCAAGTGATACACGATCGTTTTGCCGTCGCTCGATATGCCGCCGTTTGACACCGATGGAACCACTTCCGCGAGATCGCCGGTTAAACGGCCTTGCGGATCGGCGGTCACCAGCGTCGAAAAGATCAGCGACCCGATCTGATCGACCAAATCCATTCCGGACAAGTATTCGTTTAGCGTATCCGGATCGGCGATGTCGCCGATTCGAAGGACGTGGGCCTGAGTCCACGCGTGCCGCGTGCCGTTAGCCGCCTGCGGCGTACGGGTTGACGAGCACGCGCTGGTGCAAACGGCGAGCGCGATCAGGATCGCGCCGGCGCGAAAGCTCCGCTGCGGCAGTTCCAGCATAGGCTGGAACAAACACCAACGACGTGCCGAGCTCCTTTCGCCGGGCTACCTGCGATGTTCGCCCCTCGATGGAAATGACGCCATCGCTTCGGCGATTGTATCGAAAATCGGCCAAACGCGATCGAGCGAGGCCAGTGCGAAAACGCGCTGAACCCCCGGGGCCAGACCGACCAGCCGCGCCGGCGAAAAGCCCTGTTCTTTGCGGATGCGCCGTTTTACCAGCAATGCGCTGAGAGCGCTCGAATCCATGGAATCGACGCCGCTGAGATCGATCACGACGTCTCGAACCTCGTACGTCGACATCAATGTCGCGCGCACTTCGTCCTGCCGTTCCACGTTCAAGGTCCCGGCGAACGAAACGACTAGCGGTTCACCATGAGGCATGCGCTAATACTACCACAGATCGTATCGCCGCACGAAATCGCCGCCCAACAGAGTAACAACGCGCATGCGCGCGCGCTCGTGACGTGCCGCATTCATCGTCACAGCATCATCGCAACGCATGTTTAGCGGTCATGAAGCATTCGCGAAACGCAACCGCACTTCGCATCGGCGTCGCCGCATCGCTTTTCGTTCATCTCACATTTGCGTCGATCGTTCACGCGAATCGCGTTGAGGCCGAACAGCAAGAAGCGCCGACGCCGGCTGTCGTCATTCACTTAACGACGCCCAGGCCGCGGCCTACCCCTCCGCCCACTCCACCGCCGCGAACGCCCGTCCGCCGGCCGCATCGCAATACGTCTTCGCCGATGATGCGTCCCAAAATGCATCTGATTCAGCAGCATGCACCGCAGCAGCACGACACGTCGAACGCGGTAAACGTGGCGCAAACCATCGGCGAGCCGGCGCCGCCGGAGGCGACGCCCGGCGCGCAAGATCAAAGCACGCAGGGGCCGCCGTCTTCGCCGGCGCCCACACCCAAGCCGGCGTGCAGCGCACCCGACGTACCGGCCAAAGCGGTGGATCCGGTCACCCCGGACGAGCCGGAGCCGGCGCGCGATCAGGGCTTCACAGGCACCGCCAAGATCCGCGTCGACCTCGACCAAACCGGGCGCGTAGTCGGCGCGTCCGTCTATTCATCCACAGGTTCGTCGCAGCTCGATCAAGCGGCGCTGCAAGCGGCGCGCGAATCGCGGTACAGTCCCGAAGAAACGGATTGTAAAGATGTTCCGGGCTCCTACCTGTTTACGGTCCAATTTCAGTAAACTACGATCACGAGGTGAATGCATGTACGGTGAGGATCCTCGCGACCTCGGTTTGGGGCCGCAATGGGTGGATGAACCGCGCGACGATCGGGCCAAAGCCGACGACGAAGACGCGTGGGAAAACTCCCGCCCGCGTATGACGCTGTTTGCAGAAAACTCGTACGAGGAGTAGGCCATTGGACCACGCAGTGCGCGCCGCATGCGCGCGAATCTCGTAACCGAACCGAAGCCGCCGCGACTATTCCGGCGGCTTCAATCTTTACTGCGTTCCGGTCCCGGCAATAAAAATATGCCAAGGGCCGGAATCGAACCGGCGACACCGCACTTTTCAGGCGCGTGCTCTACCAACTGAGCTACCTTGGCATAGGCGACCGACCAGGGTTCGCTGCCCTGGCCGCGTCCCCTTGCGTGAAAAGTCGCCTCGCCGGAGCTCGCCGCCGCCGAGCCTAGGTGGACACGAGCACGTCGCCCATCGATTGATTGTTTTGCGTCGGCGGCACCGTGTAGTGGTAGTTGCATCCGAAGTAATAGTGGCCGGGCGGTCCCACCGTGAAGACTTGCGATTTCTGCCCGAAACTCAGGCTGCCGGACGACCACGTCAACGATCCGTCGATCGTCGTGCCGGATTGTTTATTGAATCCGTTCACGTTGTCGAACGACGCAGGAAATGGGCCCGTTCCCAAACCCGAAGCCGTGTGCGGCGTTTGAGAGGGATCGTCGTTGATGAATTGCGCCTGCGTACCGTGCATCGCGGTGATTACTTGCGCTTGATTCGTATTCGTGGAGTAAAACCAAATCGGCCCGAAATTCGGGTCGGTATGTTCGCCGAGCTCGAATCCGATGTGGATCAAGAGCGGGGCGGGCGTTGAAGTCGGCGTCGGCGTGGGAACCGGTGTCGGCGTTGGCGTTGCAGCGGGCGAGGGACTGGACGAAGGCGCCGGCGAGCTCGAAGGCTGCGGCGCTTGCGTCGGATTTTGTACCGGCGGTGCGCTGGAACCACCGCCGCCGCATGCAGCAAGCGTTGCGGTCAAAAGTAGAGCGGGTGCAAACCGTGCGTTCACTATCGTTGCCCTCCGGCGACATGGTGCCGCCAAGATGTGAAACAACTCTGAAGGCACGGGCTGATAGTAAAGAAGGGCGGCCGCGTGCCGCCCTTCCGTCGTAGTGCGAGGTGATTGGTTACCGCGTAGCCTGACGGCGCACCGAACGCAGCGTGACGCGAACGGCCGACCCTGCGGGCACGGTCATGTTTTGACGGTTGTTCTTTGCGATCAAAAAGCCGCCGACGGCGCCCAAGAAACCGCCGCCGCTCGCGTGAAAGATCGTTTTCAACAGCATGTTTCCGACTAGCATGCCCGCTACGGCGCCGACGATTTCTTTGCCGGCGTTGCTCTTGGTTTGCGTTTGCATGCCGGTCACGACGCCGCTTATGGCGTACGTCCCGCTGCTGGTCACGAGCTTCGAGAAGCTCATCTGCAGTTGTGCGGGCTTTCCTTGACCGGCCGGAGTAACGCTCGTCACGGCGCCGTACATCGTGCCGCCCGAGATCGTTCCGTCTTCGGACGTTACGTGCGTGAGCGTGACCGGCTGACCTACTTTTGCGGTCTTCGTGTCGACCGTCTGGGAAAGAACCCCCGCGTATTGCGTGCCCGCGACCGGCGCGGCAAGAGCCGCTCCGGCGGTGCCTGCCAAGAATGCGGCGATAAGGGTCGCCGCGAGAAATGCGCGCATAAAGACCTCCTTTACCGCCTAGATGTACCCAGCAACCGTTCCGCCGCCACCTCGCCCGAGCCGATGCAGTCGGGAATCCCCACGCCGTGGTACGCCGAACCCGCCAGGGCCAGTCCGCCGAGCGCAGCGGCCCGCTGCTCGATCTCGCGCACCAGCGTTGTATGCCCCACCGCGTATTCCGGCAGCACTCTGAACATGCGCGAGATTCGCACGAATTCCGGCGCCGCGTGTATCGCCAACAGATCCGCGAGCTCTTTGCGCGCGAGCACTTCGAGTTGCTCGTCACTTTGGTGTACGAGTTCGGGTTGTAAAGCGCCGCCGCAAAAAACGCGCAGCACCGCCCAGCCGTCCGGAGCGCGCTGCGGATACTTTTGTGAAACGATCGTTGCGGCGACGATTCCGCGCCGCTCTACGAACGGCACGATGAATCCTTGCGTCCGCGGCAGCGCCGGTATGGCGCGCACCGGATATCCCAGCGTTATCGTTGCAATGGAATTGTAGTGAATCCGATCCAAGAGCGCGGCGAGGTGCGCGTCGGTTTCACGAACTATCTCCGCCGCCGCATATGCGGGTATCGCACAGATCACCGCATCGTATCGTTCGCGCAGCGTTTTCAGATTTGGGGCCGCCTCGTGCATCCGTTCCACACTGTGCAGTTCGTTTGCGATTGCTTCGACCAGCGTGCCCAGTCCGCCGGGCAGACTCATCAGGACGGGCGGTTTACGTTCTTGCGGAGCGGCGCGCATTGCGCGCATCACGCTGCCGTAGCGCTGCTCCATTTGCCGAAACTGCGGAAGCGTGGCTTCCATCGACAAGCGCTCCGGATCCGCGGAGTAGATGCCGGCGAGCAGCGGCTGCGCCAAACGGTCCAGCACTTCGCGACCGAAGCGGCGGCGCACAAACGAGCCGAGGCTTTCGTCCTCGTTGGAAGTACGTCGCGGAATCAGGGGCTCCATCGCGGCTCGCGCAACCCCCGCGGGCGAAAACAACCCGCTTCCAACGAGCGCGGCGATGGACGTCGGCGAGAATAACCGGAAATGCGATGGCAGACGGCGCAATTTTCCGCGATGGACGATGCGCGCGCCTTTGAATTCGGGCAGCATACCGCAAAGCCGGTCGGCTAATCCAAGACGCGTCAGCATCCGCATTCCCGCGGGTTTATCGGCCAATATCGAATCGGCGCCGCCCTCCAGCACAAAGCCGTTCTCGCGCCAGGTTTGAATGCAGCCGCCCAGCCGATCTTGCGGTTCGTACAACGAGATCTGCAGCGCCTCGGGCTGCTCCGCAGCAATGTCTTGCAGCCGCAGCGCCGCCGCCAACCCGCTGATGCCGCCGCCTATGACGGCAATTCGGCGCATCGTTCCACGAGATCGGCAAGCATTCCAATGAAGAGCGGACGATCGCTTACCGTCGGCGCTCTCGCCATCTGTACGCCGGCTTCACGCGCAATTTGCGCCGCATCGACGTCGAGATCGTACAGCACCTCGACGTGATCGCACAAAAATCCGATCGGTGCGACGATCGCCTTGTCGATGCCGCGCCCAGGTAATTGCTTCAGGACTTCGCGTACGTCGGGCTCCAGCCACGGATCTGCCGGCTGACCGCTGCGGCTTTGATACGCCGCGGTCCAGTCGGGCGCGCCTGCATGATGCGCGATTCGCTCGGCGGTCTCCATGAATTGCGAGGCATACAGACTCGCATCGGTCATCGACTGCGGAATACTGTGCGCGGTAAAGATCACGGCGACGCCGGAGAAATCGGCGGCATCGAGTTTGGCGAGCGCTTGGGCCAGACACTGCACGTACGCGTGCGCGTACCCCTCGTTCTTTGCAAGCGGAGGCGTGTAGCGCGCTCCGTTAAGCAGTTGATAGCGTTCCCAGCTCGCGGCGCTTTGAAAAGCCGAGAGAATAACGGCAACCGTGCGCCGTAATTCATTCGCATCCAGGCGCGCGGCAAGGTCCCGCGCAAATGGCGCCGCGTACAGATACCCCACCTCCACGGGAATGTCGTGCCCCCGCGCGTGCAATTCCCTTTGGAGCGCGTGCGCTTGCCGGCGCGTCAGCTCGTTGAACGGCGATTTTCCGCCGATCAGCTCGTAATTGCCTACGACGGCCTCGTACCGCGCTCGCGGAACGTTGCGCCCCTCCAAGACGCGATCCAAAAACGGTCGAATCTCTTGTGCGCTTTCCGGTCCGCCGAATCCCAGAAGCACGACGCGATCGAACGGCGTCACCGCGCGCTGCATTCGTGTACTTCATCGATCAGCGCCAGCACGTTGTCGACGGGCGTCTCGGGCAAGACTCCATGTCCCAAATTGAAGATGTGACCGGGTCTGCCGCCCGCGCGTTGCAGAATTTCGCGCACCCCGGCGCGAACTTCCGCGTGCGTTGCAAACAGCAGTACCGGATCCAAATTTCCCTGAACGGCGACGCCGTCGCCCAGACGGTTCCACGCTTCGTCCAAATCCACGCGCCAATCCAACCCGATGACGCTGCCTCCCGCCTCGCGCATATCGGTCAGCAAGGCGCCGGTCATCGTTCCAAAATGAATGACGGGCACGCCCGGCGATATCGCATCGATCACGCGCTTCGAGTGCGGAAGCACATACTCGCGGTAGTCCCGGGGCGAGAGTGCGCCAACCCAACTGTCGAACAGTTGTACGGCGTGCGCTCCCGCCTCGATCTGCATATTAAGGTAGGCGGCGGTCGTGGAGGCAACCAGATCCATAAAGCGGTGCCACGTCTTGGGATCGCGGTACATCAGCGATTTGGTGGCGACGTAGTTGCGCGATCCCCCGCCTTCGATTGCGTAGGAGGCCACGGTAAAGGGCGCACCCGCGAATCCGATCGTGGGAGTCCGGTTGGCCAATTCTTTACAGACTTTGCGCATCGTGTCCGCCACGAATCCGAGCGAATCTTCGACGGTGACCGGATGCAGTCGCTCGACGTCGTCCATCGTGCGTACGGTGCGCTCGATGCGCGGTCCGTCGCCCTTTTCGTACGTCAGCCCCACGCCCATCGGCACGAGCGGCAGCAAGATGTCGGCGAAGATGATCGCGGCGTCGACGCCGAGCCGGCGGACCGTTTCCACCGTTACCGAAGCCGCGGCATCCGAATCACGGCAGAGTTCCAAGAACGAGTACCGCTCGCGAACGCGGCGGTATTCGGGCAGATATCGACCTGCTTGGCGCATCAACCAGACGGGTGTATACGGGGTGGGTTCGCGCCGGCACGCCCGCAAAAACGGGTGATCGGCTAGGGGGTCCGGCGGCATGGTAGCGGCTGCGTTCATCGAGTGCACCCGGCGTCCTCTTTACTAACGAGCGTCCCCCGTTCTACCGATAAGAAGTTCTGGAACACTATCTGGAGGGTGCATGAAATCCATTTTCGCCCGCGTACTCGTCCTCGTTTTGGCTATGGCGCCGATCGCGGCGCCGGCATTCACGCAACTACGCGTGGGTTCGGATATCTCGTACGCGCCGCTCGAATTCTACGCGAACCACTCCAAGCAAGTTCAGGGCTTCGACTACGATCTGGCCCAGGCGCTCTCCGCGCAAATCGGTGACGGCCTTCGTTTTCAAAACGAAGACTTCAATAATCTGATCAAAGACCTCAACGGCGGCAAGTACGATCTCGTAATCTCCGCTATGTCGGACACGCGCGAGCGGTCCAAGTTCGTCGATTTCGTCGATTACTTTTTGGCCGGCAGCGGCATGCTGGTGCAGGCCGGAAATCCGCATCACATTTTCAATCTCGCGAGCCTGTGCGGTATGACCGTCGACTTGGAGCGCGGCACGTCGCAGGCGATCGCGGTACAAGCACAGTCGCAGAAATGCGTTGCGCTGGGACTGCGCGCCATCACGATGAAAGCCTACGCCACCGACGACGAAGCGCTGCGCCATTTTCTGGCCGGCGAATCGATGGCGCACATCTCCGACTATCCGGTCGTGGCGCACCTCGCGCGTACGCTGGACGGAGGCAAGGCGTACATGGTAACCGGTCAGCAGTTCGGCGTAATTCCGTACGGCATCGCGGTTTCAAAGAAGAATCCGCAGCTTCGCGATCGCGTTCAGACGGCGCTCAAGGCAGTCATCGCAAACGGCACGTACGATCGTCTGCTCGACAAATGGGGCCTGCAGCAGGGTGCGATGCGCTCTGCGCCGGTGAACGCGGGAACGAAATTCGAATAAGCGGTCGAAAAGGCCGGCTTATTCCGATAACGTGTTCTTGAAGAACTGGACGGTTCGCTCCCACGCTTGGTGCGCGGCCTCGGGATTGTAATGGCCTAGGCCGGCGCTGCCCGCCGGGTTGGGATTGCAGAATCCATGGTCCGCGTCGTACCAGAACAGCTCGTACGGCACTTTGCCGGCCTTCAACCGTTCTTCAAACTCCGCGACTTTGGCGGGCGTGAAAAACCCGTCATGCGTTGCGTAATGACATTGCAGCGGAATTTCGATCGTAGCGGGATCGCCCGCTTCGGCCGGCGGCAATCCATAGAATGCAACGGCGGCGTCCGGTTCTTTCAAATGTATCGCGGCTAGCAGCGCGAGCGCACCGCCGATGCAGTATCCGGTAACGCCGGCCTTCTTGCCGTTTTTCTTCAAGTGCTGCAGCGCGCCGCGTATGTCTTGTTGATAGGCGTCGCCGAAATCCAGGCCCTCGACGAGGTGGTTTGCCTCGTCCCCTACCGCGGCGGTCCTGCCGCGGAACAAATCCGGGATCAGCGCGCGGTAACCCAGCGCGGCGTAGCGATCCGCCACCTCCATGATTTGCGGCGTTACGCCCCACCACTCTTCGATAATCACGACGCCGGGCGCGGTGCCGGCGTCTTTTTCCGGCGCAGCGTAATACCCCGGCGCAACCTTGCCGTCGGCTCGAGGATACTCGATTTTTTGGCCCATGGGCCGGATATGTTATACGCTCGCGCCGGCGCCTTCTTCGGCGTCCTGGCGGTCGAGGTTTTCCGTCTTTTCCGTCACCAGCCAACGGTTCGCAGATTCGATCTGCTCCGGCGTCGCGCGCGACTGCAGCCACTTCAAAATCGCCTCGTCCGTCGTGTTCGAGCGGATTGCTGCGTCGAAGTCGTCCGGCGTGACGCCCCAGCGTTCGAAGACGCCTTTGTCCATCGGGCACGGATAGATGTAGTCGTGAATCGTTCCGTTCGCCGAAGCGCGCGCTTTGTCGAAAACGCGCGCGAGCCAGTACGCGCCTCCTAGCGCCTCGCGGCCGCGGCGCGGGAACGTTTTACCGTCGCGAAAATCTGTAGCCATGCGTCCCAGAACCGCGGCTCGCGGCTTTCGGATGCGCCCGCTGCAGCGGGCAGGTGAGGCCGGCGGCGCGAACGTGCGCGCCATGCGAACGAATCGCCATGACGAACCACGCTGGCACGCAGCGGTCGCAGTATTGCTTGCCATTGCGTTGTACGTGACGCTGCCGCCCCGGCTTGCAGTCGGGCCACTGTGGCTGCTGCCCGTCTTGCTGCTGGTCATCATGGTGCCGCTGAACGTCGTCGCGCCGCGGCGGCGCGACGAATCGATCATGGTGCGAACGGCCTCGATAACGGTCGTCGCGATTCTTAACGTTTTCAATGTCTTGACGATCGTGCTGCTCTTCGCGGATCTGCTTTCGCCCAGGCCCCACCGCACCATCACGGGCGAGTTGCTGCTGCTCGCCGCGGTTCAAATCTGGCTGACGAACGTGATCGTCTACGCGTTATGGTATTGGGAAATCGACGGCAGCGGACCGGACGAGCGCGAAGATTGCAGTTTCGAAGAACTCCCCTTGCGGACGTCGTTCTTGTTCCCGCAGATGGCGATGCCGTCGGATCTTCGTGCGCGGATGCGCTGGCGCCCGCGCATCATCGACTACGTTTTTCTTTCATTCAATACGGCGACCGCATTCAGTCCGACGGACACCTTTCCGCTCACGCCGCTCGCAAAAATGCTGATGATGGGCGAGTCGCTTACGTCACTGATAACGATAGCCGTGATTGCGGGGCGCGCCATCAATATTCTCGGCGCGGGATAGCTACGGCGGCGGCGGGGTCACGTCCAGGCCCAAATTGTGGATGGTTGCGTAGGCGCGGTCAAAAGCTCCGGGAGAGACGGCGATATCGCCGCGGAACGGGTAGTCCAATTCCGCGATCAGCGAGAACGTACCGGCAATGACGCTCGTCAATGCAACAACCATTAAGTACTGCGCGAGCGGCCGGTCCACGCGAAAATAAAACGAAAACAGTATCGTTATGCTTCCGATCAGCATGAGTGTTGCCCAAAGCGACATCGGGATGCCTTGCCGGTTGTCGTGAATGCGGCGCCGGCGCGCGTCCAAAAAGCGCTGCGTGGTTTCTATTGCGTTTTGCTGCACGTTCGATTCGGCAGCGTTGTGCGGAAGAATGCGTGTTACCGTCGCTTCGATGTCGTACGCTTCGTTGTGAACCGTCAGGCTTTCGCCGCCGCGGCGCATGATGGGCCACTCAATCGCTACGACGTCCCGAATGTAGCGATCGACCTCTTCCTTCAAAC
The DNA here is from genome assembly GCA_035938175.1 of Vulcanimicrobiaceae bacterium. Classification (GTDB taxonomy): domain Bacteria; phylum Vulcanimicrobiota; class Vulcanimicrobiia; order Vulcanimicrobiales; family Vulcanimicrobiaceae; genus DASRDE01. The sequence goes on from DASZHD010000059.1 coordinate 117,856, forward strand.
GCGTCCTCGATGGTTGCGGAAGTGCGTCCGCGAGGTGATGGAGATCCGAGAGCGTTCCGGCTTCGATCTGCACGGTTTGCGCGGAGGCGTCGAATTCTTGCCATACTCCCGCGACCATGAAGGACATCATTACGGCCAGCACCGTTCCGATCGAGGTCAAAACCGGGCCGGCGACGTCGTTATGCGAGATCAATTCGTTTCGGGTGACGCGCTTTCGAACGAATGCGAGCAGTCCGCACGCCACCACGCATGCGACGATGACCGAGCCGGTCATGAATGCCCAAGCGGGTATGGCATAGATCCAGACCACGCGAGGCAGTTCGTCGCTGCAACCGGACGCTCCGGCAGGCGGTTTGTAGGGGGCGGCCCGCACCGGAGAGAACGAGGGCCGACGCCCAGCGAGGGCGGGTGTGATGTAATGGTAGCCTGCGACCTTCCCAAGGTTGACGCGCGGGTTCGATTCCCGCCACCCGCTGTGAAAGCCCGGCGACGTAGCCAAGTGGTAAGGCAGAGCTCTGCAAAAGCTCCATCCGGCAGTTCGAATCTGCCCGTCGCCTCAAGAATCTTTTCTTTTTGACTGTGCCACGCATCGTAGTGTTCGGCGCCGGAGCGATCGGCGGATTTATCGCGGCGGCGCTGGCGCGCGCCGGAAACGACGTCGGCGTCGTCGCGCGCGGGCCGCACTTGCAGGCGCTCCGGACCGGCGGATTGCGCGTGCGCAGCGAGCTCGGAAATTTCACCGCACCGGTTGCGGCATCGGACGATCTGCGCGATTTCGGATCGCCGGACTACGTGCTGATCACGTTCAAGTCGCATCAGTGGTCCGGCGTGCTTGCGCAATTCGAGAGCGCGATTGCGGGACATTCGGTCTTCGTCACGCTGCAAAACGGCTTGCCGTTTTGGTACGATCGCGGACGCGCGCTCGAAAGCGTAGACCCCGGCGGCCGGGTGCTTCACACCATACCGTACGATCGCATCATCGGCGGCGTGGTGCACGCTTCGGGTCACATCGTGGAGCCCGGATTCGTCGATCAGAGCGGCGGCATGCTGTATCCGATCGGCGAATTGGACGGGAGTATCACTGCGCGCATCGAGCACCTGGCAGGTGAATTTCGCAACGCAGGATTTCAAGCGCCGATCGAACCCGACATTCGCCGCACCATTTGGCGCAAGCTCGTCAACAATCTCGCGCTCAATCAGGTGAGCGTTTTGACCCGCGCGACTGTCGGTACGATGCTGCGCGATGCAAGGGTACGCGCGGTGCTGCGAAACGTGATCGAAGAAGGTCTGGCCGTCGCGCGCGCTTCCGGAGTCGAGCCGGGCGTCGACGCCGAGGAGCGGCTGCGCTGGGCGGAGCACATCGCCGACGTGAAGACGTCGATGCTTCAAGACTTGGAAGCCGGAAAATCGCTGGAGTTGGAACCGATTGGCGGCGCCGTCGTGGAATTGGCGGATCGCTACGGCGTGCCGATTCCGTATACGCAAACGGTGTACGCGCTAACGAAGCTTCTGGAAGCGTCCCTATGCCTGTGATCGAATACCGTCGCGCGCGCATTGAAGATCTGGCGCTGGCTGCGGAACTGCGCGCCGAAATGGCCGTTGAAATGGGCAGCGATTTGGATGCCGCGGGCACCGGCTGGCGATCGAAATTTTGTGAATTTTTCGGTGAGAAGCAACGCGCCGGAAGCGGGCAATTGTTTCTGGCGTTCGACGGTGCCGCGCCTATCGGCATGACGATCATCTCGCTTGCGCAGGAATGGCGGTCGTTTTGTTTCGGCACGCGTTTCGGATTTGTGAACGCGGTGTACGTAAAACCGGACTACCGCCGCAATGGAATTGGGCGCGAACTGCTCGATGCCGCTGTAGCGTGGGCAAAGGAGAAAGAGTGCGTACGCGTTCGGCTGCGCACCAGTGAAGAAGGACGCCGCCTGTACGAAAGCGCCGGGTTCGTACCGGGCCGCGAGATGGAACTCGAACTGTGACGCGGATTGCCGACTTGGCCGGCGTGGGCAAAGAAACCGCCGAGCGCTTTGCCGAGCTCGGAATACGCACCGCGGAAGATTTGCTCAACGATTTCCCGTTCCGGTACGAAGATCTGCGTTTTCCGACGCCCGCCGAGAAGCTCGGTTTGAAAGGCGCCGGCGCCGACGCCCCCGAGGAGAACGCGGTCGGGACGATCGTTTGGGTGCGCGAACGGCGGGCTCGCCATTTGGCGATCGTCGAGGCCGAATTGCAAGACGACACCGGAACGTTCGTCGCCAAATGGTTCGGCCGCAGCTATCTGCTCGGAGCGTTTAAAAAAGGAATGCGCCTCTTCGTGCGCGGGCGTGCGCAGCGCACGTTGGCCGGGGCGACGATCAACGTTTCAGCGCACAAGATCCTTGCGAACGGCGAGCGGTACCACGGTGAAGTCGTGCCGGTCTATCCTGCCGGCAAAGCCTTGACGTCGCGCAAAATCCGCC
>DASZHD010000060.1:0-202122 GCA_035938175.1 Vulcanimicrobiaceae bacterium
CGAGCGCGCTTTCCATCGCCGCGACGGCTTCGTTGATAACTTTTCCGGCGTTGGGGCGTTCTTGCGGCGGCAATTGGCCGATGCCGCGCCGCAGGGCGGTCACTTCGCCGCTGCGCCCGAGAAAGGCGATTCGCACGTCGTCCAGAGCCTTGGCGTCTTGCACGCGGGCTAGCGCGCCATCGAAACGCTCGCGCAGCTGCCGCAATCCTGCGTCTAGTTCACTCATCAGTTCGTAATAAAAACAAAGCGCCCGGGGATATTCCGGGCACTTACTGCTAATCTTCTTTGATTGTGGCGCTTACGTTGCAGCCGTTGTTGGATGGAGTTGCCGGTATATCAAATAGGCGTTGATCGATCCCGTGTCCTTAAAGAGTTTCCAAAAGAATTCGCAGGTCGCCATCGGCTTTTCGCGGTCTCCTTCTCAAGAACGATTGGCTCCGCACGCCCTCGTGCGAATGGCAGCAGTATAGCATGCGACTTTTGCACGGGGTAGTCTTGACTTTTGGGCCCCAAGACACTGCCTTGACAAATACAATGATAAGCGTTAAGAATTCCGGCGCCCGGTCGCTTCGTACATCGCGATAGCGCCTGCCGAAGAGGCATTCAGGCTCTCGGCTTTGCCCGCCATCGGGATGCCCGCAAGACGCGTGCACAGTTCGCGCCAGGGCCCCAGGCCGCGCCGCTCGCCCCCAATCACCAAAACCTCGCGCGGACCCCACTCCAGGCCGCCCAGCGGCGTGCCTGACACGTCCAGGCCGGTCACCTGCCATCCTGCGAGCAGCGGACGAACGTCGGCGGGCGAACCGGTCGCGATTTGCAGCCGAAAGACGGCGCCCATCGCCGAGCGGACGACCTTCGGAAGGTATGGGTCGGCGCCCAGCGTCCCGCAGAGGACGCGGCCAATCCCGAACGCCTCGGCGGTGCGCAGCAGGGTCCCGGCGTTTCCCGGGTCGCCGACGTCGGCCAGGGCTAAAACGGTGCCGGAGGCGGTCAGCAGGCCGCTCGCGCTCTCCAGGCGGATCGGGGCGACCGCGACGATGCCCGGCGGCGACTCCACGTCGGAAATCCGCTTCATGCTGCGCTCATCTACCAGGTACACCGGCGTCCCGTCGCCGTCGAGCCGTTGAATCAGGGTTGACTGTTCGAAGGCCTCCGGCGTGGCGTAGACTGCCTCGACCGGTACGCCGGCCGCATCGGCTTCAGCCAGCAGCGTCGGTCCTTCGAACGTAAATTTCCCGTGCTCGCGGCGGCCGCGTTTCGATAACAGGTCGCGCGCGAACGCAATGCGCGGACTATGCGCGCCGAGTGAGCTTGGCACGCAGTGCAATCATGGCCAGGCCGGAAACGATCGCCGAGATCATCACGGCAACGCGATCGTTGAAATGGTGCGGCACGACGAATTTGAGCATCAGCACGGTGACGAACACGAAGATCGCCAACCACACGAGCAGCCAAAGCAGTTCGCGTCCAACCGAAGATTCCGAACGGCGCACACCGTTTGCTACGAGGCCCGGCCGGGCTATTCCGTTAAGTGACGCCACGTTATGAGTGAATCGCCGAAGCTTCTCCGTTCGCAAGAAATTTACAAAGGCCGCATCTTTCGCGTACGAGTGGACACGATCGAAGACGAGGGCAAGGAGCGCAAGCTCGACATCGTCGAGCATCCCGGGTCGTTTGCGATTGCCGCGCTTACGCAGGACGATCGATTGGTGCTCGTGCGGCAATACCGCCACGCCGCAGGCGGGCCGCTCTGGGAGATCCCGGCCGGTACGGCGGAGCCGGACGAAGAGTGCCTGGCGGGCGCCCAGCGCGAGCTGCGGGAAGAAACCGGCTACACTGCCGCGTCGTGGGAGCTGCTTTGCACCTCGTTCCCGACGCCCGGCTATTGCACCGAACGCGTTCATTTGTATACGGCGTGTAATCTTTCCGCAGGCGCTCAGCAGCTTGAAGAAGATGAACGCATCGAGCTGCGCGAAGTACCACTCACGGAAGCCTTAAGCATGCAAGCAAGCGGTGAGATCATCGACATGAAAACGATCTTGGCGCTCCTTTGGCTGACGGGCCGCCGACATAAATAGTTTTTTTTAAGGGTCGATAATCTATACACGAAGCCGCCACTGGAAACGTCGAAAAAGCGTTTCTAGTATAGAAAGTGGCAGTTTCTGTCATGGAGGTAGAAGCGCGTGGACACTCCGCGGGACATAAATGCGGTCCTAAAATATTTACTAAGCGAAGGCAAGGAAGCCGGGGTACCGTCAGTGTTGGCACCAGAGGACGAGGCCTATCTGAACAAACTCATCGCAGCGGTTCGCGCCGGAAAGCGCGCCGTGCTGATCGTTGAGGATTCAGACGACAAGCTCAAATACATGTTCAGCAATGCATCGCGCGCGGAAGCGGTGAGCATGCTGGGCAAAGTTATCGAGGCTACGGGACGCCGCCTCGCAAACGGCGACGATTAGTCGCCCGCGAACTGCAGCCCGTCAATCTTTCCATCCGGTGAAAGCGCAAACTGATACCGCAGCGCGCCGCGCCGGAATCTGACATCGAAAACGTAGACCGTATCGCCCGACCGTTCGAAACTTTCGATCGGCACGAGCGAAAGGACCGGCCCCATCGCTCGAAGATTGGTTTGTTCTACAAGCTGGTCCGTTAAGTATTGACTGAACGCCGGCGTGAGCTGCGTGCGGTCGATGTCGATCCGTGCAAGCCGGCCCAGCCACTCTGCTGCGCGCGTCATGATGACGTTCTCGAAGTGGGCCGGAGGCAGCGGAGCGACGACGTCCAAAATCCGGTTCGCTATGAGCTCGGGCTGAACGGTGCTTTCACCGCTCAGCGAATCGGCATTCGCGAAAACGATCACGGCCACGTGTTGATCCGGAAGCATTGCGTTCATCGCGTGAAATCCGGCAATTTGTCCCGCGTGCCACATGAACCGCTGACCGCCGCGCTGGTCGATGATCCATCCCATGCCGTACTGCGTACCTTGCACGTTCGGCGCGACGCTCCACATCATCCGGACCGAATCGACGTTGAGCAACAGCGGCATCCCGATGTCCCACTTCGCCAAATCATCGACGGTCGTCACCAGGTCGCCGTTGCCTAAAAGCCACGACGGATTCCATATCTTCGCGCGGACGAACCGTCCGCCGGTACGCGTGTACCCGACGGCGTGCGCGGGCGAAACGCCCTGATCGCCGGCAAGAAACGACGACGTCATGATGAGCGGCTGAAAAATATTCGTCGAGAAAAAGACCGAGAGCGGAAGCTGGCTGACGCGCTGAACGATCAGTGCCGCAACAGTATAGTTGAAATTGTTGTATTGCGACTTCGTTCCGGGATCGAACACCGGCGTCATGCGGTTGACCGCGCGAAGCAAATCGTCGATCTTTACCGGACGCGTCAGATCGTGATTGATGCCCGGCGCTTGCAGTTCGTCCGGCAACCCGGACGTATCGTATAAGAGATCTTGAATCGTGGCATTCTTGGCAATCGTGAGCTCGGGCACGTATTTCGTCACTTTGTCCGTGAGCGCCAACTGCTTGCGCTGGGCCAGCAACAACATTGCGGCGGCGGTAAATTGCCGCGTCAGCGACCCCGCGTAAAACTGCGTCGAGATGCTCATGCCGCGATGCGCCTCTACGTTCGCGGCGCCGAACCCGTGCGCGTACACCAACAGGCCGTCTTCCACTACGCCGATCGCTAGGCCGGGCGTGCTGCCCGAATGAATTTCACCAAGCGCGATGCCGTCTATCGCTCGCGCCCGATCGGGCGTGAACGGCGGCGGCGTTAGTTGCACTTGCGGAAGCGGCTGCGCAGGCGGTGCGCTTTGCGGCGTCGCAAGCGCAATCGCGGGGACGAAAACAAAAGCCAGCAAAAAGCAGGCGGCTCGTTTTGCCATGCGCCGATTTTCGGTGGGGCTGGCCGAGGGCCTTCGGCTGCTTGGTGAGGAAGCTTTTACAAAACTCCCGCGCTCTAGTACACCAGGCGTGCGTCGGCGACGACCGTGCTGCCTTCCAGAAGCGCAAGATCCTCCATCTTATGCTTCACCGGCAAATACAGCGTGCCGCTGTCGCCGTGCATCGAGACGGATCCGAGCATGTCCATATGGCCGTCGTGCACGTACGCGACGTGCATATCCGCTTGAGGATGCATCACGACCACGTAGTACCAGTCGCCCGCGGGACCGTACAAGACTTTCGCGCTCATCGGGCGGTGATTGGGAGCCATGAATGTCGCGCGATTGAACGGGCCGGCGGCCAAGCGAGCGAGTGCGCGGTTGTCGTCATTGCGAGCGAGCGTCGTGCGATCGACCGCGACCCATGCGGGAATGAAAGCGAGCGCGAACGCCGCAGCGATCGCGCCGATCACTTGCCAATGCGGCATATGCAAGCGGTGCGGCGCAGCCGCCAAGCCTACCGAACGCGATAAACGGGACTGCAGACGGGGCGGCGCGGGCATTTGCGTCTGCGCTTGCGCGACGTCCGCCACGATAATCGATGCCTCGTCCAAGCGGAGCGCGCAGTCTTCGCAATTTTCGACGTGCTGCTCCACGCGCGCCCGCTCCGAATCGTCCAGCGATCCGAGCGCGTACAACTCCGCGAGTTCTTCTATGTGGTCGCTCATGCGTGAGCCTCGATGGATAACGCGAGCCCGAGTTTGCGCAATCCCAAGGAGATGCGGCTTTTTATCGTGCCCAGCGGCTGATTCAACTCCTTGGCGATTTCAACGTGCGTCTTACCCCCGAAAAACGCAAGCAGCAACGGCCTGCGCTGTTCGTCGGGCAGCTGCGCGATCGCGTCGCGCACGCGGCGCTGCTCGATAAAATCGTCGATGCGCAGTTCGTCGGCCGCTTCGGTCTCAGCCGCGGCGCGTTCGGCCAAACGCGCTCTGCGCGCGGCGGTGCGCTGGCGTGAAATCGCATCGTTGCGAACGCAAACTACCAAGAATGCGCGCACCGATCCGCGCTGGGCCGCGAACGCATTCGGATTTCTCCAGATGCGCACCAGCACGTCGTGGACGCAATCTTCGGCATCTTCGGCGGCGTGCAGCACGTTCAGCGCCACGGTATAGAGCAACCCGCCGAAGCGTCGGTACGCCTCGGTAAAAGCCCATTCTTCGCGCCGCGCGAATGCCTGCGCCAACGTCGCCTCGTCAGCGCCTTTGGCGGGCGTCGTGAGGGTCGCCATGCCGAGTGCACTCTTCGTCCATGCCCGAAGTACGCCCCTGGGACCGCGGCGAGATCATCTCGACAACGAAAAAGCCCCGGCGCGAAAGCCGGGGCTCGTGATGGTTTTACGCGCGTCGTTTACTGAACGGCGAAGACCGGAACCTTGCCTTTTACGACGGAAATCTTGATCGTCGCATTGGCCTTGACCGCGCCGAAATTTACCGAGCCGGTTGCGGGCAGCGTCGTTTCGATGCCGTTGTTCATCACGACGGTGACGTGCTGCGCATCGTTGACTTTTTCGACTTTGACGACGTACGTACCGTCGGGAATCAACGACGCGTCTACCGCTGCGAAAGCGGCCGACGGTGCGCCGAGCAGGGCGAGGACCGTGAGAAGTGCGATGCGCTTGTTCATGAATGCGAGTGTAGCGCGAGCGCTCACTTGGCCGTATGACGTATGCGGCACGGGATCGGCCGCGCGCGTTTTCTTTTCGTTAAGCGCGGCACACCTCCGATTATAGTCGGAGGTGTGCGCGGCGTTCGTTACTTTCCGACGGCTTGTTTCGCCGCTTTGAGCAGCGAGCCGAATGCGGCGGAGTCCGAAACCGCCAGCTCGGCCAACGCTTTGCGGTTGACCGTGATTCCCGACTTTTTCAGGCCGTTCATGAAGACCGAATACGTCAGGCCTTCTTTGCGGACAGCGGCATTGATGCGGCTGATCCATAAGGCGCGGAAATCGCGCTTGCGGACGCGGCGGTCGCGATATGCGTACGCCAGCGAATGCAGCAGGGCTTCATTTGCGACGCGGTAGTTGCGGCGGCGCGCGGCGCGGAAGCCCTTGACGAGCTTCATCACTTTGCGGCGGTGTTTGAGGCCGTGAAGACCGCGTTTGATACGTGCCATTAATCCGGATCCTCCTTACACCAAATACGGGATCGTCGGCGCCAGACGTTTGAGGTCGCCCGGGAACACCGGCTGATCTTTGCGGAACTTGCGTTTGCGCTTGCGCGTGCGCTTGCTCATGATGTGGCCGCATCCGCTGAATTGGTGACGGTGCGTCACTTTGCCGTTTGCACTCACCTTCACGCGTTTTGCGGTACCGCGATGGGTACGAATCTTAGGCACTGGTTGGCTCCTTTTTAACTTCGTGATCCACCGCTTTGTGTTCGCGTTCTTTCTCGTGCAGGGACAAGAATTTCGGCGGCCCCGCCGGCGTCGGGCGCGGCGCGAGGATCATGAACATATTTTTTCCCTCGAGCTTCGGGTCGCGTTCTACCGTTGCGATCGGCGCCATGTCGACGGCCATTCGATCGAGCAGCTTGCGCCCGAAACCCGTGTATGTAATTTCCCGGCCGCGAAACATGATCGTTACTTTGATCTTGCTTCCGTCGAGCAGCAGACGTTCGGCCATGCGGGCCTTCGTCTCGTAATCGTGCGTCTCGATTTTCGGCCGCAGCTTCACTTCTTTCAATTCGAAGTTCTTCTGCTTTTTACGGGCGTCTTTGTCTTTTTTGGACTGCTCGTACTTGAGGCGTCCGTAATCTCCAATTTTGCAAACCGGCGGCTGCGCCGTCGGAGAAACCTCGATCAAGTCCAAACCCGAGCCTCGCGCACGCGCCAAAGCATCTTCCGTCAGCATGATTCCGAGCTGACTTCCGTCTTCGTCGATGACGCGTACTTGACGGATGCGGATTTGATCGTTTACTCGCAGCGGTCTCGCTATGGCAAAATACTCCCGTAAAACAAAAAAGGCGTCGCCGAAGCGACCCCACTAGCGGAACCGGCCGGCGGCTCCCTGGTGAAGACCGGATCGCCCGCAGGCATCCGGTGAGGACCCCGAGGCGAACCTCGAGACCCTACTTCGGCTTGCGAACTATACCACGAACCCGGGGGTGGGCGTCAAGGATGGCATGCCGCCCGGCGGGTAACCCGCGTCATGGCTCCTATACGGCAGGCCGGCGTGGCAGATATTCCGGTCTTGGTGGATTTGTGGCACGCCATGCTGGTGGAGTGCGACCTGGTCGGGTCCGGGCTGGTCGACGACTGGCGCAGCCGCCTCGAGAAAGCGTTCGCTGCCGAGATCACCCGCGGGAGCGCCGTCTGGTGGCTGGCCGAGATCGGCCAAGACGTCGCCGGCACCTGCGCGATATTTGAACAGCGCGGACGTTCGCAAATCTTCATCGATCGAAAAGCGACGCTCGGCGGGATGTACGTCCGGCCTGCGTTCCGCAGGCGCGGCATCGCGCTCTCGCTGGCAAAGCACGCGATCGCGTGGTGCCGTCAGCAGCGCTTCACGTTAATTCGTTTGCACGCCTCGCGCGACGGGCGTCCGATTTACGAAGCGCTCGGATTTGTGACGGCGACGGAAATGATGCGTTTGAGCTTAGATTAGTCGCCGTCGTCGAGCGGCTCTTCGGTCAGCACTTTACCGGTTTTCGGATCGATCTTGCGCTGACATCTGTCTTCCGTTTTGCCGACGATCAAGCCGACCTCGTCGCGGATCGCCGTGTACCGGTTATTGGGACAATTCGACGGACGAGGCTCGATTTGCCAAAGCACGTCGCCCTTGTCGGTTACTCCGAAAATATTTTGCGGATAGTTCTCTTCGGGAGGAACGCTCAGCAGCACGACGTTGACGCCGTCGACTTGCAGGCGCTGCTTTATCGGGTATGCGGGCAAGCCGGGAAAAGCTCCAGTCGTCACGTCGGTCTTGTACCCCGATCAATGCGGCTGGAACACGACCTTAAAGATGTAGGCGGCCACAACCGGTTTGCAATCGACGAGTTTCGGCGCGTAGACCGAGCGTTTTGCGGCGTCGAGCGCCGATTGATCCAGCGTGTCGTTTCCCGTCGACTGCGCGATCCGTTCGTCGAGCAGTTCGCCCGACGTGCCGATCTTCACGCGAACCAGCGCCGTCGTCGTTTGCGGGACGCGCAGACTTGCGGGATACACGATATGGGCGGACGTCGCGACCCGGCCTTCGTGATTGCAACTGTTTGCCGCGGGTGCCGGCGCCGCGGTTGCGGATTCTTCCGGCGATAGTACGCCGGGCGCGGCGAAGTCTGCTTGGTACAGATACGTGCCGGGCATCGCGGTACAGTTATCTTGCTTGGGCTGATACGTGCTTCGGCGCGCCGCTTCCATCATCGCGTTGTCGAGCGCCGCGTTCCCCGTCGATTGCGTCACCCGAACCCGAACCACGGTACCGTCCGGCGCCAAGTCGACTTCGGCCGCGCCCTTGAGCGAGCCATCGAAGGTGACGTCGTCGGGCACCTGCGGATTGACGCGCTGAAGTATCGATGCGTCGTGAAACGGCATTCCGCAAGCCGGCGTCGGCATCGGGAACCGGTATTGTTGAAAGGCGAGGAGCAGGGCAAGCATCTTGCCTTCCTTTCGGATTCGTGCCGAACGGGTGGCACGCAGTAGTTTTTTTCGCAGGCACTAATCCGACGTCCTATGATTTTCGCCGCCATCATAGCGGCGCTTAGTGCCGCGCCCGGGCCGATTCGCCTGGACGTCGATGCATCGCAAGCGCCGACGCAAAACATCGTTCGCACGCACGAAATCATCCCGGTTTCGCCCGGGAAATTAACGTTGTATTATCCCCAGTGGATCCCGGGGGAGCACGCTGCCGCCGGACCGATTCAAAACGTAGCGGAACTGCAAATACGCGGAAACGGCGCGGCCATTCCGTGGCGGCGCGATCCGCTCGATATGTTCGCGGTGGAGCTCGACGTTCCGCAAGGCGTCTCGCAGCTCGACGTGGGCTTTACGTATCTGGGCGCCACGTTCGGGATCTATTCTTCCAACCGTCTTGCAACGCCGAACATTCTGGTGATCGACTGGAACCAAAATATTTTGTATCCGTCCACCGGAACCAACGACGATACCGTGTTCGAGCCCACACTGATCCTGCCGGGATCGAACTGGAACTTCGCGACCGCGCTTTACGACGCGAAACGGAACGGCTCTACCGTATCGTGGAGCGCAACGCCGCTCGGCCGATTGCTGGACTCGCCGTTGGACGCTTGTGTGAATTTTCGTCAGTGGACGCTCTGGCAAGATCCCGGAACGTTTCCCGGTACGGCGACGCTGAACGTGTGCGCCGATACGCCGGACGAGCTCGATGCCTCGACGCAAACCGTCGACCACTTCCGCAAACTCGTCCGCGAAATGATCGCGATGTACGGCGCCAGGCACTGGCACGACTATCATTTCCTGTTGACGCTTTCCGACGTGATGCCGGGTGAAGGCATCGAGCACCACGAGTCCAGCGACGACGGTGAAGGCGGCGACTATTTCACGGATCCCAAGACGTTCGAGCGAGGCGGCGATCTGCTCTCGCACGAATTCAACCATTCCTGGGACGGGAAATATTGCATGCCCGACGGCCTCGTTCGTTCGAATCCGAATCAGGCATACGACGATTCACTGCTGTGGGTGTACGAGGGCATGACGCAATACTACGGCGACGTCATGTCGTACCGCGACGGGATTCGTCCCGCAAAGAACTGGCCCGATCACGTTGCCGCCATCTATGCGAACTACGACAACCAGCAGGGGCGGCAATGGCGTTCGCTCGGCGATACCGCGACCGCCGCGCCGTTTCTGTACGGCTCGCCGCGCGGCTACGGTTCCGAGCGCCGCGGCGTCGACTTTTACACCGAAGGCGAACTGATGTGGCTCAAGGCCGACTCGATCGTTCGCGATCTATCGCACAACACGAAGTCGCTCGACACGTTTGCCCGCGCGTTTTTCGGCGGTAAAAACACCGGCCCGGAAACGGTTCCGTACTCACGTGCCGACATCATCGCTGGATTGAATGGCGTCGTACCGTACGACTGGGCCGGATTCTTCCACACGTGGGTCGACGAGATCGCGATTCATCCGCCGAACGGTTTTGAAGCGGATGGCTGGAAGCTCGTCTACACCGATCAGCCGTCGAACGACGTGCCGCAAAACAACTTCGTGTATTCGCTCGGCTTCTCGGCCACGCCGGCCGGCGCGATTAGCGACGTGCATTTCGGCTCGCCCGCGTGGAAAGCCGGATTAGGCCTCGCGTGGAAGCTCGTCGCCGTCAACGGCCGCGAGTATACGCCGGACTTGGTGTACGCCGCGCTCAAGAACTCGCAGCGCACGCACCAGCCGGTGACGCTGATGATCGAGAAAGACGACATGTTTCGAACGGTGAGCATTCCGTACTTCGACGGTCCGCGTTATCCGCATTTGGTTCGCATACCGTCGACGCAGCAGCGCTTAACCGACGTGGTACAGCCTTATACGAAATAGTCGTTCTGAATTGTCATCGTGACGTCATGGTCATGGTGAGGTATCGAACCACGCCGAGGTATCGAGGCGCCGCCGAGGCACGCGCTGCATCCAGCGGACGCTGTCGAAATCCCATCCGTGGAATTTCGACGCTGCCTGAATTTTTGCGAGAACAAGTTCGGTAACGGCCATCCGGGCCGGCGCAAAAATATCAGAGCCCGCTCGATGCAGCGCGTGCTTCGGCGGCCCCTCGATTCCTCGGGGTGGTTCGATACCTCACCATGATTACTCAGGTCACCATGACCATGGCGTCACGACTATAAAGTCGACAAAACCTCGCCAACCGTCGAAATCAGCAGATCGATCTCCGCGTCTTCGATAACCAGCGGCGGTGCGATACGCAAAACCGATGCGTGCGTGTCCTTCGCTGCAATGCCGCGTTCGAGCAGCGCTTCGGACACGTTGCGCGCGGGAATCGTGAGCTCTACGCCGATCAGCAGTCCGCGCCCGCGAACTTGACGGACTAAAGGTGAGTCGATCGCGCGAAGGCCTTGCATGATCTTTGCGCCGGCGTATCGTGCGCGCGAGGCAAGATGCTCGTCGACGAGCACGTCCAACGCGGCGATCGCTACCGCCGACCCGAGCGGATTTCCGCCGAACGTGCTGCCATGATCGCCGGGGCGGAACAACGACATCAGTTCGGCGTCGGCGAGCGCCGCCGAAACCGGATAGAAACCGCCGCCCAGCGCTTTGCCGACGACCAGTACGTCCGGCCGGATGCCTTCGTGATCGCACGCGAACATATCGCCCGCGCGCCCGAATCCCGTTTGAATTTCGTCCGCGACGAACAGCACGCGATGTTCGCGGCAGAGCCCCCACAGGCGTTTCAGAAATCCCTCGGGCGGCACGATGACGCCGCCTTCGCCTTGGATCGGCTCGATGAGCACGGCGCACGTGTTCTCGTTGATCGCTTGCGCGACGGCATCGTAATTGCCGTATTCCGCATGCACGAATCCGGGTGTGAACGGACCGAAATCGTGACGATACTCGTGCGTCGAACTCGCGCTGATTGCCGCAGTCGTACGTCCGTGAAAATTATTCGTGAATACAACGATCTCGGCGCGATCCGGCGCGATGCCTTTGACGCGGTAGCCGTAACGCCGGGCTAGTTTAATCGCCGTCTCGATCGCCTCGACGCCCGTGTTCATCGGAAGCGCGACGCCATACCCGCAAAGCTCGGTGAGTTTTTTCAAAAAGACCGGCAGTTTGTCGTTGCGCATCGCGCGCGACGTCAACGTGAGTTTCTGCGCTTGCTCGATCATCGCGGCGGCGATTTTCGGGTGGCAATGCCCCTGATTCACCGCGGAATACGCGCTGATGCAGTCGAGGTACCGTTTTCCGTTGACGTCGTAAAGCCAAACGCCCTCGGCTCGTTCGACGACGAGGTCGAGCGGATGGTAATTGTGTGCGCCATAGCGATCTTCAAGCGCTATGAGTTCGCGAGCGTTGTCCTGAATGTCGTGCATTTTTCCGGGGGCGCCGCGTGTGTTTACTCGGCCGCGGTGGGCGGGCGAGGACCGCAGGGGCGCGAGACGCCTGCGTTCCAGGAACACTTGCCGCCGGAATTAAGGACTTCCGGCATGATCCCTCCAGGAGCATCCCCTATGACACGCCGCAGTAGTGATTCCGTGTACGAGGATGCCCAGGAACGTCTGGAACGCTTTGCCAGGCGCGACCATGAAGGAATCAGCGAGCTCGGCCGCACGCTGGTCTTCGATCACGGGCACCGGACGGAACGGGCAACGCTGCTTTTTCACGGCCTTTCGGCCAGTCCGCGGCAGTTTATCGAGGTTGCGCAATCGCTGCACGCACGCGGCCACAACGTCTTCGTCCCGCGCCTGCCGCGCCACGGCTACAACGACCGGTTGTCGGATGCATTGGCGCAGATGAACGTCCGTCAACTGAAAGCGTGTGCTGAGGAATCCCTGCGCATCGTACGCGGTTTGGGCGAACGCGTTTGCGTTTCGGGCTTTTCGCTGGGCGGGCTGCTCGCGGCGTATCTCGGACAGGTTCATCACGTGTACCGGATCGTCGCGATCGTGCCGTTCATGGGCGTCGCGTTCGTTCCGAGCGCGTTTCGTCTGCGGCTGGCGAACTGGGTACTGGCGCGTCCGAATCGTTTTTTGTGGTGGGATCCGATCGCGCGCGAGCGGCAATTGCCCGCACACGGCTATCCGCGCTATGCGTCGCATGCCATCGCCCACGGGCTGGCGCTTGCGCACGAAGTCTTGGACGACGCGTACCGGCACGCACCCAAAGCGGAAGAGCTCGTCGTCGCGATCAACGTGCGCGAGCCGGCGGTCAGCAACAGCGCCATTATGGCGCTGGTCAATCATTGGAACGCGCATACCGGCGGGGCCGTCCGCGTTCATCGCTTTACGGATTTACCGATCGCGCACGACATCATCGAACCGAAGCGCTATCCCGACGTGGCGCAGCGGGTAGCGCCCGTGATCGTCGAACTGATCGACGCGTGAAACGTTGTGCGTGGGCCACGACGCCCCCGATGATCGACTATCACGACCGCGAGTGGGGCGTTCCGGTTCACGACGATCGTACGTTTTTTGAATTCTTGCTTCTGGAAGGCGCCCAAGCCGGACTCAGTTGGAGCACGATTCTTGCCAAACGCGAGAACTATCGCAGCGCTTTCGCGGATTTCGATCCGGCGACGATTGCGCGGTTTTCGCGCGCACGCATTGAACGGTTGCTTTTAGATCCCGGAATCATACGCAATCGTCTGAAAGTGGAGGGCGCGGTCAAGAACGCGCGATCGTTCCTGGCGATTCAAGACGAGTTCGGAACCTTCGATCGCTACGTGTGGAAATTCGTCGATGGGCGCCCGGTGTGCCGCCGCCGGCGTTCGCAGTCGCAGGTTCCGGCGTCGACGCCGCTTTCGGACGCGCTGAGCAAAGATCTGCGTAAACGCGGCTTCACGTTCGTGGGAACGACGATTTGCTACTCGTTCATGCAAGCGGTGGGATTAGTGAACGATCACGTGACGTCATGCTTCAAGCATTGCAAGTAAACCCGGCGCGCGACTACGACGAAGCATTGCGGCGCGTGCATGCGTTCAAGTCGCTGGACGACGATCGCGTCCTGCCGCAAGCCTCTACCACGTTGCTCACGCACGGCAGCCGAACGCCGCTGGCGGTCGTGCTCTTTCACGGATTCACGAACCACCCGGGCCAATACGTGCAGTTCGCTCCGCTCGTACACGCGACGGGTGCGAACGTTTTCGTGCCGAGGCTGCCGCTGCAGGGGTATAAAGACCGCCTAACGCGCGCCTTGAAGAACCTTACCGCGGAAGAGCTGCTCGCAAGCGCCGGCGAGGCCGTCGACATCGCGTGCGGTCTTGGCGAGCGGGTTTGCCTGCTCGGGATTTCGTCGAGCGGCGTGTTATGCGCGTATTTCGCGCAACACCGCGGCGACATAAGCTATGCCGTCGGCGTAGCGCCGGTTTTCAGTATGTTGCACTTGCCGTATCGCATTAGCCGCGCCCTCGGTCGCGCGGCCTTGGTGCTGCCGAACCGTTTTTTGTGGTGGGATCCGCGGGTGAAGATGCAGCAGCGGCCGATAACTGCGTACCCGCGCTTTCCGACCCGGGCGCTCGCGCAAACGTTGCGCATCTCCGACGACGTCCACGACGCATCCGTACGCCAACCGCTGCGCGCTTCCGGCATCACGCTCGTGTGCAACTGGCACGATCCGGCGGTGAACAATCACGTTTCCGAAGGCGTCGTCGCCAATTGGAACGCATTGCGCGCGCGATCCGCCGAGCAATTCATATTCACGGATCTGCCGCACAACCACGACATTATCGACCCGGATAATCCGCGAGCCCGAACCGACATCGTCTATCCCAAGCTCTTGGAGCTTATTCGTAAAGCTTGATGCCGGGCCATACTTGCGTCAGCGGTTTCTTGATACCGCGGCAGATCCAGATCGGAATGTCACGTTCGTAGCCGATAGCCCAACGGTCTTTGAAGCGTGCGGCAAGCGTCGACGACGCGAACAGGCCGTCGGATTTGAAACACGATCCGTTCACTTGCACGACGACGCTTCCGTCGTAACCGCGCGTTCCCCAGAGCCAGTACTGATTATGTTCGCTGATCACGGGAATCTGCGGCGTGAAGAACGCCACGGCGCTCGCCTCGCCGTAGTTTCCCGCGAAAACGACGGCACGCGCGCGCTCGCCCGGCGGCAGACTTTCGTAGACGCGTTCTACCGTTTGCGCCATCTGCGGCCACCCGTGCATGTCGGCCCAGTCGCCCGGAAGGGCTGAATCCTCGCGGCCCGGCTCGGTGGCGGTCGTGGATTTGGAAATGTGCAATATCCGCCCCACTGCAATCTCGTACCGCACGAATGTTTGTTCGGGCAAGACCGGCATCGCAAAAGGAACGAAGGCGCCGCCGAACACGAGCACGTACGCGATAAGCGCCGCTCGAACCGGCGTGAGCGCGCGCGTCCACGCTTCTAGCGGAACGGCGCCGGCAGCGATCAGCACCGGATACACGTCTGCGGGATAGTAGTGTTTGCCGTGAAAGACGAGCATCTCGGCAATCAGGACGATGTACGCGTAGCCGAGGAAACGGTACGCGCGGGTTGCGAGCAGCCAGCCCAGACCGATTGCCCAGACCGGCCAAATGAAGATGCCGGTGATGATCAGTTCCTGCACCAGAAACAGCAGCGGCGGCGCGATCAAATTCTTGCCGTTCTGACCCGCCTGCAAAAGTTCGATCATCGGGAAGCCGTACCGCCATTGCCAAAGAAAATTCGGCAGCGCAATAAGCAGCGCCACTGCCGTGCCCAGCGCAAACCACCGATCGAACAGGATTTTTCGTTGCGGCGTTGCCGCAAGACCCACAAAGAGCGCTGCAAGCAGAAACAGCACGCTGTATTTGCTCTCGATGCTGATTCCGGCGAGGGCACCCGTCAAGAGCCACAGCCGCCGATCGGTGCCCTTCAAGATGCGCACGATCAGCAGCGCGAGCAGCGGCCACGACCACAGTCCGACGGTGTCGGTGGACACTTTCATTCCGAAGCTCATCAGCACGCCGGTAAACAAAAAGACGATCGCTGCGAGCGATTGCGCGAACAGACCGCCGCCGAATTCTACAGCCAGCATACACGTCACATACGTGCCGGCCGCTGCGAAAAGCGCGGGTACGAGGCGCAAGAGAAACAATGACGGGCCAAACCCCTGCGACAACGCCGAAAGCAGCGGCACCACGGGCGGTTGATCCACGTAGCCGAACTGCGGATGGCGTCCGCAAATAATAAAATAGAGCTCGTCGCGGAAGAACCCATAGTGCGCGTTTCCTACCGCGTGCACGAAGAACACGACGGCGGCGGCGACGCCGGCGGCGCGCTGTTGGGGGCTCGGCGAGAACGGCGGCAGCTTCATGTGCGTGTTATAGCGCAACCGGACCCGGCTGCGCGACGATCCGGTGACGAACGGGACTATTTGAGCAGGTCGGGGCGCTTTGCGGCATACCGGCGGCTCCAGGCGATCTCGGTTCCGTCGCGCATCACCAGCTTATAGTCGCCATGGAACCACGGATGAATCTCCGCAATTTCGTCGATGTTTACGAGATGCGAGCGGTGTACGCGCGCGAACGATTGCGGGTCGAGCCGCGTCTCGAGCGACTCCATCGTAGCGCGCAGCGTATGCGCACCGCGCCGCGAATGCACGACGACGTTGTTGCCCTCCGCCTCCAGCCGCACGATCTCGCGCGTTGCGACGAAGAACGAGCGTCCTTCGTTCGGAATCAACAGCCGCCGCACGTATTGTTCTTCTTGCCGTATCTGCGCGAGCGTCTGTGCGATGCGCTCGGCGTCGGGAGCATCTTGCGCGGTGCGGCGCGCACGTTCCAGCGCGCGGTCGAAGCGTTCGCGATCGTAGGGTTTGAGCAGATAGTCGAGGGCGCTGACCTCGAACGCTTTGACGGCGTACCGGTCGAATGCGGTCACGAACACGATTGAAGGCGGCCGTTCCGAACGCACCAGCGCCTCGGCGACGCCCAAGCCGTCCAAATCGGGCATGTGAATGTCGAGAAATACCACGCTCGGTTTCGTCATCGCAATCAGGTCGAGAGCGTCGATGCCGTTCGACGCTTCGGCAACGATCTGCACGTCGTCGTGGGCGTTCAGAAAGCGCGCCAGCTTGCGGCGCGCGGGCGCTTCATCGTCGGCGATAAGCACGGGAAGAGTCATTGCGGCGATGCGCCCGCGTAAGGAAAGACCAGCGTGGCTTGCGTGCCGCCGCTCGCGCCGCGCTCGATTGACAGCGACGCGTCGTCGCCGTAGAGATAGCGCAACCTTGATTCGACGTTGGAAAGCCCGATGCCGCGAGCTGCGTGCGGTGCGATGCCTTTTCCGTCGTCGTTGACGCTAATCACGACCGAACCGTTGCGGCGCGCGACGTCGATTCCCAGTGCTAGCGCGGAGCGATCTGCCTCCAGACCGTGGCGAATGCTGTTTTCCAGCAGCGGCTGCAGCAGCATGAACGGCACCTGGGCGTCGCGCGCGGCTTCGTCGACATGAATCCGCAGCTGCAGCCCGCGTTCCAGCCGCGTCTTCATTATTTCGACGTACATTTGCTCGATGGCCAGCTCTTGGTCGATGGGCACGTGCTCCACGCCGCTCGATGCGAGCACGAGGCGCATGAAATCGCTCAACTTCGCGAGCATTTCGTCCGCCTTTCTGACGTCCTCGTACATCACGTTCGAAATGGCGTTGAGCGTGTTGAACAGGAAATGCGGATGAAGTTGAAGCCGAAGATTTTCGAGTTTCGCTTCGGCCAGTTTCGCCTTCAGGTCCGCAGCTTCGAGCTCCGCGCGGCGCGACGTTTCGATGCGGTCCCAAAAGGTGACGATGGTCGCGATCGTGGCAAAGGTCACGACGTCGTTGGACGCTTCCATCGGATAGCGGAACAGCATGATGCCGTAATCGTACGAGCCCAGACCCAACACGTGAAAAATTGCAACCCGGCTCAGGCCCATCATCGTCGTATGCGCCGCGGTGTACGCGATTGCGCCGCCGATCCAAGCGAGCGCGGTAACGGTCCACGGATTGGATGTCGGGCGGAACCGCCGCGCCACCCACACGATCAGCGGCAGCAGCAGCAAGACCGAATAGACGCCCGTCGTTTCTTCGACCAAGCGCCGCGGCCACGTTGCGGTGGAACCGTTCGCAACGTCGTTCAAATAGTGGTAGCCGAACATCAGCAGCGCGAGCGCGGTGAAGCCGGCCAACAGGACGGCGGGCCAAACGAGGCGGTCGCGAGACGGGAGTTTCATGCGCTGCTCACGTCATATCGCGTTTCGCGCCGCCGCGTCAACGCGGCCGTGACGAGCGGGATGGCCGGACTTTCCGGCGGGCCACCCCGCTCCGATTTGGATGGCTGAAGGGCTACAGCCCCTTCAGCGAACCCCAGCTGTGGGTCAGCGTAACCATGATCGAATGCGGATTCGTCGGGTGCGCCGTCTCACCGAACAATCCCGCCGCGCCCGGGTACGGTACGCCGCCGTTGAAGAGTGAAAATATCGTTGCGTTCTTGTTGAAAATGTTCTGCCAGCTGAACGTAACGGTGTTGTTGTTGGGCATCGGTTCCGAAATGCCGGCGTTATACACCCAGAACGGCGCTACGGCGTAGCTGTTGTTCTGCATGAAGTAATCGCCGCGGAAAAAGGCCGATGCACCCGCCAGATTATCGTAACGCAGACCGTATGCGAGCTGGTGAACGGGGACGCCTTGATACTGCTGATTGTTCAGTACGTCGCCCGCGATCTGCTCGGTGTTCAGGTCTATTCCGGTGGGATACGCGGCTTGCGTCGTGTAGTAGCCCGTTACCGAAAAATTATGAGTCACCGGCAAGACGCCGTTGAATTCGAAACCGGTATAGACGGAGCCGGGCAGATTCAGCGGGGTCGACAAAAACAGGATCGGCAGCCCTTTGTTCGGTCCCGATGTAAAGTTGCCCGTTCCGGACGGCGCCGGCACGTCGATCGTGAAAATATGGCCCGTAAGGTTGGTGCGGAATGCATCGAAGCTCACTAGTCCGCGGTTTGCGAACCCGAACGTGTGGTCGACGCCGAGATCGTATCCGGTGCCTTTTTCGGCTTGCAGACTTGCGTTGCCGACGGGTGCTGCACACGATTGGTTCTGGTACGTCTTCGTGTCGCAGCGCGGATCGAAGTTGGCGGTCGTCGGATCGAACGGGTTGTAGAGATCCGAAAGCCGCGGCGCGGCGAATCCGGAGGCTGCCGAAAAACGCACCGCGGTGCTGACGTCCGGCCGGTACACGACACCCAAACGCGGATCGAACCGCTTCACTTGCAGTGTGTCGTACGAGCTGTAGTAGCCGGTGAGGTTCAGGTTGAATTTCGGCGTCACTTGCCATTCGTCGCGCACCATGTACGTGCGCTCGATTTGTTTTCCGCCGGTGTAGCTGATGTCGTTGAAACTCAGGTTTTTCGCCGGCGTGACGCCGTCCGGGCTGAATGAGCTGGCAGTTCCGTAGAAGTAACTGTCACCGTTTCCGCCCGCGGCGATGGTGAGTGTGTGGTTGCCGAGAATTTTCGTCCAGTACGCCTCATCGCCGTAAAGCCGATCCACGGAGCGCTGCAGGAAGCAGCATATCAACGGCTGGGGTTCGCCGTTGCCGTCGTCGACGCGTTCCAAAATGCCGCCGTACGTGCGCAGCAGCAGATCGCCGCCGGCCACTTGCGTATGAAAATCCAAACCGATTTTCGGCTGGATATTCCAGAGCTGGTCGCCGGGGAACCCGAAGAAATACGGATTACCGTTGGGATCGAGCGTTGCGCCGCTGTTCGTGCTCGTCGGATTTGTCAGCAGACCGAGCTGATCGCGCATGTCGCTCTCGCCCTGTTGCGTTACGGTAACGTATGTAACCGGCGAGAACTGATACTTCACTTTCAGCAGATCGCTGAGCAGCGAAAAATCCTGCGTCGGATGCCAGATCGGCCCGCACGGACCGATTCCGAATCCGCACCCGCTTCCGTTGTTGCCGAATACGTTTGTGACGTAGTCTGCATAGAGGCTGCCCGGAACCGGCCCTTGCGAGCCGAGCCGGTGCAGGTCGAAGATGTAGCCGAATTTTCCGATCGTGTTCGTTTCGATCAAGCTGTAGTCGTAGGTGCCGAAGCCGCCCAAACCGCCGATGAACTGGCCGCCTTCGGTCGCCAAGGGATCGCGGGTTACGAAATTCACCGTACCGCCGATCGTGTTGGCCCCGAACAGCGACGTGCCGCCGACGCCTTTCGAAACCTCGACGCGCGAGTAAATCGAGGGCGTGAGCGTCGAAACGTCCGCGTCGCCGTACTGGCCGTTCCGCATCGGCTCGCCGTCTTGCAGCACGAGCAATTCGTAACCCGTATTGCTGCCCTGCGCAAAGCCGCCCGCGCCGCGAATGGTAATCGTGGCCACCGAACCCAAGCCGCCGTCATAGTGCTGAACCGTCACGCCCGGCGTTTGCTCCAGGCCCTGCTCCACGAGCACCTGACCTTGAGCGATGAACTGCCGGTTCGTGATGACGACCGTCGGCGTGCTGGTCGTGTTGACCGATTGTTTTCCGTTGACGCGGATCGAGCTGATGGTTCGCAGCGTCGCGCCGGTGATCGGCTGAAGCGAAATCGCAAGCGTCAGCCCTTCTGAAACACCGACGGAAAACGGTGTGGACGTGCTCGGCGTATAGCCGATTGCGGTAGTTTTTAGCGAGTAAGTTCCCGCAGCGACGCTGCTGAAACTGAATAATCCTTGCTGGTCGGTATGGGTCGTTTTGTCCTGTCCATTACCGATGAGTTCGACGGTCGCGTTCGCGACCGGCCCTTGTGAGGCAGCGTTCGTAACGTTACCTGAAACCGTGCTGGTACCGGTTGTACCGCTTGGCGTAGATTGTGCCAAACCCGTGGCCGTAGTACTACACACGGCGAGAAAGGCGATCGCCAGCGCGTGGCCCGCATGCCGGACGATATGCATAAGAAGAACTCCCCTACAGAGACGCGTTATGTCCGCGAATTTGCAGGAGAGTCAATCGACTCCTGGGCTGCGTTAACGATAGATTATTTGGCGGCGGCTAAGGTCTTTTCGGCCGTCGTGGGATCGATGCGGTTGCGAACCTCGCGGATCGAATTTGCCGGGAATCCGCCCTGCCGCGCGTGCTCGCGAATCTGATCTTCGTCGCGAGCATTGTAGATGCAATAGATTTTGTCATCCGTTACGAAGCTTTCCACCCACTGAATACCCGTTCCCATTTTGTCGAGCACTTGGCACGAGGTTTGCGAGATCGCGGTGAGTTGGTCGGAAGAGAGGTTTCCCGCGCCCGGAATCTCACGTTCGATGACATATTTCGGCATCTGTTCTTGCCTCCGTCCGCGTGGGATTCTACACCGGATCGAAGGCGCCTACGGCGATCATGTGTTCGGAAACCTCGCGCGCCAGTCGAAAGCGCTCGCGCTCGGTTTGGTCTGCATCGGCGGGCAGTTCTCTCAGGATGCGTTCGAGCTCTTCATCGAACATCGCGGATAACGAGGGCGGTGTATACGGGCCGGGATGGCGCAAACGCTGCGCGATCATCAGGCGGTATATGCGGTCGGTGGCGAGATCTTCCATGTATCCGTCCAGCAGGCTCGCGCCCTTGCCGGAAAGCACGCCGTTGCGGTACCGGATGACGGTACGAACGGCCGCACGAGTACCCTCGATCGTCGTGCTCCCCACGCCGTGCGGTTTGGGGCGCAGGTCGGCGTTGGGGTCCACGTGAGCGGGGCGTTTTTCGATTTGGTTCGGATACGGAAATTGATCGACGGCGATTTGATTCTGATCGGGATGTCCCGTCCACGCGCCGTCCATCAGGCAGTCCGCTTCGTTCTTCTTATCGCGAGCCAGGACGTCGAGCGCGCGAGCGTTCAATTCCGGATCCTCGCGACTGGGATACAGCGCGGTCATTCCGCCGATCGCGAGCATCCCGTGCTTGTGGCACACTTCCGGAATCAGGACGCGCAGCCGTTGAAAGAACGGGACGTCCAGCGGAATCGTGTTGCGATCGGGCAACACCCACTGCGGATCGGCGAGATTGTAGTGAATCAAACTCGCCATGTAATCCCAGCGGCCCAAGTTGAGCCCGACCAGATACCGGCGCAGATTATACGTGAACTCTTCCAATTGGTAGGCGAGCGGATGCGCTTCTACCAACGCCATGCATTTGATCGAATCTTTCGGCCATTGCCGCGCCGCTACGATCGCATCGAAGACGTCTTTCCACCACAGCGCTTCTTGTGCCGATTCGGATTTCGGAATGTAGATGCAGAGCGTGCGGTTTGCCAGACGCTCGATGTCCACGCGGTATGCGAGCAGCGCGACGTCGAAAAGCGAAGCAGACGTGACCCCATCCAAAACGCCCGCCTGAGAAAGATGCAATCCGCGCACGCGGTTCCACACGACCGTGGGGCTTTTCCGGATCAGGACGCGCTCGTTGCGTTTTGCGTCCACGTACGACAGCTGGCCGTACAGCGCCGCGACGATGTTCTGATGGCCGAGCATGAGGTGTTCCCACGTGTTGGCCATTGAATCTTCCAGATCCAACATTACGCCGGGCGCACCGGAGTTCAGCATTTTGACCGCGAGCTCGGCATCGTCCGCTGGACCGGTCATCTGATTTCGCTGATCGGCGCACCATTCGGGAAGCGCTATCCGCCAGTCCGTCGGACGTTTCTTAGCGCTGCCCAAATACGTCGGGAGCACACCTTCATGCGCGCGGCGCAAGATTTCGTGCCTGTGCTCCACCAGCTCGCGTTGTTGCGGCGTGAAGCGCTCGTGCAGCGGCAGGTAAAAACCGGCAAAACCCTGCGGCAAATCACGAAGGACGTCGAATCCCTCGGGTGCCGCATTCATCGTGGGCAGCGGAGCGGTTTGTATCATGCGACGGCCGGTGTGGGCGAAAATTGCTCTTCTTCGGTCGATCCGGTAAGCGCCGTCGTCGAAGAAGTTCCTTCCGACACGGCGCGCGCAACCTCGTCGAAGTATCCCGTCCCGACCTCGCGCTGGTGACGTGTCGCGGTGTAGCCGAACGCTTCGCTTTCGAACTCGCGCTGCTGAAAATCCGCGTACGCGCTCATGCCGCGCTCGCTGAAATCGCGCGCCAGTTCGAACATGCTGTGATTGAGCGCGTGAAATCCCGCGAGCGTGATGAATTGGAACTTGTAGCCCATGCGGCCGAGGTTTTCGCGAAAGCGCGCGATGCTTTGCTCGTCGAGCTTCTTTTTCCAATTGAACGACGGAGAACAATTATACGCGAGCAGCTTGCCGGGGAACTTCGCATGGATGGCATCCGCGAAGCGCTGCGCTTCCTCGATGTTCGGCTCCGAGGTCTCGCACCAAATGAGATCGGCGTATGGCGCGTACGCTAACCCGCGAGCGATGGCCGCGTCGATTCCGCCGCGAATGCGGTAGAAACCCTCGGCCGTGCGCTCGCCGGTGCAGAACTCCCGGTCGCGCGGATCGATATCGCTCGTGAGCAATTGCGCCGCATTTGCGTCGGTGCGCGCCACGATGATGGTCGGTACGTCGAGGACGTCGGCCGCGAAGCGCGCCGCGCTGAGATGACGAACGGCTTGCTGCGTGGGAATGAGCACTTTGCCGCCCATGTGGCCGCATTTCTTTTCGGACGCGAGTTGATCTTCAAAGTGCACGCCCGCCGCGCCGGCTTTGATCATCGCCTTCATCAATTCGAACACGTTGAGCGCGCCGCCGAAGCCGGCTTCCGCGTCCGCAACGATCGGCGCAAACCAGTACGTGCCGTTCCGTCCCTCGCTGACGTCGATTTGGTCCGCACGTGCAAACGCGTTATTGATGCGTTCGACCACATTCGGCACGCTGTTGGCGGGATACAAACTTTGATCGGGATACATTTGCCCGGCGAGATTGGCATCGGCGGCGACTTGCCAGCCGCTCAGATAAATCGCCTTGAGTCCCGCTTTGACGGCTTGCACAGCTTGATTTCCGGTGAGGCAGCCGAGAGCGGCGACGGGCTCATCCTGGTGCAGCAGGTCCCATAGCCGCTCGGCGCCGAGGCGCGCCAGCGTGTACTCCACGCGCACGGAGCCGCGCAGCCGCTCCACGTCGGCCGCGGTGTAGCGGCGCTCTATGCCGCGCCACCTGGAATCCGTTTTCCAGCGATGCTCGAGGGTAGAAGCCGTAACTGACGCGACGTTCACTGTTGCTCCTTTGGCTGGTGCGGTTGCGACGATTGGCCCGCTCCAATTGGATGGATGCCTTTCGACCAATGGATGAGAGCCTCTCCGTGGAGTCAGTTGTAGCAAAATGCGCCCAGTAACGTCAAGGGCCGGTATGACTAAGCGCCGGTTCCCCGCTTGTCGTGGTAAGGAATCGCCCCACGCCGAGGTATCGAAGGACCGCCGAGGCAGGTACTGCATCGAGCGGGCTCTGATATTTTTGCGCCGGCCCGGATGGCCGCTACAGAACTTGTTCTCGCAAAAATTCAGGCAGCGTCGAAATTCCACGGATGGAATTTCGACAGCGTCCGCTGGATGCAGTACCTGCCTCGGCGGCCCTTCGATTCCTCAGGGTCCTTCGATACCTCAGGATGACGAGGCGATGGCTCGCGATGACGTTACGGCAGTACGGGTAGCGGCAAAGAAGGACGGGTCGCGAGATCGGGATACGGTTCGGAATATTCCTGAACCGATTTGACGATCAAGCGCAGCGCAAATTCCATCTGCGGATCGCGCCCGTCGCGATAATCGTGCGGCGCGATGTCGACGTCGTAGTCCGGATCGGTGCCGTAATTTTCCACGCGCCAGCCGACGTCTTTGAACCAGAACGAAAATTCCGGCTGCGTCGTGATCGTACCGTCGACCAAGTGATGGTACGGATTGATGCCGATAACGCCGCCCCACGTGCGTTTTCCGACGAGCGGCCCGAGATTGTACAACTTGAAGCAGTGGCTGAAAATATCGCCGTCCGACCCGGCAAATTGATCCGTGATCGCAACCAGCGGACCGGCCACCGATTCCGGCGGATACGGCATCGGCTTGTTGCTGTAGCGCGACACGTCGTAACCGACGCGTTTGCGCGCGAGTTTCTCGAGCAGCAACGGAGAGACGTGACCGCCGCGGTTGTAGCGCACGTCGACGATCAAGCCTTTGCGATCGAATTCCGAAAGATATCCGCGGTGAAATTCCGAGAATCCCCACGGCCCCATGTCGGGAATATGGACGTAGCCGATCTCGCCTTGCGTGCGTTCGTGCACGTAGCGTCGGTTCGCTTCGACCCACGCACGATAGCGCAGCGCTTGTTCGCTCTCCAGCGCTTTCACACTCAGGCGCCGTTCGCCGGTAGCGGAACGCACGACGATTGCAACTTCGCGTCCCGCGACGTTCACCAACGCCTGATTAGGTCCGAATTCACGCGTAAGCGTTTTTCCGCCGATCGCAATCAGGCCGTCACCTTCGCGAATGTTCAAGCCCGGTTCCGCAAGCGGCGAGTCGACGTCGCGATTCCATGAATCTCCGCGATAAATGCGATCGATGCGCCAGGTACCCGTTGCGTCGTCGAAACGGAAATCCGCGCCCAAAAAACCGCGATTGTACTCGGGCGGCCGGCGCAGATCGCCGCCGATTTCGTACGCATGGGACGTCCCCAGTTCGCCGTGCATTTCCCAGATGACGTCGGACAATTCAGATCTGGTTCGCACGCGCGGCAAGAGCGCGTTGTAGCGGTCGTACACGCGGTCCCAGTCGATGTCGGACATATCCTCGACCCAGAACTGTTCGGTTTGCAACCGCCACGCTTCCCGGTACATCTGCTCCCATTCCAGGCGCGGTTCGATCTCGATGCTGATCCGATCCAGATCCACCCAACCGCTCTTGCGCCCCGGTTCGCTGGGCGGTTTCAGATCGTCGTTTTCGTCCGGCAAATCGGCGAGCGCATCGATCGCGCGCAGCCGGTCGTGAGAGCGGTAGAGCAGCGTGTGGCGGTCGTTTCCGAGAACGATTTCGGAAACGTCGGTCGCAATGATTGCGGCGCGCTGTTGTTCGAAGTCGTACGCGATCAGCGATCCGCCGAATTCTTCTTCGCTCCAGTCGCGATCCGCCGGCTTGATGCCGCGTACTTCGAATTTCGTGAAAAATACGCGGTTTCGCACGGCGACGATTTGGCCGTATTCGCCTTCGTCGACGGGAAACGCCAAGATCCGGCCTTCGATGCCGTCGAAATCGATCTCGATCCGCGGCGAGGCTTTGCCGTTCTTTTTCTCGTCGTCGTGTTCGTGATCGTGATCGCGGTGAACGGGTTTTGGCGCCGGTGTGAACGGATTCGGAACGTCCGATCGCAGCGTCACGACGAACGGGCGCTGCGCCTGCGGAAAACTGAGATCGAACTGCAGTGCGTCGTACACCGGATCGAAGTCGCGCGTAGAGATAAAATACAAGTAGCGGCCTTCGGGATCCCACGCGGGGCTCAAATCGACGCGCATCCGCGGCGTTACGTCGTACGTCTTTCCGGACTTGCACTTGACGATGCGCACGATCGCGGCATTGTCGCCGCCGGGCCACCACACGTACGCGAGCCAACGGCCATCCGGTGAAAACGCCAAATCGGTAATGCGGTTGCCCAGGCTCTTGTCCAGAACGCGGCTCGTACCGTCGTTGTCGATCAGCACGAGCTCGTACCGGTGGTTCGCAAAAGCGATTCGATCGTTTACGGGTGAACAGGCAATGGCGGTAACGCGGCCGATGTCGCCTTTCGTGATCGTTACGGACGCGGCAGAATCGTTCGCCGATCGCACGACCAGTTGCTCGTAGCCGTTCACATCGCAGGTCGTGACGAAACGTTTGCCGTCGTGCAGCCATTCAATGCAGCGGTGGCGCACCGCGCTGCCCGAGCCGTGATGAACGGGCGCCTCTTCCCAAAGCGGCATCGTATAGGGCTGGCCGCGTGCAATCAGTGCAATGCGCGTGCCGTCGGGTGACGGCGCAAATTCTTCCAGCTCTTCCGAACCGTCCAAAAACCGCCGCACTGTTTGCGGCGCCGCGGACGGCGCCCAAATATTCAGCTCCGTGCATTCGTCGGCCCCGACGTCGTAACAGTAGAGCGCGCCGCCCGCCGTGTACACGATTCGTTTTCCGTCGGTCGAAGGAAAACGGACGTAATAATCGTTATGATGGGTGTGCCGGCGCACGTCGCTGCCGTCAAGCGCGCACGAATAAATGTTGCCGATACCTTCGTGATCGGCAAGAAAATACAAGCGGTCGCCGATCCACATCGGTGCCACCGGATTGCCTTGCGGAAGTTTGAGTAGATCGAATTCACCGCTGCCCTGGATGTCGATCCAGATCTCTCCGGACGTTCCGCCGCGGTAGCGCTTCCATCGCGCCGGATCGTTTTCGTTTCGGCCGATCGCCATGCCGCGTCCGGACGGGTTCGGGAAGACGGACTTCATATGACCCAATCCCAGTTCGCGCGCTACCGAATCGGACGGTGAAACGACAAAGCCGCGCGTTTCGCGCTGATACCATGCGCTGGGATTGCTGACGAAGTAGATCTCGGTGCCGCCGGCGTTCCACGTCGACACGGCGGCGATCGTGCCGCCCATAAACGTCAGGCGCCGGGGTTTTCCGCCTTCGGCGGGCATGACGTACAGTTCGGGCGTGCCTTCGTCGTTGGCGATGAACGCGATTTGCGAACCATCGGGCGAGAGCCGCGGCGTACTGCACGCGCCGGGCGTTGCGGTAAGGCGCACTGCCGCGCCGCCGGAAATGGATGCAGACCAGAGATCGTCCTCGCAGGCGAAGACGACACGGTCGCCGGCAATCGTAGCGTAGCGGTAGTAGCCCTGTTCCATGAGGCGGTCAGGTTTGGCCGCCCGGGCCATCCGTCCCGCTTGTATCCGCTATAACTTTGTGCTACAAAGTTAGTAATGGGACCGCACGTAGCAATCATCATGGACGGCAACCGCCGCTGGGCCGCCGCGAACGGCCTGCCGCTGATCGAGGGATACCGCCGGGGCGTCGCGGCCTTGCGCGAAGCGGTTCGCGGAGCGATCGACGCGGGCGTCGGCATGCTTACCGTCTACGGTTTCTCGACCGAGAACTGGAATCGCGAACAGCGTGAAGTGGACCTGCTGATGCAGCTCTGCGCATTGTTTGCGCGCAGCGAGCGGCGCAGCTTGGGGCGGCAGGGCGTGCGCGTGCGCACCATCGGCGATGTAGAAGCGTTTCCCGCGACCGCGCGGGCGGCGTTACGGCATTTGGTCGAAGGCACCGGCGGCAACACGCGCTTGACCCTCACCCTCGCATTGAACTACAGCGGGCGCGCCGAGATCGTTCGTGCGGCCCAAGCGGTTGCGCGAGACGCCGCTACGGGCAGGCTGCAGCCGGATGAGATAGACGAAGCGGCGTTGCGCGCGCGCATGTACGCACCGGACACGAGCGATCCGGATTTGCTGATTCGAACCGGGGGCGAGTACCGCGTTTCAAATTTTCTGCTGTATCACATCGCGTATACGGAACTGATCACGCTGCCGATCATGTGGCCGGAGTTTACGGCCGAACACTTCTTGCAAGCGCTCGGAAATCTGGCCGTGCGCGAACGGCGCTACGGTGCTTAGAACGCTTGCGGGGCGCGCGTTCCCGGCTTCGGCGGCTCGAGCGTGGCGAACACATCCATTGCAAGCGGCGTGAGATCGAGCGCGTCGGCATTGGTCAATATCACGAGCGCATCGCGGTGCGCGTCGTCGAATAACGCAAACGAACTGTAGCCATTCACGTACCCGCGCGCATAATAAACGTCGTACCCGTAGATCAAACCGCGCGAAAAACCATAATACGGCGGCGCCACCAGCGAAAGCCATCGCAGCATGTCACCGGCGTTCGAACTCATTCCCGCCGCTGAAAAACCATATTCCGCCGACGTCGGCCGCACCGGCAGATTCAACGCGTCGCGTGCGTAGCCGCGCGCTTCGTTTTGCGCGTCTCCGTATCGCGTCGAGCGCAGACCGGCGGGCGCGAGAACCTCGGATTCCAGGAACGCACTAAACGGCAAACTCGATACGCGTTCGATCGCGATTCCGAGCAACACGTAGTTCGTATTGCTGTACGCATACGCGCTGCCCGGTGGAAATAGCAGCGGACGCGAGGCGACGGCGTCGATCAACTGCTGCGGCGGATACGGGGCGTAACGGCTTAGCGACGGCGCTTCGGTGTAGTCGGGAATGCCGCTGGTCTGCGCCAGCAACTCTTCAAGCGTAACCGGCGTTTGCCACGGAACGGAGACGTAGTCCCCAATCGGACGCGTCAGTTCGAGCTTGCTCTGTGCGGCAAGGCGAAGGACCGCAGCCGCCGTGAACGACTTGGTGAGCGAACCGATGCGGTACACTGTCGCCGGCGTCGCCGGTGTGCGGGTGCCGATGCGGGCGAAGCCGTATCCGCGCATGCACGTCAGCCGCCCGTGCGAGTACGCGGCGATGGAAAGACCCGCGACGTGCTGCTCGCGCATGACCAGGCCGACGGCGTCGTCCACGGCTTTCGCGCAAAGCATCGCCGCCAAGACAAGCGCGTGCACACGGCCTCCTTCGCAGTCGCGCGGGGGAGGTCCGTGCCCGGGGCGGCTGCAAACCCTGGAGTGCATTGACTGAACACAACGGATACGCGGGCCTGCTGCGTCAATTTGCCGACGGCTCGCCGCGCGCGCTTGCCCGCGCAATTTCCCATGCGGAATCCGGGCACGGTGCGGAGATCGTCCGCCACCTTTTCTCGAAGACCGGGCGCGCAATGACGATCGGCCTTACCGGGCCCCCGGGCGTCGGTAAATCGACGCTCAGTTCGGCATTGGTCCGAAAAGCGCGCAGCTTGGGCAAAACCGTCGGCGTCGTTTCGGTCGATCCCAGCTCACCGTTTTCTCACGGCGCGCTGCTGGGCGATCGCATCCGGCTCACCGAGCACTTCACCGACAGCGGCGTGTTCATCCGTTCGATGGCGAGTCGCGGACATCTGGGCGGACTGGCGGGCGCAACCGCCGACGCGGTGCTGCTGATGGATGCGTTCGGCCTCGATGTGGTCATTATCGAAACGGTCGGCGTCGGTCAATCCGAGATAGAGATTGCCGAGCTTGCGCAGACGACGATTGTGGCGCTGCAGCCCGGGAGCGGCGACTCGATTCAGGTTTTGAAAGCCGGGATCATGGAAGTCGCCGACATCTTCGTGGTCAACAAGAAGGACCACCCGATGGCGAACCAACTCAAACGCGAAATTCGTTCCATGATGGAGATGCTCGACTTCAGCGGCTGGGTGCCGGAGGTCGTGATGACGCAGGCGACGAGCGGAGAGGGCGTCGACGACTTGTGGACCGCCATCGGAAAACACGTGGCGTATTTGGAGCACTCCGGCGAAATCACGGAGAAGCGCCGCGAAGCGTTTACCCACCAGGTGCGGCAGCTCGCGCTCGGCCATTTGCAGCGCAAGCTCGAACGCGAACTCGAGAGCGAAGTAGCCGCCGGAGTCGACCCGTATGCCGCCGCCGAGCGTGTTTTACAAAGTTTTGGAGTGGAGCCGGATGCGAGCGAAGAGCCGCGCCGGCCTGCTAGAATCCGTGCTTCCGTGAAAGGCCTAACCCCGTGATTTTCCCGATCATCAGCATCATTCTTGCGGTAAGCGCAACGCCGCCGCCGACGATCTTCGCGACGCCGACTCCGGCGCCCGAACTGCCGACGATCATCACTCTGCACGCGCGCCCGCTCTGCACGGCGCTGCACAAGATCGTGCTTCCGTTTGCCGCGACCGAGAAAAGGAACAACGACACGTTCAAAGTGATGGACAAAGAGCTCGTCCAGTATCACAAATGGGACTCGCACGGCACGGCGACCGATCTGGGCGCGAACGGCAGCAACACGGGCAACGGCGTGCAACTGCTGCAAGCCGGCCGCATCGATCAGCAGGCGTCGCTGATGTATCAAAACTTGGCCGACATCGAAACGCAGCTCGCGCACTCCTATCGCGAAATCCCGGCCGGCAAAGATCCGGCGCTCGACGAATTGCGCGCGCGCATCGACAACATCGTCAAACTGCAATACGCGCTCGCGGCAAAGTACGATGCGATCGCCGGGCGGACGCTCGACTCCACCGGGTTGCTCAATATCATTCAGGATCCGGCCTACAGCTCGCAGATGCTGATCCCCGATTTCAATCAAAACCCGATTTCGGACTCGTTTACGCCGCCGCCGGCCGGCGCGTTGAAGACCCCCGACGGCAGCGACTCGCCGGTCGATTCCGACTTTCTGATCCGCGCTCAAGGTCCCGACCTCTATCGCGGGATGCTGACCCAGGAAGTCGCGTTCGTGAAGCCCGCAATCAGTGCGGTAAGGACCTGCGACGGGCAGTAAACACCGAGGGCCGGCCAGTCCGGCGCGCCGGAAAACGTGCACTGTGACCGTAGCAGCTTGCCTGCCGGGCAATTATTGGGGAAAATACTGCGGCACGAGGAAGAACCAGAACTTCCTTGCGGCCGGCACGCCCCGCGTCCCCGGTTCGCCAGGAACCTCGGGATAGAAACCCCGGCTTCGCGCGTTTCCCGACGAATAGGAAGACATTCTTGGCCAAGATGATTCAGCGCCCGAGCGGTCTCGGAGCGCAAACGACCGGCGAGTTCGTCGAACAGAAGGAACAATGGGAGCACGCATCCGCTCGCGGCAAACGCCGTAAGGGACCGGGCTCGGGTGCGGTCGACCGCACCATTTCGGACCTTCCTTTAAAAACGATCTACGGCCCCGAAGACGTCGCGGACCTCGATTTAGCGGCAGATTTAGCCTATCCCGGTATTTATCCGTACACGCGCGGCATTCACCCGAACATGTATCGCGACCGGCTCTGGACGATGCGGCAGTTCGCCGGCTTCGGCAATGCGAAGCAGACGAACGAACGCTACCACTTCTTGCTTTCGCAGGGCCAGCACGGTCTCTCGGTCGCTTTCGATATGCCGACACTCATGGGATACGACTCCGACGCGCCGCAAGCGCGCGGTGAAGTGGGCAAATGCGGCGTCGCCATCGACTCGCTTGCCGATATGGAGCAGCTGTTCGACGGCATCGACATGGGCGACATCACGACGTCGATGACCATCAACGGTCCCGCCTGCATTGCGTTAGCACAATACGTCGCGGCAGCCGAAAAGAAGGGCATTCCGCGCGCGAAACTCGGCGGCACGATTCAAGCGGATATCCTGAAAGAATACATCGCGCAGAAAGAGTGGATCTTTCCGCCGCGGCCCCACATGCGCGTCATCGTCGACATGATGAGATTCTGCCGCGACGAAATGCCCAAGTGGAACACGATTTCGATCAGCGGCTATCACATTCGCGAAGCGGGCTCGACGGCCGTCCAAGAGCTGGCGTTCACGCTGGCCGACGGCTTTGCATACGTTGAAGCCGGCATGAAAGCCGGCATGGACGTCGATTCGTTCGCGCCCCGACTGTCGTTCTTTTTCAACGCGCACATCGACTTTTTCGAAGAGATCTGCAAGTATCGCGCGGCGCGCCGCATTTGGGCGCGGCATATGCGCGATCGGTACGGCGCGAAAGATCCGAAGTCGTGGCAGTTGCGCTTCCATACGCAAACGGCCGGATGCAGCGCCACCGCGCAGCAGCCTGAAAATAATATCGTCCGCGTCGCGTACGAGGCGATGGCGGCCGTGCTGGGCGGCACGCAGTCGCTGCACACCAATTCCATGGACGAAGTTCTCGCACTGCCGACCGAAAAGTCCGTAGAGATCGCGCTGCGCACGCAACAAGTGCTTGCCTACGAAACGAACGTGACCAACGTCGTCGATCCGCTCGGCGGTTCGTATTACGTCGAGGCGCTCACGGAAGAGATGGAGCGTCAAGCCGAAGAGTACTTCCGCCAGATCGAAGAGTACGGCGGCGTGATCGAAGCGATCGAAGCGGGCTTCTTCCAGCGCGAGATCGCCGATGCAAGTTACCGCTATCAGCGTTCGCTGGAAACGAAAGAGCGCGTCATCGTGGGCGTGAATGCGTTCGAGAAGCCGGAAGACAAAGTCGACATCGAGCTCTTGAAGATTACCGAGGAGATCGAACGCGGACAAGCGCGCGCGGTAGAGGGCATCCGCTCCGCGCGCGACGAGAACGCGCTGCAGCGTTCGCTCGAAGCGCTGAAGGCCGCCTGCAAGGATCCATCCGACAACTTGATGCCGCACTTGATCGATTGCGTAAACGCGTACGCTACGGAAGGCGAAATCGTCGAGGCAATGGTTCAGGTCTACGGGCGTTACACCGAGAGGGCTGCGTTTTGATCATGCGTATACAAAACGACGACGAACGGCAAGCGGCCGCGCAGACGCTCAAAGAGGTGATGCGCAAGCTCGAAGAAGCGCTGCGTCTCTCGCGCGAGTTGGAGGAAGCCCGCCACGAAAGGGAGCTGAGCGGGGTTTCACGTGGCTAGACCGCTGCGGATCGTCATCGCCAAGGCCGGACTCGACGGGCACGACCGCGGCGCGAAAGTGATCGCGCGCGCTCTTCGCGACGCCGGTATGGAAGTAATCTACACCGGCTTGTTTCAAACGCCCGAACAGATCGTTCAAACGGCAATTCAAGAAGACGCGGATGGCATCGGGCTTTCGATCCTTTCCGGCGCGCACATGACGCTGTTCCCGCTGATCGTCGAACAGCTCAAAGCGCAGGGCGCGCAGGACATCGTGTTTTTCGGCGGCGGAACGATTCCGCCCGAAGATGCGGAAGAATTGCGCCGCAGAGGCGTTCAAGCGATCTTCACACCGGGCGCGCCGCTTTCGGAGATCATCGCATTCGTCGAAGACGCGTGCGGCAAACGGCGCGAACTTGTGGGCTGACTTCTCGCATCCTCGCCCAGACGCTGAACACCCGGAGCCGTTTTCTTGACCGTTAGAACCAGAATCGCGCCATCGCCGACCGGCGATCCGCACGTAGGGACCGCGTACGTCGCGCTCATCAATTACATGTTCGCGAAAAAAAACGGCGGACAGTTCATTCTGCGCATCGAGGACACCGATCGCGCGCGCAGCACGATGGAATCCGAAACGGCGATCCTGGACGCGCTGCACTGGCTCGGCCTGTCGTGGGACGAAGGCCCGGATAGGGGCGGTCCGCACGGTCCGTACCGCCAAAGCGAACGTTCGGCGATCTACCGGCAATACGTCGACGAATTGCTTGCCGGCGGCAAAGCCTTCAAGTGTTTTTGCACGCCGGAACGTTTGGAAGATATGCGTGCCGCCCAGCGCGCCGCAAAGCAGCCGCCGCGCTACGACGGTCTATGCATGACGCTCGCGCCGCAAGAAGCGGCGCAAAAAGAACGTGACGGCGTTCCGTACGTCGTCCGGATGAAAGTGCCGTCGACGGGCGTGTGCGTGGTCAACGACTTGCGGCGCGGCGCGATCGAGATCGACTGGAGCACGGTCGACATGCAAGTACTGATGAAATCGGACGGCATGCCCACCTATCACCTTGCGAACGTCGTCGACGATCATTTGATGGAGATCACGCATGTGATCCGCGGTGAAGAGTGGGTCTCTTCGGCGCCGAAGCACTTGCTGCTCTACGAATATTTCGGATGGACGCCCCCCGCGATCATGCATCTTCCGCTGCTGCGCAACCCCGACAAGAGCAAGCTCAGCAAACGCAAGAATCCTACCGGCATTTTGTTCTACAAGGCGATGGGCTATCTGCCCGACGCGTTGTTGAACTTCTTGGGGCTGCTGTGCGTTCCGGCGCACGAAGGTCAAGAGCTGATGGATTTGCAAACGATGATCGACCGGTTCGAGATCGAGCACATCTCGCTCGGCGGCCCCGTCTTCGACGTGCCGAAACTCAACTGGCTCAACGGCCGGTACATTCGCGAACGCTACGACCGAGACGCGTTTTTGCACGCGGTGGCAACGTGGGGCTTCGACCGCACTCGCTTGAATCGGATCGCGGCGCTGGCGCATCAGCGCATCGAGCGCTTGAGCGATCTGGGAACGCTCGTCGCATTTTTCTTTGCCGGGCGCTTGAACGTGACGGCGGAGCAATTCCGCGACGGCAAGCTGGACGATACCTCGCTGCGCAAAGGCTTTCAACTGGCAATGTGGGGCTTCGACGCACTCACCACTTGGAGCGTTGCCGAGATCGAGGGAGTTCTCAAAGGCGTGGCGCAGGCGCTGGATCGCAAATTTCGCGACGTTGCAAGGCCGTTCTATCTCGCCATTACGGGGAGTCCGACATCCGTGCCGCTGTACGACGCGATAGAATTGTTGGGGCGCGACTTGGTCCGCGAACGCTTGCGCCACGCCGTCGAAGTGCTGGGCGGCGTCACGGCCGCCGAGCAAAAAGCCTGGAAACGTCTGGAGCCGCCCGGCGGCGAGAGCGAATCGGACGCATCATCATGACCGTTCGAGCGATCGTCCTGGCTGCGGGCAAAGGCACGCGCATGAAAAGCGCGACGCCCAAAGTGTTGCACGACTTGTGCGGGCGGCCGATGTTGTGGTACGCGCTCTCCGCGCTTCGGCGCGCCGGAATCGACGATATCCTCGTCGTAACGAACGCCGAGCTGCAAGAGCGGATCGCCGAGTTCGGCGTGCGCGGCGTCGTGCAAACCGAGCAGCTCGGTACGGGCCATGCCGTGCAAGTTGCGCTGCGCGAAATGCCGCACGTAAAAAGTGGCCGCATCGTGGTCGCGTACGGCGACATGCCGCTCGTTCAGGAAGAGATCTTCCGCGGAATCGTCGGCTCGCTTCAAGGCGCGCAAAGCGGTGCCAGCCTTGCAATGGTAACGGTCAGAATGCCCCTGCCGTCGAGCTTCGGCCGCGTCATCCGGCGCGGGAACGACGTCGAACGCATCGTCGAAGTACGCGATGCGACGCCGGCGCAGCTCGCGGTCGATGAAATGAATGCGGGCATCTACGCGTACGATGAAGATGCACTGCGCGAATCCGTCGCTGCCCTTCGCAACGACAACGCGCAGGCCGAATACTATCTGACCGACACGATCGAACACTTGGTTTCCGGCGGAAAACGGGTCGTACCGGTCATGGCGACCGATCATCTGCACGTGCTCGGCATCAACGATCGCGTCGAACTGGCGCTCGCGCGCAAAGAGATGAACAAACGGCTGTGCGCGCAGTACATGCGCGAGGGCGTCACGATTATCGACCCCGATGCGACCTACTTGGAGCCGGAGCTCGAAATCGGCCAAGATACCGTGATCTACCCGAATACGTCCATCGGGCGTCTATCGAAAATCGGCCGGCGGTGCGTCGTCGGACCGAATGCGCGTCTTTCGGCGGCGACGCTGGGCGATGCGGTTACCGTCCGCGAGAGCGTCATTATCGACAGCACGGTCGGCAACGACGTCACCATCGGACCGTTCGCGCACCTGCGCGGCGATGCCGTACTGGCGAATCGCGTACACATCGGGAACTTCGTCGAAATCAAGAACTCGAAATTGGCGCACGGCGTGAAAGCCAGCCATCTGTCGTACTTGGGCGACGCCGACATCGGTGAGGGAAGCAACATCGGTGCGGGAACGATCACGTGCAACTACGACGGCGTGCGGAAGAACAAAACGACGATCGGTAAGAACGTTTCGATCGGATCGAATACGTCGCTGGTCGCGCCCGTCACGGTCGGCGACGGCGCGCTCACCGGAGCGTCGGCGGTCGTCACCAAAGACGTTCCGGCTAACGCCCGCGTGGCCGGAAATCCGGCGCGGCCGCTCCCTCCGAAGAAATCTTCGTAGAACCGGATACCTTCGCAACATAAAAAGGGCGCTGATACTCAGCGCCCTTTCTCGCGTGCAGCAGCGATCTTTTAGAGCTGTTGCGCCATCAGACCGATGTCGAACGAACCCAGACCGGTGGTGTAGTCGTAGCCCGGCAACGCCGTGTACGCACCGTTTGCACCGACGAGGATGTCGTGGAATCCGCCGTCAGGCTGCCACGGCGGCGGTCCCGTTACTTGGGCGCCGGCTGCATTGCCGGTGAAGTTGGAATACAGGTGCGCGGGCGCAAACCCAAGCGATGGTTTGTTGGAGAGCATGCGCGCATACGAACCTGCGGCCAGCGGCGAAGCCAAGCTCGTTCCGCCGATGACGATCCAGCCGCCTTGGTCGGCGTCGTACAGCACCATACCGGTTTGCAGGTCGCCGTCCATCGCGATGTCGGGCACGCCGCGCATGCTTTCACCGTTCTTGCTGACCGGCTGCGCGGTCGTTTCCCAAACCGGCGAGTATTCGAATTGGCTCAACCCGCCGCCGCCCGAATACCACGCCGCTTCGCCTTGGTACGATCCGTCGGTTTGCGTCAGCAGCGTCGTACCGCCGACTGCAACGACGTAGGGCGACGCTGCGGGATAGTTCACCAGCGGAACGCCTGCAGGTACGCCGTTTGCACCTGCACCGACCGGACAGAACGCGCCGGTGTCGCCGGACGATGCGAACATCGTTTGTCCTTGCGAGGCGCCTTGCAAGAAGATCTCGTCGTCAAGAATCATCGATCCGTCCAGGTACGGGCCGAATTCGCAGCCGCCGAACGAAGAGTTTCCGATCTTCGCGAGATTGTCGGTAACCCACCGGCTATACATCAGTGCGATGTCCGAGTCGTTGAGCGACGTCGTGTTGTACACGTACATCGATTTCACGGCGCGTGCCATACCGCTGGAAGCGGTGAGATCCAGGGTCCATTCGTCGACGCCGCTGGAGATAACGCCGCCCGCAACGCCGACCGGCTTGATGATGACGGACGGTTGCACCAAACCGTCGGATTGTTCGTTGACGCGCAGATTGCTCACGGCATCGCCGAGCTGTCCGGCGGTCATGATTGCAATGCTGACTTTGCTCGCAACCGGCGCGTTCACCGCGTCATACGCGCGCCAGTAATCGGCCGGATAGTAATTGCGCGTGCAGCCGTACTGCGTCGTCGGATCCGGGACGGGTCCCGTGGGGAAGCCGACGATTTCGAGTCCGTACAAGCTGCATGCGGACGGCGGTCCGGGCGTGGGGGTAGGCGACGGATTCGGTTTCGGGTTGTGATGCGGCGTGGCGGCCATCGCCTGTTCGTTGCTCAAGCCCAGAACCGCGACGACGGTTCCGCCGAGCGACGACGGCACGTACGCGGGCGCAACGTTGCCCCAAACGTTCGTGCCGTTGATCGAAAACGCGTGCAGCGTCGTGTCGAACGCGGTTTGCGCTTGCGCCGCCGTAGCGGTAGCGCTGACGATCAAGTTGTTCGGCTCAACCGAAATATTCGAAAAACCTTGCGATTGCAGATAGTTCGTGACTTGGGCAACTTGCGCGCTGGTCGGTGCATAGGTTGCCATGAACGTCGACGGGTCGACCGTTTGTCCGCTTGCGACCGCCGCTTGCAGTTGGCTTTGATTGCGAAGCGCCAAGCCGACGCGCACGGTGAGCTGCTGCGCTGCGGGCAAGTTTCCGAGATCGACGGCGTTCGCCAAGTTCACTGCTTGCGTTCCGGTCGTCGCCCATCCGGACGGCGCACCGGCGCTCATCTTGTGCGCCGGGCCCCCGACGCCCGACGAAAGCTGCGGTACCGCAGAACTGCCGCTATGCCCCGCGCAGGAGGCGGTCAAGACCGCTGCCGCAAGCGCGAGAACGCTGAATTTGTTCATTGGATAAATCTCCTCCACGCATCTCAGCGTACGCGGAGCCCCAGGGACGGGCACATACCGAAAACCGGGTAGGCGGCCTACCGGAAATTGAGTACGGCGCCGCGGTGCCGTCCGGGGTAGCATGGAGGCAAGATG
Organism: Vulcanimicrobiaceae bacterium; assembly: GCA_035938175.1. Classification (GTDB taxonomy): domain Bacteria; phylum Vulcanimicrobiota; class Vulcanimicrobiia; order Vulcanimicrobiales; family Vulcanimicrobiaceae; genus DASRDE01. The sequence goes on from DASZHD010000060.1 coordinate 38,306, forward strand.
GTTATATCGTTAGCGGGAGAGTGGGATATATACCGGCGCGAGGAGCTCGCGGACCGGCTTAGGCCGGCGTTGAGCGAGCCGCACGTCGTGTTCGATTTGACGACGGCCAAATACATTACCAGCACGCTGATCTGCGCGCTGATCCTTACGCACAAAGAGCGCAGCCAGCACGAAATGCCGCCGATGTCGCTGGCGGTCAAATCCGCATTCGTCAAACGCCTGCTTGGCGCCACAGGCTTGGAGGCGATTTTCCCGATTTACGATTCCGTTGAAGACGCGCTGGGGGACGACGCACTAAGCGCTTAGCTCGCGCTAGTCATGCTGAGGTATCGAAGCACCCTGAGGTATCGAAGGGCCTTCGCTGGTCGCGCCGATTTCGTCAAAGCACCCTGAGGAATCGAAGGGCCCCTCTCCCCTCGCAACCGCGCCCGACGTTCGCATCCGTGCGAAACGCCGGCCTACTGAATTGAGCGCTTCACCCCACATCCGTGTTTAGGCGCTCAATTCAGATGATTGCGAGGAGAGAGGGGCCCTTCCATTCCTCAGGGTGCTTCGGTACCTCAGCATGACTAGCGATGCCTCAGCATGACAAAAAATGCCTCAGCAGGACGATGGAGCTACAATCCGGCAACGCCCTCCGGCGATCCCAGCCCCGTCGCGAGATCGTAACCCGCCGGCGGAATGTCATAAAAACCGCTGGTATGCGAGTACGAATATGCCGGTCCGCGCGGATTGTGCGATAGCGCATACGCGGCGGCAACCAACGGCGCTCCGACGCTCGTTCCGCCCGCTTCAAGCCACCCTCCCGCAGCCGCGTCCCAAATGGTGACGCCCGTTTGCGGATCCGCGACCGCCGCCATGTCGACGGACGATCGCGTCTTGCAGCCCGTATTCGGCTGAAACGCGGGTTTGGGCTCGAAAATGCTACAGCCCTGACCGGCCGGCCCCCACGCCGACTCCGATCGCGTGCCGCCGCTCAGCGAAAGCGATGTGCCGCCGACAGTCGTCACGCTTAGCGAAGACGCCGGATAAAACGCACCCGGTTGGTCGCCGGAACTTACGACGATCGCGACGCCGGAATGTTTATAGTGAACGTCTTGCGTGCGTTCGTTCTTCCATTCTTTTGCATAATAGCTGTTGCTGACGGCAACAGCGCCCAGCGATGCCGCCGTATCTACGGCCGTTCCCAAATCGGCGATCGACGGCGAATTCGCTTCGACGAGCACGATCTTGCAATTCGGGCAAATCGCCGAAACCATGTCCATGTCGAGCGACATCTCTTCTTGCCATTGCGTGTTCGGCAACGGATAGGAATTGGTCTCGCCGTACTCGTTCACGCGGCGGAAACATCCGCTCGACGAAGAGCACGCGGGAAGCCCGAATGCCGTGCGATAGACGGCAAGATCCGCTTCGGCGGTGGGATCGTCGTACGCATCCACGATTGCGACGGTTCCGGCGCTGTTCGACGACGGCATCGCGTACGCGGTTTGCAGATCGGCCGGATGAAGGCCCGGGAGAAGGCTTGCCGGCGTCGTCGGATTTCCGTTGGGTGCAACGTTGAGATTGATTGCGATCGTGCAATCTACCTGACCGGGAGTGTCGTGCAAATTACACGCGAGGAAGTCGCCCGCGGGCATTCCCGTCGCGCCATTTGCCGGAAGTCCCGTTGCACCGTTTGCGGGCGAACTCGTAGCCTGAGCGTCGGCCGCAAACAGCGGCTGCGAAGATGGCGGCGTGAAGTGCGAATTCGTGCACGCCGCGAGCAGCGTACACGCCGCGAGCGCGCAGGCGCGTCGAGACGAGAGTTTCACCGGGTTTCCCTCTGTAGAAGTGCAACGGGAAAATTAAGCAACCCACCGGGCAGCCCCTACCCGTGTACCCAGCCTGCTCCGACGGCTAACGCCACTGCTTCCCGGCGGCCGCTGCATTGCAGTTTGCGGCAAATGGCGCGAATGTGGGTGTCGACGGTGTGCGCGCTGCGGCCGGTACGGTTGGCGATGTCTTTCGTGCTGGCTCCGGACGCGAGAAACTGCAAGATTTCACGCTCCGACGGCGTGAGCTGCATATAGCCGCCGCCCTTGGCCTCGGGCGAAGGGAGCGCAGCAATCAGGCGAGCGGCGCCGCCGAATTGCGCGGAACGCATGCGCTCCAATGCTTGTTCCATTGCCGCTGCATCGGCTTGCCCCAAATGAACGCGGTACAACGTGCGGCCTGCATTCGCGAATGCGCGTACGCGCGGCCAGCGCGCGGCGTGAGATTCGGCTTCGCTCAGCAAGCGGTGCGCGGACGAATGGTGCGCGCGCACCAAATCGACCAAAGCGAGAAAGACTTGCGTCAGCGTGGTGCGCAACGTTTTCTTGGGAATTCGTTCCAGCAGCGATACCGCGTTATGATACGCCTCGTTGGCTTCGCCGGATAAACCCGCAGCGATCGCGTAAAACGCCGCCTGACTGGTAACGAGCGCACGGCGTTCCACCGTCAATTGCTCGCCGATCGCCGTTGCGCAAAGCTCGTACGCGCGCCGGAATTCCCCGGTCCATGCCGTCCGCATCGCCATCGCCGGAACGAGCGCTTCGGCACGCGCAGGCGTGAACGGCGCGCGAGTTTCTTCCAGCGTGCGTTCCAGCGTTTCCAGCGCCGCCTCGTCGCCGCGTTCCGCTTGCACCTCGTATTCGGCCATCAAACCAAAAACGCGCGCCTGGCCGGATGCGCCTTTTCGAGCGGATTCTATCAGACGGTCGAGCATTTCCAAGCTGCCCAACGGATCGTCCGCTTCGTAACGCACCGCATAAAGAATACTGTATGCGCGCGCGGCGAGTTCGTCGAGATTCCGTTCGCGGGCGATCTCGACCGCCAACGTTGCGTACCGCTCCGTTTGCTCCCAGTCCGGAACGTATTGGTACACGTACGCCGCTTGATGATACAAGCGCGCACGATCGCGATCGTTCGCCGCCGCGGGAAGCACGTCGAGCGCGCGTTGCACGGTCTGAACGGCTTCGTCGATGCGGCCTGCACGCGCGTATGCGGTCGCGAGTGTCCCCAGGAGCGGCGCCTGTTCGCTCGGCGGTATCGAGGTGTCTGCTGCATACGGCTCGAGCAATTTCGTCGAGTCGCGATCGTGCCTGACGGTTTCGATGGCGTACCGCAACACGAGCTGCGCGCGCAGATCGCGATCGCGTGCAAGGGATATCGCTTCTTTGAAATCGCGTTCCGCCACGTCGAAATGTCCGCGCGAAGCTTCGAGCATGGCGCTCAACCCGAGCGCGGCGGGATTCGTACGCCGCATCGGTTCGGGAAGCGTTGCAAGCGCAGCGGCCAGCGCGTCGCCTTCGCCGCGCTCGAACAGATCGAAGGCCGCGCGATCGACGATGCTCACTATCGCTTCGCCCGCGCGCGCTTTCGCGTACAGGAGCAAGGCCGCGGCATCTTCGCCGCGCCGCTCCAAAATTGCAGCGGCATCGCAAATTGCGCGCGTCCACTCGCGCTCGCCGGAACGGCGCAGCTCCGTTTCCAAGAAATCGCGGAAGAGATCGTGGTACTTGTACTGACCGGGAGCGGCCTCGGTCAAAAATGCAACGCTGCGCCGTATTTCGGACAAGAATTCCGGAGTCGCGCCGAGCGCCTCGGCAATCCCCGTATCGAACGTCGAGAAAACGCTCGTGGCCAAGATGAACGCGCGCTGCGCGAGCGTGAGGCCGGCGAACACCTGTTCCGCCAAATACCGGTACACCATCTCGCGCGTGCCGGATGAAGCCGTGCGCAGATCTTGAACGTGCGTGCGCGTTCTCACCGCAATCGTTAGCGCAACCGGCCATCCCTCGGTCAATTGCCGCAGCGCTTCCACTTCCGCCGGATCGACGCCGGTGTGCATTTCGTCCGCGGCTGCCAGCGCTTCACTGGTCGTAAAACGCAGATCTTCCTCACCGATCGGCATGTCCATGCGCCCGTATGCCATCCACGTTCCGACGGGTAAACCGACGTCGGACCTCGCGGAAACGATCCAGCGTATGCGATCCGTCGTCCGTTCGATCAAATCCGCGATCATGGCGATCGATGCGGGATCTCCCGCCGCGAAATGCAAGTCGTCGACGGCGATCGTAAACGACGCCTGCTTCAAGTGCTCGACGAACCAATCCGAAAGCGCGCGCACCGGCTCTTCGGACGCGAGTACCCGTTGCTGCATTGCCGGGTACGCCGCCAGCGCGCTCGGCGCCACCGGCTCGAGCGCTTCGCTCAAACTTCGGACGAACGACAGCAACGTTGCATCTTCGCGCCGCACGTTGAACCGGATCGCCGCAACGCCGCTTGCGTCGAGGTAATCGCGCAGCGCAACGGTTTTGCCGAATCCGGCCGGCGCAACGATCAGCGTTACCGGAAATCGCGCCGCCCGGTCAAGGCGTTCGGTGATGCGGCTGCGCATGGCTGACGCTACGTCAGCGCCGCTCGTGCCTTGCGCACGACGCGACGCAGTTCGTCGAGCAGTATGGCCAAATCTTCGTCGGTCGTGCGGTGGTTGGTGATGCAGACGCGCATTGCGCGCCGTCCGAAGATCGTGGTCGAAGAAATCACGGCGACGCCGCTTTCCTGCAGCCGGATTACGGCCTCATCGGTAAGCGCGTCGAGCGCTTGCGCCGATAGGCCCGATGCGCGTGGACGGAAGCACACGATCTGCAGCGTGACCGGCGCCAGCACTTCGAAGCCGGGGTCGTTGCGTAACAGGGCTTCCAGTGCCAGCGCTTGGGCGCAATTGCGCTCGATTGCGTTTGCCAATCCCCGCGCGCCGAACTCTTTGATCGTAAACCACACCTTGAGTGCCCGAAATCCGCGCGAGAGATCGGGGCCGTAATCCGTGAACCAGGGTTCGCCCGCCGCGAGTCCGCGCGTCATTCGCGTGATATACGGGCCCTCGCTGGCAAACGTTGAGCGGTGCACCGCGCCGTCGCGCACCAGCACGCATCCCGCATCGTACGGAGCGTGCAGCCATTTGTGGAAGTCGAACGCGAGCGAGTCCGCGCGTTCGATGCCCTGCAATGCGGGGCGCAGCCGTTCCGACAAGTACGCGGTCGCGCCGAACGCCCCGTCTACGTGAAACCACAGGCCGTGCCGGTGCGCGATTTCCCCAAGCGATTCCAGCGGATCGATCGCGCCAACGTCGACCGTTCCCGCATTTCCGACGATGACGAACGGTGTAAAGCCGCTCGCCTTATCTTTTTCGATGGCGTGTTGCAGCTCGTCCAGACGAATGCGGTGACCGGAGTCGACCGCGATAACGCGCAGGTTCGCCGAACCGATGCCGGCCATTTCGAAGGCCTTGCGCACGCACGCATGCGTCGCGCTCGACGCGTATCCGCATAATGTCGCGCCTCGAGCTTGCAGGCCCTCCGAACGCACGGCGCGCCCGAGTGCTTTCGTTCGTGCAACGAGCAATGCAACGAGATTGGCAGCCGACGTGCCCGTGACGAGCAATCCGCTCGCTTCGGCGGGCCATCCGAACAGATCGCGAAACCACGCGAGCACTTGACGTTCTACGTACACCGCTCCGTGATCGCGGCCGCCGTTGTTCGAGTTCATCGTCGCGGCGAGCAGATCGGCAAGCGCCCCGGTCGGCGTTCCGGTGCCGTGCACCCATCCCCAAAAGCGCGGATGAATGTTTCCCGTGACGTACGGCAGTATCGTTTGCGCGAATTCGCGATAGACGTCTTCGAGAGGCGTCGCGTCCAACGGCATGGGACGTGCCAAATCTTCTTTGACTTCGGCGGGAACGGGTTGCCATACCGGCCGCTCGCGCACGTCGCGAAGAAAGTCTATCGCATCGTCCAGCGCGCGGTGCGCGGTACGCCGAAACTGTTCCCAGTCAGCGGGATCCAACACGGTCGATCAAACGTTCGAAAGCGGCAAAGACGCGCTGCGCGGCCGGGATCTTGTAACCGAAAAGCTGCGGATCGTCGCCGGCGTGCACGATCATCGCGGGATCCGCTTCGAATAGTACGAGCCGGCCTTTGCGATCGATCGAGCAATCTATTCCGAAGTACTCTAATCCAAGTCTGGATGCCATCTCGCCGATAGCGCGTACGAGCGCGGGATCGAACACCGAAGGGAAATCATCCAGAAAACGGCGCTCTTCGTCGCGCATCCACGCGTGTTCTTGCATCGGCGCGTTGTAGTAATGGATCATCCAGCGCGGCGATATCGCCAGATGGTAGGCGTACGGCACGCCGTCGACCACGATGATGCGGTATTTACGGAAGAAGCCGTCGCCTTTCGAGAAGTCCACGAAGGGCATGATGTAGTACTGCGCGCCGGAGGAGCGGCTCAAGTAGCCGGCAAGGTCGCGTGCGTCGTTCACGCGTTCCAGTCCGTGGCCGGCGTGCGATCCGACCGGGCGTATTACCAGCGGATACTCGATGCCGGTCTCTCCGCGTTCCAGCTCCGCTTTGCCGCGGCGAAGCGTTTGCGGAACCACGACGTTCGGAAGATCGTGCAATGCCTGCCACACACGCGTCCGGCTCGTGCCTAAAACGCGTTCCGGGCGGTTTATGACCGGCAGTTGCAAGTGCGCGACGACGTCTTCCGCTACGCGCAGGCGTTCTTCGTTTTCATCCGATTCCGCAATGGCCGTAAACACTACGCCGGCGGCCGGCAATACCGCAGCCGCCGCCTGCGCCTGCGACAAAATGTAGAACTTGTGCACGGTCGTCGTTTCGCGATCGATCAAAAAATCGATCGGCACATTTGCCTGCCAGTCTCCGGGAGCCATCAGCGCAAGAACGCTGCGAGCTTCGCGCGGCGCGATCTGCGAAAAAACTGTTTGCTGCGCCAGCACGCGCGCTTGATGCGTCACGGCCTTCGCGGGATTTCCACGGATTTGCTCCAGCTCGTACATCGCCGAATGTGCGAGCAGATCGTCCGGCTGGATCTCCAAAACGCGTTCGTATTCCGCTCGTGCGTCGTCGAAACGGCCGAGTTGCATCAACGCAGCGCCGAGATTCGTGTGAAGCTCCGCAACGCCGCCTTGCGACGCGATGCCTTCACGGAATGCATCGACCGCCTCCTCAACGCGTCCTTGCCGGTGCAGCGAAACGCCGCGCCGGTTCGCGTCGGCGGCAGCGGCGCGAGCGTTCGATGGCATGTCGCGGGCCGGAATGGGCACTCTCCTCCAGTGTATGCAGCCGGTCTGGCTCTCCTGGCGGTTCTCTGTTTTTTTGCCGGTGCCTACGCCGCGGCCAAGAGCCGCGAGGCCCGCGCGGCCGAGTTGCGGCTTGCGTCCGTCGTGCGCAGAGAATCGGACGTTTTGGAAGCGGTCCGCGTACTGACTGCTGCCTCGCGCGACTCGACCGCTGCAGTATTGACGGCATTGGATCGCACGCTTCGCGTGCTCGATCCGTCGCTCGACGCCGTTTTGATTTTTACGCCCGAGCAGGAGCAACTCGTTTGCGTGTATGCGGCGGGACCGCGCGCCGAAGGCTTCGCGGGAATGCGCGAGCGGCGCGATGCGCCGCATTCGTTACCGGCGCGCGCGGCGCTTTGCGGCCATCGCGTGACTCCGGGCGGCGATCTGCGAACGCTGATGCCGGCCGACCGCGCTGCAATCGCGGTGCCGATGGCCACCGGCGATCGTTTGGCCGCAGTGGTGTACGCTTCGTCGAGTTCACGCGAGCAGCTGAGCGATGCCGACGTCTTGGTACGCAGCGTGATTCAAGCGGCAGCGCCGTACGCGCTCGCTGCAGAACGCGAAGCCGATCGTGCAAGCGCGACCTATGACGTGCTCACCGGATTGTATACGCCGCGCGCGTTCCGTCAAAGGCTTCAGGAAGAACTTGCAAACGCTGCGGTGCTGCGCGAGCGGCCGATGTCGCTGTGGTTCATCGATACCGATCGTTTCAAGCGTATCAACGACACGTTCGGACACGGCGCCGGCGACGTGGTGCTGGCGCACATGGCATCGCTGCTTCGCGGCCACACGCTGGCTGGTATCGACATCCCGGCGCGCAACGGTGGCGACGAGTTTTGCGCGATCGTACGCGAGAGCGGCAAGGTTGCTTCGATCGAGCGCGCACAGCGATTCTGCAACGCCGTGCGCTCGTTCGATTTCGGATACGGTTTACCGGTTACGGCGAGCATCGGTGTTGCGGCGTTTCCGTACGATGCCGCGAGCGCGAGCGAACTGCTGGAGGCTGCGGACGCGGCAATGTACCACAGTAAGCGGACCGGGCGCGACCGCGTATCCTTTTTGACCGGACCCGGAGAATTCGCGGTTTTCGGCTGAGCCGCCAGGCGCGGCCCGCGCTGCTGTTAAACGAAACCGCGTGGTCGATCTGATCGCGGCAGTGCTGGGACGTCCGAACGCGCTCGATGCCGAAGTAAATGCCCTCACTGCGCACGCGTTATTGACTGCGCCGCCTACGGCATTAATCGACCCGGCGCGGGCCGCTGCCGCCGCGCGGCTGCAAGACTTTCGCAATCCGATGTGGATCGCCACGCTTGCCGTGCAGATCGTCGCGCTTGCATGGTTTTGGAGCACGGGGCGCTCGGCACATCTGCGCGATTTGCTGCGCGCGCGGATGCGTTCGGAGTTCTGGGTGCGGTTCTGCTTCGGCGCGGCGCTGGCGCTGATCGACCGCGCTGCCTCGTTCATCCCCCAAGCCATTCAATACCGGTTCATGAAATTGATGGACCTCAACGAGCTGCTGTTTCGTACGTGGCTCGGGCACTGGATTGCGGGAACGATCGTCATCATGATCGTCGTCGGCTTGACGGCGGCGATAGTGCTGGGTTTGGCCGACCGCACGCATCAATGGTACGTCTACACGATTGCGGGCGTTCTGGCGTTCACACTGCTCGTCGCATACGTTACTCCGGTACTCATCACGCCGCTTACCGGTTCATTGGTTCCGTTTCATCCGTCCGCCGCATCGCAGCGGCCGATCGCGCAGATCGAGCAGCGTACGCAGTCGGCGATTCCCATCGTCGTCGAGCAAGTCTCGAACCGGACGCGTTCGGGAAGGGCGTACGTGCTCGGGTGGGGCGGGACGCAGCGTATGGTCATTAGCGATACGCTGGTCGCGGGATCCACGCCCGCGGAAATGCAGTTTTTCGTTGCGCGTTCGCTCGTGTGGATGCGCGCGAACCTCGGCCTGCAAACGGCGTTGGTTCAGGCGGCGTTTATCGTCGTGGGCGCGGCGCTTTCGGTGCTGATTGCGGATCGCATCGGCTTCCGCCGCGACGACGATCCGGTTTCACGCCTCGCGCTGCTGGGCGCGGTCATCGGGTGCGTGTATGCGGTCGCGCTGCCGTTCTACAACGGGTACGCGCGCCGCGCCGATATCGTCGTGGAGTCCGCGGCCGTAGGCGTCACGGCGGATCCCGTTGCGGCGATCCGTTCGGAAGTTCGCGCCGCCGATCAGGATCTGGACGAGATCTGTCCCAAACGCGTGACGTACTGGTACCTCAGCGAGCGCGCGCCGGTCGATCAACGCATCGCGAATCTGCAAAATCGTCCGGACGAGTGCGCTACGAGGCGCCGGTAAAGACGCTTCCGGTTACGCGCGTACCGAGATGGTGCGCCGTGAGCAGTTCCAGAACCGTGGCATGCGCGATCCGTCCGTCGACGATTTGCGCGCTCGCGACGCCGGCGCGTACGCCCAATGCCGCGGCACGGATAGCCGCGCGCAGATCCGGCGGCATGCGCGGGTCTTCGGCAATCGTCAATGCTTCCGCCGGCGTCAGATCCGTAATCAGCGCCGCCGTCTGCGGATCGGTAACTCCGCCCAATGCGTTGAAGAAGATCGCGCGAACTGCGTCGGTCGCGGATGCGATGGCCCGCGCGACTTCGTCGGCATCGACCGCCTGATCGCGCTCGCCGAACACCGAGAACGCGAGCGGTTCGATCACGGGTATGTAGCCGGCGGTCGTCAGCGTCTGCAGAATTCCGGTTTGCACGTTTCCGATTCCACCTGGGCCGCCGGGAAGCATCGCCGCGTCGGAGCCGGATAGCCCGACCGCCATATTTCCGCTGCGATTGATCGTCCGCACGAGCGCGCGGCCGGCCTTGCGCGAGGGCGCGATCACGATTGGGTGCACGTCCCGGCGATTGAGGAAGGTCAAGTCGTCAACAAACGTCGTCTGCCGGGCGAAGGCCGTTGCCTCGTCCACGCGCACCACGAATGCCTTGCCGGCGAATCCCTCCATCGGGCGACCTCCGTTGATGATTTATCGACCAATTTCGCCTAAAGATAACGAATCATTGTTACAAAACGGCGCTTTACGGTGCTATAAGGGCATGGTGGCTGCCACGACGCTCTTCGGACTACCGGATGAGGCTTTCGAGCGCCTCTTCGTCGACGAATACCCCCGCGTCGTCTCGATCGCGTTCCGTATCACGCGCGACCGCGGCGAAGCAGAGGACGTCGCGCAAGACGTTTTCGTACGCGCCTATCGCTCCGGCCGGACGCCGGTCCGCGGATGGTTGTACACTTCGGCGGTGCGGGCCGCGCTGAACGCGATACGGTCGCGCAGGCGGCGATCTGCGCGCGAGACACGGCAGCTCGTTTTAGAAACCTCTCTTGGACGAAGCGCCGAACGAGAGCGCGATCCCCAGCGGATCGTCGAACGCCACGCGGATACGCAAGCCGTGCGCGCCGCCCTTCTGCGCATCGCCCGGCGCGATGCGGAGCTGCTTGCGCTTCGTTACGCCGGCCTTTCCTACCGCGAACTTTCCACGGTCTTAGGCGTGGATGCAACGCAGATCGGCACGCGGCTGGCCCGCGCCGAGCGTGCGCTGAAAAAGGAGATTCAACGTGAAACACTTCGATGAAGGCGAACTTCGGCGCAGCATCGACGAACCGCAGTCGCTGAGTGCGGATGCGAGGGAGCACCTCGCAACGTGCGCGGAGTGCGGTGCGCACGCGGCTGCGCTGCAAGCGGACGCGGATAACGCCGCCGAAGCGCTGAGCGGCGGCATCGACGTCAACATTGCCCAGGCGCAGGCCCGCTTCGAACGCGCCATAGCGGCGCCGAAACGCAGCGCGCGCTGGTACTTGCCCGCCGGACTCGCGGCCGCAGCAGCGTTCGCGCTGGCTCTGGTTTTTACGCCGCTGGGCGGCTACGCAAATGCGTTTCTGACAATCTTTCAGCCGAAAGAATTCGTTCCGATCGATCTGACGCAAGCCGACTTTACGCGCTTGCGTATTGCGCCGGACGCGGATCAATTGGGAACGATGCACGTGATCGTCCGGCAGCGCCGCTCGACGTATACCGATCTGCAGACGGCGCGAGTGCATCTCGCATTCGAGCCGCGCGTTCCGTCCGAAATCCCATCGAGCGTCGGGCGCAGCCGTTCGTATTTCGTCGAGACGCCCGGCGAGTACGCGTACACGTTCAGCGCGTCGAAAGCGCGGGCGTTTGAAGCGAAATCGCACAAAACACTGCCGCCCATGCCGCCGTCATTGAACGGTACGACTATCCACGTTCGCGTCGGGCAGACGTTCGGCGCACACTACGGCGTTGCCGCGCATAACCGGGGCGAGGAAAACCACATGGGGCTGATGGTCGTCGAGATGCAAGTTCCGACGGTTCGATCGACCGGCGCGTCGTTTCAAGAACTCGAACGGTACATGCTGGCCATGCCCGGCATATCGCCCGATTTGGCCACGCAGCTGCGCGCGCTGGGCGATTTGGAAAACCGCATGCCGGTTCCGGTGAACGTCTCCAAGCAGAGCGCTCAAACCGTGGACGTCGACGGCGTGCGCGGACTGGCCATCGGCGACAACACGGGGCTAGGCGCCGGCGTCGTGTGGCAGAAGAATGGAATCGTGTACGGTGTAATGGGCGGAGCGCTCACCATGGATCAGGTGCTGTCGCTCGCAAATGGCTTGCACTAGCCTTCCCTACGCAATCGACGTCCGTCATCTCGCCAAAACGTACGGTGAGACGACGGCGGTAGCCGACGTTTCGCTGCAGGTTGCGCGCGGCGAAATTTTCGGCTTTTTGGGGCCGAACGGCGCGGGCAAAACGACGTCGGTAAAAATGCTGGTCGGACTCGTGCGCCCTTCCGGCGGAAACGGAACCGTGCTCGGCGCGCCGCTCGGCGACCGCCGCGCGCGTGCGAAGTTGGGCTATTTACCCGAGCTGTTCCGGTATCAGGAATGGCTTTCCGCGCGCGAGGTGCTGCGCTTTCATTGCCGTTTGGCGAGCGTGGCGAAGCCCGGGGCTGCCATTGCTCGCGTGCTGGACGTCGTCGGCCTTTCGCAACGCGCCGACGACCGCGTCGGAACGTACTCCAAAGGCATGCAGCAACGCTTGGGTCTTGCGGTGGCGCTGCTTGGAGAGCCGGAGCTCGTCGTGTTGGACGAGCCGACGTCGGCGCTGGACCCGATTGGGCGGCACGACGTCCGCGAGGTGCTGCGCTCGTTGAAGGCGGCGGGAACCGCGGTATTTTTGAATTCCCATCTGCTGACCGAAGTCGAGCAGGTGTGCGACCGCGTCGCGATCGTTGCGCGCGGCACCGTCGTGGCGGAAGGCTCGATCGCCGAAATCGTCGGTTTGCAAAGCGCCGTTCGCGTACAAGCCTCCGCTAACGGCAAGCCGCTCGAGCCGGTCCTCTCGCGGTTCGGTGCTCTTCGCGCCGAAGGCGGCACGTTTATCGTGTCCGGAATCGATCGGGAGAGCGTCCCCGATCTCGTGCAAGCGCTTACGGAGGCCGGTGCGCGAATCTTCGCGATCGAGCCGTTGTCCGGAACGCTGGAAGAACGGTTTTTACAGATCGCCGGCGGTGCGCAAGAATGATCGACATCGCGATGCTCACCGTTCGCGAACTGATCCGGCGCCGTTTCGTCATCGCCGCGATCGCCGTCACGCTGCTGCTTGCCGCGCTCACCGCCTGGGGATTCTCGCACATGGTGGAGGCGCATAACCGCACCGGGCGATCGCTTTCACGCATTGAGATTCTGGCCGTCTCCGCGATCATGCTGATCTTGATCGCGTATATGTTTAGTTTCGTGCTCGCGGTCGTCGGCGTCTTCATTGCCGCGCCCAGCGTCGCCAACGACATCGAAAGCGGCGTGCTGCTTCCGGTGCTGACGCGGCCGATCTCGCGCGCGGCTTTGCTCAGCGGGAAAATTCTCGCGCTCGCAGCGGTGGTGTGCGCGTACGCCGCCTTCGCCGGCCTCTTAGAATTTGCCGTCGTGCGCGCAATAACGGGATATCTGCCGCCGCATCCCGCACAGTCGGTGGCCTATCTGTGTTTGCTCGCTGTGTGCATGCTCGTGTTGACCGCGGCGTTGAGCACGCGCCTCTCGGCCATCGCGAGCAGCATCGTCGCCATCGTGTTCTTCGGCCTGGCGTGGATCGCCGGAATAGCCGGCAGTTTGGGAGCGTTCTACGGCAACGATGCAATACGCAACGCCGGGATCATTTCGCAGCTGCTGCTTCCTACCGATGCCATGTGGCGTGAAGCGGTGTACCGTTTGGAGCCCGCCGCGACGCTGGCGCTGGCCGGATCGGGGCACGGCTGGCCGGGTCCGTTTTTCGTGCTTTCGCCGCCGCCGCTCGCGACGCTGATGTGGACGATCGCGTGGATTATCGTGGTGTACGCGATGGCAGTGCGCAGTTTCGCGCTGCGCGATTTATAAGCAAACCGTCAGCGATCTTTATCGGGGTCCCACGTGTTGATCGCGCGCATCGCCGCGTCCGTTCCCTCGTTCAGCCAAATCTCCACCGCGTCCGCGACCGCGCCGACGATCTTCGGCAGCGCCTCGCGTTCTTCAGGTAAAAAGGGACTGAGCACGTGATCGATGCTGTCGTTCTCCGGACGTCCGACCCCGATTCGGATGCGCGGGAAACCTTCGCCGATCGTTGCGATGATCGATCGCATGCCGTTGTGACCGCCGTGTCCGCCGAACGGACGCATGCGGATTTTTCCGAACGGCAGATCCATATCGTCGTACGCGACGAGCAGCGACTCCGGCGGCGTGCGGTACCACGCCGCAATCAGGCGCAGCGGCACGCCGCTGTTGTTCATGTACGTCTGCGGCTGCACCAAAACGAGTTTGCGACCGGAGTCGTACGCCTGCCGCGCGCCGTCTTTGGTTTTCCACGACGAAATGGAAAAACGCCGCGCCACCTCGTCGACGATCAGAAAGCCGGCGTTGTGGCGCGTGCGTTCGTACTCTTTTCCGGGATTGCCGAGTCCGGCGACGATTCGCACGGGCTCGGCGGCGCGGGTAAACCCTATTCCGGCGCTCCTTCAGGCGGCTGACCGACCAGCTCGGGCTGCGTCTGTTCCATCGATGCGCCGAGTTCCGCTTCCTCGAGCGCGCGCGCGGTCTTTGACGATTCCACCGTGATCACGAGCGTGTCGGCAGGCGTCACCATCCTGAAACCATCGGGGAGTTTTACTTCGCCCGCGGTGACGTGCTGGTGAATGCCGAGGTCGGTAACGTCGATTTCCAAGTGATCCGGCAGTTTGTCTGCCGGCCCTTCGACTTCGAGATCGTGCAGCACGACGTCCATGACGCCGCCGAAGTTGCGCACGCCGTCCGCCGTGCCGGTCGTCGTTACCGGCAGTTTGGCGTGAACCGTCTCGTGCGCGGAGACGCGCTGCAAATCGACGTGAATCGCGCGGCGGGAGACCGGATCGATTTGGACGTCGCGCACGAGCGCCGTATCGAATCCTTTGCCGTCGATCTTCAATTGAACCAGGGTCGTGCGTCCGCCGTGCGCCAGCAGGTCCTCGAGCGCGCGCCGTTCTACGGCGATCGATTCCGACGAGCCGTGTCCGTAGACGACGCCCGGAACCTTGCCTTCGCGCCGCAGCGCGTGCGATTTTGTCGTTCCATGCCCTTCGCGGCGTTCGATGACCAGTGAAAGTTTTTGTGCCATAGTCGTTTCCTCGCTTAAGAAACCACGACCGGTTCGGGAACCAGCGGCGGTCTATCGCTCATTTTTTTTTGCTCCCCGTCGTCCGTGAACAGCTCGGAAACGGAGCGGTTGGTAGTGATGCGGATGATCGCATCCGCGAATGTCTGCGCGATTGAAAGTTGTACGAATTTCGGATGTTCGCTGACGTCGGCGAATGGGATCGTGTTCGTCACGACGATGCGCTGAATTGCCGAATTCTCGAGCACCGAAATTGCCTCGCCGGCGAAGATGCCGTGAGAGGCAACCGTGTACACTTGTTTGGCTCCGCGCGCCAGAATCGCTTCGGCCGCCTTTGCCAGCGTGCCGCCGGTGGAGATCATGTCGTCGACCACGACGGCGACGCGTCCCGCGACGTCACCGACGATGTCCGTGACCTCGGAGACGTCGGGCTCGGGCCGGCGCTTGAAGACGATTGCCAGCGAGGCGCCGAGACGCTTGGCAAAAAGTTCGGCGCGATGCACGCCGCCCGCGTCCGGGGACACGACGACGATCCGATCCTCGGCGAGTCCTTCCTTCTTCAAATAGTTGCACAGCGTCGGCATCGCCATCAGGTTGTCGACCGGGCCGTCGAAGAATCCCTGAATTTGCGCGGCGTGCAAGTCCATCGTCACCATGCGCTTGGCGCCGGCAACCTTGAGCATATTCGCGACGACCTTGGCCGAAATCGGTTCGCGGCCCGTCGTCTTCTTGTCTTGCTTCGCGTATCCGTAATACGGAATGACGGCCGTAATGCGCGCCGCCGACGCGCGTTTGAGCGCGTCGATCATCAGCAGCAGTTCCATCATCGAATCGTTCACGCCGTTGCCGTTGGGCGCTTTGCACAGCGATTGGACGACGAACACTTCGGAGCCGCGCACGTTCTCTTGGATCTGCACGCGCGTCTCTTCGTTCTTAAACTTCGAAACGAGCGCTTTGCCCACGTGCAGCTTCAAGCGCTTGGCAATCTCCTCGGCCAACGCAACGTTTGAGTTGCCGCTAAAGATCAACGGATTTTGGCTCAACAGGTGTTCTCCAAGGGCGGGCGGGCGCAGCTCTCCAGTTCCCGCGCCCGGCATCCCAACCCTCGCCCCGCCCGCAACCAGAAGCGGCATCACCCCTGTCGAAAGGGCGGAGTAGCGCAATGGCACAGAAATTTCAGCTCGTTACCCCCTTTCAACTTGCCGGCGACCAGCCGAAGGCCACGTCCGCCTTGGCCGACGGCGTACGCCGCGGAGACCGAGCCCAGACGCTTTTGGGAGTGACCGGCAGCGGCAAGACGCTTGCCATGGCGCGAGTGATCGAGCTCGTGCAAAAGCCCACGCTCGTGTTGTGCCATAACAAGACGCTGGCGGCGCAGCTCTGCGCCGAGTTCCGCGAATTCTTTCCGGACAACGCGGTCGAGTACTTCGTTTCGTACTTCGACTACTATCAGCCCGAAGCGTACATCGCCCACACCGACACGTATATCGAGAAAGACAGTTCGATCAACGACGAGATCGAACGGCTGCGCCACTCGGCCACGCAGTCGCTGATTACGCGCCGCGATACGCTGATCGTGGCGTCCGTCTCGTGTATTTACGGCTTGGGATCGCCGTCGGATTACTTGGAGATGTCGGTAAAGCTGGCGCTCGGCGACGAAATGGACCGCGACGCGCTGTTGCGCAAACTGGTCGACATGCAGTACCGGCGCAACGATTTGAACTTGGTCCGCGGGACGTTCCGGGTGCGCGGCGATACGCTGGAGTTCGTCGGCGTCGATGAAGAGCTCGTGCACCGTATCGAATTTTTCGGGGACCAGATCGACGCGATCAACGTCGTGAACATCATGACCGGGGAGTACGTCGAGAGCAAGGACAAGCTGCAAATCTTCCCGGCCAAGCATTTTATCACGCCGGACGAAAAGCTGCGCCGCGCCGTGCAGTCCATCGAAGAAGAGCTGGAAGAGCGCCTGCGCTTTTTCAAAGAAAACGGAAAGCTGCTCGAAGCCCAGCGTTTGGAGATGCGCACGCGGTACGACCTGGACATGCTTCGGGAAGTCGGCTACTGCAACGGAATCGAGAACTATTCGCGGCATCTCACCGGCCGCGAGCCCGGCTCGACCCCCTGGTGCCTGCTGGATTTCTTTCCGAAGGACTGGATGGTGTTCGTCGACGAGTCGCACGTGACGCTTCCGCAGGTCCACGCGATGTACGGCGGCGATCGCTCGCGCAAACTCTCGCTGGTCGAGCACGGCTTTCGGCTTCCGAGCGCGCTGGACAACCGCCCGTTGACGTACGACGAATTCGACGAGCACGTAAACCAAATCATCTACGTCTCCGCTACGCCGGCCACGTACGAGATGGATCGCAGCACGCAAGTCGTCGAGATGATCATTCGCCCGACGGGCCTGGTGGATCCCGAAGTCGACGTGCGTCCGACGCGCAATCAGGTCGACGACTTGATGGAAGAGATCCGCCAGCGCGTCGAGCGCAAGGAGCGCGTGCTGGTAACGACGCTCACCAAGAAGATGGCTGAAGATCTCACCGACTTCCTGATCGAGATGAACTTCAAAGTGCGGTATCTGCACAGCGAGGTGGATACGCTCGAACGCGTCGCAATTTTGCGCGACTTGCGCCTGGGCGTTTTCGACGTGCTGGTCGGGATCAATCTGCTGCGCGAAGGTTTGGACTTGCCGGAGGTCTCGCTGGTCGGCATCTTGGATGCCGACAAAGAAGGCTATCTGCGAAGCGGGACGTCGCTCATCCAAACGATTGGCCGTGCCGCCAGGCACGTCGAAGGCAAAGTGGTCATGTATGCGGACGTCGTTACCGAGTCGATGGCGCGCGCCATCGGCGAAACGCGCCGCCGCCGCGAGTTGCAAGTGGCATACAACAAGGAGCACGGCATCGAACCGCGGTCGGTTCGAAAAGAGATCCGCGATATTTTGGCGATGGTCGGCGCCAACGAGGAGACGAGAGCGGACATCCGCCGCGAGAAGCTTCCGCGCGACATCGCGATGAAGATGGCCGCCGACCTGGAGCGCAAGATGCGCGAGTACGCGGCGAACTTGGAATTCGAAAAGGCGGCGGCGCTGCGCGACGAGCTGATCGACTTACGCAAGCAGATCGGCGGCAACGAGTCGCTGCTGTTCCAAGGCAAGGCGCCCAAGATCTTCGAGCACGCGCTCAAGGAATTGGTAGAAAGCTAGCCCGAGCGCGCTCGCGTCACAAGAAAATGGGCGCCGTCATCGAACCCCGGAAACCGTGCGACTACGGCTCATCGAACGGGAACGCGAAGACGGCATCGCCACATTTTTTGCTAATCTCGAACCGCAAACCGCGCCGGTTTCCGTAAAATACAAGACCTGGACGGGCGCGCTGCTGCGCGTTGACGGCGTCGCCGCGGGTGCGTTCGATCGCGAGCACCACGAAGTCGTCCTTCCCGCCGCCGATCGCGAGCGCGTGTTGAAACTCGACGTCGAACTGCACGCGCTGCCCACGAACGGCTTGCCGTCCGGTCCCGGCCTGATCTGGTGGTTTTTGAACAAGCGGGCGTATCAGACGCCGGCACGGACCATCGACGTCGAGCCGGTTGCGGCGCAGACGCTCTCCGGACGCGATTCGATTCCGCCACGCGACGGCTTGATGCTGCTGGGTCACAGCCATCTCGACGTAGCGTGGCTGTGGACGTACGAGCAAACGCGCCGTAAGGCGGAACGGACCTTTGCGATTGCCTGCGATTTGCTGGATCGCGATCCGGAATTCGTGTTCATTCAAAGTCAGCCGCAGCTCTACGCGTTCGTCGAAGAGGGCGATCCCGCGCTGTTTGCGCGCGTCGAAGCGCATGTTGCTTCGGGGCGATTCGACCCGAGCGTAGCGGCCCTATGGGTCGAGAGCGATTGCAATATTCCCAGCGGCGAATCGTTGCTGCGGCAAATGATCTACGCCCGCCGCTACTGCGAAGAGCACTTCGGGATAACGCCACGCATCGCGTGGCTCCCCGACACGTTCGGTTTTGCGAATACGCTGCCGCAATTGCTCGCGCACGCCGGAATCCCGTACTTCTCGACGACGAAGCTCAATTGGAACGACACGACCAAGTTTCCGTATCCGCAATTCGTTTGGGAAGGACCCGACGGCAGCACCGTCGTGTCGGCGCTGATTACGTCGTACGACGGCGGCCCGTATCCGTGGCGCATCGTGCGCGCCCGCGAACGGCACGAGCCGCTGGTGCTGGGATACGGCGACGGCGGCGGAGGCGTGACGCCCGGCATGCTGGATCAAGCGCGGCGAATCGGGGAATGGATTCATCCGGTGCAGTGGTTCGAGCGGCTTCAGGCGGCGCGAACCGATCTTCCAACGCACAAAGACGAGCTCTACCTGGAGTATCACCGCGGCGTCTACACGACGCACCACGACGTGAAGTTTCACAACGCGCTGTTGGAGCGCGCCTTGGCGGAAGCGGAAGAGCTGACGGCGTGGTGTCACGCAGTGCATGCGCCGCGAGCGACGGTGGAGCAGCTGCAGGCGCGTCTTCGCGCGGTTTGGGAAGTCGTGCTGCGCAATCAATTTCACGACGTGATACCGGGTACGTCGATCGAACCCGTGTACGACGACGTAAGCGCAGAGTACGCGCAAGCGGAGGACGTCGTTGCGTCGGTCATAGCGGCGGCGCAAGCGATGCTGCCGCGCGCGACCCGCGCTCAGGACCAACGGCTCGCCGCGCCCAGCGAACACGAGGGTGAGATCGTGTTTGAAAACGCGAGC
Source organism: Vulcanimicrobiaceae bacterium (assembly GCA_035938175.1). Classification (GTDB taxonomy): domain Bacteria; phylum Vulcanimicrobiota; class Vulcanimicrobiia; order Vulcanimicrobiales; family Vulcanimicrobiaceae; genus DASRDE01. Next base: position 57,946 of record DASZHD010000060.1, read on the forward strand.
CTTTCCGCTCGGTTGCGGCCGAACGGAACGATCGTCGAGTTGACGTCGTCCGGCCGTTCGGTTCAAACGTGCACGCAAGGAAACGTTCTCGCGCTGTACCGCGACAAACCGAAAGAATGGGAAGCCTGGAACGTCGATCGCGACTACACGCGGCGCATGCAGCCGGCCAAACCCGGCGAAAGCGAATTCCGGGATGACGGGCTGTCCGTGCAGTTCATGCTGGGGCGTTCGCCCGCGGTGATGCGCATTTCGCTGGGAGCCGCCGATGCATTTCTGCGCGTCGAACTGGACGTTGAATGGAATGAGCGGCGCACGCTGCTGCGCGTGGAGAACTGGCTTCCGCTGCAGGCCACGCATGTACGGTACGGCACGCCGCACGGCACGGTCGATCGCAGCACGCTGGCCGCAACGCCGCAGGACCGCGCGAAATTCGAAGTGCCCGGCCAGCGTTTTGCGGCGATTCCGAACGGGAACGGCGACGGCATGGCGCTTTTCGCGCTCGACACCTACGGCTGGAGCGCTCGAACGCTGCCGAAAGGCGGAATACGGCTCGGGCATTCGCTGCTGCGCGGTACCACATGGCCCGACCCCGTTGCCGACATCGGAAAGCACCGCCTTTCGTACGCCTTTGCGCCGCTGCACGCCGCCTCGAACGCGACGCTCGAACGCCTCTGGGAACGGTTTGCGCACGGAACCCGCGTGCGGTTGTTCGTACCGGAGCAGGCGAACGCGTTGATTAGCGCGTGTAAGCTCGCGGAGGACGGCGACGGCGTGGTAGTGCGCGTTCGCGAATGCGACGGCACCGCTGGGCCGGTCGCGATCCGGTGCGCCGCGCGCATGACCGAAGCGATCGCGATCGACGCCGTGGAGCGCGCGGTGGATCGCGACGCCGCGATCGAAGGGGAACTCTTGCGGTTCCAGTTGCGTCCTTACGAGCTGCGCTCGTTCCGCGTGCGCTTTTCGCATGCGTGACATTCGCGCGGTGTTGTTCGATCTCGACGACACGCTTCATGACGACACGTTTGCGTTTACGACGGCCGCCGAAGAGGTCGCACGCGAAGTGGCGGCGGAGCACGGTATCGACGCGATTGCGCTCAAAGACGCGTACATTGCCGAAGCCGAAGGTTTCTGGCACCGCCTGACGAGCGATCAAGTCAAGACGAAACTCTCGGCACTGCGGACGACGATGTGGGGAAACGCGCTTACTGCGGTCGGTCTAGCCGATCCCGATCTCGCCGTGCGAAGTGCGAGCAATTACAATGCATACCGCAAGAAGTATTTCTCGCCGTTTCCCGGCGCGATCGATCTGCTGCGCGATCTGAAAGCTCGCGGAAAGAAGCTAGGCATCGTTACGAACGGCGTTTCGGAAACGCATCATGAAAAGATCGCGCTCCTGCAGATCGCGCAGTATTTCGACGCGATCTTTCTCGCCGACGAAGTCGGCATGGTAAAACCCGATCCGTTGCTGTTCGCGCACGCGTGTCAAAAGCTGGACACGTCCCCCGCCAATAGCGCAATGGTCGGCGACCGGTACGATCGCGATATCGCCGGCGCCAGGGAAGCCGGTCTCTACACCATTTGGGTCAACGTCCGCTCCGAACGTGTCCCGGCGGGGTGCCAGCCTCCGGACGCTACGGTGCAGAACATCGCGCAAGCCGCGCAGTACTTGCGGTGAACGCCGTAGCGGCGCGGACGTTCGCGCAGCTTTGCGCGAAGCCGGCCATAGCCGTTCCGGTCGTTGCGTTTGCCATCGCCGGCGCGGTAGCGGAGAACCGGCTCGCACAGTCGGGGTTTTCGTCGTGGACGGCCGGCGGCGGGCTCTTCGCGCAGGGTGCGACGGTCTTCAACGCCTACGCGGCGACGATCGCGGCACTCGGCCTGCGCGTGCTTTTCGGCTTGGCGGTGACGGCGGCGACGGCCGGCATCGTCAACCGCATGCCGCTGCGCATTCTCGCAACTCGAACCTTGGAAACACTCGCGGTGCTGTTGCTGGCCGGCCTCGCCGCGGCTGCGCTTGCGGTGCCGACGTTTGGAATCTCCATGCTGTTGTTCGTGCCCTTGTCGCTGTTTGCCGTCGCTATCGCCGCGAAGGACCGCCGCTCCGCCCCCGAAGCGATCGTCGACGCAATCGCCATCATGGCGCGCAACGCCGGGCCGGCGCTCGTACTCGCCGTGGGCGTTCTCGTGTGCGGTATCGCGGGGGTATTTGCCGCGCGCCTCATCCCGGTCCCGATGGCGGGCGCATTGATTGCATGGCTCGTACTCGAGGCTGCGACGGCGTGCGCGGCGGTGGCTGTCGCCGGGACGGCCCTGTGCTAGAATGAATTCAATCCCGGACGGCCGTCGAGAGCCGCCGTGATGCGCCTATTCGGTTTATCCGTTCGCGCGATGTTCTTTCCTAAACGTTCCGGTCGTGCGAACGGTGCTTCCAGAAGGCGATGCAGTTAGCAGGGTTTACCCTGTGCACGAAAGGACGCATGTATGGCTACTCAAATCCCGCCGCAGGATACGCCGTTTGGCTTGCAAGCAAACGTGGCAGCCGGTTTGGCCTATCTCTTTGGCCTCATCGGCGGACTCGTTATGCTCTTCGGCGGCGGCACGAACCGCTTTGTGAAATGGGCCGCGGCGCAATCGATCACGATCTGGGGAATTTGGATCGCGCTTTGGATCGTACTCGACATCGCGACGAGCCTCGTTCACATTTTGGGGCTGCTCACGCTGGTGCTGTTCCCGATTCTCGGGCTGGTGTTCTTCGTGATCTGGATCTGGACGTTCATCACGGCGTTCCAGGGCAAAGAAGTCGAAGTGCCGATCATCGCCGGCATAACGCGCAACATCTTCCGGAACATCGACACCATGGGTGTCGGCACGCCCCCGGCTGCTTCGCCCCCTCCTTCGGTATAAAAGCAAGCGGCGGCTGAAACAAATCCGGGCGAGGGCGTGTTGAACCCGTAGGCATGCCAGATTCTTCCACGCCCTTTCGCCAAGCTCACGAGAATGGAGCCAAGCCGCGCGGGCTTGACTCCATCGTCATCAAAGGCGCCCGCGAGCACAATCTCAAGAACGTCGACCTCGTTCTGCCCCGCAACCGCCTAGCGGTAATCACGGGGCTGTCCGGGTCGGGCAAATCCTCGCTCGCCTTCGATACGATTTATGCGGAGGGCCAGCGTCGCTATGTAGAGTCGCTCTCTTCCTACGCCCGGCAGTTCCTCGGTCAAATGGAGAAGCCCGACGTCGACTACATCGAGGGCCTTTCTCCCGCCATTTCGATAGACCAGAAGTCCACTTCGCGCAACCCGCGCTCGACGGTGGGCACGGTCACGGAAATTTACGATTACCTGCGTCTGCTTTTCGCGCGAATCGGCATTCCGCATTGTTACAACTGCGGCCGGGAAATCAGTTCGCAAAGCAGCGAGCAGATCGTCGATTCGATCATGGAACTGCCCGAAGGCTCGCGCATTCAACTGCTCGCGCCGCTGGTGCGCGGGCGCAAGGGCGAATACGCCAAGCTCTTCGAGGAGATCGCGAAAGAGGGCTTTTCGCGCGTGCGCGTGGACGGCGAGACCAAAGAACTGCGCGAAAAGATCGTTCTCGACAAGAAGCGCAAGCATACGATCGAGGTGATCGTCGATCGCATCGTCATCAAACCCGACGTGCGCAAGCGCTTGACGGACTCCATAGAAACGACGCTGCGGCTCTCGACCGGCATCGTTACGGCGCTCCTGGACGACCGGGAAATCACGTTCAGCGAAGCGTTTGCGTGCGTGCACTGCGGGCTTTCGTTTGAAGAGCTCGCGCCGCGTCTGTTTTCGTTCAACTCGCCGTACGGTGCGTGTCCGGGATGCAGCGGGTTGGGCGAAAAAATCGAGATCGATCCGTGGAAAGTGATTCCCGATCGTACCAAGTCGATCGCCGAGGGCGCGATCGTGCCGTGGAGCAAATCCACGGGCGGCCGCTTTCCTTCGATGAATCCGTACTACATGCAACAGCTCGAACGCGTGCTGCGCAAGTACCGCGTCAAGACCTCGACGCCCGTAAACAAATTGTCGGACGAAGTGCTCGACGTGATTTTTTACGGAACCGATCGCGAACAGAACTTCGCGTACGAGTCGCGCTCGGGCTCCGTGTGGGAGTACCGCTCGACGTTTGAAGGCGTCATCAATAACCTGCAGCGCCGGTACAGCGAGACGTCCAGCGACTACGTCAAGGAAGACATCGAAAAATACATGTCGGCGTCCACGTGTCCGCAGTGCAAGGGCGCGCGGCTGAAGCCGGAGGCGCTGGCGGTAACGGTCGGCGGCGCGAACATCGATCGGATAACGCGCATGTCGATCGAGCAGTGCGAAGCCTTTTTCCGCGAATTCAAAACCAACGAGCGCGAAGAGCAGATCGCCCATCAGGTGCTCAAAGAGATCCGCGGCCGGCTCGGCTTTTTGACGAACGTCGGTTTGAATTACCTGACGCTTGCGCGATCGGCGACGACGCTATCCGGCGGCGAATCGCAACGTATTCGTTTGGCGACGCAGATCGGCAGCTCGCTCGTCGGCGTTCTGTATATTTTGGACGAGCCGTCGATCGGGCTGCATCAGCGCGACAACGATCGATTGCTCGCGACGCTGCGCACGCTGCGCGATATCGGCAACACGCTGATCGTCGTAGAGCACGATGAGGACACGATCCGCACCGCCGACGTCATCGTCGACATCGGACCGGGTGCCGGAGCGGAGGGCGGACATATTTTGACGGTCGGCGATCTCGACGCGGTTATCGCCAATCCGCAGTCGGAGACCGGCGCGTATATTTCGGGGCGCAAGTTCATTCCGATTCCGAAGCACCGGCGCAGTGCGCGTAGCTGGCTGAAAGTCAAAGGCGCGAAGGCCAATAATCTTCGCGGCGTCGATCTCGATTTTCCGATCGGCGTGTTTTCGTGCGTGACCGGCGTGAGCGGCAGCGGCAAATCGACGCTGGTGAACCAAGTGCTGGTCAAAGCGCTGAACCAGCATCTGCACGGGCAACCCGCAAGCGGCACGTACGGCTCCGTGAAAGGCGTTGACGAACTCGACAAAATGGTCGTGATCGATCAATCGCCGATCGGACGCACGCCGCGCAGCAATCCCGCGACCTACACGGGAGCGTTCGATCTCGTTCGCGAGCTGTTTTCGCTGGTTCCGGACGCCAAGATCCGCGGCTATTCGCCGGGGCGCTTTTCGTTCAACGTCAAAGGCGGCCGGTGCGAATCGTGTCAGGGCGACGGAATCATCAAGATCGAAATGCACTTCCTGCCCGACGTGTACGTGCCGTGCGAAGTCTGCAAAGGCAAGCGGTACAACGCGCAAACGCTGGAAGTCAAATATAAGGGCAAGACGATCTCGGACGTGCTGGAAATGCGCGTGGACGAGGCGAGCGCGTTCTTCTCGGCGATTCCGCGGATTCACAACAAACTCAAAACCATTTGTGACGTCGGGCTGGGCTACATCAAGATGGGGCAGCCGGCGACGACGCTCTCCGGCGGCGAAGCGCAGCGCGTGAAGCTCGCGACCGAGCTGTCGCGGCGTTCGACGGGGCGCACGTTCTACGTCCTGGACGAACCGACCACCGGATTGCATTTTGCCGACATTCACAAATTGCTCGAGGTCTTGCAGCGTTTGGTGCAAACCGGCAACACCGTGCTGGTGATCGAGCATAATCTGGACGTCATCAAAACCGCGGACTACCTGATCGATTTGGGTCCAGAGGGCGGCGATCGCGGCGGCACGGTCGTCGGCGTCGGCACGCCGGAGGAGCTCGCACGAAACGAGCGTTCGTATACCGGCGAGTATTTGCGGCCGGTCCTGCAGGACCAGCGCGCGGTCGGCCACCGGCACGCCGACGCGCACTCGGTCGACGAACTGGAGCGCGAGAATCTTCGCGTCCTGGACGATCTCGCGAAGGGTGGAAGGGTCGCCGTAGAAGCCTAGCGTCCAGAACATGACCAAATTCTGGGTTGCCATGCTGGTCTGCGCCGATCTGCGCCGCTCGCGAGATTTTTATCGCGACGTGATGGGATTGAAACTCAAGACGGATAAATCGCCGCATTGGGTCGATTTCGATCTCGGAAACGGATCGACGCTGGTGCTGCATCCGAGCAGCGAATTGCTCGCGGTGCGTCCGGGCTCGCTGCAACTGGGTTTTACCGTCGACAACGTCGACACGTTCGTTGCGGACTGCGCGAGTTTGAGCGTTCCGGTATTCCAAGATCCGTACGAAGAAACGTTCGGCCGCATCGCCATCATCGGCGACCCCGACGGCTATCCGATTCAGATCACGAGCCCGTCGCGCAAACGGCGCGTTCAAGCGTGAGCGCCAAACAGCCGAAGGCGCGGGCAGCGGAACTGCGCGCTGCAATCGAGGACGCAAACTACCGGTACTACGTTTTGGACGATCCGCAAATCACGGATGCGGAATTCGACGATTTGCTGCGCGAACTGATCGACATCGAACAGCGCTATCCGGAGCTGCAAACGCCCGATTCGCCGACCCAGCGCGTCGGAGCGGCGCCGTCGGAGAAATTCGCGCCCTATGAACACCACGTGGCCATGCTGAGCCTGGCGAACGCGGTTAGCGAAGCGGAATTGCGCGCGTTCGACGAGCGCGTTCGCAAACTGGCCGGCGGCGCGCACGTATCGTACGTTGCGGAACTCAAAATCGACGGCCTCGCTACGTCGCTGCGGTACCGCAACGGTTCGTTCGAACGCGGCGGCACGCGCGGGGACGGCCGCGTGGGTGAGGACGTTACGCCCAATCTCAAGACCATCGGTTCGATTCCGCTACGTTTGCGCGAATCGAAAGACGTTCCGCAAGAGATCGAAGCGCGGGGTGAAGTCTATCTGCGCAAGAGCGATTTCGAAAAACTCAATGCGCGCCGCGAGCGCGCCGGTCAGCCGGTCTTCGCCAATCCGCGCAACGCGGCGTCGGGCGGCGTTCGACAACTGGATCCCAAACTGACGAAGGAACGGCGGCTTTCGTTCTTCGCGTATTCGATCGGCGAACTGCGCGGCGCGAAGCGCGTTCCGCGCACGCAGTGGGAATCGCTCCAATACTTGAAGGCGCTCGGATTCGCGGTAAATCCGTACATCGCCGAGTGCGCGGCCGTCGAGGACGTCATCGCTTTTTGTACCGAGTGGGAGCGGCGCCGTGACGAGTTGGACTACGAAATCGACGGAGTCGTCATCAAAGTCGACGATCTCGCGCTGCAGGAGCGGTTAGGCGTTGCCGGCCGGGATCCACGGTGGGCGATTGCGTTCAAGTTCAAGGCGCGCGAAGCGCGAACGAAGTTGCGCGACATCGTGATTACGGTCGGGCGGACCGGCACGCTCAATCCGAATGCGGTGCTGGAACCGGTCAAGATCGGCGGCGTAACCGTACAAAACGCCACGCTGCACAACGCCGAGTATATCGAAAGCAACGATATTCGCGTCGGCGACACGGTGCTGGTGGTGCGCGCCGGAGACGTTATTCCGCGTGTGGTCGGCCCGATTCTCAGCGAGCGGAAGGGCAATCCCAAGAAATTCGTGATGCCGGATCGCTGTCCGGTCTGCGGCAGCGACGTCGATCATCCCGAAGGCGAAGCGATGTCGCGGTGCACGAACGCCGCATGCCCGGCGCAGGTGCTGGAGCGCGTGCGTCATTTCTGTTCGCGCGGCGCCATGGACATCGAGGGAATCGGCGACGTTATGGCCGCCCAGCTGACGGAACTGGGCTTGGTCGAGAATATTGCGGATATCTACCGTCTGGACGAAAAACGGTTGGAGCGGGTGCCGCGTACCGGCGAAAAAACGATCGCCAATTTGCTTCGCAACATCGAAGCGTCGAAAAAACGCGGCCTGGCGCGGTTGTTGACGGGGCTGGGCATTCGCTTCGTCGGGACGCAAACGGCGCAGATTCTGGCGGATGACTTCGGCAGCATCGATGCCATCGCAAACGCCGGCGTCGAAAAATTGCAAGAAAGCGAAGGCATCGGTCCGGAAGTCGCATCCAGCGTCGATCTGTTCTTCCGGCAAGCTGCGAACCGCGAAATGATCGAGCGCTTGCGCGCGGCGGGCGTCGAGATGACGGCGCCTAAACGGGAGCGCGCGGCCGACGGCCGGCTCGCGGGTAAAACGTTCGTGCTGACGGGTACCTTACCGGGCATGACGCGTGATGAAGCGAGCGCGCTGATCGTCGATGCGGGCGGCAAAGTCACCGGCTCGGTGAGTAAGAAAACCGATTACGTCGTCGCGGGAAGCGAGGCCGGCAGCAAACTGACGAAGGCCGAGCAGCTCGGGATCGCCGTCATCGACGAAGACGGGCTGCGCGAGCTGCTGCGATGAAGCGATATACGTGCCCCTGTTGCGGCTACCGAGTCTTCAGCGGTCCGCCGGGAACCGAGGACGTCTGTCCGATTTGCGGGTGGCGCGACGACATCATGCAGCTGCGCTTTCCGAACTTCGTGAGTACCGCAAACGGCATATCGCTCTACGACGCGCAGCTCAACTACGATTTGATCGGTGCGAAAGATCCGGAGGCCGCAAAACGAGTTCGGTTCGCGGATGCCGGCGACGAACGCGATCCGGATTGGCGACCGATCGACACCGACGTGGACGATTTGCCCGATCCGCCGGTGGACTTCGACGGATTGGCCGAACCCGAAGACACGACGACGCTGTATTACTGGCTTGCGTCGCCGTGACGCTCACGCTGGGCGTAATTTCGGACACGCACATGCCGCGAATGGCCAAAGCGTTGCCGCGAGCGGTGCTCGACGGCTTCAAAAAACACCGCATCGACGTACTCGTCCATTGCGGCGACATCGTTAGCCCGGCCGTTATCCCGATTTTCGAGGCCGTGGCGCCGCTTGCGGCGGTCGCGGGCAACAACGACGGCCCGCAGCTGGTCGAACGGTTCGGCCGAAAGAAAATCTTGCAGTTCGGACCGGCGCGCATTGGCGTGGTGCACGGCGACGGCGCCAAAAGTGGATGGAAAACGCCGGATCATGCGATGCAGCAATTCGCCAAGGACGACGTGAAAGCGGTACTGTTCGGGCACTCGCATATTCCGTATTGCAAGCTGCGCGACGGCGTGCTGCTGTTCAATCCGGGATCCCCGACGGACAAACGCCTGAATCCGCGCTATTCGTACGGCATCGTTACAATCGACGGCGCGGCCGTAGAAGGCGCGCTGCACTATTTTTGGGACAAGTCGCCGTAGCGGCGGTTCTTAGAATATCCGTTTCAGGTGCGGTACGTCGTTGGGCTGCGGCTCGAGTGCGACGGCGAGCGATTCGAAAACGTCGCGCGCAATGACGCCGCGGCTGCGCACGCGCGCAGCGGCCTGTCCGGCAAGGCCGTGCCAGAACGCGCCGGCGCGCGCGGCATCGACGGGCGCTAAGCCCTGCGCCAACAGCGTAGAAATGACGCCGGTCAACACATCGCCGGTACCCGCCGTTGCCAGTGCCGGCGATCCGGTCGTGTTGACGTGCAGCGTCGTGCCGTCGTAGACCAGCGTCGATTCTCCCTTCAGCAGCGTCGTGATTCCCGTGCGATCGACGAATTCGCGCAGCCGCGAAACGCGTTCTTCCTCGCGCACCGTTCCTTTGCCGGAAAGACGCGCGAATTCACCCGCGTGCGGCGTCAAGACGACGCGTTTGCCGCGCAGCAATTCCAGATTTTTCGCGAAGTGAAACAGACCGCTCGCATCGATCACCAGCGGAAGATCGACGCGATCGCAAAAGTTCCGTACGATCTCGCCGGTGCGATCGTCCAGTCCCAGTCCCGGACCGATCGCCACGGACGTACATCGCTTGGACACGTCGAGCAGATCGCCGGCGGCCTCCTCGACGTTGCCTTCCATCGGTATCGTTACGGCGACTTGCTCGATCAAGTGCATGCGAAGCGCCGGTGCCGCGGCCTCGGGCGTCGCGACGGTGACGTACCCTGCGCCCGCGCGAGCGGCGCCCATGGCGCACAGCACAGCGGCGCCGGGAAACTGCGCGGATCCCGCGATAATGAGCGGCGCGCCCGCGGATCGTTTGTCGGCAGCGTTTGCGCGCGATGGAAGCAGTGCGCGAAACTCATCATCGCCGAGCGCTTCGATGCCGGAATGTTGATTCGCGATCGTTTCTTGCGGCATGCCGATGTCGCCGAGCCACAGATCCCCCGCGTTGGCGCGGCCGGGTGTGAGCAGCAGACCCAATTTCAACGCGCCGAGCGTCACGGTGACGTCCGCGCGCAGAGCGGGCTCCACGACCGCGCCGCTTTCGGCATCGACGCCGGGTGGGATGTCGATCGCCAGAACCGGCACGGCCGATTCGTTCAATGCTTCGATCAGCGGCGCGTACGTCTGCGGCAGCGGCAATCGCGCTCCGGTTCCGACCAACCCCACCACGACAAGTCCGCAATCGGCGATGGCTGCACGCGCATCTTCCAGCGAGCGCGGCAGTTCGTGAACGGGCACGCCGGCGGATAGCAGCTGCGCTTGCGCATCGGTGCGCGCAGCCGACGGATTTGGTGCGGGCTGCGCGTAGAGCACGCGATCGTATCCGCGCAAGCGTGCGAGCGCGGCGAAGGCGTCGCCGCCGTTGTTTCCGGGTCCGGCAAAGCCGGCGATTCGCAGCCCTTTTGCGTATCGCCGCGCGGTTTCGGCGATGCGCTCACCGGCGGCGCGCATTAAGGCGACGTCACCCAGCGTCGCAGACGCCTGCGCATCGGCGGCGCGCATTTGCGCGGCGGTCAGCACGTGCATTATAAAGGAGAGCCTTCGAGCACCACGACGGCGGCAGCCATAGAGGCGGTGTGCGTGATGGTCAAGTGAATCTCTTTCACGCCGCGCCGTTCGATCAGCTGGGCCGCTTTCCCGAACAGCGCGATAGCCGGTTTTCCGCTGCGCGCGTGGGTAACGCCGATCTGCCGCCACGGGATCGCGTGGCCGAACGCCTTTCGCGTGGCCTCCTTAGCAGCAAAAAATCCGGCGAGACGCTCGGCGCGGTTACGCTTGCGCATCGCGTATGCGATTTCTTCCTCGGTGTAGATCTTGCGCGAGAACCACGCGAGCTCGGCCTCACCAAAATTATAGCGGTCGACCTCGGCCAGATCGATTCCGATCCCGATAATGCGGGCAGCGACCATGCGGGGCGTGTTCGCGGCGGCGTCGAAAGAGACCGCCCAAGGATGGACACGCTGCTGCGAATCGTTCCGATCAACGGTATCTCTCCGGCCTTCGTTTCCCGCATCGCGCTCTGTTTAGAAGAGCGTTTTCTGTACAGCGCACACGTCGAACGCTCGTTAGCCGTGCCGCGTTCCGCCGTCAACAGCACGCGTCAGCAAATGTTCCTCTCGACGCTCACCGGCAAGGTGTTGCGCCACTATCCCGACGATGACGGCATTCTGCTGGCGCTTACCGAGTTCGATCTGTACAAGACGTCGCATCGCTATATTTTCGGCGACGCCGACGAGCAGCGCCGCATCGCGGTCGTGTCGCTGCACCGTCTTCGAAGCGAGTTTTACGGAGAAGACGCGGACGACAACGTGCTCTTCCAGCGGACGCTGAAGGAGTGCGTGCACGAGCTGGGACATGCGCTCGGCCTGAAGCACTGCTATAACGCGCGGTGCGCGATGTACTACTCGAATTCCATCTTCGAAACCGACAACAAGATGTCGCACTTCTGCGAAGTTTGCGAAAAGCGCAGCCGCGCGCGGAGTTGACCCTCGCATAGCGCCGCTTGCTCGCCCTACGGGCGAACGGGGGCGGACGGCTAAATAATCTCGCCTTTCGGGCCGTAACGTGGGATATGGGCCGTTTTTGGGGCCTTGATATGCCTCCATTTGGCTACGCGAAGGGGTGCCCGTGATCCAAGCTCGTCTTGTTGCTTGGCGTGCCCGCCTGGCAACGCTCCCGCGAATCGGCGTCGCGGTCGCGGCTGCGGTAGTTTGTACCGCGGCAACTTGGTATTGCGCGCGGTATACAGGATTCGAGATCGCCCTTCTGTGCGCCATCACGCTGACGGCTGCGGTGGTGGGCGTTCCGGTGGGTCCGGTTTTGGCCGTCGTGCTCGGCGCCGCAGATTACGCTATTCGCACGCAGCAGCATCTGCACGGCGCGTTGACGTCGGCGATCGTGCTCGCGCTTGCGGGCTGCATCGTCAGCCTGCTGTTCACCGGCGAAATCGTTCCCATCGAAGAGACGGCCGAGAATCTTCCCGCGCTGATCGGTAACCGGCGCAACTCCCTTCCGCGGACGGAAGGCCTGCAAGGTTCGATTTCCGCGCTCGCCTCGGGCATTCGAGAAGTTTCGCAGGGCGACTTCACCAAGAATCTGGCCGTTTCCGACAACACGCTTTCCGAATTGGCGATAGCGCTGAACAAATTGATTTTCGGAATGCGCGAATTCCTGAGCAACTTGCACGGCAACGCGGACAGCTTGGCCGTGGCCGGCGCGGATCTGCAGACGACGGCTTCAACGGCCCTTGCAGTTATCGAAGGCGCTTCCGTTGCGCAAGGCCAGCTGGACGACGGCATCAACGAGCAGTCGCGCATCGTCGAACAAGCGACCCAGAAGGTCAACCAACTTACCGAAACGATCAACGCGATTGCCGCTGCCGCCGAAGAGCAGACGCGCAGCTTGGACGAGACGTCGCTCGCCGTTACGAATATGGCCAGCTCGATCGAACAAGTCACGGCGCAGGTCGATTCACTCGCCTCGATTTCTACCGAAACCTCGCAAACGGCCGAACGTGGCGGATCGGCGATCCATACGATCGTCGAGGGTATGGAGACGATTCGCTCCACCATCCGCGAACTCGCCAACGACATCGCGCAACTCGGATCGAATTCCGAGCAAATCGGCGACATCGTCAAAGTGATCGACCGCATTGCCGAGCAGACGAACTTGCTGGCGCTGAACGCAGCGATTGAAGCTGCGCGCGCGGGGGAACACGGGCGCGGGTTTGCCGTCGTCGCAACCGAAATCCGCAAACTGGCCGACGGCAGCGTTCAGGCAACGAAAGAGATTGCCGGGCACATTCTCTCGACGCAAGGCGTCATCAATGAAGTCGTCAGCGCGATGGAGCGCTTGACCGAACGCGTGGAAGAGGGCGTCACCGGGACGACGTCGGCGTCGGGCGCGCTGCGCGAAATCGTTTCCGCGGTCTTGGGCGCCAATCAGCAGATCGCCGAAATCTCGTCGGTCGCGCGCGCGATGAGCAGCAACTCCTATCAAGTGATCCGCTCGATCGAAGAGATCGCGCGGTCCGTGCAGCTCAACGTCCAGGCGACGCAGCAGATGTCCTCGCACTCCGACGAGGTGAACTCGGCGTTCCGCAATATCGCCGAGATTTCGCAGCAGAACGCGTCGTCGGTTGAGGTCCTGACGTACGTGAACAAAGAAGTCACCGATGCCGCGCAGCGCATGCTGGCATCCGTAACGCAAATGAACGATTGCGCCGGCCACATCGACAGCCGGCTTGCTCAATTCAAAGTCAATGAAGCCAGCACTGAGGGAGATACCGTATGAGCTTGCGAGTCCGCCTACTCGGAACGATCGTCGGCGCGATAATTCTGTTTTTCATCGTCAGCGTCGTCGCCGCGCGTTTGGCCCTGACCAAGGACCTGATGGCGCAAGGACGCGCGGAAGTAACCAACGGATCCAACGCGTACGCCGGATATTGGGATGCGCACAAGGACCAGATCCGGTTGCTGATCGCGCAGGACGCCGTCTCGGACGCGCTGCGTAAGAGTCTGCAGTCGCACGACACCAAAGCGCTGCAGGACCAGCTCGCGAATATCGCGCGCACGTCGGGCCTGTCGTTTCTGACCATCGTGGACACCAACGGCAAGGTCGTCGCCCGCGCCAACGGGGGCGACGGCGGCTCGTTCTCATCCAATAAGTACGTACAACGCGCGCTAACGGGCGAAACGGTATCGAGCGCAATTCTGATGCCGGTATCGGAACTGGCGTCGGAAGGACTTGCGCAGCAAACCGCTGCCGACGTGACCGACGGATCGAAGACCGTCGAGAAAGTCGATCAGGGCTTGGCGGTGATTGCAACCGCACCGATGAGCGATCAGAACGAGCGCACGCTGGGAGCGATTTATGGCGGCGTTCTGATGAATCACTTCTACGATTTGGTCGATCAGAGCACGCACGCGCTCGGCGGCCAAACCGCGGTGCTGCAAGGTGATGCGGTGGTCTCGAGCACGATTAGCCAGGTTTCGGACGGAACGCGCGTCATAGACACGCGCGTCAAAGCGTTCGGCGCGAACAATCTGCACTCGGGTCAGCCGTGGGTCGGGTCCGACGTCGAAGGCGGCACGGAATTCTTGGCGCGCTTGGATCCCATCGTCGACGACCAGAACAACGTCATCGGCGCGCGCTGGTACGGCGTTCCGATGTCGCAGATTACGTCGATTATCAACCACATGACGCAAACCTTCGTCCTGTGGGGCTTTATCGCCATGCTGCTGGCGCTGGTCGTGGCCGTCCCGGTGGTGCAGCGCATCTCGAACCTGCTGCAAAAACGTAGCGAACAGGTCAGCGCCGCCGCCAAGGAACTCGGCGTCGCGATCGTCGGCGGTGAAGTTTCCGGCGACCACGTCGCCGCAACCAAAGCTGCGGTCGAACGTGCGGGTCAACTGATAGCGGAACTGGGCGACGGCAACAAAGTCGACGAGCTCAAACAGGTCAACGAGGAACTCGTCGGCGACATGATCGTCATCGATACGCTTTCGCAAGAGATGAGCAACCGCTTGCAGCAGGCCGTTACGCGCGTACACGAACTGAACGACGTTGCCGAGGGTCTCGACAAACTGGTACACGGCGCTTCGGCGAAATAGGGGTGCATCGTGGCAGACGTCATCCTCTTCTTTTCGAGTAACGCCGACACCATGATCGCCACCAAGGCGCTCAAGGATGCCGGTGTTACTGCGAAGATGATTCCAAAGCCGGCGGCAGTGAATTCCGCTTCCAATCTGTGCTTGAGCATCGATGGAGGCGCCGAAGTTGCCGCCGTGTCGGCACTGCAAGGCGCGAAGATTTCACTGGGCGGCGTGGTGAAGTAGCGGCGACCTCAGTCTCGTAAAATGCGGGCGTCGGCGAGAGAAATCTCCCGTTCGCGTCCGTCATGCTCCACGAGCAATGCGCCGCCTTCCACCAAACGCAGCGCCGTTGCGTCGAACGCCTCCGGTGCACCGTCGATTGCAATTCGGTAGGGCGCGCCGGGAAGTTGCGCCGCCGCGTTCCACGATTGCATGATGTGCGCGGGATCTTCCAGCGCGTCGTACATTCCGTCCGCCCGTTCCAGCACCGCGCTGAGCACCTCGTCGCGCGAGACGTTCGCGTAATCCGAAACGAATGCCGGCGGCGGCTGAATCGCTTTCAAGCCGTTATCGTTTTCCGGACGGCGTACGTTTATGCCGACGCCGCAGGCCGCCCACGCCTGTTCGCCGCTGACGCGCGAAATGCACAAGATGCCGGCGACTTTGCTTCCGCGTATCAGCACGTCGTTCGGCCATTGCAGCACGGACTCTATTCCGAATCGAGCAAGCGCGCCGCGTACCGCAAGCGCGATCCAAAACGGAACCGCCCACAGCCGCGAAGCCGGCAACGGATCCGGAAGAGCGATCGTGCACAAGAGCGCCGAGCCCGCCGGTGCAATCCACGCGCGCCCTTTCCGGCCGGCGCCGCGGTGCTGGAACTCGGCGACTAAAGTCAGGCCGCGCGCGCGATCCTCGCCCAGCATGCGGGCCATGTCGTCGTTCGTGCTGCCCGTTTCGCGCACGTGGGAGATGCGGTCGAAGCGTCCCATCGCGGCTTGGTTCGGGGTGCAGGCTTGCCTTGCCCGCGGCCCGTATCTTTGGCGCGTTATGGCAAACCAAAGAACGCTTATTCTGTGCAAACCCGACGCGGTCGCGCGCGGCCTTACCGGTGAAATCATCGCTCGGATCGAGCGCCGCGGCTACGTGATCGTCGCGATGAAGCTGATGCAGCTCGACGGCGATCGTGCGCGACGTCACTACGGCGAGCACGAAGGCAAGCCGTTCTTCCAAGGTTTGGTCGATTTCATCACGAGCGGACCGCTGGTCGCAATGTGCGTCGAAGGCGAGGACGCGATTAAGGGGTGCCGTCAGATCATGGGCGCGACCAATCCGCTGGATGCGGCGCCCGGTTCCATTCGCGCGGATTTTGCTTCGTCGATCGGGCGCAATTTGGTGCACGGAAGCGACTCGCACGAAAGTGCGGAACGCGAGCTGGCAATCTTCTTCGAAGCCAAGGATTACGTTTCGCGCCGCCACGATCTCGAACGCTGGATTCAGGAGAAGTAAGCATGTCGCTGGAGTCGCTGCGCGGCGGTGGACGGCCGGTCGTCGAGGGCGTGCACGCGCGCGAAGTCCTGGACTCTCGCGGAAACCCGACCGTCGCGGTTTCCGTCGCGACGAGCTTCGGTGTCGTTGAAGAAGCCATGGTTCCGTCCGGTGCTTCGACTGGAGCGCACGAAGCGGTCGAACTGCGCGATGGAGACAAATCACGGTACAACGGCAAGGGCGTGCGCAAAGCGGTCGCGCAGGTCAACGATTTGCTCGGTCCGATGCTCGAGGGCGCGGACGCCACGACGCAGCGCGAAATCGACGATCGTTTGATCGAAATCGACGGCACGCCGAACAAGTCGAGAGTGGGCGCGAACGCGATACTCGGCGTTTCACTGGCCGTCGCGCGCGCAGCGGCCGCAAGCCTATCCGTTCCCCTATTCCGCTACTTGGGCGGGCCTTCGGCGTCGACGCTGCCGGTGCCGATGATGAACGTCATAAACGGCGGTAAACATGCCGAAGGGGCGTTGCAATTTCAAGAATGCATGGTTGTGCCGCTCGGTGCACCCACGATGGCCGACGCGGTACGCTACGGGTCTGAAGTGTTCCATGCACTCGGCAAGCTGCTGCACGAGCAAAACCAGCCGACGACCGTCGGCGACGAGGGCGGGTTTGCGCCGCAATTGGACACGCTCGATCAAGCGATGGACTTGTTGATGGCGGCGATCGAGCGCGCGGGCTATAAGCCGGGCGAAGACGTGGCAATTGCGTTGGATTCGGCGTCGACGGAATTTTTTCAAGACGGCAAGTACTATCCGCTAACCAAAGATCGCGCGTTCAGCGCCGATGATATGGTCGCGTTTTACGCCGACCTGATCGCGAAATATCCCGTAATTTCAATCGAAGACGGATTGGCCGAAGACGACTGGGACGGCTGGGCGAAATTGACGGCGGCGATCGGCGCGAAATGCCAACTGGTCGGCGACGATTTGTTCGTCACGAACACCGAACGCCTCGCGCGCGGGATTCGCGACGGCGTCGCCAATTCGATCTTGATCAAAGTCAACCAGATCGGCACGCTGACCGAAACGCTCGACGCGGTCGAAATGGCGCACAAGGCCGGGTATTCGTCGGTGATTTCGCATCGCTCCGGTGAAACCGAAGACACGACGATCAGCGACATCGCCGTGGCAACGGGCGCGGGTCAAATTAAAACGGGATCGCTCTCGCGAAGCGATCGCACCGCAAAATACAACCGGCTGATGGCGATCGAAGAGCAGCTCGGGCCCGCAGCACGATACGCGGGACGTTCGACGTTTAAGGCACTGCGCTAGGCGTAGGCGGTATAAACGCCGATTAAGGGATAAGATGAACCTGCGATGGTTCCAGGCGGCGGCGGTGCTACTTGCCTTGTTGCGACCTACAGTGGAAGCGGCGGCGTCGCCGTTCATTAGCGTTGCGCTTCCCCAGCGGCCGGCCGACTCGTCTGAGATTGCGGTCGCTGCGGGAATTTTTCAAGGCTATAGACTAGAGACCGGGCCTCATTCGATCGCGATGGTTGTAACTTTGCAAGACCCGACAAGCGGTGTTACAAATGATTACTTCCTATCCGACAAGACGGTCATCGACGGGCTTCCATTCAAGTGCGACGCGCCTGCGAATTCGAGCAATGCGGGCCTGCCGAGCTACTTTTCACCGACAATCGCGACTATACAAATGTGCACCGCCTTTCCGCCGCAGTTCCTCGTTGGAAAGACGCACGTCGCGCTTCTATATTGGAAGATATTTGGCTGCCAAGAGGGTCACGCAACGCACAATTGTGTGTTTTTTACAAAATCCCCGGCGCCCGAGCTCGCTACGGACGACATTATATCTCTAGCAAACACGTGAAATGATGCTAGCCTCGCCACGGATTAGAACGGATCTTTGTGCACGACGTATCCCATTGTCGCACCGCGAAATACAACCGGCTGATGGCGACCGAAGAACAGCTCGGGCCCTCAGCACGATACGCGCGGCGTTCGACGTTTAAGGCACTGCGCTAGGCCATTGTTCCTAGCAGTGTGACAAAGAGGCTGCACGGGCACGTGGAATAGAGCTCGGCGGTGTGGGCTCTCGCTGCACCATATTTCTCTGCCCGGGGGTTTTTTGAAAGGGGAGTTTATGTCGCAGCCGGCGCGCCGCGCTTTGGGCGCAGCGCTTTTGACGTTTGCACTATCCGCTTGCGGAGCGGGTCAAAACGCTTCCACCATACCCGCTTCCATACGGGCGTTTCAGCGCGTTCAGCCCGCGGATACCGCCGCGCAATCCAACAGCGCCGGCGTTACGGTCTTTACGCTGGGCGACGGCGGCAGCAACAGCACCGAGATGAACGATCTGCGTTTCGGGGCGGACGGCAAGTTGTATTACACGACCGTACCGCTTCTGACTGGTGCACCATGGCCGACAAGCGGCGAGATCGGGAATTTCGATATCGGAACGCACCGGCAACAATACCAGGTCGTCAGCTACGGCCCGGGACTTCTGGACGAAACGGCCGACGGAAGCGTTTGGGTGACGGAATTCAATAACGCGAGCGGTACGCCGACCATCGATCGCTATGCGGGCATCGGCGGAAGCGACACAACGATACAGTTCCCGCAGGGACCGAATTGGATAAACGGTTTCGGAAACGGCGTGGACGGCGGCATTGCCGTAACGCCCGATAACCACGTGTGGTTCGGATCGAACAACTCGGCGCAGGTCGGTGAAATCGATCCGAAGACGAATGCCGTTTCGCTGTACAATCTGTACGGTTCGGACATCGTTTATCAGCCGGTTCCGCAATACATGACACTTGCGAGCGACGGGCATTTGTGGGTAACGGACGAATTCAACGATGGATTGTTCCGCGTTGCAGTGAGCGGGGGCGCCAAAGGAACGAGCACCTACGTGCAATTACCGCAAGGTCCGTATGGATCCGGTAATCCGATCAATCTTCAGGGCTTGATCCAAGGTCCCGATTTGAATATCTATACGGGCGATCCGGCACCTGATTACGGTTATCTTGATGCGGGCGCGGCGGACGCGAATCCGACGTTTTCTTCGCTATCGCTGCCGTCAACCGGCATCGAGCCGTATGTCTTTGCCAAGTTCGGCGATAAGATCTACTTCAACGAAATTCATTTCGAAGGCCTCGGAATCTACAACGTCAAGACGAAACATGTCGTCGTGCTTCCGCTGTTGCCTGCGGCATTCGGCGGTATTGCCGTCGACGCGTGGGGTAATCCGTGGATCGGATGCATACCCACATCGCAAACCGGTTGTCTGGAGCGCGTGACGCTCTCGAGAACGTGGCAAGTCTATCCATCGCGATCGATCAATTTGTACACGACGGATTTCTACGGAGAAACGCTTCCGCCCGGATTGATCGGCATCGGCGAGAACGGCGAGAGCGGTCCGTTCACCGTCACGACGTCCAATGCGGCAGTGTGCACTGCAGGCGTGCTCGCGGGTTACGGTCACAATATTCAGGTCAATCCCGTCAAACCGGGATCGTGCAGCCTGGCGATTTCGGACGCGCACGGACGCACGATCAACGTTGCCGTGCACGTTATCAACGGAAAGGGATCGCCGCAAGCGCACGTCGATCTGCGCGGCTTCCGGCCGGTTCCGCCGAAGCTGCGATAAGGGATACGGCCGGTGCTGCTTTGAATACGGCAGAGCCGCCGGGGCCCGTAGCTCAGCGGTAGAGCGGCCGGCTCATAACTGGTTGCGCGTAGGTTCGAATCCTACCGGGCCCATGGTGTTTGATGGCTGACGCACGGTGGAATGACGCAGGCATGCATCGCTTCGTCACCCACCGTTCGCTCGGCGTGCTGCTGTCTCTGGTACTCGCCGCCGCGGGCTGCCATACCAGCATGAACAAATCGTCCGAGGGCCAGACGCCGGTGCCGGGCCAGACGACGATGGCGCAGGCCAACTCTACCGCCGCGCCCGACAACACGCTTTCGAGCACGCCGTCCGACCACTACTTCGCAAAGGTTTCATCGAACACGCACGGCGTGGCGTTTAGCGTGTGGGCGAATGGGCGTCCGATTATGACGGTTCTGACGCCGGGCCAATCGATCGACATCACGGCGGACATGCGCGGACATGCCAATCGCATCGCCGTGCAATGGAACAAGCGCAGCAAGGACGGCGCCGGCACCATAACGGTCGGCACGGTGAAGAAGGCGGTGATGACCGTAACCGTGGGCGCGAAGACGGCGACGAAAGGGCAAACCACCAAGACGATCATCGCATCGCAGTCGCCCGTTTCGCGGTAAGAGGCGGCCCGTGCGGCCTGCGGGAAACGGTGGAAGTGGTTGACAGCGGGCTGGATGCTATGGTGAATTAGGCAGGGTCATCCCGAGCCGGATGTCATCCTGAGCCGGATGTCATCCTGAGGTATCGAAGGACCCTGAGGCATCGAAGGGTTTAACACGGCGCCATCGTCTATCGGTTAGGACATCGCCCTTTCAAGGCGGAAAGACGGGTTCGATTCCCGTTGGCGCTACCAAATCCGGCCCGTATTTACGGGCTTTTTTGTTAGCCCGCTCTCAAAGTGTAGCCATTACTTCAAATGGCAATTCACCTGGGAGCTGATAGCTTGCGAGCTAAGACGCTCAAGGCGCTCATCGATTTTTGCGACCGCGGATGGCTCTTTCGGAGCTCCGTGAGCAACGCCGATATATGCGCCGGTCGCAGCTTGTGGGTTGGCACCGCACCGACATGCGGCTTGATTTGACGCTGAAGAATCTCGTCGTATCGTTCCAGCGTTTTCGCGCCGCGCCCGTTCGCTCGCCGGTCGTCGATATACCGCTGGACGACTCACCGACGGTCACCTTTTCCGGGTGAATGTCGATGCCGTTATCGCGTTCGTATTCCGCCTTATGGAGCGCCGCTTCCGCGTCTTTCTTTGTTTTGAAACCCAAGATGGCACCGGTCCGGTAGATGCCAGTGCCTATCCAGGCGCTAACACGTAGGGGCGGGTTGGCTTCGAGAAGCATCGGTTACCAGAAAGGAGGCGTTTCATTTCTATTGGTTATGCGGTTGGAGGCCGTGCCGCCACTGAAGCCTTGAGAAGAAGCGCAATGCTGCTGCTGGCGGCTGTCATGGCGACAGCCTGTGTTACTCGTGCACAACAGCCCGATCCAAGCTCCACAATGCAAAAGCTCAAGTTTCTTGCGGGGGCGTGGGCTTGCACCGTGAAGGGCGGATCGTCAAACGGCCTCGTGCTGGACGTTCAGTATTCGTTCTCTCCAGACGGCCTTTGGATGACGGAGCTGTCTCAAGACTCGGGCACAAATGGCGACGACTGGGCAACGCAGATGTGGGGTTACGATGCCCACGCTCAAAAGTTCGTCGCCTACACCTTTGCACGGAATGGGATTTTTACGAAGAGTGTGGATGGTTGGGTGGACGGCGCCTTTGTGAGTCACCGCGACGACAATGGTGCCACGGTTTCCGTCAAACCGGTAGACGCGCGCTCAATGCAGTGGGTAATTGAGAGCGCCGACCACGCCTACGTCGTCAAGGAAGATTGCGTGCGGCGCTGACCTAAACGTTGCATTCGGAATTAAATCCGAATATGAACAGATTTTTCAATTGCCCGCTGCCCTCGGCTGCCTCCTTGCGTCTTGCACTCACTTGAAGGTTACGACTGGTGTAGTCGGAGACGCTCATGAACAGTCCATGACTTCAGGGGAACCGTGTCTTGGCATGGCGTTGAAATTACAGCGCTTTTTGGGCGACGCCAGGCGCCCGCGTTCCCATAGAGACGGCCATGGCGAAGGCGTCCAATATGGAGCATATATGCTTCATCCTGAGCGAAATGTTGCAAAGACGCTCCGTACTGGCTGGCCAAAACGTTGCATAAATGCTACACTTACCATATGGAAAGGCTTTTAAGCAACATTTCCGATATCGGATCAGTGCTCCGGGCGCGCCGCGAAGACCTTGGCAAATCCGCCAAAGACCTCGCCGAGACCGTTGGTGTGCCGCGATCGACGTTGCTTCGTATCGAGAAGGGGCAGACGAGCCCG
Source organism: Vulcanimicrobiaceae bacterium (assembly GCA_035938175.1). Taxonomy (GTDB): domain Bacteria; phylum Vulcanimicrobiota; class Vulcanimicrobiia; order Vulcanimicrobiales; family Vulcanimicrobiaceae; genus DASRDE01. The sequence goes on from DASZHD010000060.1 coordinate 80,324, forward strand.
ACCTGGGGTATCGTCCTAGCGTTAAGCCAGGCGCTTGAGCTTCAGCCCGTCCTCGTGCCGCGTGAGAAGATGCCGGCAGTTGACGCTGTGGTGAAAATGAGCAGCGACGCCACCGAGACGCCGCCGATGGCCGGGGAGGAGTGGGATTGAGTACGCAGCCCACCGTTCTCCAAATCTTTCTCGAGGAAACCCTCGTCGGTACTATCGTAGCGTTGCACGGCCGCGAGACCGTGTTCACGTTCGACGATTCGTACGTTGAGAACGATGATCGACCAACGCTGTCACGCGGCTTCATCGACGCGTACGGCCGGCTACACGTGCGACCTGGACGCGTCGGTCGTATCATTCCGTTTTTCGCAAACCTTCTACCCGAAGGCGATTTGCGTGACTATATTGCGGCGCGCGCCGGTATCGATAAGCGCGACGATCTCGCGTTGCTTTGGCTTGCCGGTTCGGACTTACCGGGCGCGGTGATTGCGCGCGACACGGAAGGGCGGCCAATACCGCCCCCCGTCATCGGCGGCCCTGCGGCTGCGTTGCCGACAGATCGGCTGTTTCGCTTTTCGCTCGCCGGCGTTCAACTTAAATTCAGCGCTATGCATAACGCTTGCGGTGGTTTGTCGATCGCCGTGAACGGGCGCGATGGCGAAAGTATCGTGAAGCTACCGTCGACGCATTTCAGCCGCGTACCAGAGAATGAGTACGCCATGATGATGTTCGCAGCGGACGTTGGCTTAAAGGTGCCGGAGTGCCGCCTCGTCGATCTTGCCGATATCGCGGGGCTGCCTACCGATATTCCGCGCGGTGTAGAATCGAGAGCCTTTGTCATACGCCGGTTTGATCGCGATGGCGGCCGTCGAATCCAAATCGAAGACTTCAATCAAATCTATCGCCAGTATCCTACCGCCAAATACGACAATCACGACTACAACGAAATGGCGAAGGATATGTACCGCTGGATGGGAGTGGATGCGCTGCGTGAGTTCGTCCATCGCTTGGTGTTTACGATGGCCATTGGCAACTCGGACATGCATCTGAAGAATTGGTCGCTCATTTATCCGGACGGACGCACGCCCGAGCTTGCACCGTGCTACGACTACGTCTGCACGACTGTTTACGACATTTCTGGGCGAAACGAACTAGGGCTCAAGCTGGGCGCAGTAAAGGCGTTTTCTCAAATAGATGAAGCAATGCTGGAGTACTTCGCTAAACGCGCCGACGTCGCACCGCGGATTGTCGTTACCGCTGCCCGTGAAATGCGTGACCGTATCTTGAGTACGTGGCCGCAATACAGTCTCGCGCTGCGCGAGGAGTTGCCGTTCGTGTACGATCGTATCGGCGTCTTGCTATCATCGATTCCGTTCTTCAAAGGGAAGCCGCTCCACGCAGTTGCCGCCGGCGTCGAAGAAGAAGCACCGAGCGAGCACCAGGAAATCGATTAACCCCGCCACAGGAGGCTAAACAGTGTTTCGTTCGAGAGAGGAAACCGTGCATCACGAGCCCGACGGTAGCGCGACGTAAGTCGCATTCCTTATTTCAGTTGTTGTTGGAGCGACCGTCGTGGTTGTGCGCGCAAACGTCCCGGCAAGAAGTGCGAGAATCGCGACTGTAATCAGGCGTATTGAAGTGCGAAATGCACGTTGACTACCGGCTCCGAGAAATGATAGAAATATCCGGCGAAATTGCGACCAAACACGCATCTCAAGAGAATAAGCCGCTTAACAAGGGGCTTGCTTCCTAACGGCCGCCAAAAGGGATTTCGCAAAACTCACCGCGCTTAGCCGCACGCTGAAACCCGAACGGCCGGGCGCCCGTACATAACGAGAGCGTTCCCCTCGAGAGGAGGCCCCAATGGCTATTATCTTCGTCACCATGGTCTGTCTAGCCGTCGCCGCGCCGTTCGTTGCATTCGCCTGGGCCATGAAGCCGCAACACTGCCCCAACTGCGGAGCGCAGGTCAAACCGGACGACGAACTCGTTCGAATGTTCGTCGGGAGGTAGCTAGTCGCGGCCGGCGGCCGCGGTACTGCAATACGACGGTTAATAAGCGTCTGCGTCACGGCAGCGTGCGAAAGCGAGCGACCATTCCCGCCTCCAAGTGGATGTTCAGATGACAGTGATACAGCCACGTACCGGGATTATCGGGCACCATGTCGGCAACGATCATGCCCATCGGTCCCAGTTCCGCCGTGTCCGTGCGCATGCCGTTGATCGTAACCGTTTCTCCGTGCCAGTGCGGCGCGTGGAAATCGAAGTCGCTCATAGTCGACATGATATACCAGCGCGTTCTCCGGCCGCGGTGCACGTCGATAAGCGGCATGTTTCCAAACACGTATCCGTTGATCGAGAATAAGCTGTTCGGGCCGCCGAACGTGGGCGGTCCCGGCTTGATGCGGCGTGCGTTAATCGCGCGATCGGCGACATTTTGCTGCCACAGCCGGCTCTGCTCTTCATCGAACTGAGCGAACATCGAGAAGACTTCTTGATCGACGTCTTTCGGCGAACCATCGGGCTTTGCCGCGCCCTGTCGTGTAACGACGATGGGTCCGATCAGACCGGTATTGACGTCGCGCAATTCGTCGGTGTGCGAATGATACATCCATAAGACCGAACTTGGGTCCATGGGGCCGGGACCGGAGCGCACCGGAACGTCGAAGTGGTAGGTATAGGTTGCGCCGGGCGCTACGGCATCGCCAGGCTTGGGCATCGCACCGCTTCCATCGCGATACGGCGCGCCTTCGGAGTCTTTCTTATAGCGCAATCCGTGCGCATGAAAGCTCAGCGGCAACCGCGAGTTATTTTTGAACACGACGACGACCGTTTCGCCGACTTCGGCGCGAATCGTCGGACCGAGCAGCCCCATGTAGCGCTCGTCTGCGGCGACGGGTTCGACTTTCGTGAACGACTCGTCGGTGTACCCATGGTATACGATCTTGCGATACGAAAAGCCGAGTTGGCCTCGGTCCGGCTTGAGGACTGCGCCCGTCAACACATTCGTGCCCGTGGAAGCATAGTTCCAGATCACCTCGTCCGCCGCAATGAAGTACGTTCGCTGCGCCGCAAATACCGGTGCGCTGCAAAGCAGAAAGAAGAAGGCGGTGCGCGCGAGTGTTTTCATTTCTCAATCTCCGTGAGTATCTGCAAGGCTGGCCCTTACGGTGTGCTGGGGATCGTTATGCGCAGTGGACGGAAATGCATAGCTACGGGGCAGCCGCCGCATTCGATCAGCAGTTTCACCGGTTTGTAATCCTTGTCAACGGGAACGTGGACGGTTTGCAGCGCTGAGGCACCCTGCTCGATATTGAGGCCCGCCGGATGCACGTACGGTTGCGAGATCGTCTTCGTGATGCTGTCCGCGTCGGCGAGCGTGTAGATCATCAAAGCGTCGAACGTCCCGGGCGATCCGTTATTCAGGAGCACGCGCATCACGATGATCTTTTGGCCGGGCGAGGGCAGGTCTTTTTCGGGATGATCGTCGGCGGTCGCGTCGTGCACCGTTTGAACGGTGACGCGCAAAACGCCGTTGAAGATCCGCTGCCCCACGCGGCCGGACATGGCCGAAATTTGATTGGCTCCGCCCGGCGGCGGAGTAGACTCGGCTTTTGACGGCAGCGCGGGCGCGACAAGTACGGCCGAGATTGCCGCAAGGCATAGATTGCGAGTAACTGATCGCATACGTAATAACACTCCTTCGCGAAGAATCGGCTTCGCGTGACTAGGGTGGGCAACCGCCGGTCTTCAGACTCTAATGCGTAGGCTCGGTGAACTGGACGGAGCTTGGAATGTACGAGATGAACGTGCCGTTGTGGTTTTGAATTACGATGTATCCAGCGGGACAAGACCAGCGGACGGCGCCGCTTGCCGCGAGTCTCGAGCAGTCTTTTGACAAATTCGATTTGAACCAAAGGTCGACAATTTTGATGGAGTCGCTTGTCGTCTGGTTAAAAGGAACGCCCGCTCTCATCGCGTTAGGCGGAATGTTTTCCACGGCGCGGCCGCGCGGATACAGCGGGAGTGCCCCGTCAGTTTGTATATCAGCCAGTACCGGCTGAACGAGGAGGTTGAGTACGAAGGCCGCGCAGGCGGCACGAACGAGATATTTCATCATAGCGCCACTCTAGCGCGGCTCCGTGCGGCCGGCGTGCCGCGGGGAGGCAACGTCGGGGTCGTTCTGGACAGGCTCTGATGAACTGAGCGCGTTCGCGATAAAGTCGGCGATCTCGCGGGTCTCCACGACGTAATACGTTCGTTCCGCAGTAACGTCGCGCACCGACCCACGCCACTCGCCGGTGCCGTGCATCTCTTCGGAGAGCCACATGCGTACTATAAAAGCGCGCTCGCTTCGAGCCGACATGTTCCAAGCGTAGCCCATGGCCGTACCGCGCGCATGCGGGGCGGCTCGCGCGGAAGCGCCTAATTCGCGCGCAGGATTTCCCGAGAAATGTCGATCGCGAGAAACGCCTTTCGGATCTCTTCGTCCTTGATCGAGTCGGCGAAATGTCTCAGCCGGTCCTGCGCGAGCTGCTGAAAGTCGGCCGCGCGCCGGCTCTCGCCCGCCGCTGCGAACCCGCGGGAAGCCGCCCAATAAGCGTAGTGTGCCCAGAGTGGCCCGGTCGTCGTTTGTTCCAACGTCGCGGCGAGTTCTTCGCTGACGCAGCATGCCTCGTCGCCGCGCCCCGCATCGGCCAATGCAATAGCGAGGTCCGACAGATCGTCTGCAAAGTCGGGAGTGGCTTGGACGGCGCGCCGGATGTCGATGCCGGCGCGCATATGCGCGATCGCGTCATCCAGACGGCCCAGGGCCCGTTCGGCGTTGCCGATGTTTGCCAATGCGGCGGCTTCGAACACAGGGAAGCCGATTTCACGTGCGTCGACTAAGGCTTTTTCCGCCTGCCGCAGTGCTTCTTCCGCATCCCCGACGCGCAACAAGATGAAGCTTCGATTGACGGAATTAGCGACGACGATACGGCGCTCTTTAACCACATCCAGCAGCGAGTTGGCTTGCTCGATCATCGCCAAAGCCTCTTCAAAGAGTCCTAACCGAATATTCACTTGCACCTGGTTGGTCAACGCGATCGCCAGGCCTCGTTTATTGCTTAGCGCAGTAAAAATATCGCGAGCGGCGGTGAATTCGGTCAAAGCGCGATCCAGGTCGCCAAGCCACACTGCGGAGGCAGCAATTCGCGCGCGCGCATAAGCCTCCAAGTCGGGATCGCCAATCGCGGTGGCGATCGAGAGAACCTCCAGGCTGATCTCCTGAGCGGTGCGATATTCTTGACGCAAAAGTGCCGCAGTGCCGGCAACGGTCAATGCGCGAGCGTGCAACGCCCGATCTTCCAACGTCGCGGCGCGTTGCCCCATCGCGTCGAGGTGGATGCGCGCGCCGCCAAGGTTCCCGCTATTGGTCTCCGCGTCGACGAGCAGGCCCAAGCACTCCACCTGAGCCGCGACGTCACCGAGGCGCTCAAACAGAACGAGGGCTTCTGCGGCGGGCTCGAGCGCTTCCATCTGTCTACTGACGAATACCGCGTGCGTGGCGCGCTGCCGTAGCGATTCCGCACGCAACCGTTCATCGGACGCGTCATCCGCAAGCGACAACATCTGCTCGATGAGGGCTTCGTCTTCCGCTGCGTTCCCAAGGCTGCGCGCAAGGAGCGCGCGCCGGCGTATGAGATCGAAACGGGTATTAAGGTCCGCCGCGCCGACCGATTGTTCGAGCATTTCAATATCTGCTCGCTGTCCCGCGCGATCGCCGATGCGGCTCCTGGCCTCTTCGCGCAAGCGCAGTAGAGAGATACGGCGCTGCACGTCACGCTCGAGTTCCAGCGCGCGCGTTGTCAATGCAACGGCATCCTTAGGCGCGTGGACCGCTGCGGACGCAGCCGCTGCTTCGCCGTACCACTGCGCTGCCTCGTCGAAGAGGCCGGCTCGTTCAAAGTGTGCGGCGAGTTCGCGCGACACCGCGTTCGGCCGGGCCGCATACATTCGCTGCAATACGTGAGCGATGCGGGCGTGCCGCCGTTTCCGTACGAGGGGATCGACGCGATCGTAGACCGTTGCGCCGATGAGATGATGGGCGAACGCATAGTCCGTGCCGGTGCGCGCGCTGGCTTCCCGAAGAATTCTGCGGTCGAGCAACTCGTTGATAGCGTTCCAGAGATCCGACGGCGGCATCGCCGCCACTTCCGAAACCACTTCGAGATTGCAACCTTGACCGGCGACCGCGATTATCTCGGCCACTTCGCGTGCGCGTTCGCCCAAGCGCGCCAAGCGCCGCGCGATCGCATCCTCGATCCTGGGATTCACTGCCTCGAAAATCGAGTCGACGGCAGACTTTCGGTCGAGCACCTCTGCGATCGCCTCGTTGAGAAAAAGTGCGTTGCCTTCAGTATATTTAACAAGCCGGTCGACGAAGAGCGCATCGTTGCCGGGATGCAAGTTCAGTTCACTGACGAGTTTTTCGATGGCCGGCCGATCCAATAAAGTCAAAGGAATCGTTACCAGCAACTGCTCCGCGTGGAGCGCGCGCGCCATGGTACGCAGGGGGTGCGACGGCGGCACCTCCTCCTCACGATACGTTCCGACCAGCAGCAAGCCGAAGCGCTCGAGTCGCCGCGCGAGCGTCGCAATGGCCTCAAACGTGGCGTGGCCCGCCCAGTGCAAGTCCTCGAGTACAACGAGCGCGGGCCTGGGGCGGCACAGCTGCAGCGATGCGGTTGCGAGCGCGTCCCACAGGACGCCCGCGTCAGGCGGCAATTCCTCGTGGGCGCTTGCAACGGCCGGCGATTGCGCTTGCAGTTCCGGCAATAAACGAGACAATGCCGAAGTAACGATTTGCGAAAACGATCGCGTGCGCAGCAGCTGCAGCGAAGAGCGCAATGCTTCGATGATCGACTGATACGGCATCGACTCTTGAACTGACGTTCCGCCCACGAACACCCGGCCGCCCTCACTCTCGACGATACGCGCGAGTTCGCCCACGAGCCGCGTCTTGCCGATACCGGCTTCGCCCGCAACGAGCGCGAAACCGCCGCGACCGCGAGCCGCGCGATCCCACAGCGCTCGCAAAATTTCGATTTGAGCGGAGCGTCCGACAAACGGAAGCAAGTGCTCGGGGCGCGCCGCGCGTTCGGACGCAAGCGTCACACGGTTCAGGACGGCGCCCGGAATGGGCTCGTTGCGCGCAATGGCGTCGCGAATCGCGAGCGTTTCGGGCATCGGTGCGACATTCATTTCACCGCGCAGCCGGGATGCAAAGTGTATAAACTCGGCAGTCGCGCCGGCGCTGTCGCCCGCTTCATAACGCACGGACATTGCCGCTCGAACCATATCCTCGCGCCAGGGATCGAAACGCAAAAGCGTGTGCGCATAGCCAAGCGCGCGCGAATGGTCGCGCGCCTCACGATACTTTGAGACCAAATGCGCGAGTGCGTCGAGAAATAATGCTCGCAGGCGCTCGCGTTCGCCCACTACCCAGTCGTCGTAGAGTTCCTCGAGAAGGTCGCCCGCATAGAGTTCAACCGCGTGCTCTCGCGCCGCCGGATCGCCGGCTGCGCGTTCGAAGTCGATCACATCCACGGTAAATGGCGCTTTCGCGTTCCATTGCACGGTCTCGGCGTCCGCAAGGATCCAATTCTGGTCGTCGATTGCGGGCAGCGATTTGCCGGCCAAATAGAGATAACGCCGCAATTCGGCAAACGCATTCTCGTCCGTTTGATCGGGGAACAACGTGTAGGCGAGAGTCGTTCGCGAAACCGGAGCTTTGCGGTGGAGCACCAGATAGCCTAATAGTGCCAAGGTCGTAGCGCGCTTGGCGAGCTTCACCGGCGCGCCGTCGGCGCTGATCGTGCCCTGGCCAAAAAGACGCAGCTCGACGCGAGGAATCGTCCGGCTCACGATGGAGTGAGGTTTGCAGTCTGCGCGTTCGATTCCCGTTGGGGGATATGCCGGGCCGGATCTCTACCTGAGCTGCACGTCAGAAACCTACTCGACGCGCATTCCCTCTTCCACCGCGCGTTCGGTATTCCAGCGGCGCCCCTGGTGCAGAAGCCCTTCCAATTCCGGCTCCGACAGATGAGCTTGTAATTCGGCCATTACTTTCTCGTACGTGAAGCGTTCCGTGAATTCGAGGTAGTCTGCGCCATGCCCGCGGCGCTCCTCAGAGGCACCGGCAAGGCGAGCGGCAAGTTCGTATTCGCCGCGCTCCGATGCGACGCACGCAAGATGCTGCAGCGCCCACGCCATGTGCCGCATATTATTTGCCCGGTATGTCAGCAGCAGCGAGCGGCGACCGAAGTCAATCGCCTCCGCGAACCTGCGCAAGGCGACCGCATACGCAGCGGTATTGGACAGCACGATGGCGAGTGTGTCTTGTTGCGATTCGGCGTGTTCGTCCGACATATCGATGCACTGCTGCGCATACCGCAGCGCGTTTTCCGGCTCGCCGCATTCGAATGCGCTTTCCGCAAGGTTCAACAGGCAGTTGCGGACGCCGTACAAGTTGTCGATGGAACGGAACGCGTTGAGCGATTCCTCAAAATATGCGCGCTTCGTTTCGAACGGCACGTCGGTCACGCGAGTCTTGAGTAAGAGCGCAAGCCCGAGTGTGCGAGGCTGACCCAGGCGCCGAGCGATGTCCAGGGCCTCGTCGGCGAGCGGCCCCGCTCTTGCCGAATCGTTCGCGTGGCGATAGGCGTCGGCGAGATGAAAGAGCGCATAGGCCAGACGCAAGTCGTCGCCGAGCTCGCGGTACAATTCGGCGGCGCGAAGTGCGGAAGCAAAATACGGTTCCATGTCCAACAAAAACGTGTAACACTTGCTGAGTGCAAGTTGCAGCGCCGCCTCCTGCGGCACCGACGGTGAATCGATGGTAGCGAGCGAAGCGCGACACCACCGTTCGGCTTCGATGAACAGCGGCTCGCTGTATGCAAACCACGCAAGCGACTCTGCAAGCGAGGCACCGAGATCGAAATCGTTCTGCAGCTCGATCGACCAGCGCAGTGCGGCGCGAATGTTCGGCAGGTCGGGTTTCATCGCAGCGAACCAGGGACCGTCTCGAAACGCGAGCTCTGGATCGGCGGCGCTCAGTCCGGCATAGTACTGTGCGTGCAGGCTCAACGCTCCCTGGTGTTCGCCGCTTTGCTGCAGCTTTTCCAATGCGTAAGCCCGCGTCGTCTCGGACAGATAGTACCGCGGGCCGCGCTCAGTCCGCTCCGTCGTCACGAGCGATTTGTCGATGAGCGAGGCGAGATGATCTTGTGCTTGCCAGCGGCTCTCGACGACGTCGGAAAGCACAAACGCCAATGCATCGATATCGCATCCGCCGATGAACGCGCCGAGACGCATCAAAACGCGTTGCTCGACGTGCGTGAGCGAATCAAAACTCCAATCCAGCGTCGCACGCATCGTTTGGTGGCGAGGCGGTGCAGCACGGCTAGCGCCGGCGAGCAGCGTAAATCGTTCGTCCAGCCGTTGCGCGATCAACTTCAGACTCAATGCACTGGTGCGCGCCGCTGCCAATTCGATCGCAAGCGGAATGCCGTCGAGCCGCTGCGTTATCGTTGCCAGTGCGCGGCAATCTTCACTGCTCAGCGCACCGGCTGCATGAAAGGGCGACACGTCAGCCGCGCGGTCTAGAAAAAGCCGCACCGCCGGCGCATCGAACAAACCTTCGAACGATTCCGACGCATGGTGCGCATCCACGACGCGGAGCGAAGGGACCCGCTGGATCCATTCGCCGGTTATGCGCAGCGGCTCGCGGCTGGTTGCAATGAAATGCAGACGAGCACAATGCTGTGCGAGCCGGGCAGCGAATTGCGGGATTCCGCGCAAGTGTTCGCAATTGTCGAGTATCAGCAACGCGTGCCGGTCGCGCAGCGCCTCGATCAGGCCGTTTTCGGATCGATCGGCGAATCCGAGTTCGGCTGCCACGGTCGACGCCACGAGCCGATCGTCGGTAACCGAAGCAAGATTGATCAGCCACACGCCGCCGGAAAAGCGATCGGTGATCTGCCGCGCGGCTTCAATGGCCAAACGCGTTTTGCCGACGCCGCCGGGCCCGGTCACGGTTACCAGGCGTCGATCGAGGGTTGCCGTTTGCAGTGCTTTCATTTCAGCAATGCGATCGACAAAGGACGTGAGATACGAGGGCAGATTGTGCCCCATCGTCGCTCGCGCGACCTGTTCAGCCGGCGCGCCGGCCGTTTCACCGGAAAGAACCGCCTCATAGGCGTGCTGCGTCACGCTTGACGGTTCGACGCCCAGTTCTTCACGCAGCCGGTTCGCGAATTCACGGTACGCCTGAACCGCGCCGGCGCGATCGCCGGTTTCGGTCCGCATCGCGATAACCGCGGCCATCACGTCTTCTCGCCAGGGATCGAGCGCGAGCAGCTGCTGCGCGTACTGAATGGCGCGCGCGCGTTCCCCCTGCTTGCGAAGATCCTCGAACAATCCGGTAAGGAGTTCTATCTGCCGCTCGCTCAGCCGCGCCCGCGGCGCCGCGATCCACTCGTCTTCGAAACCGCTCAGCAGGTCGCCGGTGTAGAGTTCTACGGCGCGTTCGAACTCTTTCGCATTCGCGAGCTTCTCGAAATCCTTGACGTCAATCCAGGTGGGCGCCTCCGCGTTCCATCGAACCGTTCGCTTGTCGGCGAGCAGCCATGGAAAATCTTGGCGCGGTAAGCCTTGCGTAATGTAGTGCAGATGAGAACGCAGCTTTGAACGCGCTTCGGTCTCGGGCAGGTCCGGCCAAAAGAGGAACGCCAACGCATCGCGCGCGAGCTGTTCGTCCGAGTGCAAAGCGATGTACGCGAGTAATGAAACAGCCCGCCGTGGTATCCGAAGGGATAGCGGGACCCCGTTAAAGTGCAATTGCGGACGGCCGAACAGGCGAATCTCGAGCACAAAAAGGCGATCTCCACTGCAGACGACTCGCTTTTCACCCGAGGCCGTGAGCTACGATGCGCCTGCCAGGCACGCCTTCCCGGACCGGCTCTGCGCGGCGGCATCGGCGCCAGTCCGCGCCGCCGCGATCATCCAGAGCCGGCTCACAAGACCGCCGCGCGTCTTATAACCGCGCTTCTTTTTTCCCCGCGATGTCGTCGAGCCGGTCGTAACTCATTCCGAGTCCGTCCGACATTCCGGTTTCCAGCGCGCCGTCACGAAGTTCTGTCGATTCAAACGCGAGTGTCAAGGTGAGCAACGTGCCGTCACCGGATTTTTCGAAGGTCGTCGTGCACAGCGTCTGCCCCGGAACGCCTTCCATCGTTTCGATATTCACGATGCGATTAGGCGCGACTTCGCGAAACTCGCCTTGCACGCCGAACTCGCGTCCGTCGCTGTCGTTGCGCCAGCGGTAGTGGTAACGGCCGCCGACGCGCAGATCGATGTCGCACACGGGCATCGACCAGCCATCGGGACCCAAGAGCCATTGCTTCACGAGCTCCGGCTTGGTGTGGCATTCGTACACCAGTGCCGCCGGCGCATCGAATTTGCGGGTCATGCGAATTTCGCGGTCGGACGGCGTCGTAACGTCAAGTTTGTAAGGCATGGCTTTATCCTCATTACTTTCGTTCTTTGCGTTTTTTGAGTTCGACGGCCAGCAGCGCGTCCAGCCGTTGATACGTGCTCTCCCAGAGCTCGCGATAGCGTTCGATCCACATGGCCGCATCGGAAATAGGCTGCGTTTCCACGCGGGAGGGCCGGCGTTGCGCGTCGCGGCTTCGCCGGATCAGTCCGGCCTGCTCGAGCACTTTGAGGTGTCTCGAAATTGCCGGCTGACTGATTGAAAACGATGCCGTCAGCTCATTCACCGTCGCCTCGCCCTGCGCCAGCCGCAGCAGAATCGCTCGTCTGGTCGCATCGGAGAGCGCGAAGAAGGTCGCATCCAGGCGCTTGGCATCCAGTTCAATCTTCATAGCGTATAGGTTATATAACATATACGTTATGTACTGGTCAAGGGCCGTGAGCCGCACGGCGCGGATGGCTCGCGAATTTTACGGAAGCAACGCGCTAGCGTTCTCGGACGCCGCGAGAAAGAGATGCCGTACCCGAAACGCGGGTGTGCAGATCGATCCAGTTCGTCTCCCACGTCCGGCCGCCGTCTTGCGAGAACGCTTCCTCGTCGCGTGCCGAGCTTGCACTGAGCGAAATAAACCGGAACCGGTCGAGGATCGCTTTTCCATGGTAGAACTCTTGGTCGTAAAACTCACCGACGCCGCCTTTGAATGTACCGTACATCGGAACGCTCAGCGTGCCGGCGCCCTCGGTCGTAAAACTCAAACTCCATTGCGCGCTTTGCGGCGAGTAGAGACGTAATGCCAAGATATGCAGGCTGCCGGACCTGCCTTGCGCGTCAATCTTGGCGACGTTGGCGCGGCCATTCCAGATTTTGTTTACGACGACCGAACCGTTCAGTTCATCGCGGGCCGGTGCGCCGCTCAACGGGTGCAGCAAACGCGACATCCGAATCCGCCATGTGCCGAATTGCCAATCGAAGCTATGCTGCATGGGCGATGAACCGGCGCCGGCGTATGACGGCGGCGTCGCCGTTCTGATGAGCGAAGCAACGAAGTTTGGGCGCCACGTCTTACCGCCGTCGATCGACACGGCTTGTTCGAAGCGGTACGAATTGGGCCCCGTGTTGAAATACCGCTGACGCACGAACGCCGTTCGCCCATTCACCAGTTCTTGGTCGTAGAACGTTCCAATGTTTCCGGAGAACCGGCCAATGCTCGGAACCTGCAGCATGCCGTCGCTGCTGTCGGCCCAGTACAAACTCCATTCGCGTGTCTGCGCGTTGTAAATCCGCAGTGTCATGCCTTCGAGCGGTCCACTGGGGCCGTTCGCCTCGATTTCTTCCAAGTCGCCGGCGCCGTCCCAAATTTTACGGTTCGTGACAATGCCCGTCAGCGCGACCCATTTCGAGGAACCCTTCGATGCCTGCAAATAGGAGATGTGCGTTTGAAAGGTTCCAAGCAGAAAATCGAAGTCGTGACCGCCCGTTGAGGCCGCAAAAGCAGACGGCGAAACGTCTAAGGAACCCGCGCTACCGATTGCGAACGCGACGACGAAAGCCAAAATCCTAAGTCTACTGCTTGTCATAATTTGCAATCCACACGTTCGTCCAGCGCTTTCCGCGATCGAGCGAGTAGGCAATAACGTCACAATACTTGCGTGCGCTTGCCACGGTCGATTCGGTTCGAACGATCGCCGGTTTGCCGCCGATCGACGCATTGTTGAAAAATTCGGCGTTCTTGCCGTAGAAGCGCCCGACGGAGGGGCGTTGAAGTTCGCCGTCCGTACTGCTGGCGAACGATAACTTCCACTGTCGCGCCGCGGGGTCGTAAAGGCGCAGTTGAAGGCCTTCGATACTTCCCGCCGACCCACGAATCTCCAGTACGCCAATATTTGCGCGCCCATCCCATAAGGGCTTGACGATATGCGTGCCGGTGTAGGTTACCCAGCGTTTTTCCGCGGGCACGAAGCGCCTCACGTGCACGTTCCAGGTTCCAAACTGGTAATCGAAATCGTGCTGCGCCCTCGTGGTATTCTGGTTCGATGGCGATACGGCAGTCGTTGCGAGCAGCGCAATGGTGAGCGATAAAAGCGGCGTAGTCATGGCCGCATTGTACTAGCAGGAGCGGCTCCCTGTAACGTGCCACTTAAGGCCAATATGAGGGAGCCGCTTAACCTCGAGCCGCTCTTCCCGGATCGCTCGACGGGCGAGCCGCTTGCATCGCAGCTCGTCCGCCGGCTGCGCGGCGCGATCGAACGCGGTACGTTGCCTGCCGGCACGCGAATGCTCGGCACGCGGCAGTTGGCAAAGCGGCTCGGGCTGGGACGCAACACCGTTGCTGTTGCCTTCGAGCAACTGATCGCGGAGGGATATTTCGAAGCGCGAAGCGGTTCGGGCACATATGTTACGTCGGCGCCGATGAAGCGATCGGCTCCGCGGCCGCTATTGCGTACGCCGCAAGTAAAAAGTGCCGAAGCGTTCTCGCCGCTGCGCTCGTTGTTCGAAGCCGCCGCCGGACAAGGACCGCTCCGCCCCGGAATGCCGGATCTGGCAGCGTTTCCCCGAGCCGCATGGATCCGATCGGCCCGGGAAGCGCTAGACATTTATGATGGCGAGCTCGGATATAGTCCCGCAAACGGTTTGCCGTCCTTAGCCCAAGCAATTGCGCTCCACGTCCAACAATTTCGAGGGATTGCCGCGCAGCCTCAGCAGATCGTTGTGGTCGAGGGCGCACAAGCCGGCATGCACCTTGCAGCCACGGTGCTCGCTGCAGCCGGCGACGCGATCGCCATCGAAGATCCATGCTACGCGCTCGCGCGAGCGGCATTCGAAGCACGAGGTCTCAAACTGCGAGCGGTTTCCGTCGATCGCGAAGGACTCGATGTCGATCGATTGCCTTCGAAAGTGCGGTTCGCATTCGTCACACCGACCCACCAGTTTCCACTCGGCGGAACGCTGCCGCTCACGCGGCGGCTGGCGCTTCTGGATTGGGCGAAAAAACAGAGCGCATATATCATCGAGGACGATTATGATAGCGAATTCACATCGAAGGCCCGTCCGCTCCCCGCTTTGCAGAGCCTGGACCGCGAAGAGCGAGTCGTGTACATCGGCAGCTTCAGCAAGACACTTGCACCCGGCATTCGCCTTGGCTATGTAATTGCTCCACCGCACTTGGCGCGTGCGTTTCGGTTGGCGCGAGCGGCCTCGAGCCTGGGTGCCGCCATTCACCTTCAGGCGACGGCCGCCACCTTTATCGCGCGAGGCTATCTTGCACGGCATCTACGTCGAATGAACGTCATGTACGATCGGCGCCGGCTGATCCTGATCGAAGCGTTGCGCGATCTTACGTCGCGCGGTTTTGAACTTGGCCCCGCGTCGACCGGTCTGCACGTAGCACTCATGGCAAAAAGGCGTTTCAATGACCGTTCCTTGTCATCGATCGACGATCATCAGCGACTGGTCACACTTTCCAGCCTTTGCTTGCGCCGTCGTGATTGTCAGGGCTTTGTGTTAGGGTTCACGAACGGCAGCGACGAGGAAATTTCACGCGCTGCGTCCGCCCTGGCCGGTTTATTACGGCCGCGCGCCTGAGATGGCGGGGGCCCCCTAACGATTTTGCGAGCGGGAGATCGGCGCGGACGAAGTGGTTCCCGCGCGTTTAGCGCAAGCTGCTGCCTAGCCGCGTAAAGAGGGTCGACGCACGCGCGCAAATATCCGGGATGCCAAGGCGGTCGCAGACCGCTGCAAATTCTGCGGTTGGTCCGCGCCATCGCAGCTCGTCGACGTTCTCAAAAAGTCTGGCGTCGGTACGAAGCGTAGCCAGGTTTTTGAACAGTAGGGCGAGCGCGCGGTGCTCGCCCAATACTTGCGGCGGAAAATCTTCGATTTTTCCGTAGCGCACGATGAGAGTCGCCGCCCCCTTTGCTCCGATGCCCTTTACGCCGGGATAGCCGTCGGAAGCATCGCCGACCAGTGCCAAGTAGTCCGGAATGAACTGCGGATCGACGCCGAATTTCGCTCGGACGGCTGCAGCATTGCGAATGGCGTTGCTGCGTCGATCTACTTGCACGATGCGATCTCCGGAAACGCACTGCGAGAGATCTTTGTCCGGCGTCCAAATACAAATCTTTTCAACGCGCGGATCGCGCGAAGCGATCTCCGTCGCGGAGGCCAGCGCATCGTCGGCTTCCAGATCGACCATCGCCCATACCGCGACGCCCATGGCGCGCAACGCGTCCTCGAGCGGCCAGAATTGCGCGAGCAGCGCCGGATCGACACCCGCACCGGTCTTGTACCCGTCCCAAAGTCCGTTACGAAAAGATTCGATGATGTGATCGGTCGCAACGCCGGCGTGCGTGGCTCCGTCGGAAATCATCTGCAAGACGGTATTCAACACGCCGGCGACCGCGCCGAAACGGGAGCCCTTGCTGCCGGCTGCGCGGCGCAGGCCGTAAAAGTGTCGAAACAGCTCGTACGTTCCGTCGATCAGATGAACGACCATCGCGCATCGGCGTTCGCTCCCGCGCCTGCCGGCTCCGTTAAGGCCCTGTAATCACGAACTTTCAACGATCACGCGGTGCCGCAAACTCAGCATCACGCCGGCTTCGAGGTTCGCGCCCGTAAAGGGCAGCAGCACGCGTTTATTTTCCATACGGCGCCGCTCACGAATGAGCCATGCCAAGCCCGCTACCGTTGAGAGTTCGACGATGTGCCGGTCGCGTTCAACGAGCAGCGCGAGCGCATCCAGCAGCTCGCGATCGCGAACCAAACCGAACGACTTCAAGCGTTCCGCCATCAATGCTTGCGGCATCGCGTACGACTCGCGTGTCGCCATGCCTTCGGCGAGTGTGGACTGGTCGTCGTATCGAACGGACTTTCGGCTGATGAACGCGTCGTGTGCCGCCGGCGCGCCGCTGCTTTGAACGGCGATAATTGCGGTTTGCTCACTCAGCGCTCCCGCGACGATGCACGCGCCCGCCGCATTCGAGCCGCTGCCCGCGGGAACGATCACGGCGTCGAAACTGCGTGTTTGCAGTGCCTCCAGGGTCGACGTCGCCACGCCGGCAATGAGCTGCAGATCGTTGCCCGAAGAGATGAAGCGTGCGCCCGTGCGTTCGGCCTCTTCACGCGCAACTGCAGCGCTTTCCGCCATGTCCGTGCCGCACAAACGTACGTGCCCGCCGTAGGATTCGATCGCTGCAACCTTTGCCGGGTTCGGATCGCGCGGCATGAAAATCGTCGCTGCAACGCCGAAACGCTGCGCCGCGTATGCGATCGACTGCCCATGGTTTCCGGTAGAGGCCGTTATGACGCCGCAGGTGCGAACCTCCGGCGCGTGCACGCTCATCCAGTTCAGCCCGCCGCGCACTTTGAAAGCGCGCGTCGGCAATAACGTATCGAGCTTTGCCCAAACGTCGATTCCGAGCGTGCGCGAGACGCCTTCCAGCGGTACGAGCGGCGTCGGTTGCAGATGATCCCGCAACCGCAGCGACGCGCGATACACGTCGTCAATCGTAGGAAGAGCAGTTGCTACGGCGGAAACAGCAGCGGACACATTTGCAGTCTAGCGCGTTGCGTACGTGCGCGCGAGTACCACTTTCGCTCAACTTGGACTCTTTTGGCGCAAAAATTTCGTACCCTGATCGGTGACTGGTCGACCGGAACGGGACCGCTGTACCGGCGCCTCGCTGCCTCGATTGCGGCTGCGATCGAACGCGGCGTCGTGCCGGTTGGTGAACGAATGCCGTCGGAACGTGCGTTCGCCGAGGAACTGGCGGTGAGCCGCCGCACTGTGGTCGCGGCGTACGCGTTGTTGAAATCTGAAGGCTGGCTTGCAAGCCGCGAGGGAAGCGGCACGCGAACCCAACGCCCCGCTTCGGACGGCGACGTTTTTCACATGCCGAGCGATGACGGCGACGCGGTCTTGTATTCGAAACTGATCGGAGACAAACGCGGGATCATCGACTTGACGCTTGCGGCGTTGCCGGCGTCACCGTTGATTTTCGATACCCTTAGCCAAAGCGGCGACGATATCGCTGCGCTGATGGCGCGCTACCACGGCTACCTGCCTCTGGGATTGCCGGAATTGCGCGAATCGATCGCCGGCGATTTCATGCGCCGTGGATTGCCGACGCACGCGGACGATGTACTGGTCACGACCGGTTCGCAGCAAGCGATTACGCTCACGGCACGCTTGCTGGCGCGTCCGGGCGATGCGATCGCCGTGGAAAATCCAACGAACCCCGGCGCGCTCGATGCCTTTCACCAAGGCCGCTTCGACCTGGTACCGCTCGACGTCGACAGCGACGGCATCGCGATCGATCGTTTGCAGGAGCGGCTCACGCGCCGCCATCCGCAACTGCTCTACGTCACTTCGTCGTTTCACAATCCCACCGGCGCCGTACTCTCGTTGCCGCGCCGCAGGGCGTTGCTGGAGATCTGCGCGCGGCTGCACGTACCGATCATCGACGACCTGGCGATGGTGGATTTTTCGCTCGGCGATTCGCTGCCGCCGCCGCTGGCGAAGCTCGACACGAACGGTATCGTGATTACCGTGGGTTCGGCTGACAAGCTGTTTTGGGGCGGACTGCGCATCGGCTGGGCACGAGCGCCGCGTTCGCTGATCGTGCGCATCGGGCGCCTGAAGTCGGCGAACGATCTCGGCAGTTCGTTGATTTCTCAACTGTTGACGTCAAAATTGTTGCCGCTGGCCGAACGAGCCAAAACGCTGCGAAGCAAGGAGCTGGGAGCCAGCTTTGCGCGAGCGGCGCGCGGATTGCGCGAGCTGCTGCCGTCGTGGAAGTGGGAACAGCCGCGCGGCGGACTATCGCTCTGGATCGAGTTGCCGTGGGGAAACGCCGAGCAATTTTCGCAAATCGCGCTGCGTCATGGTGTCAATGTGGTTCCGGGGTCGGCGTTTTCGGTCGACGGCAGACACACGCAGCACCTTCGGCTGTCGTGCGTCGCACCCGCCGGCGAGATTGACGAAGGAATTCGCCGTTTAGCCTTGGCGTGGGAAACGTATCAGCGGGCTCACGCGTCCGCGAGCTATGCGCGGCCGGTTATTTGATCCTTTGCCGACGCCTACGGTTTGGCTGCGATGATGTCGAGGTTTTTGAAACCGGTGAACGTCTGCAAGAGTTTGGGGCGTCCGCTTTGCAGCCAGCCCTTCGCGGGCCGCGCGTAAACGTAGACGGATTCGTTGTGGTGATCGGCTACGTACGCGGTCTCGCCGTCGCCGGACAACGCAATTCCCGAAATCGATCCTAACGGATCCGGCACGGCAAAAAATCTGCCGCCGGCGGGCGACGATATCGACACTAGCCCCGGCGCTCCGTCAATCGGCGTCAGAATATCCTGAGTATCGTCGGCTGCGGCGCCGATCAGAGCAATGGTTCCGATGCCGAAACACGAGCCGGGTTGATACTGACGGAAGCCCGACGCCGTGTACGGCCGCACGCTGGCAAAACCGCATCCGCCCGAAACGAACACCCTGTTGCCGTTCGGCATGGCAAGCACGGAGGCCGCGTTCGGCGAGTTTTGCGCAACGATCGTCGGCGGTGCTGCGATCGACGTGAGGCCGGGATAAAAGTACACCGCCTGTTGCCCAAAGTCGCTGACGTAAATATCGTCGTACTTGTCGACGGAAACGTCGGTAAGGAATGGTGCATTTTTTGCGCCCGGAAGAATCGGTGCGGACTGCGTCGCGACGAGACGGCCGTCGGGCGCGTACACGGCGATACACGTGTCGCATGGCTTGCCTTGTCCCGAAGTAATCGTCGTGTAGATCAGACCCTGAGTGTCGATCGCCAAGCCTTGTGCACCGGAACCGGAAGGCGTAAACCGTGCGAACTCTTTGGCGGCGCCGTTGCGAACGTGGTAAACGGTAATCGTCCCGTTGCTATAATCCAGGTTTGCGAGTTCGACGAACGGCATCGGCGCCTCGCCGCCGGTCGTACGCTGCTGCGCAAGCGGTCCGGTCGGAACTGCCGACAACGGACCCGGCGTCGAACCGCCGGCGCATGCGGCTAACAAGAACGCCGCAATTGCGGCAAGGCACATCGCACGAACGGACATCGAAGGCACCTCTCTCGGGCGTTCTTTACTCAGCGGAGGGGACCGAGTCATTCCGCCTTTGCCGGCATAGTGCTTTTAAGCGAGATCCAAGCGCGTTTGTGACCGCTCGTGACGGGGCCGTGCGGCGACGAGCGCCCGTGCATCGAGGTCCCGGGGAGCCTGGCAATACTTAGGAGGCGCTGCCGGCGGCACTTTCTCGAAGAGCCGTCAGTATGGAACGCGGATCGTAGATCGGTAGCGCAATCGCGACGGCGTCCCGTGCGATCGGGAGACTTCCATGCGCTATGTCCGCTTGAGCCCGCGATAACGGCCAAACGTGCACGTCGAACCTTCGCCCACCCCGGTATGCTCGCCGCCGCTGTTTTCGGCCGTCCTCGATAAGGACCAACAGTGTCGTCGTGTCGCACAGCGCCACTGCACCTAGCCGCTGACCGAACTCATCCGCTAACTCCCGAACGTACTCGACGAGGGCGGCCGGGAACGGCATTCCATCCGCAGAGACCACGTTCAAAGCGTAGAGCAGCAAAGCGGACCATGGGAATACGCAATATTGACTAGTCGCGGTGCAAGGCCGCGAGCCCGCTGCGCGCCAATATCGACACTCCGAACGCGGAGGGGATGCTGGTGTTGTACAGGCGTTGCGCTTTTTCGATCGCTATAGTCGCGGGGTGCTTAGCTATTGCCGCCTGTTCGAACTCGACGTCCACTTCGAGCAGCGTCCCATCCGGGGCGTCCTCGACATTTCAGCGCGGTGGTTTGCCGTCTTGCGTAGTCACCGCGCCGGGTGGCCCGGATCCGTGGCCGACTCCGGAGCGTGCCGTCACCTATGCGTCCGTAAACGACGCTCTGCTTTCCAATCCTCCGCTGTTGAATATTGCGATTTTGGATTCTAACCTTGGCCATAATCAGAGATTTCACGTCACATACATCCAAGAGCCCGGCTTTTCGGGTGCGCTCGTCGGTCCGGGAGACGTCGGCACTACGCCTGACGCGACAACGGACGATTCATCGATAACGACGTACACCGGAATCCTGAATTACAATTTGGATCATAAGCGCGGGAACATGGCGCAAATATTTTTCCGCGAATACGATAAAGCGTATTACGATGTATCGAGGGCGATGCCGGCACCCGTGGATCCGGAGCGGACGATCATGCGCGCCGTCGTGGCAGGCAAAGTGTACCGCTGGAATATTTCCAAACCGGCGGGCTATCAGGGATACGAGTACCTCGCCGCCGACGACGATCTAAAAACCTACTTCGGCATCGACCGTGCGTTTGCGGTTTACAACGCACTGGCCCTTGCCGATAATCCGCCGAACTTTTGGAAAATCGATCCCGCCAACCAGTGGCCGTATCTGGTCCGGCGCGCGCGGTTCATCACGCAACGTCCGGTGCCGCCGCAATTGGGACACGTCGTCTGCAAGTCGTAACCGTGACGCGCGCGCGGGTCGCGCAACGTCTTGCCTCGGCAGCATCGCGACGGGTCGCCTTTCTCATCGCGCCCGCCGGCTATGGTAAGACGACCGCATTGCAGCACTTCCTTGCCGAGGCCGGCGAGCCGCACGTCTACTTCGCGTTACGGCCGCAACACGAGTCGCTGGTGGGTTTTGCGCACGGTTTAGCGGCCGCTTTGAGCGGTATCGCACCAATGGCGCAGTGCACGATTGCAGACGCGCTTGCAAACCTTCAACGCGCACCGTCATCGCCGCAGTCCCTGGCAAATTGGTTTCGCGGGCATCTTGCGGATTTCACCGGCATCATCGCGATTGACGACGTCCAGCTGATCGACGACGATCCGCAGAGCGTCGCGCTGCTCGCATCGCTGGTCGATCTGACTCGAGATAGTATTCGATGGATATTTTCGGCGCGTTCGCTGCGGAATATTCCAGTTGCCTCGTGGCTAGCTTACGGATATACCGATCTCCCGCTGACCGATGCCGAATTGGCGTTGAAACTGGATGAAGCGGTGGAGATTGCTTCTACTGCAAGTCCCGGCTTGCCGCAGGAGACCGTAGCCCAGCTTCACCGTTTGACAGGCGGTTGGCCTACGGCATTTCGTTTTGCCGTTTGTGCAACGGAAACGTCGTCCGACCTCGAGCGTGCCGCTGCATCGACGCGGCGGCTTACGTTCCAGTACTTGGCGGATCAGGTGTACTCGAATCTGAATGACGATGCCAAGACGCTGCTGACGTTCGGCGCGCTGCTCCCGGAATTCGACGTAGAAGTACTGGAGCGAGCGGGATTTGCAGGGGCGCGCTCGACGTTGGAAGATTTGCACCGGCGCGCGGCTTTTCTGTCACAAGAACGCGATGGCACGTACCGCTGCCACGATCTGTTTCGTGATTTTTTGATCGACAGGCTGCTGCTGCGCGGTGAAGCGTTTTGCGACGGACAGCGGCGGCTGGCTGCTGCTGCGCTCGCCGGCTGCGGGCGAACGCTGGATGCGCTTCGGATGTCCGTCGAGGGCCGGTTTTGCGAAGAGATTTTTGGAATTCTAACCGATTGGGGCTTTTCGTTTATCGATTGCGGCTATGGAGACGAGATTCGAAAAGCACTGAACGTGCTACCCACCGGCGCTCGCCAAGACGAGCCGCTGCTCTTAGGCCTTACAGCGCGCTTGGAATCAGACGGGGGACGTTTCGAACGCGCGGCCGCGCTCTTGGAACGTGCGATACGGCGCTGCGACGATCGCGCGTTGCGCGCCTTTCTGATACTCCGCCAAAGTTTGGTGCTGTTTAGTTTGCTGAAAAGTCCTGTCGATATCTTGGAGCCGGTTGCTTTTGACGCAAGCCTCGCGTATCAATTGCGCGGCGAGTTGTTGTCGGTGCTCGTATGCGCGTATGCATCGTTCGGCCCGCGCGAAAAATACGACCGGTACGTGGCCGAAGCGGAAATCTTTTGCCACACGGTCGAATCCGACATCGCCCGCGCAAAAATCATGCAGCGCCTGGGCTTTGCCGCATTTGCTGCGGGTGACGGTTCTCGCGCCGCTCGGTTGAGTGCACGTTCCGCCGGCCTTGCGGCGGACCAGGGTCTGATGAAGTTGGCCGCATCCGCCCATGCAGTTTCGGGAACCGTTGCCTATCTCTACGAAGCCGATCTTGCCAAAGCCATGCACTTTACCGAACGTGAGGCGGACGCCGGCGCGAAAGCCGGTAATCCATTCGTGGTGCGCGGAACGCTCGCCGCGCACGCCGCTTTCGCCGCGCAGATGGGCGACGTGCAGCGCACAGACGCCTTTCTGCAAACATTCGAAAACGGATTTGTCGACGACGACCCACGCCTGCGCGAAATGGTCGTGCAGGCACAAGCGCTTCGCGCAATGTGGCAGCACCGATTTGATGCCGCGCGCGGACTGTTCGAACGTGCAGTCTCGGCTCGTTTTGCCGAAGACCGCATCGTCAACAAGTCGTTCGCCGCAATGGCGGCTTTGCTCGACAATGGAAAAAAAGACGCTTGCCGTCTGCTCGAATCTGCCGGTGCAGACCGCGCCGAACTCGATGTGCGATCGCGCCGGTATGCAGAACTAGCGGCCGGCTTGCTGGACGTTGCAGAGGCGCTCGTCAACCGAACGCGGCCGCGCAGTTCCGTCAAGCACGTGTGGCCTTCTTCTTGTGCGCTGAACCGGATGGCCGGCGCGATAGCTCGCGATTTTTCTCGCGGCGCCGCGCTCGGCTCGGTCGACGAATATCTGTCGGTTCTGCGTCAGTCGAACTTCGGCGGCATTGCACTGGCGCTGAATGCCGTAAGCGAGGCGCTGCATGGAATGGAATCCAACTCCGTGCGCCTTACGCCGCGAGAATTAGAAGTGCTTCATCTGCTTGCTAACGGTGCGGCTCCCAAAGAAATCGCAACCGAAACCAAGAATAGCGTCAACACGATCCGTACGCACATCCGGTCGATTATCTCGAAGTTCGGGTGCAGCGGCAAAGATCAGGCCATTCGGCTCGCACGGCGCCGCGGTCTCATCGAAACGCGATAAGGCAACGGCGCCGTGCCGCTTCAAATATCCACGTCCATCATGTTATCGAACGGCGTAACGTTATTCGGGTGGTAGTTCTTGAGATCGCGGTTGTAGGCGAATAAGTCTTCACGTACCGCGAACACGATGGACGGCACGTCGTGCACGAATTGCTGCATGAGTGCTCGCACATCGGCGGTTCGCTCAGATTGGCGATAGTGCGCGAAAAGCGCGTCCATTGCGTGCTGCGCACCTCGGTTGCACCAGCGGACGTTGTTTTGCCCGGCCGGCGGGAACGCATCGCAGCCGTAGATCGCAGAAAAATCGCCCATCGGGTCGGCAGCCCACGCAAAGAGCGTGACGTCCCAGTCGTTGCCGTAAAGAATGCCGCCCTGCGCAGCGGGCGCAAACATCAGAGCGCTGGGATAGTGTCGAACGCGAACGTCGACACCGATGCGGCGCCACTGTTCAGCCACCAGGGCGACTTCCTTATCCGTGTCTCCTTGGCCGGCGCCAAGCGCGACGGTGAGCCGCAGCATCGCTCCGCGCTTCGATCGAATGCCGCCGTTTATCCTATTCCAGCCGGCACCGTCCAAGATCGCGTTCGCTCGCGCCGGATCGTACGCGGTCGTTCCAAGATCGCTGTAGTACGGCGCGCTCACCGGTAGCGCGGAATCTTGAACGATGCCGATTCCGTTGGCGACGTCGCGAACGATAATCTTGCGATCGAGTGCAAGACGCAGCGCTGTTCTTACAGCCGGGTCGGCAAGCGCCGGTCGCGCGAGATTGAAGTCGAGATGATTGTACGCATAACTCGGCTGCCGCGCGATGGTATAGCCTGACAGCGCCTGGATCCGCCGCAGATAGGCGCCGCTGAACTGATACCACATATCGACCTCGTGCGACGACAGTGCTTGCAGTAGCGCATCGCGGGTGGGCACGACCTTGTAGACAATTTTGTTCAGCTTCGGGCGCCCCCGCCAGTACAGCGGGTTCGCGACGAGGACAACCTGCTTTCCGCGATCCCACCGGGCGAAGCGAAACGGTCCGATTCCAACCGGCAGATCGTTGTACCGAACGTGGTTGATGTTCGAATACTTCGCGAGCAAATGCTTCGGCAATATGCTGGGATTCGCGCAGCAACTCGAAAAGAACGACTCTAGAAACGTCGAGTACGGATGTTTTAGGCGATACACGATCGTGTATTTGTCGGGCTCTTCGATCTTGGCGATCTGCGTAAACCGCGCCGCCTCGTTATTCGCCGGATTGTTGATGACGTTCGTCGTGAACGCAACGTCGTCGGCGGTAAACGGCGCACCGTCCGACCACCGCACGCCTTTGCGAAGGTGATAGGTGATCGTCAGGCCGTCGGCGCCGATGCCTCCGTTCTCGCGCGTCGGGATCTGTGTGGCGAGCTCCGGATACGGGCGGTTATGCGTGTCCCAACGCACGAGCCACGCCATCGTCAGTTCGGATAAATTCGCGACCGGTGCCGACTGGCCGAAGTGCGGATTCAGCGTGTTGGGATCGCCGGCGTCGGAAATTACGAGGACATGGGGTGTAGTCCAGGACGCGCGGCTTTCCGCCGGCGTTCCATACGCACTAGCGCAACCCAGCAGCAAAAAGATACCACACCATGCGGCGCGTGCACGCATCGCAAAAACGCTCCTTTGAAAGCAAAAAGCCGGTGCCACCCTCGGCGCACCGGCTTGCGAAGCAATACGAAATGTTTTCGTTATGATGCACGACGCGCAGTTCGTTGTCAAGAGAGATCCGCTCCGCCGTATGGGTTTTTATTTAAAATAGTACTTGCAAAAGGCAAGTACACTATGCTATTATTGGGTTGCGGCGGAGCGCCGCCGGGCCCATGAGGAGTAAGAAATGAGCGTTAACACGGGGTTCATCCAAGCAACGCGCCGTTCGAACGGTGAAAGGCTGCAATCCGCAGGACTCGCGTCGGTGCGCATCGTCCTCGGGTTGGTTTTCCTGATGGCAGGCGTGAGCGGATTCGTGTTTCTGTTCGTCACCGCACCGCCCGCGCAACCGGGACTGGCCGGCCAATTTCAAGACGTATTCTTCCGCTCGCACTGGGTCCAGTTCGTGGACGGCGTGGAGCTGCTTTCCGGTTTACTGCTGCTTTCGAACCGCTTCGTAACGCTCGCCTTGACGATGCTCGGCGCGGTCATTGCCAACATCCTGGCATTTCACATAAGCATGCAGCCGCAGACGATCGCCGTTCCGCTGGTGGTGCTCACACTGTGGACCGTTCTCGCGTATCATCACCGGACAACTCTTGCGCCACTGTTCACCAAATAACCCAACGTAAGGAGAAATTTCGGATGCCGCTTCATCCTTGTCTGTACTTTACCGGGAGCGCCGAAGAAGCGCTCGAGCATTATCGCAACGCGCTCGGCGGCAACGTCCAGATCGCGCGGTACAAAGATGCGCCGCCGGGACAGCCGGTCGACCCAACCTGGAACGACAAAGTCATGTACGGATCGCTCACGTCGCCGCTTGGAGAGGTTGCATGCATGGATGCACCGCCGGGACGCGCCGGAAACCCCGGAAATAACTTCGCGATTTCGGTTGAAACCGACAGCGAATCACAAGCCGGCGCCGCATTCGCAAAACTGTCCGAAGGCGGCGAAGTGACGATGCCGATGGAAAAGACGTTTTTTGCCGAGAAGTTCGGCATGCTGCACGACAAGTTCGGCATCACGTGGATGATTTCGTACCGGGTCAGTCAAGGATAATCTAGAGCAGACGCAGCGGCGGCTCGATCGCGCCCTCCAGCTCCAGCAAATAGCGCTTGAGCCGGATCCCACCGCCAAACCCGACGAGCGAGCCGTCCGCCCCGATTACACGGTGACACGGAATGAGTATCGGAATCGGATTTGCCCCGTTGGCGCGTCCAACCGCGCGAGCACCGTTTTGTAACCCCAAATCCCGCGCGATCTCTCCGTACGAAATCGTGCACCCGTACGGAATACGCTGCAACCGGTGCCAGACCGATGCCTCGAACTGACTGCCCGCGGTTCGCATCGGAATGTCGAACACGCGCCGGCGGCCGCGAAAATACTCATCCAGTTGCCGCGTGAGCCTTTCGAATGCATCGGCTGCTTGCGTCGATCCCAATTTGGCGGTCCAGTCCTTGCGGCGATTGGGCAGCCAGAGCTCTTCCAGCACGCCGTCATCGGCAACGGCTGCATACATCGGTCCCGCCGGGGTTGAGATGCTGGAGCGAAGCATAGCCAACATCGTGCCTTCCGGAAGGGAACCCGGCTCCCTGCACTATAGCGTCGCGCACGGCCAACGTTACGCGATAATCGTCGCCTCGCCGGCAAGCGCCAACTGGATCGCGCGCGGCTTGGCTGCGCAAATGAACGCGTGTTTCGCTCCGCCCGCAACGGCTTTCGCGGCGGCCAAGATCTTCGGTTTCATACCGCCCTCGCATGAAGCAGAGGCTGCAAAACGATGTGCGTCGCTCACCGAAATTCTCTCGAGTGCCGATCCGGGATCGAGGCGATCGGCGAGCACGCGATCGACGTTGGTGAGCGTGATGAAGGCATCCGCGAGAAGTGCGGAAGCGATCGCGCCCGCCGCCGTATCGGCATTTACGTTGTATGCGCATTCCGCGCTTTCGCCGGTCGCGAGCGGAGCGACGACGGGAACGTAGCCGCCCGCAAATAGCGCGAGCAACGGCGCCGGATCGACGGAAACGATCTCGCCCACGAATCCCAGGTCCGCGCCCGACGCGGTTCGCGCACGCCGAGCGCGCAATAGACCGCCGTCCTGGCCGCTGATTCCGATGGCCGGCACGCCGCCAGTCAGGCACGCGCGAACGAGCCGCTTATTTGCGCTCGCGCACAGAACGGCTTCAACCACGGAAAGCGCAGCGGCATCGGTGACGCGTAGACCGTCAACGCGTTCGGTCACCACGCCGGCTTCTGCCAGCGCCGCGTCGATTTCGGGGCCGCCGCCGTGAACCAGCACGACATCGTGCCCGTCGGCATGCAACTGC
This sequence comes from Vulcanimicrobiaceae bacterium, assembly GCA_035938175.1. Classification (GTDB taxonomy): domain Bacteria; phylum Vulcanimicrobiota; class Vulcanimicrobiia; order Vulcanimicrobiales; family Vulcanimicrobiaceae; genus DASRDE01. Next base: position 107,901 of record DASZHD010000060.1, read on the forward strand.
GCGAGTTCGGCGATGAGCGCCGCGTCCGCGCCGGGGCCGGCGGCGTTGCCGCCGTGCTTCACTACCAAACGCATCGGGAAGCCCTTGCAATTGTATGCATAGTGTGCATAAATATACAACAATGTACGCACTCGCGCCAGCCCCCGGGCTATTCGGACGGCACCTGCTCAGCGTCGACGAGCTCGCGTCCAAAGATCTCGCGCTCATTCTCTCGCTCGCGGCGTATTTCAAGCGCCGTCCGCTCGCGGAGCAGTCGCACGTGCTGCGCGGCAAGACGCTCGCGATGCTTTTCGAGAAGCCGAGTTTGCGCACGCGCGTTTCGTTTGAAGTCGCAATGACGCAGCTCGGCGGACACGTCATTTTTGCGCAGGGCGGCGAATTTGCGATCGGTTCGCGCGAAACGCCTGAAGACGCCGCACGCGTTCTTTCGCGTTATGCCGACGTGATTGCGATCCGCACGCATGCGCACGAGCCGCTGCAGCGCTTTGCTGCCGCCGCGATGGTCCCCGTGATCAACGCGCTTTCGGCAGCGGCGCATCCATGTCAAGCGCTGGCCGACATGCTGACGCTCGTCGAACGGTTCGGCGTGTTGAAGGACTTGCGTATCGCGTTTCTCGGCGATGCGAGCAATAACGTCGCCGCCTCGCTCGCGCAAGCGGCCGTGCTCTGCGGCGCGACGGTGCATTTCGCCTCACCACTCTCACACCGTCCGTCCGAAACGTTTTTGGCTCACTTGAACGCGTTGGGCGAAGAATCGGGCGGTTCTGCGCGAGCGTTCGCCAACGCGGTGCGGGCGGTGCGCGGAGTCGATGCAATCTACACCGACGTTTGGACGTCGATGGGCGAGGAGGCGGAGACCGAACGCAATCGCGCCGTACTCGCGCCCTTCCGTGTGACCGACGAGATTTTCGAACATGCCGCGGCTCACGCGGTGTTCATGCACTGCCTTCCCGCGCATCGCGGCGAGGAAGTTTCGCCCTCGGTGATCGACGGTGCGCGCAGCATCGTGTTCGATCAAGCCGAAAACCGCATGCACGCGCAGAAAGCCGTGCTGGCTGCACTCCTTACCGATTTGAAGGGTTTCCCCGTATGAAAGACCGGCGTCAAAGAGCCATTCTTACGCTCGTTGCAACGCGTCCCGTTCGATCGCAAGACGAACTGGCCGAGTTGCTGGAAAGCCAAGGCTTCGAGGCGACGCAAGCCACCGTTTCGCGCGATATAAAGGAACTCGGTTTAGCCAAGGTTCCGATCAAAGACGGCGGCGCACAGCACTTCAAATACGTCGTGCCGCAAGGCGAACAGTCGTATGCGAGCCGGCTGCACCGGCTGGTTGCCGAATTGGTGCGGAGCGTCAAGAGCAGCGTCAATCTCATCGTTCTGCGTACGCCGCCGGGCAGCGCTATGATGGTCGCAACGGCGATCGACGAGGCGCAATGGCCCGAAATCATCGGCACGATCGGCGGCGACGATACGATCTTGGTGATCGTATCGGACGCGAAATTTACGCCGATCGTCGTCGCGCGCTTCAACGATCTTCGGGAGCCGGCGTGAAGAAAGAACTCGTCGTTCTCGCCTACTCAGGCGGCTTGGACACGTCCGTGCTGCTCAAGCGCCTGATTTTGCAAGGCTTTGACGTCATCGCGTTGACCGCCGATCTGGGTGAAAGCGACGGAACGACCGGAGCCGGCGCGGCGCAAGCCTTGCAAGCCCTAAAACAAAAAGCGCTCGACTTAGGCGCCCGCGACGCGGTGCTGATCGACGCGAAAGAACGCTTCATCGACGAGTTCGCATTCAAAGCGCTGCAGGCCAACGCATTGTACGAAGGCGTCTATCCGCTGTCGGCCGCGCTCTCGCGTCCGCTCATCGCGCATCTGCTCGTCGAGACGGCGCATGCGTACGGTGCGGGGAGCGTTGCGCACGGATGCACGGGCAAAGGCAACGATCAAGTCCGGATCGAGCTCGGCGTGCGCGCTCTGGATCCGCAGCTCGCCGTGCGCGCGCCGCTGCGCGAGCAACCGCTCTCGCGTCCCGATGCGATCGCGTTTGCGGCCGAGCACGGTATTCCGATTGCGCACTCCGCGCAAAAGCCGTATTCCATCGACGCAAATCTCTGGGGACGATCGATTGAAGCCGGAGTGTTGGAAGATCCGTGGGCCTCGCCGCCGGAGGATGCGTATGCGTGGACCGCGGGTCCGAACGCGCAGCGAGCGCAGCCGGATGATATCATTATCGCGTTTGAAAACGGCATTCCGGTGTGGCAAGAATTGACGGGTTCGGCAATGGTTGCGCAGTTGAACCGGTTAGCCGGAGAACACGGCATCGGCCGGATCGACCTGGTCGAAGACCGCGTCATCGGGATGAAGTCGCGCGAAGTCTACGAGTGTCCGGGCTCTACGGTGTTGGTTCGAGCTCATGCGGCTTTGGAACGTCTCGTGCTGACGCGCGACGAATTGCGCTTCAAAGCGCTCTGCGATCAGCGGTATGCCGAACTCGTCTACGACGGGCTGTGGATGTCGCCGCTGCGGGATGCGCTGAACGCATTCAACGGTTCGTTTGCGCAGCGTATCCGCGGCGAAGTGCGCGTGCAGCTCTTTCGCGGCCAGGCGACCGTTACCGGCGTTCGATCGCCGGCGGCGCTCTATTCGGAAGGCCTTGCCACCTATGGAAACGCCGACGCGTTCGATCATCAGGCCGCGGCCGGTTTCATCAAGCTGCACGGGCTTCCGCTCGACGTTCTTGCGCGCGCGACTACGCCGGCCGTTTCCGTATGACGGACGTGCTACAGTGGGGCGGCCGCTTCGACGCCGCCCCCGACCAGGCATTGCTGCGATTCGCATCGTCGCTCGCCGAAGATCTGCTGCTCGCGCCGTTCGACGTTGCGTGCTCGCAAGCGCACCTACACGCGCTGGAGGGCGGCGGGATCATCGATGCGACGCGCGCGCAAGTCTTGCAGCGTGCGCTTGACGCCGTAGCGGAAGAGATTTCGGCCGGAACGTTCGAAGCGTGGGCACGTTCCTGCGGTGCTGAAGATATTCACGGAGCGATCGACGCGCGCGTGCGAGAGCTTGCGCCCGATGACGGCGAGTGGCTGCATGCGGGCCGCAGCCGGAACGATCAGGTCGCGACGACGCTGCTCCTGTACTGCGCGGCGCGTTTGCGTGTCGCGCGCAGCCTCGCATCGCAGATCGTTACGCAGTTGCTTGACGCCGCCGAAACCGAACTCGCGGCGGAGACGCTGGTGGCGGGCACGACGCACTGGCAGCCCGCGCAGCCGGTTTTGCTGGCATTTTGGCTGGTTGCGGCAGCAGAGCCGTTTGCGCGTGACGCGGCGCGCTTGCACGCTGCGGAAGCGCTCGCAATGGAATCGTGTCCGCTCGGGTCCGCGGCACTTGCGGGTTCGTCGCTCCCGCTGGATCGAAACGCCGCCTGCGCAAGTTTAGGTTTTAAGCACCCATCGCGCAATGCCATGGACGCAACCGGCAGCCGCGATCGCGCACTCGATGCCGCGCATGCGGTGGCCGTCGCGGTCTCGCATGCATCCCGCGTTTGCGAGGAAATCGTTCTCTGGTGTACGCCCGCCTTCGGATACGCGCGGCTGGCTGACGAAGCATCTACCGGATCGAGCTTAATGCCGCAGAAGCGCAATCCCGATCCGTTCGAACTGATCCGTGGAACTGCTCACGACCTGATCGGCCGCTACGCCGGCGCGCTTTCGGCGACCGCGTCGCTTGCGCTTTCGTATCACCGCGATTTGCAAGTCGTCAAACGCGGCGTCGTCGAAATTCTGGAATCCGGAATTCGCGCGCTCGAGGCGTTTGCGATCTCGCTGCCGCGCGTACACTTCGTGCGCGAGCGTATGAACGCGTGTGCGGGCGAGGGCTACACCGTTGCCACCGACGTTGCCGATGCCCTGATCGCAACCGGAGTGAGCGCACGCAAAGCGCACGAACGTGTCGGCGCAGCCATCCGCGCGGCCGAACCGGCCGGAACGTCGCCGGATTGGCCGTCTGCGCGCGCGTCGGTGCGTGGAAAGCTGACCGCAGGCTCCACGAACCCGCAAGCCGTTGCGGAATCGATCGCACAGTTGCGTACGGAAATGGCAGCGGTAAGTACGTGACGCGCGTTCACGTCTGCGGCGCGTCCGGCTATGCCGGGATCGAAATGATCGCGTTACTGCACGCGCATCCGCATTTCGAACTGGGTGCGCTGGAAAGCGCAAGTCACACGGGCGATCCGCTTGGCGCACACGCCGTCCGGCTGCGTGGAGTGGAGCGGACTTTCGATGCGCCGGGCGCTGCCCTCGAGTGGGTGCGTCCCGGTGATGCGGTAGTACTGGCGGGCGGTCACGGAATTGCCAAAGCGATCGCGCCCGAATTTCTCGCACGCGGTGCGAAGGTCGTCGATCTGTCGGGCGATTTCCGTTTACATCCCACACCCGCGGTCTACGGATTCCCCGAACGGTACCGCGCGCAGATTGCAGAGGCGCAATTCGTGGCGAATCCAGGTTGCTATCCGACGGCGACACTACTGGCGACGTTGCCGCTTGCGCCGTTCAAACCGCAGGCGATAATCGTCGATGCCAAGAGCGGGGTAACGGGCGCCGGGCGAACGCCGCGCGTGGATACGCTGTATGCAGAGGTTTCCGGAGAAATTCGCGTGTACGGATTGAACGGGCACCGCCACGAGCCGGAAATCGTGCAAGAGTGGCGCGCTGCCGGTATCGACGCCGCGCTGACGTTCACTCCGCACGTCGTTCCGCTCGAGCGCGGCATGCTGGTAAATGCGTATGCGATGTTACCCGCTGAGCCCGACGCTGCGTCCGTGTTCGCTGCCTACGAGCGTGCGTATTCCGCAAACGCGCACGTCCGGCTCGTACGCGGTGGTGCATCGCCGAGTCCCGTCGCGATGCGCGGAACCAACGGCGCCGAAATTCACGTCTCGGTGCACGGGAACGTCGTGCGATCGATTTGTGCAATCGACAATCTGGGCCGAGGCGCGGCGACTGCCGCTTTGGTGAATCTTAATCTGATGCACGGATATCCCGAAGAGTTAGGAGTCAGCGATCGTGCTCTTGTCTGAAGCGGCCACGGATCACCGTTTGGTCGCGCTGCGCGGCGGCCTGGGCGCCGTGCCGACCGTGCGGCTTGCGGGCGTGCATGCGGGGATAAAAAAACGGAAGCGCGACCTCGCGTTGATTGCGTTCGATTCGCCGCACGTGTGCGCGAGCGTGATCACGACGAACGAAGTGAAGGCAGCGCCGTTGCTGGTGAGCGCAGAGCACCTCGCGGCGAACGGTAATGCGATGCAGGCGCTCGTATGCAACTCCGGATGTGCCAACGCGTGCACGGGCGAGCGAGGCGAACGCGACGCCCGTGCGACTGCGCGGCAGGCCGCAGCGCTGCTCGGGATGCCGGCACAGGCAGTGATCGTTGCCTCGACCGGGGTCATCGGCGTTCCGCTGCCGATGGATCGCGTCATGAAAGGGCTCGAACGCGCCGGCGCGGATTTAGAGCGCGGCGGAAAGGCCGCGTACGATGCTGCCGAAGCGATCATGACGACCGACCGCGTCCCGAAACTCTCTGCGTACGCGTTTTATCAAGACGGAAAGAAATTCGTCGTCGGCGGAATCGCCAAAGGCTCGGGGATGATCGCACCCAACATGGCAACGATGTTGGCATTCATAGCGACCGATGCGCCGATGTCGCAGTCGTCGCTCGCGGATGCGTTGCGGTCGTGCACGGATGAAACGTTCAATATGATCTCCGTTGACGGCGATATGTCGACGAACGACGCAGTCTACGCGTTCGCGCCCGCGGCGAACGACGAAGCCGGCGCTGCCTTTGTCGCGGCGCTGCGTAAAGTCTGCGAAGAACTCGCGCACGCCATGGTTGCGGATGGTGAAGGCGCGACGAAGACGCTGACAGTCCGTGTCACCGGCGCGCAAAGCGCCGAGCAGGCGCGTCAAACCGCACGGGCGGTGATTAACAGCAATCTGGTAAAGACGGCGCTCTTCGGTGAGGACCCCAACTGGGGCCGCATCGTCGCGGCAGCCGGCTCCGCGCGCGCGGGCCTGGATCCCAGCCGCTGGTCGCTGTATCTCAACGGACAGTTGTGGGTCGAACGCGGCGCCATCGAAGTACTTTCGGAAGCCGAAGCACACCGCGAGCTGGAGCAAACGAACGTGGAGGTGCGGCTGGATCTCGCGCTCGGTGCTGCGGAAGCCACGGGCTGGGGTTGCGATTTGTCGCGCGACTACGTGCGAATCAACGCGAGCTACCGCACGTGACGCTGCTCGCGAATTACAACCGCGCGCCGGTGACGTTCGTGAAAGGCGAGGGATGCGAACTGATCGACCGGTCGGGGCGCCGCTATCTGGACATGATCGGCGGGATCGCCGTCTGCGCGCTGGGCCATTCGCACGAAGCCATCGCGCATGCGGTTGCGGAGCAAGCCCGAACGCTGGTCCACTGCAGCAACCTGTTCGGGTTCGAGCCGTCCGAAACGCTTGCGCGCGAGCTCTGCGCGCGTTCCGGATTCGATCGCGTGTTTTTCTGCAATTCGGGTACCGAAGCAAACGAAGCGGCGATAAAACTGGCGCGAAAGTTCGCGTATAGACGCGGAGAACGCGATCGCGCGACGATTCTGTCGTGTTCCGGCGGATTCCATGGGCGCACGCTCGGTTCGCTTGCCGCAACGCCGAATGAAACGTATCAGGAAGGCTTTGGCCCGATGCCCGCGGAGTTTGGTGTAACGCCGTTCAATGACGTGCCGGCGCTCGCGTCCGCGATGAACGACGGCGTCGCGGCGCTGATCGTTGAACCGGTGCAAGGCGAGAGCGGCGTGATGGTTGCCGACGTTGCATTTTTGCAAGCGGCACGCGACTTGTGCTCGAAGCATGGCGCGTTGCTGATCTTCGATGAGATCCAATGCGGTATGGGGCGTCTCGGCCCGCTCTTTGCTTTTCAACGGTTCGGCGTCGCCCCTGACGTCGTCACGATGGCAAAAGCGCTTGCCAACGGACTTCCGATCGGCGCGATGCTGGTGCGCGAAACATTCGCGGACGGTCTGCGCCCAGGCGATCACGGCAGCACGTTCGGCGGTTCGCCCGTTCCGTGCGCTGCTGCGCTGGCACATTTGCGCGTGCGTGACGAAATGCATCTGGAACGGCACGTGAACGTCGTTTCCGCCGTGCTCTTTGATGCATTGCGGCAACTCGCGGATGAGCGGCCCGATATCTTCGGGCAACCGCGCGGACTCGGTTTGCTCGCCGGCCTTCCGGTGATACCGCCCGCGGATGCCGCCGCTATCGTGGATCGGGCGCGCACCGATTCGCTCGTTCTGATGAATCGGGCAGGCGGCAATACGATCCGCTTTGCCCCGCCCCTTACCGTAACCGAAGCGCAAATCGCACGGGCCGTGCGCGCACTGCGCGATGCGGCTCCGAAGGCACCCCCCAACCGCTCGGCAAAAAATTCTCCGTCGTGTGTCGAATCAGAGCCCCTTCGTTCGACGCATTCATAGATACCACCCAAGAGGAGAACGCGATGCGGTTTGTGGTTCTGGTCAAGGCGAACAAGGAAAGTGAGGCGGGCGTATTGCCGACCGCCGAGCAACTGGACGAGATGGGGCGGTTCAACGAAGAGCTGGCCAAGGCCGGCGTGCTGCTCGCTGCCGATGGGCTCCAAGCCAGCTCGAAAGGCGCGCGAATCAGCTTTTCGAACCGGAAAGCGGCCGTTTTGGACGGACCGTTCGCCGAAACGAAAGAGCTCGTCGCCGGCTTTTGGATCGTGCAAGGGAAATCGAAGGAAGAAGTGATCGAGCGTTTCGTGCACGCGCCGTTTGACGAAGGCGAGATCGAAATCCGGCAGATTTTCGAAGCCGAGGATTTCGGTGAGGCCCTATCGCCGGAGCTGCGCGAACGCGAAACCGCGCTACGGGAGGTGCTGCAATGAAGATTCTTTCGATCGTCACCGCCGATCCGTCCACGATGCAACCGCCTACTCCGGAAAAGATGGAACAAATGGGCGCGCTGATCCACGAACTGCATAGCAAGGGCGTGCTTTTGGACACCGGCGGCGCCATGGACGGATCCCTCGAAATGAAGATCTCGCGGCGCAACGGCTCGTACGAAATCACCGACGGGCCGTTCACCGAAGCAAAAGAAGTGGTCGGCGGCTACGCGCTGTTCGAAGTCGCAGGCCGCGAAGAAGCGATTGCGCTCACCCGCCGGTTTCTGGATCTCTTCGGTGAGGGCACGTGTCATTTGCACGAAGTGAGCTCCGCGCCCGAGATGTGAACTCGCCCACAAACCGCACGCTGGACGCCATCTGGCGCATCGAGTCGCCGAAGCTTATCGCCGGCTTGATGCGCTTGGTGCGCGACGTCGGCCGCGCGGAAGAACTCGCTCAAGACGCATTCGTCGCGGCGCTCACACGCTGGCCGAACGAAGGGATTCCGGATAATCCGGGCGCGTGGCTGATGACGGTTGCAAAGCGCCGCGCGATCGATCAGATCCGGCGCAACAAAACGTTCGAGCAAAAGACCGACGAATTGGGACGCAACCTGGACGCATCCGATTTGACGGACTTCGACGCCGTGCACCAAGAAATAGACGATGACGTTTTACGCCTCATGTTCGTGGCGGCGCACCCCGTGCTCGCGGCGGAGGCCCGCGTTGCGCTGATGTTGCGGCTGTTGGGCGGATTGACGACGGCCGAGATCGCCCGCGCTTTTCTGATGCCGGAGCCGACGATCGCGCAGCGCATCGTTCGCGCAAAACGTACGCTTGCCGAAGCGCGCGTACCGTTCGAAGTGCCCGGTCAATCTGAGCGCGCGTCGCGCCTTGCGTCGGTGCTCGAGGCGATCTATCTGATATTCAATGAAGGCTACGCTGCAACGGCCGGGGACGACGTGCTGCGGCCCGAGCTCGTCGAAGATGCGCTGCGCTTAGGCCGCGTACTGGCGGCGTTCATGCCCGGCGAACCGGAAGTGCACGGCCTTGTAGCGCTGATGGAGATCCAATCATCGCGCATGCGCGCGCGTGTCGACGCGGCGGGCGAGCCGGTGCTGCTGCTGGATCAAGACCGCGGCAAATGGAACCGGCTGCAGATTCAGCGCGGGTTGAACGCGCTCTCCCGCGCCGAGCGCTTCGGACATGCGTTAGGGCCCTACGCATTGCAAGCGGCGATCGCGGCGTGTCATGCGCGCGCTGCTACGGCGGAAGACACGGATTGGGAGCGCATCGCCGCGCTCTACGACGCGCTTGCGCAGATTTTGCCGTCGCCGGTGATCGAGCTGAACCGCGCCGTGGCCGTAGGAATGGCGTTCGGCGCGCAGCAAGGACTGGAGATCGTCGACCGGCTTGCCGGCGAGCCGTCGCTCAAACGCTACCATCTGCTTCCCAGCGTTCGCGCCGATCTGTTATTCAAAGCCGGGCGATCGAGTGAAGCACGCGCCGAATTCGAGCGCGCCGCGTCGATGGCGCAAAACTCCCGCGACCGCGCGTTGCTGCTCAAGCGTGCGGCGGAGTGCCGCTTCTAGCGTAAAGACCCGTCGCCTCACGAGTGTGTGTGCTCTTCGGAATAAGCGCTCCGTCGGTAACCGACGAACTTTGAACGACAGGCGCAGCGTATGCCCGCGTTGGTGGGAAAATCCGTAAATACTCTTATGGCCGACGTCAATCCAACCCGTTTCGAAGATCTGCCGACCTATCCGGAAAGCAAGCAAGAACGCCACGAAAAAGTGGTGTACGCGGTGATCGAAACGCCGGCGAAAACCCGGCACAAGTATGCGCTGAATCCCGAGTTCGGCGCTTTGGAACTGCGCGCAACGTTGGCCGAAGGGCTCGCCTGGCCGTACGACTACGGTTTTATTCCGCAAACGCGCGGCGGCGACGGCGATCCGCTCGACATCTTGTTCTTGTGCGACGTTCCGACGTTTCCCGGTTGCTTGGTGAAAGCGCGTATCTTAGGAATCGTTCACTTATCGAAAGACGGTCAGGAAAACGATCGAATTCTGGGTTGCGCGATGCGCATGGACGGGGTGGCGCAGTCTACCGATGCGTACGACGACGTCGACGACCTGCCGAAGGCCCAGCTTCAGGGTATCTGCCGCTTCCTCGTCGAGTACTCCGAGGAGCAGGGCCACAAGATCGAATTCAAAGGCACGAGCGGCGTAAAGGGCGCGTTGAAAGCCATCGAGTACGGGCGCGACGCCTTCCGCGACAAGCGACGCAAATAAGCCTATTGAAGGAAGCCGGGCAAACCAGACTTTTTTCCTCCCGGCCGGTAGCCGCTAATGACTAGGCCGGCCGTAAGGTGAAGTGCAGGCCGGCCACCGAACTGCCGATAACTCGAATAGTAGCTCAGGCTATAATTTGGTTCCTGTGGAGGCCCTAAGAAATGGCGGTTTCGGCTACCGGACACGACGTGGCCGGTCTTTTCGCGCCCGTCGCGCGCGCCTTTAAGAACGACCGGGTCACCGAGCTGGCTCGTTCTCTGGCGACGCTGGCCGCGGGCGGCGCTTTCGATGACCCGGCTTTCTATGCCGCGCCCGGTTCGCACGGCTACTCGCGCCGCCTGGTGTGGCGCGACCCGTTTGCCCGCTTCGTCGTTATCGGCATGACGTGGGGGCCGGGGCAGCAGAGCTCGCTGCACGATCACGGTGGCCTTTGGGGCGCGGAAATCGTCGTCGAGGGGACGCTGTGCGAAACGTCGTTCCGGCTCGTCGATCGCGACCATCGCGGGCGTCATCGCTTTTTGCGCGAGCGCGCAGTGCTCCGCGAACGTGGCAGCGTGGGAACGCTGATCCCGCCGCTCGAGTATCACGACGTCTGCAACACCGCAGCGCAAACCGCGCGAAGCATTCACGTATACGGCGGCGATTTAGCTCGATGTACGCGCTTCGTCGAAGAAGGCGACGGCTGGTGGCTCGCACAGCCTGCCGCATTACAGTACGATGCCTGATTCGACGATTGCGATCGTAGGAGGCGGCGCCAGCGGGGCGCTTTTGGCGGCCGCACTTTTGGAACGTTCACGCAGCGCGAAAGTCATCGTTTTCGAACCGCGCGCACAGCTGGGCACCGGTGTTGCGTACTCGACCGATTGCCCGCTGCATCTGCTCAACGTTCCCGCCGGAAAAATGTCCGCATTCGCCGGCGATCCGGGTCACTTCATCCGCTGGCTTGACGACCGCTACCCGGCCACGTACGGCGCGCATTCATTCGTACCGCGGCAAATTTACGGCGAATATTTGCAATCGATTGTCAGCCGAACGGCGCGCGATGCCGGCGATCGCTTCACGCACGTTCGAGATTCCGTCGTCGACGTAGTCGTCGAAGGCGAGGACGCCATCGTGTGCTCGTCCGGTGGCGCCGCAGTGCGCGCAGACGCAGTCGTGATTGCCTGCGGAAATGCCGCGCCTGCGCCGGTTCGCGGCTTCGCACTCGAAGGGCGGTCGCCGCGATACTTTGCGTCCGCATGGGACAAGGACGCGCTGGTGCCGGAAAACGAGGATGACACGGTTCTCCTCATCGGAACCGGTTTGACTTCGGTGGATGCGGTTCTCGGTTTGCGTCACAACGGCCATCGCGGAACGATCTACATGGTGTCCCGGCGCGGTTTGCTGCCCCACGAGCACCGGCTCTTTGACGCACCGCCGGATGCATTTTCCGAACTGGAGAACGCAAACGATTTGCTCGGCGCGGCGCGGCTGTTGACGCGCGGTGCAAAGAACCGAGCGGAGAATTGGCGCGTTTCCATGGAGCGCGTTCGTCCCGCGACCAACGCGCTTTGGCAAACGTCGACGCTTTCGGATCAGCGGCGTTTTTTGCGGCACGTCCTTCCTTACTGGAACATTCACCGCCATCGGATGGCGCCGGAAGTCGTGCGCTTGTTAGCTGATTTGACCGCGTCCAATACGCTGCATATGCTCGCAGGCCGAACCGGCGATGCGATTTCGTCCGATGACCACATCGTAATTCCGGTGAAGCTGCGCGGCAAAGAAGAGACGCTGAGGATCCGCGCGCAACGAGTGATTAACTGCAGTGGTCCGATGCACGATTTCCGGCGCCTGGAAAACCCGCTCGTGCAGAATTTGCTCGAGCGCGGGTTAATGGCGCCTTATCCGTTGAATATTGGCGTACAAGTGGCCGGCGATGGGGCGTTGATCGATGCTCGCGGCAACGTTTCGCAACGCGTGTTTTCAATCGGGCCCGTTCGTTTCGGCGCGCTCATCGAAACGACGGCAATTCCGGAGATTCGCGCGCAGGCCGCGGCGTTGGCGCACGTGCTTGCCGGACGCGACCGTTCCGCGACTACTGCATAAGGGGATTTGCCGCCCACACGCCGCCGCCGCGCCGTTTTGCCTGATACATTGCGCGATCGGCGCGTTCGAGCATTGTTGCAGCGTCGACTCCGCGAACGGCGCGCATATAGCCCGCGCTGCTGCCGATCACGAAATGGTCTCCGTTGAAACTGTACGGACGGTTTACCGCGTGTTGTAGACGCTCCGCGATCGCTTCGAGCTCGTCCGGCGCCATCACAATGCACACGAATTCGTCGCCGCCCAGGCGGCAGACGGTATCCTGATCGCGCAGCTCGCTTTGCAGCCGGCCCACGACGGCCTTGAGAATCGAATCGCCGGCCGCATGTCCGTGGTTGTCGTTGATTTTTTTGAAGCCGTCCAGATCGATGAAGACGATGCCGAACCGCGTTCCGTGCTGCAGCAAGCCGTGAATCTCGCGCAGCGCGTGACCGCGGTTTCCCGCTCCGGTAAGTGCATCGCGCAGCGACGAAGCGCGATATGCGTGCGAGCGGCGCAGCGTGAACGTGTAGGCTAGCGCGAGGACGACGACCACGAAACAGAACGCTAAACTGCTAATCGCTCCAAACCGCGATAGATACAGTGTGGCCCGCCGCTGCCGCGTGCGTTCTTGCAAGTATACGGTTAGCGATGCGCCGTTTGCGCGCCGTAGGCCGTCGAACAGTGCTTTGCCGTACGCTAAGCGTGCGATCGCGGCACGCTGCCGCCCGCTGCGCGTGAGGACGATCTCCGACGCGAAGTAGCGTTGCACGGTTCGCGCATGCGACACGAACGCCGCGGCGAGTGCGTGCAGGTCGGGAAATTCGCTGCCGTACTGCGAGACTTCCGATATGCGCGAGCGAAGCGAGCTGCCGGAAGCATAGTATATCTGCAAGAAGCGTGCGTCGCCGGTGGCAACGTAACCCCGGACGCCGGTTTCCTGGTTCACCAGCTCCAGTAGAGCCGTTTGTTGCGAAAACGCAAGGTCGCCCATCGTTGCCTGGCGCGACGCGCTCGACAAAATCGCAAAAAATAGCCACGCGGCGAAGACCATGCCGACCAGCAGCAGCGCCGAAGCGCCGTAGGCGGCCACCACGGCTCGCATTTCCCAGGGGGGCGAGGCCCGTTCGTTCGGTTTGCGGTCCACGTACCTGTAGTATAGACTACCGGTTGGGGCGCGCCCTCAAGGCCGATCGAAAGAGCTTAACGGGAGATTGCCTGCTCGCCCGGGGTGGGTGCGCGGCGTCCGCGGCGAAATGCCGATACAGTAGGAAAGTGAAAGCGAGGTTTCTCTCTCTGATGCAATGGTATTTACGCCGGTTAGCCACGGCGGTAATCGCTGTTTTGACGATTCCGGCGACCATTGGAGCAACGCCCGCGCTGGTGGCTCTGGCTCCGTCCGAAGATCTTCGGAGAAGTTTCGAGTTGTTGTCGACGACGTACTACGCGAAAGTCGACGCGCAGAAACTTTTGGACGGCGCACATGGTGCATTGGCGGACGCGGCGCACAAGAGAGGCGTACGGATTACGCTGCCGCTGTTTCACGATACCGGCAAGCCCGACGACGACGTGGCGGAGATCAGCGCCGCGATTCAGACGCTGGAACCGCAGATGCGGGCGTCCGAAACCGAATTGACGTACGACGCGATCGACGGCATGGCCCATGCGATCGGCGATCGCTACACGACGTTCTTTACGCCGGATCAATTTCGTCAGTTCAACCAGGCGTTGGATCCGGACAAAATCACCGGAATCGGCGTGCTGATTCAACCCGACGAAGCGACCAAATACATTCGCGCTTACTACGTCGTGCCAGGAACGCCGGCAGAGAAAGCCGGACTTCAGTCGGGAGACGTTTTCACCAGCGTCGACGGTGCATCGACTCACGGACTGTCCACCGACGACGCGACGAAGCTGCTTCGCGGAAAAACCGGAACGCCCGTGCACATTACGGCGATGCGCGACGGCAAGCCGCTCGGCGATCTTTCCATTACACGATCGGAAGTGCAGCCGCCGACCGTGATCTTCAAGTTATTGCCCCAGCAGGTCGGATATATATGGGTGCTTGCGTTCGGCAAAGATACGCCGGATGAATTTTCGCTGGCGCTGGACCGTTTGGAAAAGAGCAACGTGCGCGCGTACGTACTGGACCTGCGTAACGACGGCGGCGGCTACGTGAATTCGGCGCTGGACATCAGCTCGAAATTCATCAACGGCGATCCGCTGCTGACGATCGAAGAACGCGACGACCATACGACGACGATCGATTCGCCGAGCGGCGCATTGCCGCGTAAACCGATGGCCGTGCTCGTGAACCGGTTCACGGCTTCCGCTTCCGAGATCACGGCCGGCGCGCTGCAAGACGACGGCATCGGCGTGTTGGTCGGAGAAAAAACGTTCGGCAAAGGCGTTATGCAGTCGCTCACGCCGTTCTTGGACGGCGCTGCGATCAAGATTACGACGGCGCACTACTTAACGCCGAAGAATCGCGACATCAACCTAAAAGGAATCGAACCGGATTATAGCGTGAGCGAAAACAACGACGCGCGGTTCGGCGAGGTGGGTCACGACGCGCAGCTGATGGCCGCGCTAAATATCCTCAATAAGAAGATCGCACTCGTTAAGCCGTAGGCGCGGCTTCGAGGCGCTTGACGAGGCGAACGCGGGTGCCGCCTCGCGAATAACTCACGTCGGTCATCAGCGATCGCATCATGATCGTGCCGAAGATGTTGTCTTCACGGCGCGCGTGGTCGGTGCCGCTGTCTTGAATCTCGATTCGCAACTCGTCGTTTTCAAACGCGCACATCACCGAAAAGCCGCCGCCGCGCTTGAAGCGGCTGTGGTCGGCCGCTGCGATGAGCGCCTCGCCCGCCGCCGACCGGATATCGGACACGGCCGGTTCCGCAAAGCCGCAAATGCGCGCAAAACGTCCGATGGCGGTGCGCGCGAGCGCAACGCTGCGAGGATCGGACATAAACGTCGCTTGATATGTCGGCACGGCTACCTCTCATTTACCATAGCGGGGTGCCGTTGGTTGCGCCAAGTCCTCGGGTCCTAGCCCGACATAGTCCAAAGGGGTCCTGCCGGTGGATAAGCGCTCGGTTGCTTTGTTCAAAACGCTGGGGCGTCCAGCGCAAGGGCTAGCCTGCGAGAAGCCTCCGCGAATGCTTCACCTCGTACTTCTGGCCGCGCACGGATCTGCCGCGCCCTCGCCGCCGGCGGAACTCGCGTGCAGTCGCAAGCTCAGCATCTACCAAGCGAACTCGGATACGCCCGTGCCTCTGCCCACACAACCGCCGGTCGATCCGCGTTCGATCGTCGTCGTCGTGCATGTTTGGGTGACGAAAACGGATCGCTGACGCGCGCCGCGATAGAGAGTTCCAGCGGCAACGTAAACTTAGACCGCGCCGCAATCGATGCAGCAAAGCGCAGCCGGTTCGCTCCGAAGCTGGCAGCGTGCGCTGCGGTACCATCAGAGGGAGATTTTGTCGTTAGTTTCCAGCCATAGCCTGGGGGCTTTTTACGGCAAACTATACGGCGGGTCACTGCGCATCAGGGCGCGATCGCGAAAACGGTTCCGGCGGATGACTTGCCGCCGCCGAACGTCGTACCGTACACACGCCGTTCACGTTTGTCAGATCGCTGGTTGGAAAGCCGCCATCCGGATTCGCTTTAAAGCTGTAGACACTTTCTCCACACGCGAAGTCGTGACGCTGTACACTGTTCCGAGTGCGTGCGCGCCGCCCGTTTCGGTGGTGCCGTAAAACGTTCCGTTCACGTTGATGACGCCGCCCAACGGCTTCCCACCTTTAGCGGAGCCGCCCACGCTCGTCGTTCCGTAGAGTTTTCCGTTTACAACCACGAGGCCGGCCATCGGCGTTCCACCTTCAGTCGAGGGGCTGAACGAGTGCACGATTTTTTCGACTCCTGCGGTCGTAATGCTGAAAATCGTGCCGGCGCCGTTGGCTCCGCCGCTTTGTGTGGTTCCGAAAAGAACGCCGTTAACATTGGTTAGCGCTGCTGCGGGCGCGCATCCATCTTTGGTGGTGCCGGCGTTAAATGCGTACAGGATTTTTTCCATCGTCGGCGCCGCCTCCGCCGGTCGTTCCATACAGCTTTCCGTTCAACGACACTACGGGTGCTTTCGGGCCGCTTGCGTCCGACGGAAAACCATTGAAACTATAGAGAATGTGATAGCCCGTTGCGGCAGCGCCTTGCGTTGTGCTTGCTAAGCGCAATCCGGGCATTACGGACTGAGCGCTACAGGAAACGATCGATACCGAAAAGGCCGCAACTAGGAAGAACATCCGCAGTCGCGGCGACAGCCTAGCGTCTATGACGACACCTCGATATTGGCTCAAAAAAAATATAGCACGAAGGAGAGGCCAAGGCCGGCGTGTGAAGGCCAGGCATCGTTTTGGCCTGCTCGCTAGCGGTGCATGCAGGTGATCGCGAGCTGCGGGCTAGGGCTGCACCATGAATCGCATAAGGCTGACGTCGTTGCGGTGCTCCGCTCCGGCTCGCTCGTAGAAGCGATAGGCGCGCTCGTTTTCGCGCCAAACTTCCCACGCCAATTCGCTACAGTGTAGCCGGCGCGCCCGCCTCACGAGCTCTGCGAAAATGAGACGCCCGACGCCGGCGCCGCGCGCGCGTTCGTCGACGAACAGGTCGCAGATGCGGAGTTGCCGGCTACCGGTGTGCGCTTCAAAGTACCGGCTAACGTCGCGTAACCGGCGATGCCGGCGCCATCGGCGGCGACGATACATTCCCCCCACCGGCGCGGCCCGAACAAATCTGCCGCGAGCCTGGTTTTCGAAATTTCCGGGATGGGATCGGCGACCGATGCCGCCAGCCGTCCGGCAAGCGTCATGATTTTGTCTAGATCCGTCCGTCTTGCATGCCGTACGCGCATCATTGCGTATGATATACGTCTGCGTCGCGGGACCGGTTCGGTGCGATTGAGGCTAAACGCGAGGTCCCGGACCGCTAACCACCGACGCGCACCGGGGCAGTCACGCGCTAGACCTTTAGCGCGCATTCAAACGAATGAATCGACGAGAAACAGGCGAGCACGTGCTTTTTGCCCGACTGCCTCCGGTGATAGAAATGCACCGAACGCGGAGCTGGCGCGCCGAGCCTACCCGCGTTATTGTACTCGCCGTTCATGAATCGTTGCGCCTAGCTTTTGCCCGACCCGGCTAGCAGGATGATAGCCCAGTAGCGCTCTGACGCGGAGGCTGCGTAAATCGCGATCGTCAAAATGCCTAAAAGAGCCGAGCAAGTCTTAGAGCCTGCCTTTAGCGGAAGCACGCAGCGACAATTGCGATGTCGTCCTGCGCGCGCCCGCCACAGAAACGCAGCGTGGCCCGCAGCAGTCTATCAGCCTGTTGCCGGGCAGGTAAATTACGATTGGAGTAGATCCATTTCACGATCTCGTCTCGTTTGACGAATTCACGATCGAGCGCGCGAGCCTCCGTGACTCCGTCGGTGGCGACGATCAGCGTTGTCCCGCCCGGCTGCAGATAGACGAACCGTTGATGAAACAGCTTTTGCGCCTCTTCAAACACGCCTATGATAGGCGCGGTGGGCGGAAGCAATTCCGGAAGTTGGTCAGGACTCAAAAGCATTGCCGTTTCGTGCCCGGCCGATGCATATGTCATGATCCGATGTTCGGGGTCGATGATTCCCAAAAAGACGCTGACGAACGAATTGGGATCTACGTGGTCGAATGCCGAAGTCTCCATAAAGAGCAGGTTCAGATTTCGCAGAACTTGGGCCGGCGTTAGTCCGGCGGACACATATGCCCGTAATCCGTATTTTACGAGAGCCGCGCGAGTCGCGGCGGCCGCGCCTTTACCGGATATGTCGGCAATTGAAATGGCGACCGATCCGTTGTTGAACTGATAGACGTCGATGAGATCGCCGCCGACGCGCACGTCATCCTCAGCGAGAAGATATGCCGTACCGATATCGACTCCGGGAACCGGAGGGAAGCGGTGCGCGTAAAGATGCTCCACGAGCGTACGAGCGGCGCTGTCGGGCGTCGCTTTTTGCGTATTGACGGAGCCGGACACGGCGGCTCGAAGGTCGGCAGCAGCTCTGCTGCGCACGTTACGTTCCGCCGAGCATCGGAGCGAAGTCCGGATCGGTGTAACAACCCGTCCCGACCGCGCTTCGCAGCCCGGCGAGCATACGTTGCTCGCCGCTTCCACTGGAGAGCACCCCGTTCGCGCCGGCCATATGACACTGCCGGGCCCAACTACGCTTCAGATTCGATGATACGACCGCAATCGCGCAATCCGGCAACACAAAACGGAGCTGGCGGATCGACTCGAGTTTATCACTTCTGAAATGATCGAAGTCGATTACCAGTACGCGAGGATCGTACGTGCGAAGCTTCGTAACGCGCACGTCTTGCGAACGTTGGGGACAATCGTAACCCGCCTCGAGCAGCAGCTTGCTGAATAGGTTCGCAACGTCCTTGTCGCAGCTTAGAACGGCACATCTATTGTGCTGCATGATTTCTTACCTTACTTGCCCCAACCGGGGACGGAGTGCCGCTTTCGACTCGATCGAGCCTTAGTTGAGCGCCGAGATCCGGATCGCCAAAGCCGGGCCGTCAGGAGGAGGCCATACCTATTTTCTCACGGCTTTGGTATGCTTGCTATCGTGATAATCATGGAGAGGCACGGCGCAGGCGCCCTCGACCCGAGCCGGCTTCATTGAGAGAGTTCGATTCTTGAAACCGAACAAGATCGTCCCTCTAGACGAATTGGATTTGACGGCGATCCGGAGCCTCGCGGAAGAAGATCCCGCTCGCGATCTCATTACCGAAATATTGAGCGTCGTTCGCGTCTCGCACTGGAGCTTCGCGCGCTTTAAGAACAATGGGCCCACCGATCAGGTAATTTCTTCTGAGAAGACCGATGACAGGCTGGAAGAGTTCGAGCACCTGCGAGAAGAGTTTTTCCTGCAGCGTGAACGCACGTCAAAAGGCCCGAGAATGGCAGCGACCCTGGGCACGTTTCAAGAGCCCTATGTCAGCGGGATCACGTTAATATTCGCCGACATGCGCAGAGAGTTCGGAGTGTTGAGCCTGCTCCGCAAAGAGGACCTCGGACCGTTCACGTCAGTGGAAGTCCAGGCGCTTGCGCTTGCGCTCGATTCGTCGACGGATCGCCTTTCCGGCCTCACCATCGCGGACGTTTCACACGACGAAATACCGGCCGATCCGCTCGATCAGCCGATAATGCACGTTTTAGACAGCGATCTCAACGTCGTGCTTACGTGGAATGGGCCTGAAGGACGCAACGCAGCCCCTACAGCGATCCGCGCCCGCCTTGCGCAGCGTCTGCCCCCGATTATCGAGAAAGCCGTGCGCGACCTCGTCATAGCGTGGACGTCTGATCCCGCCACTCAGATCATGGGCGTTGCACATCCGGTTCCATTCCTCACCGTTCGAACGCAGCCGCTCTCCGGCCCGACCGGCCTATTCGTCGGCGTTCTATTGGAGCGCTCCCCGGGCGGCGAAGTCTTCAACAGAGCGGCTCACGCATTTAAACTCTCGCCGCGCGAGCTCGAGACTCTGGCATTGCTGCTGCCGGGAGCAACGTTGAGCGAGATCGCCGACGAAATGCACATAACGTCGTCTACCGTGCAAGATCACATTAAGAGCATGCGCGACAAGACCGGATCCCGCAATCGATCGGAGCTCATTGCGAAGATCCTCAACCCGCGCAGAAGCGGCACGTAACTTAGACGGGCGGTTGTTTCCCTGCCGGGAAGGACGCAATCCCTGCGTTTCACGATACCGTACACCGCGGGAAAGCATTACAATCAACAATATCGCAGTTCTTGCTCCGGAAGGTGTTCGGGTCGCATTTTGCCGTCCGCGGGCGAGATATGCGAAGGAGAGTCCCGTGTTCCTACCGCTAGCGCTCTTGCCTGTCTATTTTGCTCTGCTGATTTTGATTATTTCCAGCATCAAAATTCTCCGTGAATATGAACGCGCCGTCGTTTTTCGCCTGGGGCGTTTTCAGGCGGTCAAGGGCCCGGGGCTTGTCCTCATACTTCCGTTTATTCAGCAGATCGTGCGAGTAGATTTGCGCACGGTGGTCATGGAAGTACCGGCTCAAGACGTGATCTCGCGCGACAATGTTTCGCTAAAGGTCGATGCGATTCTGTATTTCCGTGTCGTCGATGCGCAGAAGGCGATCATTCAAGTCGAGAATTTCCTAGGTGCGACCAATATGCTCGCGCAAACGACGCTTCGGTCCGTGCTCGGACAGCATGAACTCGACGAAATGCTCGCCAAACGCGACGAACTCAACGCCGACGTTCAGAGCACTTTGGACGTGCAGACGGAAAGCTGGGGTATCAAGGTCATCAGCGTCGAGATTCGTGAAGTGACGCTTACTGAAAACATGATCCGCTCGATTGCCAAGCAAGCCGAAGCAGAGCGGGACCGGCGCGCAAAGGTCATTCACGCACAAGCGGAGTTCCAGGCCGCGCAGACGCTGCTCGATGCGGCTCAAATTCTCTCGACGGATCCGGCTGCGATGCAGTTACGCTACTTGCAAACGCTTACGGAAGTGGGCGGCGAGCAGAACTCGACAATCGTATTCCCGATGCCGATCGATCTCATCAAGCCGTTTCTTCAGATCATGCAGAGACACGCGAACGAGGCATCGCCGGCATCGAACGGCTCAAAAGTACCGGCATAAGTCTGTCGTTTCCAGGATAGTTGCTGCTCTATTGACGTGATAAGGCCGTAAGAACCGTCGACCTGTCGCGCCGGCGTCATTCTCTCGATTCGCAATTCGCGAAAGGGGTTGTCATGTTTAGACCTACGGCGTACCTGGCTTTATTAACGGCAACCGTACTGACCGCGTGCGGCGGATCGCAACAAGGCGCGATGCCCGCTGCACGCTCGAACGCCGTGCAAGGCGGTGCATTAGCCGGAGACATGTTGCAGCACCGAACCGCGTTCGGGAACAACCCGCCCGGCGTCAACGGCTACCAGCTCCTTTACAGCTTCACGCAGAAATCAGGTCGCTCGGCGCAGGCCGGCTTGGTCAGCGTCAATGGCAAACTTTATGGGACAACGGCGGCGGGTGGACCAAAAGGGCACGGAAACGTTTTTAGCGTTACAACCGCTGGCGTAGAACAGATGATCTACACCTTCAAGGGCGGAACCGATGGCCAAACACCGGTCGCTGCCATGATCGATGTAAACGGCACGCTGTATGGCACCACCGCGGACGGCGGTACGACTGGCAAAGGGACTGTCTTTAGCATTACACCGGCAGGCGTAGAAAACGTCATCTACAGCTTCAAGGGCGGAACCGATGGCGCTAGTCCTCAAGCGGCCATGATCGACGTGAACGGCACGCTGTATGGTACTACGACTTCGGGCGGTGCGGCCGGCAGCGGGACCGTCTTTAGTGTTACGCCGGCAGGCGTAGAAAACGTGATCTACGCTTTCAAGGGCAGAAGAATCGATGGCGAGTTACCGTACGCGGGCCTGATCGATGTGAACGGCACATTTTACGGGACCACCTGCTTTGGAGGCACTGCCGGCTTAGGGACGGTCTTTAGCGTTACGCCCGCCGGTGTAGAGCAAATAGTGCATAACTTCGGAAATCATATCGCCGGCGGCGAGTGTCCGTACGCGGCCTTGATCGACGTGAACGGGACGCTGTATGGCACCACCGGGGTTGGTGGTACGAACGGCGACGGGACTATCTTTAGCATGACGCCTCAGGGTGTCGAAACCGTACTACACACCTTTAAAGGAACTTGGGACGGCTCGCGCCCGTACGCGGCCCTGATCGATGTGAACGGCACGCTTTATGGTACCACCTCCACTGGTGGTACAAGCGACAGCGGAAGAGTCTTTAGCGTGAGTACGTCGGGGATGGTGAAGGTGTTGCATACCTTCAGCACTGACTCTGAGGAGTTGGCGCCCCTGCTTGACGTCGATGGCACGCTTTATGGAGCGACGTTAAATGGGGGCGTCGCCGGCGACGGCTCGATCTTCAAGCTGCAGCCGTGAATCCTAGGGCGGCTACGTTTTCGCGCGCGGCACAATCGTAGGATTTTCCGTACGGCGATGCGTTCCTCAATGCGTCCATCACGCTCGACGTGTTCAAGCTGATGATTTAAAGCGAGCGAATGCCGACGCCGAAACATTGCAAAACCCTTTAATAAATGGCGCTGCGTTTCTTGCAACTAAATTCGGGCTGCGCGGTTCGTCGGATCTCACCAAAACAATGCCGCGCAGCGTTCGAGAGAAACGCCTTGGGATCGTGCAACTCGCGCGAACCATCGATAAGGGCCGTCGCTGGATGACCAGCACTCATGAAGGCTAATCGCTCGAGCACTTCACGAAAATGCGCACGCGCATCGCTCCGGCGCGCACGGATGTGTTGACGTGGCCCGACCTGCTGGACCTCGAGGAAGGCCGCAGCGTTGCTCACCGCGAGCTTGCCAAGCCCTACGCAAAAACACTGTAGTTGCTCTTGATTGAGCCTTTTTCGTTTCCGCGCCGCGAATTTGCTATTTCCGCCATATGAGAGCATACTGAATATACAATAGGTGCTAACCCCGTCCGGCAAAATTATTTACCGCACGCCCGTACCTTGGGAAGAGAACTGTATGCCGGATGTTCTTGTCGCCGCAATCGCGCGCACGGCCGACGCGGCGGAACTCGAAAAGACGTTGTCGGAATGCGTTGGCCTGGAGGCCGGCCGCATAAAATTGTTCGGTGGCGATGGTTCGGGCAAAGCGGCCGCCCGCTTAAGAACGTACTTCGTTCCATTTCGCGGGACACCGATGACGTCGGGATCCGACGGCACCAACGTGCCAGGCATGGGAATGAGATTGGCGCTCGACCCGTACGTGGAGGACGCTGGTACGAATCGGCTTAGAGAAATCGGGATATCGGACGATGCCGCGTACTATTACAATATCGCGGTGAATGAGGGCCGCACGGTCGTGACTTATGTCGTGCCCACGGAAAACGCGACGTTGGTCGCAGAACAGTTTCGTGCTTGCGGATTCGTAAAGGTACGCCGCTTTATGTTGACCGAAAGACGCGCAGTTGCGGCCACTGGGCACTCGCTATGACTCAGCTGAATCGCGTATGGCTGCGCATCAACGAGGCCGCTGCCGAGATCAGAGCCAAGGAACGCTACCTTACGTCGAAGGATGCACAAAACATCGTCTCCGCGATCTTGCGGCGGGAACGCGACGAACGGCCGGCAACCGAGGCGGTCGATTTTCTATCGGCTCATCTCAAGAGATTGGTTGCGCAAGCCCGGTTGTAACGTTCAACCACCGACTCTACGGTGCAGCAGCCTAGTGTAGGGCGTAAGCAGTCAAGTCACCGTTCTGATCCGAGCAATACACCCAGCCGTTTACGACGATCGGGCTCTGCCAATGCACCGGACCGATCGTGCGACCGGCGCTTTGAAGCCGGCTGTTCCACAATTCATGGCCGTTACGTGCGTCAAGTGCAAAGATCGCTCCGTCGAACGCGTCAAAGACGATGCCGTTGCTGACAACGGGCGATGTGCCTTCTTCCGACGTTTTTCCCGGTGCAGCACGCCAAATACGAACGAGGCGGCTCTCGCCAAGCGCGTCGGTATCGAGGCGATAGCCATCGACCTCTTGGGGAAACCCCATGAAAATCCATACCCGATTCGACCGCTCGGTCCACACCGCCGGAGTTGAAAATAACGGCGCAACGAGATCGAGTCTTTGTAGCTCGCCCGCGACACCCGGAAGCGGCGAGCGGTTCACTAACTTTAATACCGAATCTTTTCCGCCTTGGATCAACATCAAGGGTGTGCGGCTCGCCGGCTGACGCGGCAGAATTGCAGGTGAAGTACTGCCGAGATCTACGTCGTGGTGACTCAGCGCACCGTAATCGGCGGGTGTGTATCTTCCCACCAGTTTGGTGAGGGCCGGGTTGAGGGCGAGAACTGAGTCGCCGTAATCGTCACCGCCGGAATCCGCGTCGAAGTCGCCGTCGCCGGTCGCGACATAAATCCGTCCATGCATCGACGCGTCGGGATCGACCACCACGCCGCCCCTCGACCAAATTCCCGAACCGGAATGCGGGCACGACGTGGGAGTCGGCAACCTTCGATCCCGGCCGCAAAGCGAATTAAAGACGGTTGTGCTGCCGTCTGCCAAGCGTACGCTTATGACATGCCCAACGTACGGCGGCGCATCGCCGTTATATCCTGACGTCGTTGCATACAAATAACCGTTTGCGAGATTGAGCGCGGATGCGTCTTTCTCGGTTTGCGGAATGAGCGTAATTCGAACAGGAAAGCCTCGGCCGATCAACTCCGTGCCCGTTGCCGCGTCGAGTTTGTGCACGAAGCCGTCGAGCCCGGGTGCATAGATCGAACGCCCGGCGGGATCGGCGGCCGGCGTCGACGTCGTAACACTCGGTCCGAAAACTGCATTGCGCAGGAAACCGAGAACGCCCCCCGTTCGCAGCGAGGTTCCGCGTGTCCTAAATCGCCAAAGAATCTGCCCGGACTGCGCGTCGATGCCGAAAGTTACGCCGTTCGTAGCAGTTTGGAATAGCATCGTACGCGAAATCCCGCCAGCCTTGATATGCTCAAGCAAGATCGGCGTCGAGTCGGCGATCGCTCCCAGTGAGATCTGCCACCGTGACCTCAGGCGCACCACATTCCGTACCGTCAGAATACGCCGCGAACCGTCTACGCCGCTGCGCGCCGGATCGTAGCCGAACACCGGCCAGCCGGCACCGGCACTTGGGATGGTGTTCGCGAAGACAAGACCTGCAGCGAGTACACCGGCCTGGAGTTGTCTAATCATTTCTGTTACGCCATCTTAAACGCCAAGGGCGAGGTCCCGTACAAAATACGGTGCCCTTCCCGATTCTCGCTACGCAAGCCGCTTCGGCGCCCTTTTCTCCACTGCCGCCTGCTGCAGGCGTGTTGCACGACCCGAAAGGTTATGTCGGGCTTGCGTCCTGCGCGACGTTCGCATGGCCCTCAGGGCTGTGAGCACGCTGCGGCGCGCGCGCGTTCGCGCGCAATTCCTGCTGGGCTGAGATCTCCGGTGCCCGGGTCGGAAACATGTTGCGTAATGACGGCCCCATTCTTGCTTGTCGTGAGCGTCGCCCCGTCCGAGGCCAGCATGTGGGTCTGCGTCGATTTGAAGTCGTTTGCGAACGGGTGCCACGACGTGCCAGGCCGCATGACCATGTACTCGAGCGGAATCTTCCATTCTAGAACGCCCGGCGCGTACGTGCCCGGTCTTGGAACGCTTGTGGGATTTATATACGCTAGATCCACCGAATTCTGGAGCGAGCCGAGTCCCGGTACGACTCGTCCGGAGACCGGTGAGCCTGCGCCCGGATGATGGCTGTCGCCGAGCCCGCTAAATATTCCAGACGCGATTGACGCGGATACATCGACCTCCCGGACATTTATGTAGCGGAACGAGACATTGTCGGGCTTAATGAATGAAACGAGCAGCATGCCGGTGTTGGCAAAATACTTCGTGTGAAGGGCGTCGGTACAGCGCGCCTGCCGGTCGATGCTTTCTGTCGGCGCGATGACGTCGAAGGTGATTTGCGCGTTGACGCCGTGAGGGCCGTGCGCGATGATGGTTTCATGCGCCGGTGAAGACGCCGCCGAGTAAATAACGCTCGTTCCCGGCGACGTGACCGTGCCATCCTTGTCGGTAACGATTTCCCATGTGACGGCCGGACAATCTTCGTAGGTTAATTGAACTTCTTCACCGACACCGACGACGCGACGCGTTCGGTCGGCGGGCATCGTCGCGATCGTTTCCGACGTGATCACGTTCGGGCAGTGGTGATCCGGCAATGGCGGGAAACCGCCGCCGCCTCCTCTGCCTCCCAACGGTATTTGGGTAAGCGGCTGTACGGCGTCGGTGCCTGGGTTGAACACGATATTTGCGAAAGGCACGCTGGCCGTAGAACGTGCGGTCGAGCGCTGTGCCGGGGCCGGCATCACACGAACCTGAAAAGTTCCCGGCGTCGCGTAGTTTCCGTTCGTCAAGAAGCGCACGTAAACACGATCGGAATACCGGCTCCAGGGCGTGTTACCTGTCGGGTCGGAGACATCGCGCGCCTGCGCAAAAGCCGGAAAGAGGGGTACGAGCTCGCTCGCCAATTGCGCGAACGTCGGTGGCGGCTGCGCCAGCTCGGTGCGAAATGTTTGCAAAGCGACGACCTGAGCACCGATCGGCCCGACACGCGTCAGAGCTTCCTCAAATGACGGCATACCCGGAACCGTTTGCGCAACGCTCATGTATTGGCCGCGAATGCGTTCGTAGACATCGCCGTTCAACCGGCTGCGATAATCCGGGATGATCTTGTCTACCGCCGATCGCTCCTGAGCCTGCATCGCGCCGTACGGGGTGCCGGCCTGAATGTACCAGGACAGCTGCTGCAGCACATAGTGATCGATCGCATAGGACGGGCTGCGCGAATTCAGCGCCGTTATGACGTCCGCGGCGCTTCCTCGCAGCGGCGCAACAAGGTAGCGATGAGCATTGGGGCTCCCCGAGTGCACGCGCATGCAAAACACGCTCACAGGAAACACGTAATCGCCTGGGGGTAGCGCGATCGTTCCGTCCGTCGATGAACGCAATGCCGTTGCAATGTTTGGTGGTATGGCACGCGGCGCGAAGGATGGGCCCGGCAGCGTCGGCTCCGTCGGATACGCGTCACTCGCGCCGACGACGATGGGCAGCTCGCCCGCAAGCGATTTTCCAAACGTCGAAAGTGCGGTTTTGACGGCCAAATCCTTGCCGTTTCCCAGTATGTTGCCCAGGCCGCCGAATTGCGCGACGACGTTCGGAGCCGGCGTCGCTGTACGTGTCACACCCTGGGCGAACGTGACCTGGCTGAACGATAAAATCACTCCGACGCCAAAGGCGATAAGGCCAAGACGCTTGGCACGAGTGGCGAGGCCGGCGAAGAAAGCCAACTGAAGAAACTCCGAAAGAAATGGGGCTTTTCCTCGATGCTAGCCCTCGCACGTGCCGCTAGCGTGCTTTGGGGTATTCGCCTAACACGCCCGAGGCGTTCGTCAATCTTGGAGAAGGCCGCGTTTGCGTATTGGCGGCGGCATCGATGAGGCTGTTCTCGGAAACAGCGCGGCCGTCGACGGCTGGATATACGCACGTCAGCGACTCGGCGAACCGCGAGGCAATTTGCCGCTTAGCGTCGCTTTTCACCCGCTACATTCCACTGTGTTCCACCCGATTTACAATGCGCAGGGGAAAGCAGGGGCAGACGACCGAACCGCGGTCTCGTAAAACTGCGATGAAATAAGGCTTACGGGCGATTAGCTCAGCTGGGAGAGCGCCTCCCTTACAAATAGGATTTCCCTATGTTGGCCCCCTCGCGATAGCACCGTTTCCTCATGAAATCGGTGCTTTTCTATGCCCGCGAGTGCCCTTCAGTGCTCGGAAATGCACCGAAATGCGGGGCGGACAAGGGTCAAAATGAGGGTCAGAAATGAGGTTGTTTTTTGCCGTATGTGAGAGTTTCGAACGAGCGGAAGCCGCTGGCTGACCTGCGATTCAAGCATCTGTGAAGGCTGCAGACTCGGCGTATCGGCATGGCGAGTGACATTTCCGCCCGCACCGCACCATCCGCAAACGAAAACGCTTAGCCCTCGGTAGGCATCGCGACCGTCTCCACGCACGACAATGCATCGTTACACCCGCGAGTTTGCAGATATCTTGGTCGCCGACTCTCGTGAGAACGCTGTGGTCCGCAAAGAAGCTACCTGGCACTGCAGCGCGATCGTTGATTCCATACTAAGGTGGATTTTTCGACAGTAGATAACGGCCGTTCGCGCTCGATTTCGAGCAGCAGCGCAATAATGGAACGGCGCGGTTGGCGTTTCGGCGCCCACGGCAGCCTCGCTGAGAAGCGTCCAAAGGCCAGCCGCTGGACCGGCGAATGCCCGCCTTTGCTCCTTGAACGGGTTCAAGGAGACAAGAGAGCGAATGTCAGGTTTTTCAGGCACAGTGACTTCCGTGGTGGGTAACTTGCATGGCGTTTGCGATTCGCAACCTTTGGATTCGTCGCTACCGTTCGCTAGAAGCTTTTGAGTGGTCTCCTCATCCAGGCCTCAACGTTCTTGTTGGGTTTGCGGATCCTGAACGTTGGACCATCGCAACCGTTAAACCGTTGTCTGACGTTGAAATTCGCAAACACCTATCCGATAAATTTGGATCTGCGGAGAAGTACGATAATGCCGATGCAGAAACAAAAGAATTGTTGTCCACTCCGTATTTTCTGAATGCAATTTTACATGGCGAGATGGATAGCCGCCATTCCCGCGCTCAGACACTTATCCAATTCTTCGAACGGCATATTAGCGGCGACGCAGCGGTGCTGGATACTGCGGCGGGAGCAGCGTACGAAATGTATCGGCAGTTTGCCTCCCGCACTTTTCCACTGGCCGCTTTTGCCGATATAGCGGGGCCCGAAATCACCAAGAAGCTAATTTCCGAAAAGGCGCTAATCGTTCACGGTGAAAGTGCGGCTTTCGACCACCATCTTAACCATGATATACTTGTTTCACGTTTTTTAAAAAGCGATCGAGCGCGCTGGACGCCGGATATTCTTGATGAAGTTACATTTGGCGCGAGCTCGTTTGACGTCTTAGCCATGACGTTACAGCAGCTATCCAATAGCGACGACGCAGACCTATTTCTGCGCCGCGTGTATGATTGGAGTCTTGCTGGCGCGGCATATGCGATCACCGACGGCGGATACCAATCCCCAATCTCGACGTCGGTCAGCGCCGAAATGCAAGCGGTGTTACTGGCGATGCTATCTATTCGGCAATGGGATATAATCGAAGCGACGCGGACTAAAGCACGCGACGCATTGAGCTTGTATCCCCGCGACATGGTCGAGCGCTTTCTCGACGCCGACTCTGTCGATGTAGTGCTGCTGTGGACTTACGACCGTCAGTCCGAAAAAGCATGGTTTCAGGAGTGGAAGTCGCTATTTCTTGCCACATCAGATGAGGAAATGACAAGGTTCGATATAGCGTTGATTCAGAATGAGGACTCCTTGCTCGGTTGGACGTTCGCGAATGTGCAGAAACGAAGCAGCAGCCTTTCTCCCGAAAGACGGAAGGCACTTATCGATATGCTCCATGACTGCGGCGATATCGTCCGCTGGCGGATTGTCCATGTATTAGGAGCATTTCCAACTGAGGAGAATGTGCACGAACTCCTTGAGCGGCTAGGCGATACCTACAAATGGGTGAGATATGGTGCAATGCGCTCATTGGTCGAAATAGCGGCGTGTACAACATCGGACCAATTGAGAAAGTCCGTGTTTGCGCAGATCGAGGAAAAAATTCCGGCGCTTATCGGCAAAGCTGACCCGATAGTCAAACAGCTACTATCGGATCTTTTCGTCAGCCCAGCGCCGAAGGACTGGCTGTCCGCAGTGATGAGTCTCGTTGCGCGCGTATACGACTATCAGCCTTCGTTGGACCAGAAACAGGCGGTTGAGGAACTGATGTATCGCCTCAAAGGGCGTTACTCCGCGCGAGAGGATACGGCGGTTGTCTAAGCACTCGGAGCTTCAGGAGTTGGCTAAGGCAGCCTGGGAAACCCGGCAGCGGGCACATGTGTTCGGGGGTACACGAGTCGGCTGTGCCATTATGAGCGCCGATGGCGCAATATACTCTGCCTGCAACGTCGAACACAAGTTTCGCTCACACGATGTGCATGCGGAGGTCAATGCTATCACATCAATGGTGGCTACCAGCGGAGCGCAGTATGTGCGTCTGGTAGTTATTGTGGCGGAACGAGACTACTTTACGCCGTGCGGCGCCTGCATGGACTGGATTATGCAATTCGGGGATCCGGACACCATCGTAGCCTTTCAAAATAAACCGGATGGTGAATTCCACCAGTTTGCCGCGGTAGAATTAATGCCGCACTATCCGAAATAACGTTCCAACGCGAACTTAAAACAGCCACGGAAGTGGCCTCAAGCGGCGCCGGATGCGCATCCCGTTGATCATGCATGCGTCGAGGCAGTCGTCCCGCGAACTATCCTCATCCATGCGGTGCTAAGCGGACGAGCCCGTTAGGGTCGATTTTGCCGGACTGAGGCGGTGATACCTTATCACGAGTGCGGAAAAAACGGGTTTCTTTCTGGGTAGTCCTAAGAAACCTTTCCGTCGGCGTAAGCGACGTACCCGGCAGATCTCGGTGCGTCCGCGAAAGCCTTTGCATAGGACATCTTAATCTCAAACGACTGATCGGAAGCGTCGAGTTTTGGCGGGATTTGCGCGGTCACATCGACACTACACCACCGGCGACGGGTCAGATTCCGAGTGCGGACTGTTTGGTCGTCCAGATTGCACCATTCTTTGATTCTTACACCACCGAGCAAAGATGTCGCGGCTGGCCGAATCTGTATCCAGGCATGGCCCCAAACGCCTAGGGCAGCGTCGAGGCACTGTCTGATGACTAACCTGAGGATTCATAACCCAATGAACAATAGGCAGCAGCTCGAGTCCGTCTGGAGATCCATATCCTTCGATCAATTTGAAAGCTCTGTTTAGCCTTTCTCGTGTAACAGAATCCCCCGGCTAATCGAGCCTTCCATCCGCTCGCGCATTATAGCCGGCGCATTGAAGGACGGA
This sequence comes from Vulcanimicrobiaceae bacterium, assembly GCA_035938175.1. GTDB lineage: Bacteria > Vulcanimicrobiota > Vulcanimicrobiia > Vulcanimicrobiales > Vulcanimicrobiaceae > DASRDE01. Next base: position 138,905 of record DASZHD010000060.1, read on the forward strand.
GGCGAAGGCCTTTGCGTATGCCATCTTGATTTCATACGATTGCCCGGAGCGGTCTACGTCCCGCGGAATTTGAACGTCTACGTCGATTACGAGACCGCCGAAATGCGGATCAGACTCCGCGCATGGACGGTCGGGGAAACCAAACTCCGCCATGTCTTGCGCTTTGCACCACCTTGCAAATGCACTTGTTGCTGGCCCGAGCCGTACCCAAGCATAACCGCAGTATCCAAGCGCCGCGTCATCGCTGGCCCAGTCCGGAGCAGATTCGATCATCGCGCCGCAGGTTCCAAACTGGACAACGCGCGTAAGCCGCGGCCGTGCGTTACGCGCGGCTTCAAGGCCCGCTAAGTGTGCCGCGTTCAAAAGAGCGCGGAACTGCTTCGTTTTTTCATTGTCAGGCAACTCTTTGCACCTAAACTTACTTGAACTGTGGTTTCGGTTCAACTGGACGAGCACCCCACCCAGGTTCCAACCCATTCTTAATCCAAATTGCAACGAGGTCGTCAGCAATCTTATTCCGTCCGCCCATTCGACATGAGCCCATGTAAAAAGAAAGCTCTTCCAGTCGTTGGGTGTACAGCGCCTCGCGTAACGCTCGTGCCTCAAATTTGCTATCGACCCACCGATTTAAGAACGCCGAGTACAACAGAGCGGCCAGAATACTCATAGCGCCGCCTCCAATCCCGAGCGACGTGTGATCGATGCCGGGGCGCGGTTCGGCTGTCGCAAAGGCAACCATGCCGCCCATCCACGCCGCTCCAATGACGATGGCCATGGCAATGCCCCAATACATTGGGAGATTCTCCATCCTCCAAAGCAGCTGACGGAGATCGTTTAGCATAGGTGACGGTATCGGGCCTGTGTCGCTTTGCCTATTCGGGTGAGCACTCTTAGGTAAATAGCTATCGCTAGGGCACGTGGGTCTATTCATAAGAGCGATCATTCTCCATCGATATGCCGTCAGTGTGGCACTGTGGCGGCGGGCAAGTTCACTGCTTAACGTCGCCCGCCGCCACAATGGACAGATCAAAGGGAGGAGGCGGAATTGGGCCGGCGTCGCTCTTTCGCATCGGCAGAACCTTGAGCTAGTCCAGAATAAGTGTGGTGGTGTCCAAGCATAGAGTCATTTTCTCCGAGACCGCGCAAGCAGTGCGGCACCGTTGCGACGTGCAGGTGACGTGAGGGCGCATTTCAAGCTGCCGAAAACTGTGGAGACTTTGTTGCGCGTTTATCACTTCTTGAACATGCACACCTCACATTAGTCGGCGCGGGGCTGAGCAATAAGAGGGCTTCGACCATGTGCAGGCACAAGAATAGTCAAAGACCTCCTGCATCGGCTTAGCGCAACGTATAGCAACCGCCGCCCCTCCTCATCGTCAGGGAAATGCGTGCCACTGACGTTTGAGATGAGCACGTGCTCAAATTGGTGGCCCTTGGATCGATGAACGGTGGCCACGACGACGTCCTCCAGTTGAATAGCGAGCTTGTAAGATACGACAGCATCTTGTAACTGATCGTAGGCGTCATTGGGACCCGGAATAAGCGCTGAGAAAATACGCAATGCAGCTGGCCTAAGCACTCGAAGAAACGGCGGAGTCTGCGCCAGCAATAGGCGGCAAAATTTTGCTGCACCAAAAACGTTAGGAAGCTCATAAACGGCTAGCATGGCATCAAGTAGTGGTTTGACCGTATGAGGTCGACCATAGTCGATGCGTTCGTCTTTGAGCGACTTCTCTATACGGCCGCGGTTTCCAGCGGTGAGTCCCGAACAGATATCTTGTATAAGATCCAGGAGCGGTTCAGCGATCGCCTTAGGCTTGCCCGCGTTCTGCTCGCACAAATCAAATGTCCGATAGAGATGTTCAAGATCTGAACCCTCGTAATATTCGGCTCTGCCCAATGACGCGGTCCGTAAGGTTCGCATATGTCGCACTCTCGCCGTCAGGAGTGCAGCGGTTCCCTGCGCTGGAACTGCGCGCAGTGGTCCGAAATACGTGTTGGGAGCGCCCGCACCGTAATTGCCAATGTCATCACCGGGGACAACAATCATCCTAACCGAGCGCGGTGCTGTCGTAACATCTATAGGATCACCTGCCGCTAAGCGTGCACGCGCATCGAGGATCCAATTGCCCAGCTGCAAATCATCAGCCCATCGATGCGGGTGACTTAACTCATCGGTAACGTCGGCATCGGTGACCACCTCGGCCCATGGGAAATCCGTTTCGGAAACGAAGATACGTTGCATTCGATCAGCAAATGCTCGCACCAAGGACCCTGCGTCTCTTAACGACATCGCCATAGCGTGTTGACTACGATTCGCATCCTGATGCTCGTCCAGAACGACAATGGGGTGCAAACGCGCCAACATTTTGGCAATATCGGGGCAACGTGCGAGCAAGTCGGTCGCTCGAGGTGCCAACTCGATTGGCGGAATCTGGTCTGCGCGCGTACCCATGCGCAGTGGATAAGGCAGACCGAGCGCTTGGACGTACGGAGCAATAATGCTAAGGCTGAGCGAGTCGAAGGTTGCAATCTTTATCTGCGACCGAATATCGTGAGTGCGCGAGCGAAATTCTGCGACAGCTGCATTTGTATGAGCCAGCACAAGGACGCGTTGTCCTTCAGAAAGTTGCGCGGCTGCGGCTCGCACATAATCGCACGCGGTATGCGTCTTACCACATCCAGCTGGCGCTTCGATAAGGACAAAGCGTTCTTTAGATTTTAGAGAGTCCTCAACGCTCATACAAGCGGGCGAACGCCTCGAGTTGTTCTTGAATGGGCTGCGGAACTCCGAGTTCAAGTAATAGTGTTGCCAATGCCGCGCCATTATCAAACGTCTTGAACCATTTGCCCTTGTTCGCTGCTCTTGCGACGGCATTGCGCACGTCACTTTCTGGAGCGAATGCTACGATAGCCTCCCAAGTCGGATCCGGACCGTTTTCGCCCAACTCGCGGCGAACCTCATCCAGGGTGTATCGTTCGTCTTTTTGTGGGACTGACATTAGCCGCGGAAGTTGGTCGAAGGGAAGATGTGTCGCAACAGCATGCTCGATGTTAATGACTCGCTGCCAAACGAAGCACCTTGTTTTCTGCCGCACACGATCGCGAAAGCCGGTATGCTTAGTCTCATTATCGATGAAAAGCCCGATATCCATCCCGGTATCCGCGAGTGTTTCTGCAAGCGTAAGGCATTGAGGTTGACCCTCTCCTTCGATCAGGTGAATACCGCTGTTATGCAGCGATTTCCCGAGAAGTTGCGGCAGCATCACAGACAAGAAGCCACGTTCAGTCGGACCTTCGCATACGATCGCAATCGGCGAGAAGATGGCCTCGGCGTCCATCTTAAAGAGAGCCTTTATGGGCTCACCTGTCAGCGCTATTGGCGCGCGGCCTTTTTCAACGCGCCAAGTACAGGTTTCGGCCAACTCTTCCAGCATGGTAGGTGAGTGTGTGGTGATGAATCCTTGACCACGTCGGCTAAGTCTTACGATATTCCCTGCCGCGATGCGCTGGCTGAATGGCTCTAAGCCACGCTCGGGTTCCTCAAGTAAAACAATAGCTTGTTCCGGCGCTGCGCGGGCGAGAATGCTGAAGGTGACAAGGGCTCGCGTGCCGCTGCCACTTAAACCGATGGGAATCGCAGTGTTTGGGTCGTCGCCTCGCACAAGTTCCACCATCGAAACTAAATCTGTACCTTGCGGGGAGACTAATCCCAGGTCAATATTGTCAGGAAACCCGTCCGTTTGGAACGCGTCCTCCAACTCATCAACGACCTTAATGGTAGGCTCAGTGAGTTCGAGCGCGCGTTCCACATCATCCAACGCAACCCGAACCGAACCCCGTAAGTCCGCCATGTTGAACTGCCGCCCAAGAAGGCTCGACGGTCCAATGCGGAGCGCGCGAACACTTGATGAATCATCACTAATCCGCAACATGCCAATACGGCGACGCAAGCTTAAAGTGAATGCAGCGGTCTCGCCGTTGGGTACGAGAAGTTCGTGCAGAACTTCAAAGTCGGGTGTGCCGGTGACACGAACGCGCAAGACTTGCTCACGGCCAGCCTCAGGTAAGTCGTGCAGCGTACCATCGGCAGCAAGACCGAAGAACGACAGCGACTTTCCATCTTTGGCGAGTATGTCGAGATCCAAATCACCGATCAAAGCCTCAATTTCAAAGCCATCGTTCACTTTACGTTTGAAATAATCGAACTCGGAGCGGGGACCAGGAGCAGCCTGTACTAAGAGAAGAGCGATTGCCGATAGAATCGTCGACTTGCCGCTGTCAGCAGCGCTCCCGTCGAACCAAGCGGTCTGCGATGACTGCGCCGGTGTTAATTGCGTACCGCACGAAGTCGTCGACCACGGATATGATTTGTTGCCCGATCGGCGACGTCACCTCATTCAGTCCATCGACGAAGATCAGCCGGCGCACATTCGCCGGCAGAATGTCCAGGGCGCGCGTCGAGAAGCCCGTTAAGCCTACGCTCGAGAAAAGGTAGTCCATACGTACGTCAGAATTCTCGAGCGCGCTCCACTCGTCATAATTTTTCTGAGTCCAATTCCGTAAATCGATAATGGTCGGAATGACAGTGTCGCTAAGTATTTGCTCAGCAAGGCGCCGTAAAATTACAGTCTTCGCAGCACCGCCGCGGCTCGATAATATCACTCGACCATGGATCATCGCACGCGTAACGAGATCGGTTATATCGCTAGATTCCGTCGCGTATTTCGCTCGAAACAGATCCTCATAGCTGCCGCTCCAGGCAATCGCATTTGAAAATGCTGGCTCAAGAGGAGGTTCGGATTTCTTTTTCAGATAATCGCGAACTGAACTGCGCAGCTGCTCTGCATTATATGCCACAGTCAAACCGCCGCTTCGAGGCATCGGTGGTGCATGTCCTATCCCCCGCCATGTGTGGTCTTTGAAGAAACCACCGCCAGGAGATCTTCCGCAATAAAACGTCCGAATGCAACAGCAGCACTAGCGGCATACGGTGTCCAGCCCTGTCGGTCCCGATCAGCCTCCTTGGCATCGACAAAATCCGAAATGCCTCTGATCGTTAAAAACTGCGGATTATAGTGCACGGATCCCCGAGCGGCGAATACCTGATAGGCGACGCCAAACGATTCCGTCTCGAACACAACGGCCTTATCATAGAGTTCGAGCATCTCTTTCTGATAATCGCTGTCCCAATCCGAGAGCACCTTTTCGCCCGCGGCGATATTCCCGAGCACAACGGCCGGCTTCTTGTCGGTTTTATCGGGCCGTGGAACGCCAATCCACTCATGCCATTCATTGCGTCGGCGCAACGGCGCTACGAACTGTTCGCGCAGATACACGGAAGGATGGTCGTGCGCAACCTTCCTTGGCAAGTTCTTCCCCTCTTTGAGTTTGCGAAATTCCGTATAGTCGATAAAGTCGCCGACAATTACATCGCCAAGATTCGTCTTTTCACGCCCGATGTTGCCGCCGTCCAATGCGCCACCAGCCGTCCCGATTAGAAAAATGAATTGCGGACGCCAATCTTCGATAATTTGCGTCGTTGCGCGGCTTGCCGGTACGTTCGTCCGATCAGAGGCCTGTCGCAGAATCAAGTCATACTGCTTGTTCGCCGACTTCTTTGTGGCGAAGTACATTTGATGGATACGTTCTCCAGTGCCGAGCACGCGTTGCGCCGACTCGAACTCCTCCGGCGTGATCGTCAAGAAGGCAATTGTGGCAGAGCCTAATTGCCCGGTTAGTGGCTGTTCATTCACTGGCGGGCAAAATCCACGAACAAAGATGTTCCTCCTCGGCAAGGAGAGGCAGCGCTCCCGTGCCCGTAGGGCTCCTAAGGTCGACTGGCGCGCCACCGCTTGGTTCTTGGCCGGAAGGTTCAACGCTCCCTTAAATACCGCCACGCTGCGCGTAAGGTACAGCACCGATGTGCCATATGGCCGGCACGGCTGCCGGCTTGCGATCGGTGTCAAGGCGATCTTATCGTCAAAGCGGGGTTCCCTTGTCCGCCGCCTGCCGTGCCGGCGGACTTGAAATGCGAGCATTAGAAGATAGCGCAATGGAAACACAGGAGCGCCGTTCACTCACCCGACACCGCATTGAGATCAAGGTTTCCGAGGAACAAAAAACCCTCATTGCCGAAGCCGCGGCATTAGCGAAGCAAGGCATGTCCGAATTTGTCAGGGCTGCCGCAGAATCTGCGGCGAAAGAGCTTATTTTCAAGAACCGGCATTAATACAGTGAAGTGGATACTCACTCTGGATCACGTAGGCGCTCGCCGGTCAAATCAGTAGGTCGAGAACCAAATCGGCGATGTCGCGGATTCGCCTACCTTCAACGATGGTATTCAGCATGTCCAGCTGGTCCTCGTTGCCGGTCGCCGTTAGCGCCTCTCGAAGTTCCGGCAGGGCGGTGTGGTAAACGAAATCTACATCACCCGTTCCCAGCGCTAGCGAAGATAGTCTCGTAGGAAGTGGTTCCGCTGTCACGGCTACGATGGAGGGGGCGCGGCCTTTTCGGTTTCGCAAAAGGTTCAGCGCTTCAGTCCGGGTGTTCTGCGCGCGGTCGGAACGCATCGTGATCTTGCACGACACGCTGGCATGCAGGAGCGGATGCCTCTTCGATAGCTGTGCGTCATCGAGCAGCGGCGACAGATTGGCTACATGCACGTCCGGATTGCGGCCAAGGCCTTCGCCCGCTATGGGAGTTCGATAAACGACGATGTCTGGGACGACGAGATACTGCTCAGAAAATATCGTCCGCAGTTCCTTGTTGGCCTCCAGAGCGCTTCGAATATCGTTCAGGTGTGCGTATTGGTCGAAATGAGAGGCCGGGTACTCGGTTTTCCATTGCCACTCGCCGGGTCGCAGATCGGCGCCGAGTTGGAAACCTGCCTGCAAGAAGTCACGCACGGCAAACTGGAACAGCTTGCCGGAATCCTGGGGCGGTTGTGTGCCGGCGAAGGGGCCGGGAAGACGCGACGCCCACTCCCAGGCAATTTTGATCGAAGAAGCATTGTCGACGTCGGCGACGCTTACCGCTCCCTCCATTGAGGAAGGCAGGTTCTTTCGTATCGATTCTTTCAGCTTCTCGAGCGGCTTTACCCAAAGTATCTCACTCTTGATGCGGGCCAAGAACGCCGCGCGGGCTTCAGCCAGTTTCGGCAACATGTCGTTCATGACGTCGCCGTAGCATAGCGTCGCGCAATACTTTTGCACGCGGCAGGAAAAGCAGCAATCTGGCATGTCCAGAGCGTCAATGTATCAACACCCATTTCCTTAAGTCGTTCGAGGGCGTTAGTGTCTCGAGCGATATTCCTTGCAATCTTTTGTTGCCAGAAGTCGGCGTTCGTTTTGGCTTGACGTCCTCGGTCGCATCCGTGACCGTGCCAAAAGCAGCCATTCACGAAGATGGCTAAGCGAAGTCGGCCAATGTAAAGGTCCGGCCGGCCCGGTAAGTCGCGGCGATGAAGGCGATATCGAACGCGTTGGGCAGAAAGGAGTCTGCGGACGAGCAACTCCGGCTGCGTGTCGCGTGAGCGCACACGCGACATCTGCTCCGACTTATTCATCCTTAAAGACAGAGAGAAGGAAACTCAGTATCTGTTTCTGCTCGTGGCGCGGAAGCCGACGTACTTGTGCCATGACCTTTGGGACTACCGGCCGATCCGGGCCAATGTCGGACTCGGCCTCATTGCATCGGGAACACAGCGTGAAGCAATTTTCGACAGTCGCGTTGCCGCCCTGTGAATGCGCTTGATTGTGCGCGACGTGCAGTTTTACGACACGTCCATCTTCATAGTGGTCTCCTCGAGCCAAAGCACAATTCTGACACGTATACGCATCTCGAAAGAGCACTTCACCTCTGACTCGACCGGAGATGCGTGGCCCTTTTCTTGCTTCGCGCCAGGGTTGTTTCGGGAAGATATATTGGCCGGGGCTTAATTCTTTTCGATCGTGATGACTGAGTACGGTATATCCACCGTACTGTGGCTCCCTCAGAGAGCGAAGGCGCCTCGTCCAACTGTCGGTCCGCTCTTCGCCCAACATTCGCCGCAAGGATTCGTTATCAAATACCCGGTCCGGGTGTTTCATAAGGAATTCCAGCAGGCGAATCCGATCGCTTATGCGATGTCTAGGATGCGACTGGGATTCGCTTTTCGGGCTTCTTTGTTTTTTCGGCACGACTGATTAGCAAGGACTTAAGATGTCGAGCGATCGAAGCGGCAAGTTTTACCGGGACGGCGTTACCGATCTGCTTTGCAACCTGCACGTTGGAGCCAACGAAGATGAATTCGTCGGAAAACGTTTGAAGCCGCGCTGCTTCTCTGATCGTGATTGGCCGATGCGCTTTCGGATGAAGGTAGCGACCTTTTTCCGGCTTGAAGAACTCAGTGCGGATGGTTGGTGCCGGTTCATCCCACCACATGCGCCCGAAAACGTCTGTACTCCCAGTCTTCTTTTTTTGCCAGCACTTCGGCGTCAGATCCAAGCGCTTTTTCATTAGGTCGAAACGATTACCCCCTTCGGGGACGCATCTATAGCGTTCCAGCGAGGTTGGTAAGGGATTGCGACCGATGTGCCAATTCTTTCCGTCTGGTTTCAACGGCAGATTCTCGATTGCATCGCGCACGGTCATACGTTCTAGCGTCTCCGGCGGCAGCGTCGGGGTACCAATACGACTTCCGATGATGATTGCACGCTTGCGGTTCTGGGGAACACCGTAGAACGCGGCATTCAGTACGCCGGACGCTATTTCGTACCCGTGTCCTAAGCGCTTCACGTGTAACCGAAGACGATCGAATTCCTCGGACTTCAAAATCTCCGGGACATTCTCAATTACAAAAATCTTCGGCTGCAGGGTATCAAGGATGCGCACGTAGTGTTTCCACAGTTTGTTGCGCGGGTCGTTATAGTCCCAGTCGTTCATGCGTCCAAGCGGGGAAAAGCCTTGGCACGGGGGACCGCCGACAAGAACGTCAATTTCCGGCGTTTCGAAGCTCAGCGGCTGACCTGCAACACTTTTTCCGCTCCACATAAGCGTGGCATCGCGACGAATGACGGTGACGTCCTCTATGGGGCACGCTAAAACATGATCGCCGAAATTGGCGGCGTACGTCTGCGCCGCCCACCGATCGAATTCGACGGCGGCGACCGGCGTGAAGCCAGCGCGGCGGAAGCCCTCAGTGATACCGCCAGCTCCCGCGAAGAGGTCAGCCAGGTACAGGCTCGTCCCTTCGGTCACGTTTACAGCTGATTCGCCCTTGTCCACAATCTATCCCCACCTCGACCACAAGATTTTGTGTCCGAACGCACGTTCGCCGCTAGGGCTGTGGAAATCCCTCCCGAAAGTAAGGAAGCGATGGCGAGCCAACGCCATCGCTCTATCACCAGAGGCGGGGGCCACCGGAACGGCCGCGACCACCTAGTCTTCAAAGCTCGCGTTCGCACCGGCTTCTTCCGCCTCCTTCGGCCGCACCGCGGCACGGAAACACTACCATGAGGAAGCAGCATCAGCCCGGTTTAGACGGGCGGCACCGCGATCTTAACGGCGAGATCCATCGAAAGCGCAGCGATACGCTGATCGGCACTCTTCGCAAAGAGTATCCCGGCTTCGCGCCCGATGTGCGTGCTGACATGAAACTCGGAAATTATCTCGATCGCAACGGATACGATTCGTTGGACGACGCGCTGCGGCACAAGCGTAGAACCTAAATCGGAGAGGGCTCGCGGGCCCGTTTTTAGTGAATGCGCAACATTTAACATTGGATGTGGTTCCAGCGATTTAGAGCTTTGTCGTCGGCTTTCCGCGGGTCGCCTGGCCGTCCTATGGCGACGGCATCGAACACCCGAGTACCGCCGGTAGTCGCCGCCAAGACCTTGGGTTCCAAACATGCTGTGCATTCGGTTGCAATTTTTGCGCGAACGATTAGCTCGCGTGGGTCTTGTCCTATCTGGTTTTCGCCCTACCGTATGCGTCGGACTTGGACACGCGGCACATCACAGACTGTCGCGATGCCTTCGATTCGGAGATCAAGAGCTTTCGCCACGCCTTCAGGCGCGTTGTCTTCCCATGCTTCCATCAGGGCGTCCGCGGTCACAACTGTTGGCGCTTCGCCCTCAACCGTTAGTTCGTAAAGCGGTATCAAGTCTTTAGGAGCCTTTCAGTTGGGAGTGACTGAAGTTTTCTTACTGCCCGCAGAAGGAAAGAGGGCGGTTAGTTGCCCAGTAAAAACGAATGGGAAACCCCATGCCGGCTCATGACATTTCGGCTTTCGGCTCGTGATTATCAAAGCCTATGGTCTCTTTTGGCGCAGGGACGAAATCTATTGGACTCCCGGCGCCGGAAATAAGAGTGAGTTATCCGACCAATTCCGTCTGCTGGGCCGCAGAGGCAAGAACAAGCCGGGGCTCCGCGTTTGCGACTTTCGCACGCAGCGGGGCATCTATATCCTCTACGGTGATCTCGGCGCGCACTATGTCGGTCTCACAAGGCAACAAGACCTAGGGAAGCGCCTGAAAGACCATACGAGCGATGAACACTATGACCGATGGGATCGCTTCAGTTGGTTCGGCTTTCGTTCCGTTCTTGGCGGAAAGGACGCCTACGGTTTCCATAAGCTCAAGCAGATGCCGAAGATGCACCTTGCCAATCCAAGCGCAGTAATTGGAGATATAGAAGCGCTGCTTATAAAGGCAATGGCGCTGCGAAACAAGTCTAACATGAATTTCACCAACGCGTTGAAATGGGAGCAGATTCGTCTAGACGAAATTGATAAATTCTGTTCCTAGTTGCCGATTCATTGGTGTTTACAATCAGCAAACAAGTCGCTGCGAAACGCGGAGTATTTGAGATCGTAGACCCTCAGCGCACTCCGACGGGTACGTGAGTTGCTTCCATGTGTGCGCCCTGTGCTTGGAATGTGTAGAGAATGATCGGGCAGTTAAAGTTGCGTGTTCATGAGCGGACCTGCATCATCGTTTCACATTGCAACGGTGTACCCATTGAAACTGCAACAGCATGGTACCTGTCAGTCGCGGAAGCGCTCGTTGCGGTTACAAATACGCACGTGTTAGAGACGGTTCATCATATGCGTACGTTTGGAGATCCCGCGGCTTGGTATGAACTTTCTGCGGGGGCCGGACGACAAGCCGTGCAGATTCGTGGAGGCTACATGCTAATGCCGCACGATTCAACGCACCAGTCATCAGTGCCCAGCAAATACGGCCTCTTGGATTTCGCGCTGCTCAAGGTGCCGGATAATGCACGCGGCTATGTCCTCGGTGGTAAAAAGGCGTTCACGCTAAGCGATATTGACGAGTCAGGTCCCGACGTCGGGCGACTGATGTTCTGGCTCGGCTATCCAAACGATAGCGTCGCCGCTTCGCCTCCCGATATCATGACGCCTTATCTGGAAGGTGAGAGTAAGCTTTTCGCAACGCGAGTTGTTAGAGTAGAGGATAGGCTGCTCGTTTTGCGCGGTCTGAAATCCTATGGATATGGACACGCTGAACTGATTGGAGTAAGCGGCTCGGCTGTACTGGACGCCGGCGGGTGCGTAAGGGCGGTCTTATGGGGTGGCTCGGACGATTTGAATGAAATCTATGCTTGTCCAATCCGCCACGTCGTTCAGGAGCTACCTCGGATACTTGAGGCAGGACGAAACGACGCCCCGACCTAGCGTAGGTGGGGAGCACGAATGCCTCGATAACGTCGTGCGGTCCTTGTATCAAGCCCGCTACCGAACTTGTCGCATTGCATGAAGACACAGCAATTCTTCGGAGTAGTGATGAGATTGAGTCTGCGTGTTAAAGCGGAAGCCGGCCGGACATTTTACGTCGGCGCGAGATAATAACATCTAGCTGCCGCAACCCGCGGGGCCCCTGCCTTCAAAGATGCTCGCCAGAGACGCGGATCCGTGTAGTACCGCGTAGCGTTCAATTGCGTTCATGAAGAGCGATTCCGCAACACAAACTCTGCTGTGTTCTTCCGCTACATCAAGCTGATGTACTGTATATCCGGTCCCTACCAATAGGAAGACGCAAATCACTGCAAAAAATACGCCGATTGTGACTCCTTTCTTGGACACGTCCGAAAACGTTTTCAGTATGAAACGACCAGCACTTACCCATCCAGAGTCTGAGGCAGCCTCAAGCCTAGTCAGTACGGTGCTAGTGCGATTTAGGAGCATATGCGTGAACACGGGTCCAACTATTATTGGATCATCTGCTTGAAGCCCATGCTGATGCATTAACCGTTGAAAGGCGTGGCGTTGCTTTAGGGGCAGGCTTTCCAGTGCTGCTTCGTACGCTGCCAGATACGGATTTGTCATAGGCCGAGCGCACCTTCAATGGGTCTTAATGCCAAATCCATTTCACGGAGCCAGGTCCGAAGGTACTGCTTCATGTGAGCCGCTTTGAGTGATGATGCGTTAGAAGCCAACGCGTAAGAGAACGTTTCCGACGTTAGATCGAGTAGGACCGGGATTGAAGTTCGCAGCGCGGGGATTTGCAGTTCAATTCCTCCACGTTCTAGCAATCGGCCGCGGGATTCAGACTCAGCGATATCGAGCCTTGTATCTCCGTACCATAATATCCAGTCATCTTCGCGGGGGCCGAATGTGCGGTTAAGCAGTGCGATTGTTGTGACGTCGGAGTCTCCAATCGTATCGAGCATCAGGCCTACCGAAGACGTTGACGCCCTGTACGGTGTCACAACATTGATTACTGTAACGTCGACGCGATTTTGCGAAAGCCAGTCGAACATAGATGCCTCCTTGTTCGCAGCTCTCAGGTCGCTTAGACCGCGCCCGGGCATATCCATAAGGATCACAGGGGTTTCTGCCTGGTCTACGATATGGAGGAGACCAGCAACGTCCGTAGGTTCGATTGGGACAGCATCATCGTAATATTGTTGAAGCTGCGCAACATCCGGATCGGCGTCAACTAGAGTAACATCTACTTTATGACGCTCATAGCGATCGGCGGCATAGCGAGCGAAGAAGGTTTTCCCCGTGCCGCCCTTGGCTGAAATAACGATTACTAATCGCTTTGCACTCATCATGAACGCCCCCGAAGATGATCGCTCTTTCCTTGGTGACGTGCAGCCGCGCCATCACTGTGCGGAAGCGGGACCTTCGGTTTTGAAGTTGTCTTTATCGCCTGATTGCCTGTGCTGCGGTCGCGCTTCTTACGCTTGCGTCGTTTCGTTGGCGAGAAAAATTTTTGTAGAACTGGGGCGCCGAGAACGTCTCCGAGCCCTTGGGACATTATTTCAGCGATTTGGACGTTCCCGAAGCCTTGGCGCCGAAGCTCTTCGAACTCCTCGTGTAGCTCCTGGCAGACCTCCCGTCTTGTGTAACGCTCGGGCTTACGTGGTCCGCGAGCTGCCGCTTCTTGCAGAAGCTGGCGCGTCGCGGCAAGTTGCTCGTTCGTGTAGAACCGCACCTTAGGCATTGCTTTTGCTCTCCGTTCTGACCCCATCTCGCGGAGCCAGAGTCCTATCGACCGTGACGCGGAATTCGAGCTGGTTTTTTCGCGCTTCTTGTGGCGTCGCGCAGAATTCTTAACGGTTGCTTTACGGAACGGCCAATCACGGCTTAGATGTCTTCCGTACCGCTGCTCCGATGCGGTACCGGTTTATCCGGAGGTGGTCGATAGAGGCTCATGAACGTCGCAGCACTTCCTTCGCTCGCAGCAAGCGGGAGGCACGGCCTACCGCCGTGCCTTCAGAAAATGGCGCTCTGTCGCTCCGCTCTGTCGCGCTTTGCTTGGTCCAAGACGATTTGCTGGTGCGTAAGATGAAGACAGATCCAAAACCGTCCAGCTCACGGTCCGAACGTCGTCGCCGCAATTATGTTATTCGAATTCGCATGGACGACGCCGAGTTCGCAGCAATCCGTTCGCTGGCAACTTCAAACGGCATGACCGTGAGCTCATATGCGAGGGCCGCAGCCCTGAAACGCCCCGTCAAACGGAACACGACCAGTTTTGAAGGCCGCATTGTGAGCGACTTGGCGCGCGTGGTCAGCGAGCTGAAACGGTTACGGGTGGGCCTCTCAACTTGCGCCGAGCAACAAGGCCTTGAACAGATTATCGTATTCGTGGCGGCAATCACGGACTGGATCGCGAGCGCCCGTCCGTGATCGGAGTCGCGAACTTTGGCCGGAGATTCGGCGGCCTCTTAAGATATATTTCCGAAAGCCGCCGCGACGAGGGCGGTCTCGTGGGTTATATGACGCACTCCGGTCACCGGCTGGGAGGCGTCTACTATGCCAATCTTGCTGCCGTCACTCCAGCCGCCGCAGCTAGGGAAATGACGCTCATTGCCGGCCTATCTCGACGCGTTGAAAAGCCGGTGATGCAGCTCATCATATCTCTACATCCTGATGAATCTAAGCATCCCGATGCGGGCGCCTTAACAGCCGCTGCTGACAGACTTGCACGGGCCGCCGGTCGCGTCGTTGCCAAACTTGGACTTTCCCGACATCAAGCCGCATATGCTGTGCATTTGGAAAAGCAACACATGCATTGCCATGTCTGCATCAACCGTGTCGGACCGGACGGCAAGGCATGGCCTACTTGGAAATCGGGAGAACGGATTAGGGCAGCCTGCCGTCAGGTGGAGATCGAAATGGGTTACCCACCTTATCGAGAGTCCACAACTCGAGCGCTTCGCCAACGCGCCTCGACCATTTCGGATGCAGTGTTGCCGTCAGAATGGACGACACGTCAAGTTCGGGCTTACGAAAAAAGCGCGGCCATCCCGAAGTCAAGGAGCGCCGAGAAGATGCAACGCGTGCTCGTCGTCGACCGGATGCGTCCGATCACCGGAGCTGCAATTCGTAAAGCTAGCTCCTGGGATGAAGCAATCGAGAGCCTTAGTAGAATCGGTTACCAGTTTGCTCTCTACAAGGATCGATCTGGACGTCGGCGCGGCCTGCAAGTCGTTGCAAGTGATGGTGCACGCGTAGCCGCATCTGACATTGACTCCGAGTTCGGGCTCATCAAGCTCGAACGACGCTGGGGTCGCTATGACGAAACCCTTGAGGAGCGACCGCGCCTCCAAGATACTTGCAATGGGCCACCAAATCTCACGGTGCCGGTACCAGCAGAGCCTCAGCCTCCCAAGCGCATCCGCGATGCGCATACGCGACTATGGGGGGTCTATCGGCGTGAATTGATGCCGGCGATCGAAGAGAGGGATGGTTTGATCGCGGGGACTCGGGCCTTGGAGTCTGCGGAAGTAGGGCGATTGAGAACCGAATCGCGAGAGCAAGTTCGTGCATTGAGCCAGCTCAACATCTCACGGAGCGGCCGAGCGTTCTTGAAATCGAGAATCCTTCAAGACTGCCGGGACGCTATTGGTTTGGTACGTAAGAAATACCGTGAAAAGCGCGAGCAGGTCAGAAATAAGTACGCCGTCCCCACTTGGATCGACTTTATTATCGACAAAGCCGTAAGGTTAGTTCAAGACGCGATAACTGTTCTTTCGTGGCTGCGCCGCCATTTGGAGCGACCGAAGGAGAACAAGCTTATCGCATCTACGGGCGTTCGCACCCCGCCAGAACACTTCAATCACCGAGGACTAACCCCAATCGTTATCGATACTGGGGCAATCGAATATCAGGACCATTTGAAGCGGATCGCGTTTGTGGATCGCGGTGACGAAATCGTCGTTTCTACAACCGAGGATGGCCGGCCGGAGTGGGCTCATATGTGTTCGGCACTTTATCACGCAGATGCCAAATGGGGTGGCTGCAAGTCCCGCGGCTCATTCGTCTTCCGAGACTATGCGCTAAGCGTAGCTCGCGAATATCGAACATACCTTGCTGAGCGCTTTCCCTCACTCCGTTCGGTCGACACTGAAGACGATATCCAGCACGAGGACAAGAGCAAGCCCGGCGTTCCGTGCGTTGAGATTCCGATGACGCCTATCAGCTATTACCGAAGCGGTCGCTCTCGCGATCGTGGACAGCGTTCGCAGTGACGTTTCGGCGCGCCCGTCTTTCGACCGCGCCGGAACGTCAATTACAACTCGCCGGCGCTAGAGCTGGAGGAGTTGTGTGATTTTAGATCATGTCACATGGGTTGTCGTTGACACGGAAACAACCGGGCCCGATCCCGACCGCCATAAGCCCGTAGAAATTGCCGCTCTAAGATTTCATGGTACAGAGCAGCTAGGACGCTTCGTAACGCTCGTGAATCCCGCGCAACCGATTCCGCCGGAGAGCAGCGGCGTTCATAACATTACCGATATAGATGTGGCGGAAGCCCCGAGCGTTGAGGAGGCGTTGGCGGAGCTCGCAGAGTTCATCTCAGGAGCGGGCATGGTCGTTGCGCACAACGCTGCGTTTGACCGCGAGTTTCTTACAACAATTCGACAGCCGGCCGCCAATGCTCGAGGAGAGATCGAATGGGATTGGCTATGCACCTGGCGCCTCGCGCGCCATCTCCTGCCCATGGCGCCGAACCACAAGCTCGCGACGCTGCGTTATCTCCGAAAGCTCGACGTTCCCAGAGATATCGCCGCGCACAGAGCACTCGGGGACGTCATCGTAACAGCGGCGCTGACCCTGGATCTTGTTCACCTTTACGAGGAACGCTTTGCGGATGACGCGGACCTCGACGAACTCCTTGAATACGCGCTTTCCTACATAACGCTTCCTGCGTGGCCGTTTGGAAAGTACTTTGGCCGACCCATCGCAGATGCTCCGGCGAACTACATACGGTGGGTCCTCCGCAATCACGATCGTGCGCAACGTGATCGGGACTTGCGAAAAACCCTTGAGTCCGAGCTGTTGAGGATGTCCAGGCGTTTGACCTTGGCGTCTTAGCTATTTGCACAACGCATCGTTCTATGTAACGCAGCAAAGATCACGACGATAGATTGGTACCGGCCTGAGCCGGCATCACTACAGGGAGTCTCGTTATGGATAACGTGCGGATAGGTCACTTCAAGGAAACACCTAGCGAAGCGGCAGCAGAATCCGCCAATAGCGGTCCGATTGAACGCAAGTATCTCGACATCGACGGCGCGAGTGCATACCTCAAGTGCTCGAAGCGCACCATCTATAAGCTTTGTGCTTTGCGCAAGTTGGCTTACCACGAAGGGGCGGGCCTCCGGTGGTTTCTCAAATCCGACCTGGACGATTACATCTCAAGCGGCCGCGTCGGTATTTACGGAGCTGAGCGGCGGAGGCGAAAGAGCGCATGAGTGCGCAGGGGCGCCCCGCGTGGTGGCAAAAGGGCATGCGGCGCAAAAGCGGCGGCCGCATCGAATGGCGATTCTACGTGCAGACGCCCGCGGGTTCGAAGCAGGCATCAGCCTATGGTCGTAGCATCACCGAGCTCAAGGCAGAGCGTAAACGCATCGAAAAGCTTTACGAATTTGCGCCGGAGCGAATTACTTTGAATGAGCTTCTCGATCGCTTCGTTGCCGAGAAGCGCGGCGATAATACGATCGATCAGCGAAAGATCTCCGATATGGAAAGCCGTTTCGAACGCCTCGTCCGGCCAAAGCTAGGCCGACTTAGCATCGGCGCACTGTGCACGAATTGGGCAATAATCAGCGCCCACTTTCAAGCGCTTTCGGGAAAGGACCCAAACAGTTACGTGGTGCAACGCGCGTTCGACGAGCTAAGGCGAGCGTTCAAGTTCGGCATCTCGCACCAGTGGTGCACGCTTAATCCGATGCTGCATCTCGAGCGGCCGAAGTATCGCGCGACTGAAAAACGGCAGCCGTTTACGCTCGAGCAGGTCTTTGAACTGCTACGGCTCTCCACTGGGCGCGATCGAGTAATCATTGCGTTCTTGGTCATGACCGGGGTCCGCACGTGGAGTGAAATGAGCGGCCTCAGGGTTCGGGACTGCAACCTGTTAAAGAAGACTGTCAAACTGTCAACATTCGTTCGCCGAACTGAAAAGGGACAGCCAGTCGAAAAGCCCGTGACCTCCGGCAAACCGCGCGGCAAGACGGAGCGCGCGGAACGGGAGATTCCTCTGGTTGATCCCCTGGTTGCCCTGCTTGAGGAACATATTCGTTCGGCGTCTCTCGGCCCCGACGACTACCTATTCCCGAACCAATACGGCGGGCTCCTAAGAGACAACAACTGGCGGACCCGTGTCTGGAAGCCGCTTGCAGAAGCAGTCGGGAGGCCCGATGCGGTGCCTTACGAGCTGCGGCACACGACGAATAGCCTGCTCGCCGAACTTGGTATGATTGCCGAGGAGCGGGCCGCCATCTGCGGACACTCGGAAGTCGTGAACAAGATGGTTTACACGAAGATCGGTCTGGAGGCTCGCCGCGTCATCATGGACAAGCTAGGGATGCTCTTTCCCAACCTTGGCCCGGGGTCGCGACCAAGTGGGGACAAGGGTCAGGACGAGGGTCAAGACGGCGACGGAGCCGTCGCCTAGCAGAAAAAACCATACAGGATAAGCCACGGGCGATTAGCTCAGCTGGGAGAGCGCCTCCCTTACAAGGAGGATGTCGGCGGTTCGAGCCCGTCATCGCCCACCACGTAAAAAAGACGCCGGTTCGACCGGCGTCTTTTTTTCATGCCCGAACATCCGTTTTCGCCCGGAACCGTCGGCGTCGTACGGTTGCGCTGCTCGTCGGAGTGAGCTGTCTGAGAATCGTGGAGCCGGCCAAGCGCGGCCGCCGCCGGCCGGCACTGACCGCTTGTTCCTCAATTGAATGGCTGTGCTGCGTCGCCGCGAAGACCACCAAAGAGGAGCCGATGGGATTCATGTCGGCTTCCATCCCACTCAGTAGTCGGAAACGATTATGAACACGCAACAGTCATTTCAATTCCTTCGCCTCGAACGCGACGGTGCGACGGCGATCGTCACGATGAACCGCCCCGAAAAACGCAACGCTCTCTCGCTGGAGTTCATGCGCGAATTAATCGCGGCGTTCTCAGAATTGGGGGGCGACCGTACGGTATTTGCGATCGTGTTGCGTGCAGAAGGTCCTGCATTCAGCGCCGGACATGATTTGCGAGAGCTCCAGTGCGGCGACGCGGCCTCGTATACCGAAATCTTCGACACGTGCGTGACGCTGATGACGGAGATTCAACGTATTCCACAGCCGGTAATTGCGGAAGTGGCGACCGTTGCAACCGCCGCGGGATGTCAACTCGTAGCCACGTGCGACTTGGCCGTGGCCTCCACGGAAGCCAAATTTGCCACGCCAGGCGTGAAAATTGGGCTTTTTTGCACGACGCCGATGGTCGCGCTTACGCGTGCGATCGGCCGTAAACGGGCGATGGAAATGCTCCTTACGGGAGACTTCATCGACGCTCGTACCGCCGCAGAATGGGGCTTGGTGAATCACGTCGTGCCGCCCGAACAACTACACGAACAGGCTATGAACTTGGCACAGAAAGTTACCCAAGCGAGCCGTGCCGTCGTAACACTCGGCAAACAAGCTTTTTACAAACAGATAGACATGGATCAGGCGCGGGCGTACGAGTACGCCAAGAACGTCATGACGCAAAATGCGCTGGAGGCCGACGCGCAAGAGGGTATTGCGGCCTTTCTCGAGCGACGTCCGGCCAGCTGGCGTACGTAGCGCAGTTCTGTTAATATTTATGTAAGGTTCCCATTTTCGCGCAGGTGCCGCGAGCCGTTCAAGCAAAACGGCCGGATACAGTTTCGCGTATGTGGGCAGCGAAATTGACTGCGAAAAGACGTCGCCCACACCCGGTATGCGGGAAACCGCATACGCGACGACAGCGAAGGCTCGCCTACGGCGGGCCTTCCTGTTTTTTGCGCGAACTGAGGCGCTCGTGAATCGGATCGACCCGCGAACGCGGTACGCCGCGTTCTTGCTTTTGGTGGCACTCCTCGCTTGCGCCGCCGTCGCCGTGTTTCGCGTGCGCGTGGAGCGGCGCACCCAGCGCGTCGAGATCGCCATGGATTACAACGAATTTCTGGCCCTCGCGCGCTCGTATAATTACAAGCCGAACGAGCTGCTTATCCAGTTGCGGCGCGCGGGCCTAACCTCTTTGGCTCTAACCGAAGAGCTCGGCGGTGCGTTGACCAGTTCCACCAGCGCAAATGCCTTCGCGATTTCCGGGATCGCACTGAGCGATGCCGCGCGCGTATCGTCGATCGCGGATCCGGCGCTCGCCCGATTGGTGCGTAGCAGAGCGGTACGCGCGGGTTCGATGTACCTGCTGGTGTACGACAAGCCGACATTTCAAAGGTACCTGCAGCAGTTGCCGCTGCATTTCGAGCGGTCGGGTATTCAGTTGTTGCGTACGACGCCGCCGTATGTGATCGCGCTTCGCACGCAAAGCGACTACTTCAACTCGGCGTCGCTCGGAATTCCGTCGGAACAGGTCTCGCTCGCCCGGCGCTTGGGTTTTTTCGTGATTCCCCGCTTTCAAAACGACGAGCGGCTTTCGGACGGCGAGATCGCGCAGATGTTCGACGATCTCCACGCCGGCAAGTGGATTTCGACGGTGATCTTCTTCGGCTTGCGCAATCAAGTCTTGGGATATCCGGATCACGTGGCCGATACCGCCGCGGTTTTTCAAACACACAAACAAACGAACTTCGGCGAAATCGAGACCTATGACGCTTCGCAGGTTCAAAAGGGAAACGACGAACTCGCGCGCCTGATTCCGGGCCGCACCGTCCGCGTTCAGGCCATCAGCCGCCTGGAGCTGGACAAGCTCACCGTGCCGCAAATCGTCGCGCGCTACGAGCTGGGTGTGCGCGAACGTAATGTCCGCGTCGTCTATTTGCGCCCTTTTACGCATCAGTTCCAAAACATGTCGATTGAAAAGACGAACGTGGAAATCGTCCGCCGGCTTGCAACCGATCTTCAGGGGTACGGCTTCCGCTTGGGCCGCGCTGCGCCGATTCCGTTATATCGCGGCAACAGCCGCATTCTGGTCGGAATTGCAGCGCTCGCCGTGCCGTCGATCTTCGTACTGCTGCTCGGGTGGTATGGCTGGTACCGGCCGTCATGGGCGATCGCCGCGTATGCCTTGACGATTGCCGTGTACTTGGGCGGCGTTGCGGCGCATCAAGACGTGCTGGCTCGATCCATCATTGCGCTTGCGGGAGCGCTCCTGTTTTCAGCCGCTGCGTTCACGATTCTGGAGCCGGCTTTCCGGCACGAACCCGATTCGTCACTGTCGCGTCAAATCGGGCAAAGCCTTGTGTACACGCTCGCGGCAACGGGCGTCGCGCTGCTGGGCGCGCTTACCGTGATCGGCCTGATGAGCTCTCCGCTGGTGATGGAGGAAGTCGAGCCCTTTCGCGGCGTGAAATTGGTGCTCGCCGCACCGCCGCTGATTGCACTGGCACTCTACCTCTTTACTACGCGTTTCGATTCCGGAATAGAGAGCCCGAAAGCCGCCTTTTCCGCACCGATCCGCATTTATCAACTGTTGCTTGCATGCATCGTTCTCGGCATCGGTGCGTTGGTGCTAGTCCGCAGCGGGAACCAGAGCGACATCGCTCCCTCCAACTTCGAACTCACGCTGCGGCATCATTTGACGGAATTGTTGAGCGTCCGACCGCGCTTCAAGGAGTTCGTCATCGGATTTCCGCTGCTGATGCTGCTGCCGGCATTGCTGCGTCCGCATCGTCGCGCGGTGGGGATCTTGTTGGCGCTCGGGATCGGCGTCGGTCTGGGCGACGTCATCGACACGTTTTCTCATCTGCATACCGCGGTGCTCATTTCGTTGCTGCGAGTATTCAACGGACTGGTGATCGGCGTCGTCATCGGAATCATCGCGATTGCGGTGTACCGCGCGGCACTTCGCCGGTTCGCGGCGGTGTAGCGGACATTCGTGCGCTTTCTGCTCAGCGGCTATTACGGCTTCGGAAATCTGGGCGATGAAGCGCTTCTCTCCGTGATCGTCTCGCAATTGCGCACGCGCTACCCCTATGCGGACATCGACGTCCTGTCGGCAAACGCGCCGCAAACGGCGCACGAATTGCGCGTGCACTCCACGCCGCGCTGGGATGCCAAGGCGGTTCGAAGTGCGATCGCTCGCGCGGACGTCGTGCTCTCGGGCGGCGGCGGGTTATTGCAGAATTCCACGAGCCTACGCAGCCTGGTGTACTATGCCGGCATCCTTCGCGCGGCGGTCAATGCCGGGCGCAAGACGATGATCTTCGCGCAGTCCATCGGTCCGCTTGATTTCTGGGGCAGAACCGTAGTAAAAGAGTGCTGCAAGAACGTCAACGCGGCGACGGTCCGCGACGAGCGGTCGCTGCAGTTACTCAAGTCCGTTCTTCCGGGAGTGGCGGTGGAACGCACGGCGGATCCCGTTTTTCTGTACGAAGCGCCCGAAGAGCAAGTGGACCTGACCGCCGAAGGTCTGGGCCCGCAAAGCGACCCGGTGGTCATCGTAAGCGTCCGAAAGTCGTCCGGCTTGAAGGATCGTTTGGATGTGATCGCTCGCGCCGTCGATCGGCTCGCTTCGGCACACGACGCGCGCGTGGCGTTTCTTCCGCTGGGCGGAGCATCGGATGCAGAAGTGTCGACGATGGTGATTCGGAAGTGTAAGACTGCGCCCGTCTTGCTTCCGGAGTGCACGCTGGATCGCGCCGCAAACATCATCCGCGGCGCTAAAGCAGTGATCGGGATGCGCTTGCACGCCTTGATTTTCGCCGCGCATTACGGCGTGCCGTTTCTTGCAATTCCGTACGACCCCAAGGTGAGCGCGCTGTGCGAGGATCTCGGCTACCCGCTGCCGCCGCTTGTCCAGATCAACCCGCCCGGGCCCAAACCGGCGGCGCCGGAAATCGACGCATTAGTCGACCGCCTGTGGACTGAGCGCGAATCGTTGTCGGCAACGCTGCTTGCGGCGAGCGAGCGATTGCGGGCGTTGGCGCTTCGCAACTTTGAGGTGCTCGACCAGGTTGCCGGAGGAAAGCCCCCGCCCGCCTGAGCATTCTCGAACAACCGTGACCGACACAACCGCGCAGCGCGATTACCGCGATACTCTCAACCTGCCGACGACGTCCTTCCCGATGAAGGCCGATCTGCCGAAGCGGGAGCCCGATCGCGTTGCCTGGTGGCAGCAGCAGCGCACGTACGAACGGCGCCTGGAGCGAAACGGCAAGCGCGATCCCTTCATCTTGCACGACGGACCGCCGTACGCCAACGGCCAGCTGCACATGGGTCATTTCTTGAACATGGTGCTCAAAGACGTCTTCGTGAAAATTGCGCTGCTCGAGGGACGCTGGGCAATGTTCGTTCCCGGTTGGGATATGCACGGGCTTCCCATCGAGTTCGAGACGCTCAAGCACCTGAAGATCAAAGATTTTCACGAGATCGATCCGATCGAGCTGCGCGCGAAGTGTAAGGAGCGCGCGCTATATTGGCTCGATCAGCAGCGCACGACGCGTATGCGAATGGGGAATTTCGGCACCTGGGAAACACCGTACCGTACCATCGATCCGGCGTTTGAAGCAACGATCGTTGAAGCGCTTGCGGATCTGGCGCATAGCGGACAGATCTACAAAGGCTTACGATCGACGTTGTGGTGCGTTCACGATCAAACCGCGCTGGCCGAAGCCGAAATCGAGTACAAGGAACGCGTCTCGCCGTCCGTCTACGTCCGCTTCACTGCGAATGCAGAGCAGCGCAACGAATTACTGTCGCGCTTCGGAGTAACCGGCGACCACGCGGCGGGCGTTCCGCAGCGCGTATCGTTCCTGATTTGGACCACGACGCCGTGGACGCTGCCGGCGAACGTCGCTATCGCGCTGAAACCCGATGCCGAGTACGCGCTGTACGCGCACGGCGACGAGGCGGTCGTCGTTGCGGAGAAGCTCGCGCCGCATACGCTCGGCGAACACTTCGGCCAATTCAAAAAGGTCTCGCATGCGACCGGTGACGAGCTGCGTGGACTTGCAGTGCGTCATCCGTTTTTGGATCGCGATTCTGCGATCGTAACGGCCGAATACGTCGATTTGGAAACCGGAACGGGCGCCGTGCATACCGCGCCGGGGCACGGTGCGGACGACTTCGATACCGGCCTACGCTATAATTTGCCGATTCTGAACCCGGTCGATGCGCGCGGCGTCTTTACCGCCGAAGCCGGACCATACGCCGGAATGCATATTTGGAAGGCAAACTCGCAAATCGTCGAGGACCTGCGATCGAGCGGCGCCCTTTGGAACGCGTTCGAATACACGCATAGCTACCCGCATTGCTGGCGCTGCCATAATCCGGTGATTTTTCGTGCGACTGCGCAGTGGTTCATTGCGATGGATCAAAACCGGCTTCGCAAACGCACGATCGAAAACATCCGCGACGTCGATTGGATGCCCGCATGGGGTGAGGCGCGCATCGAGCAGATGCTCGAAAATCACCCGGAGTGGTGCATTTCGCGCCAGCGCACGTGGGGCACGCCTATCCCTGCTGTCATTTGCACTGCGTGCAACGAATCCACGCTCGACGCAGCGGTCGCGCGCATTGCGGCGCGGCATTTTCGCGAACACGGAGCGGACACGTGGTGGCGCGATCCGGTAGAGACGTTTCTGCCTGCGGGTTTCCGCTGTCCGAAATGCGGCGGGACGGCGTTCGACAAAGAAAAGAATATCGTCGACATCTGGTTTGAGTCGGGCGTCACGCATCTAGCCGTCCTCGGACACAACGATATTCCCTGGCCGAGCGATCTCGTGCTGGAAGGCGGCGATCAATACCGCGGGTGGTTCCGTAGTTCGATCGTCACCGCAACCGCCATCAAAGGCGCGGCTCCGTACAAACACGTCGTCAAGAACGGCTGGGTGAACGACGAACATGGCCGGCCCATGAGCAAGTCGCTCGGTACGGGTATCGACGCCAACGATGCGATGGCCAAATGGGGTTCCGACGTGCTGCGTTTGTGGGCCGCTTCAGTTGAATTCGTCGACGACGTTCGCTTCGGGCCCAATGTCATCGATCAAGTCAGCCGCGTATACCGCAACATCCGCAACCGCGTCCGGTTCATCCTGGGCAACCTGGAGGACTTGACCCCCGCGGAAATTGTCTCGCGCGAGCATTTTCATTGGTTCGACGCACTGGCGTGCGCGGTTACCGATCAATGGGTCGCAAAAGTGCACGACCATCTGCGTAACTATCGCCTGCACGATGCGTACTTGGAAATCGTTCGCTTTGAGGGCGACGATCTTTCGAGCTTCTACTATGATGCGCTGAAAGACCGTCTGTATTCGAGCGGTCGTGCTTCCGGGCGGCGGCGCAGCGCGCAAAGCGCGTTGTTGTACATTCTCGAACGGTTTTTGCCGGTGATCGCTGCCGTTCTGTCGTTCACGGCTGAAGAAGCGTGGCAGTCGCTCCCGCCGGCCCTGCGGGGCGATCGCGCGAGTGTATTCGACCTTCCGCTCGGCGGCGGACACTCGGCGGATCGCGCGGCATCGGAAGCCTGGGATCAGCTGAAGCGATGGCGTGCCCTCGTCGCTGCCAGCGTCGGAGAGCGTGATTACGAACTGCAGGCGATGCTTACATTGCCTGCTGCGGCCTACGACCGTTTCGCGGCGCGCGCCGATGACGTGCGCGAAGCACTCGTCGTGTCGGCAATCACCATTCAACCGGGTGCTCGCGAAGAGTTGACGCTCGCTCGCGCCGACGGCGAAAAGTGCGCGCGCTGCTGGAAATATTTGCCGTTAGGCCAAGCCGCAAACCATCCGGCGCTTTGCTCGGCCTGTGCAGAAACTGTGGCAGACATCGTGTAATCCAGCTTACGATGCGGAACAAGGTATCCGTGGCTCAACAAAGCGAGCGGGGCGCCGCCGGCCTGTTCAACGGGCTGCAGTGGTTGGAACGGATACTCTCTCGTCTTCCAGGCGCACTGCTCGTGTTCGACGCGAATCACCGTTACAAGTTTGCTATCGGCGGCGCGCTCGAGCCACCGGGAAGGACGCCGGAAGATCTGATCGGCAAAACGTTCGAAGAGGTGCTCGTTTCCGGCGGTTACGACGTGGAAGCGCGTGTCGAGCGAATGTTTTACTCGCTCTGCGGAAAGCCGTCGGTGTACGAAGCGTGGTTCGGACCGAAATTGTACGAAGTGCGCACCGAGCCGCTCTTCGAGCCGGATGGAACCGTGGGCGGTGTTCTGGCGCTCGCGCTCGACGCGACGCAACGGAAACTCGCGCAGCTCGGTCTGCAGCATCGCGATGCGCTCTTGCGCTTGGCATCGTCGGAAGCGCCAATGCTGCTCTTGACGCGCGACACCGAAGGCGGCATCACATTCGCGACGGGAAAGCTCGTGCGCGAATTGGGATTCGAGCCCAACGCCGTTATCGGAACGCAGTTTCAACTCTTGCCCGGCAGCACCGATACCGATCATCCGCTGCGGCGCGCGCACGTGTTAGCATTGCAAGGGCGCGAATCGGATCCGATCCAGTTTCACGTCAAGGACCGGATCGTCGATGCGCGCGTGGCTCCGATCGCGGAGGAGGACGGGAGTGTCGCGGGCACCGTCGCGGTATGGTTCGACGTTACCGAGCAGCACCGCGCCGGCCAGTTGCTTCGGCAACGTTTCGCGCAATTGGAATTGGCGGCCAGTTACACGCCCAGCGCCCTGTGGGCCATTTCTCGCGACGGAATCATCACGATGCTCACCGGACGCGCATTGGAAACGCTGGGCTGGGATCCCGCGAAAATGGTCGGCAAGCACGCGGAAGAAGTGATGCGCATCGCAGGCGCGTCGAATCCCAAAGAGCGCGCCGCCATGCACTTAGCGGCGCTCGATGGAAAGCCGCGCTCCTACGAAACCAAGTGGGGCGACCTGTCATTCGTTCTGCACATCAAACCGGTTCGCGAGCCCAACGGCGAAGTTTCGGGAGTCGTCGGCATCGCGTACGACATCACGCAGCAAAAAGAAGCGCACGAGCGCGCCGCGTATTTGACGAACTATGACGTATTGACCGGAGTGCCCAACCGGGGTCTTCTGCGGGAACTCCTGGCGCAAGGTTTGGCTCTCTCGCGCGCCCATGGATCCGCCGCCGCGATTGCAGCCGTCGACATCGACAATTTCAAACGGATCAACGATTCGCTCGGATTGGATGTCGGTGACCGCTTGCTGACGGCGATCGCAAAACGGATTCGCGGCGTCCTGGCGCCGGGCGACAGCGTGGCGCGTTCGAGTGGGGATGAGTTCATCGTCGTACGCCCGGATTCACACGATCCCCGTGCACCCGCGGACCTTGCGCAGGACTTGCTCGCCATCTTCGAAACGCCGTTCCAAATCGGCCGGCACGAGCTCTTCATGCGCGCGAGCATCGGAATGAGCGTGTTTCCGAACGACGGCGAAGATCCGGGCCAACTGCTTGCCAATGCGGATGCCGCACTCATCGCCGCAAAATCGCATCGCCGCGGAAACGTGCAATTCTTTCACCGGTCGCTGCAGGCGGCAGTGGCGGAACGCATCACGATCGAGGCGGAGCTGCGGCGCGCGCTGGAGCGGCAGGAGTTCGAGCTGCACTATCAGCCGATGATCGACGTTCGCAGCGGCAAGATTGCCGGGGCTGAAGCCTTGGTCCGATGGCGGCATCCCGTGCGCGGCTTGATTCCTCCCAATTCGTTCATTCACTTGTGTGAAGAGAACGGCCTGATCGTGCCGCTCGGAAAATGGGTTCTGAGGGCCGCCTGCCGTCAAGCGCTGGAGTGGTGCGAGCGCGTGTCTTCGGACTTTTTCGTCGCGGTCAACGTTTCAGCCCGACAGCTCGACGGCGACCTGTATGAAACGCTGCGCGTAACGCTGGATGAATCGGGCATCGATCCCGCGTGCATCGAACTGGAGTTTACCGAAAGCGCCGTGATAAAAGACGGCAACGTGAGCGTTCAGGAACTACGGCGCCTGCAGGACCTGGGAATACGCATCGGCATCGACGACTTCGGCACCGGCTATAGTTCGCTCGCATATTTGAAACGGTTGCCGATCGATTCGCTGAAAATCGACCGCCTATTCGTGCGGGACGTTGCCGTAAATCCGTACGACGCGGCGATCGCACGCGCGATCATCGCGCTGGCGCAGAGCATCGATTTGCGCGTTATCGCCGAGGGCGTTGAAACAGTGGAGCAGCGCGACTTGTTAGAGGCACTGGGCTGCACGTTGATGCAAGGCTATCTCTTTAGCCGCCCCGTGCCGCCCGGAGAGTTCTTCAACGCCGCCGGGGCCGCTTGAGCGGACGATCTTCCGCGCGAATGACGGTCAGTTGCCTGCCGTCGATCTCGAAGAGATGAAATGCCTTGATTGCGGCATCGGCCTTAGCCGCGTCGGCGACGTTGACGTAGGCGTAGCCTTTTTTTCGGCGGCTTCTCCGGTCTCGCGGGAACGTGATGTCTTCTTCGGCGGCTCCGAATTGCCGAAATAATTGCAACAAATCGGTCTTGGATGCTTCGCGGGGATAGCCCGCAACGAACAATCGAATCATGCAGCGGATTCCTGCAGAACGCTATCGCGGAACGACGTCCAAGTCCCTGCCTCGATCGCCGCTCTCGCATCGCGCATCAAGTCGTTGAGCACGTAGACGTTGTGATACGACAGCAGGCGCGGCCCCAGCATCTCGGAGCTTCGGAACAGATGTGCCAAATAGGCGCGCGAGTAGTTCTTGCAGACAAAGCAGCCGCACTTGGGATCGACAGGCGTGAAATCGCGCGTGAATGCCGCATTGCGGATCGCAAATTCGCCATCGCGCGTCATCGCGCGGCCGTTGCGCCCGCAGCGCGTCGGGTATACGCAATCGAACATGTCGATGCCGCAGTCCACGGCTGCGATGATGTCGCGAACCGTTCCGACGCCCATTAGATAACGCGGTTTGCCTTCGGGCAGCAGCGATGCGCAAAATCGGGCCATGCGGTACAGATCTTCACGGCTTTCGCCGACGGAAAGTCCGCCGATGGCGTAGCCGGGAAGATCGAGCGCGACGATTTCACGCGCGCTGCGTTCTCGCGCGCGTTCGTCCAAACCGCCTTGCACGATCGCAAAGAGCAGCGTTTCGCTACGCGTGCGCGCCGCCGCGCTGCGCTGCGCCCATTGCGCGGAGAGGCGAACCGCTTCATCGATTGCCGAAGCGGATGCGGGCAATTTCACACAGACGTCCAGCTGCATAGCGATGTCGACGCCGATCGCTTCTTGAAACGCCAAAACGTTTTCGGGCGTAAAACGGTGCGGACTGCCGTCCAGATGCGATGCGAACGTAACGCCGTCTTCATCCAGCGTCCGGCGCGACTCCAAACTGAATACCTGAAATCCGCCGCTGTCGGTCAACAGCGGTCCGTCCCACGACATGAACCGGTGCAATCCGCCGGCTTCGCGCAACACGTCGAGGCCGGGCCGCAGCCACAGGTGGTACGTGTTGGCGAGAATTATCTGCGAATGCGCGCTGCGAATTTCGTCAGCGGTCAAACCTTTCACGGTTCCCGCGGTGCCGACCGGCATGAACGTCGGCGTTTCCACGACGCCATGCGCGGTGCGCAGCGTACCGCGGCGCGCGGCACCGTCGCTACCTCTCAACTCAAAACTTGCCATAGTCATCCTGAGGTATCGAAGGACCCTGAGGAATCGAAGGGCGTTTGTCATGGTGAGGAATCGCGGAGCGCACGGACGCGCGGAGTGTCGGCGGAACCATGGACGTGCAGAGCCGACAACCACCCCGAGGTATCGAGGGGCGTACTGCGATCAGCTGTCCCTTCGATTCCTCAGGGTCCTTCGATTCCTCAGGATGACTCAGTTCTTTTCGATTCCTCACCATGACAAATGGATTCCTCACCGTGACACGCCGGAGCCCAAAATCTCCTTCGCCCGCCGATACTCCGCCGGCGGATCCACCGTGAACGTCATCTCACGACCGCTGCGCGGATGGCGGAAAGCCAAACGCCATGCGTGCAGCGCCTGCCCGGGAAGATCGAATCGCGGATCGGTCTTGCCGTACACCGGATCGTTCACCAGCGGATGGCCGAGCGCCGCCAGATGTACGCGAATCTGATGCGTACGGCCGGTTTCCAAACGAAAAACGAGTTCGGCTGCGTTGTGCAAGACGTCGCGAACTTCGTAATGCGTCACCGCGGGCTTGCCGTCAGCGACGACTGCATATTTCAAACGATTGTGCGGATCGCGCCCGATCGCTCCGTCGATCGTGCCTTTCGGGTATGCGGGCACGCCGGTAACCAGCCCGAGATACTCCCGAGAAATGTGCCGCGCTTTCATCGCTTTCCCCAGTGCGCTCAGCGCAGTCTCCGTCTTTGCGACGACCAGGAGTCCGGACGTATCGCGATCGAGCCGGTGTACCAACCCGGGCCGCAGCGCGTCGCCGGGAAGCGAGCGGACGTGGGCGAGCAGCGCGTTTACCAACGTTCCGCTGGTTGCGCCGTGCGCCGGATGGCTGACCATTCCCGCCGGTTTGTCGATGACGATCACGTCGTCGTCCTCGTAGACGATCGTCAGATCGATCGCTTCGGGTTCGACGAGTAATTGCGGGCGATCGTGCAATTCGTAGTCGATCACGTCGCCCGGCGAAGCTAAGTAACTCCCCTTGACCGCAGCGCCGTTGACGCGAACGTCGCCGCGACGCACTGCTTGTGCAACCAACGAACGGGAAAAGCCAGTGTGGTGCGCCACAATCACATCGGCGCGTTTTCCGGATTCGTCAGGCGTGACGACGTGCTGCAAGGCTCGCAAGAATGAGCAATATGACGCCGCAGGTGATGCACGCGTCGGCAACGTTGAAGATATTCGGCCAAATCCGGTAAAAGTCGATGAAATCGACGACGAAGCGGTAATGCAGCCGGTCGACGATGTTGCCGATGGCGCCGCCCAAAATCATTCCGAACGCAACGCGCACCAGAAGCGACTCGCGCGCGTGTTCGCGGAACGAGAACCAGAATACCGCCAGCACGATCAGCGCCATCAAAATCAGCAAGAACGGCGACGATCCGAACATGCCGAAAGCACCGTGAATGTTTTGTTCGTACGTCCATTTCAGAAAGCGCGGTATGACGAACCGGCTTTCGCCCGGCAAGAAATTGGACGTGATCAGGTGTTTGGTGTATTGATCGAGCGCGACGACGATCGCTGCTACGCCGAGCAGCTGCGCGATCTCAGAGGTTCGGCTTTGGGACAAACTGATAGAACCATCCGGCGATTCGAAGGAACGAGTTTGTGACAAGAACGACTCCCGTGGCAATCATGAAAGCCCCCGCAGCCATCTCGATAGCCGGCAAGAAGCGTTTTATCCGGTTGAGCGCCGGCAGAATCGCACCGACCGCCAGGGCGGTGGCGAAGAACGGCACGGCGAGCCCCATGGAATAGACGAAGAGCAGCCACGCTCCCTGCCCGACGCTCTGGGCCTGTGAGGCCAGTGCCAGAATTCCGGTAAGGATGGGCCCAATACAGGGCGACCATCCCGCCGCAAACGCCAGCCCGACCAGCACCGAAGCGACGAGCGAACGCCGGTCGCTTTGCACCTGAAGGCGGGTGTCGGCCGCCAGGAACCGCATCCGCAGCACGCCCATCATCTGCAGCCCGAGCACGATCACAATCGCGCCGCCGATACGCGCGATAAGGACTTGGTTCTCGCGAAGCGCTCCGCCCAATGCGCTCGCAGAAGCGCCCAGCAAGACAAAGACCGCGGTAAAACCGGCGATAAACGCCAGCGAGTGCGCGACCGCATGGCCTCGTGCGTTGACGCGCGCGTTCTCCCGCAGCTCCTCGACAGTCAATCCCGTCAGGAACGAAAGATACGCGGGCACCAGCGGGAGGACGCACGGAGAGACAAAGGAAACGAGCCCGGCCAGAAAGGCGATACCGACGGTCAGGTGCGCTGTGGCCACCCCGCTCATTTTGGGGTTTCCTCCACGGGGCCTTCTGTTGTCATGGCGTCCCGGTCTGTCATGGCGTCTCCGTCAAAGTCATGAAGAAATAAATGCACCACTGGTTCACCTATCCGAACATCAGCCCAATCGCGTTTCGCATCGGGCCGCTAGCCGTCCATTGGTACGGCATCTCGTACCTCATCGGATTTATCGCGGTCTATCTTTGGATGAGCCGCCCCGAGGGGCGCCGCCGCCTCGGATTGACGCGCGAGCAGATTCAAGACTTCTTGGTATACGCGCTGGTGGGCGTGCTGGTTGGCGGACGGACGTTCTTCGTCATCAACGACATCATCAGCAAACACGACGCCTCCTCGTATCTCACGAATCCGCTGAACCTGATCGCCGTTTGGAACGGCGGCATGGCGTTTCACGGCGGACTCATCGGCGTTATCGTGGCGATCGCGCTCTTTTTGCGCAAGCATCCGGGGCTGACGTTTTCGGTGCTGGGCGACGAGGTCGTCGTGCTGCTGCCCGTCGGCATCGCTTTAACGCGCGTCGTGAATTTTATCAACGACGAGCTGTGGGGCGACGTTTGCAAGCCCGATCATCCGTGGTGCATGCAGCCCGGTGCGGGAGCCGACCTCTCGGCGGCGCAGCAAGGCCAATATCTGCATCCATCCCAGCTCTACGAGGCGATCTTGGATGCGATAACGCTGCCGATCATCTATTTCATCTATAAGCGCCGGCCGCCGGACGGCGTTACGGGGTGGAGCTGGTTCACGATCTACGGCATCACGAGAACGATTGCCGAATCGTGGCGCCACGCCGATTTTGTGTGGCACGGAATCACGGGCGGGCAGCTGTACGCGATCCCGATGATACCGATCGGAATCGCGATGATCGTCTATTGTTACCGGAAGGGCGTTCGCACCGACGAGCGCGCGGGATATCAGGTTGGAGACGATCGCGCAGCGGTACGCTAGGCTCCGCGCTCTGGTTCCTTCGCACGTTCGGATCGTTGCCGTTACCAAGTTTCAGCCGCTTGAATCGGTGATCGAAGCCGTTGAGGCCGGCGTCAGCGACGTCGGCGAAAACTACGTTCAGGAAGCGCGCCGCAAGTACGACGCCAACGGTCTGCCCAAACCGGTCACCAAGCACTTCATCGGCCACATCCAAACCAACAAGGCCAAAGCCATCGCCGCGACCTTCGACGCGGTGCAGAGCGTCGATCGCCCCGAGGCAGCGGAGGCGTTGGCGAAGGCGGCCGAGTCGCTAGGCAAACGCTTGCCCGTACTCTTGCAGGTCAATATTTCGCCCTCGGAACGCTACGGATGTCTTCCGGACCAGGCCGAGCGGCTCGCCGAGGCCATTCGCGCCCGCACTTCGCTGCGCTTGGACGGCGTCATGGCGATCGGGCCCATCACCAAAGATCGAACGGAGATGGCGCGAGCGTTCCAGCTTGCGGCCGAGGCTTTTGCGCGCGTCGGCGGCGACACGTTTTCGATCGGGATGTCGGGCGATTGGGAAGAAGCCGTGCGCGCCGGCTCTACCATGATTCGTGTGGGAACTACCATTTTCGGACCAAGACCCGCGCGTCCAGTGTCGAAGAACGCAGTAATGTAGCCGCGCTTTCCGGCGGCAAACGAGGTAGCTGCTTATGAGCATGTTCAGCAAGATCGGCTCGTTCTTCGCGATGAACGATGAAGACGACGAACTCTTCGAAGACGAGCCGGCCGGATCCAGAACCGTCGTACCGCTTTCCAATGCCGGCCGCCGCGGCGGCACGGAAGTCAGCGTGTATTCGCCGCGCGCGTTCGGCGACGTCACCGAAATTGCGGATGCGCTGCGCAACCGTCAAGTTGTGATCGTCAATTTGCAGAACGCCGATCGCACGTTGCTGCAGCGCGTCGTCGACTTCACGTCGGGAGTGGCCTACACGATCGACGGAAAGATTCAAAAGTTAGCCGAGGCAATTTATCTGGTCGTTCCCGCGGGTGTGGTGGTAAACGCACAAGGACTGCGCGATACCATGGCGGCCGACGGTACGCTGGATTTCCTTTCCGCTAGGGGATGAGTATGCAAAAAGTTACGCCGATCGACATTCAGCACAAGAGCTTCAAGAAGGCCCTTCAAGGCTACGATCGCGCGGAAGTCGACCAATTTTTGGACGAGATCATCGAGACGCTCGAGGACGACGCGCAGCATATCGCGGCGCTGCAGGCCGAGATTGCCGATATGAAGGAGCGGATCAGCCACTTCAAAGCGATGGAAGAATCGCTGCAAAACACGCTTGTCTTGGCGCAGCGGACCGCCGACGAGGTAAAGGCTTCCGCACATAAAGAAGCCGACTTGATCAAAGAACAGGCGCGCATCGCAGCGGAACGTGAAATCGCTACGTTCACGGACTCGGCCGCCGAAGCACGCCGCGATCATCAGCGCGCGATCGAAGCGGCGGAGAAGGCGAAGAGCGAACTGCGCAGCTTGCTGATGACGCACTTAGCGCTGCTCGAAAAGACCGTTCCGCTAACCAATGGCGCCGCACCGCACAACGCGCAAGCGCAGGCTGTGCAAGCGCAGACCGTGCAAGCCGAAACCGAACCCGAGCCCACGCACATTACCGTTTACTAGAGCGCGACCTTGAGCACGACCATTGCCGTTCTGCCCGGCGACGGCATCGGGCCCGAGATTACGCGCGCCGCGGTGCGCGTCTTACGCGTCGTGCGGCCCGACGTGGAATGCGTTGAGAGTGATGCCGGCGGCGCTGCGTTGCGCCGCGGAGAACCGGCCCTTCCCGATGCGACGCGCGCGCTTTGCGAGCGAAGCGCAGCGATTCTGTTCGGTTCGGTGGGCCTTCCGGAATTCGAGGGCAAACCGCTCTTCGAACGCCCGGAGTATGCGTTGTTCTTGCTCCGGCGCGACTTCGAATTGTTCGCCAACATCCGTCCCGTTCGGGTCTTTCCCGGTCTAGAAGAAGCCTCGAGCCTACTGCCGCACCTCGTGCGAGGCCTCGATCTCGTGGTCGTGCGAGAATTGACGGGCGGCATCTACTTCGGAAAGCCGAAGGAACAGCGAACCGGCGCGGACGGCATCGAAGAAGCGGTCGATACGATGATCTATCGCGCGCCCGAAATCGAACGCATTGCGCGCGTCGCTTTCGAGTTGGCGCGCCGGCGCCGCAAGCACGTGACGTCCGTCGACAAGCAGAACATCCTCGAAACCTCGCGGCTGTGGCGGCGGGTCGTAGATCGCGTGGCGAACGAGTACCCGGATGTGCAGCTCGCGCATCTGCTCGTCGACAACGCGGCGATGCAACTGGTGCGCGCGCCCGCGCAGTTCGACGTCCTGGTCACCGAAAATATGTTCGGGGATATTTTATCCGACGAAGCGGCGATTTTGACCGGATCGATTGGCAATCTTCCCAGCGCCAGCCTCGGCACTCGCGGCTCTCCCGGCAATCAATTCGGTCTCTACGAACCGATCGGCGGCACGGCGCCCGACATCGCGGGTCAAGGCGTGGCGAATCCCACGGCCGCGATTCTTTCCGCTGCAATGCTGCTGCGATTGAGTTTGAACGACGAGAAAAGTGCAGCTCGCATCGAAAGGGCGGTGGAAGGCGCATTCGCGGACGGGGCCCGTACGCGCGAACTTGCGCGCGCGTCCGGCGAATGGCTGAACACGGAACAGTTCACGGACCGCGTCATCGCACTGCTATGATGAGCGCGCAGCGGCTGGCTGCTCCGGTACGCCTTTCCGCGCTTGGGATGTACGTGCCCGAACGCATCGTAACCAACGACGATCTTTCGCATATCGTCCAAACTTCGGACGAATGGATCGTTCAGCGTACCGGCATCCGGCAGCGACGCCGCGTGGCGGAAAACGAGCATACCAGCGATCTTTGCGTACGCGCCATCGAAGATTTGCTCGCACATCACCCGGCCGTCGACTTAAACGAGATCGATTTTATCTTCGTCGCCACCACCACCCCTGATTACGTGTATCCCAGCGTTGCCGCGATGATTCAAGATCGCCTGCAGATGCCGAGGTCGATGGGAGCGCTCGATATCAGCGCAGCGTGTGCGGGATGGTGCTCGGCGATGAATCTGGCGGCCGCGATGATCGGTTCGGGACAGATCCGCAATGCGCTGATAATCGCCGGCGAAGCGTTGACGCGGTCGGTCGATTACGAAGATCGTTCGACGTGCGTGCTGTTCGGTGACGGCGCCGGCGTTGCGCTCATCGAGTATGACGAACGCTGCGCGCTTTCGGGAATGGATTCGACGACGGACGGGAGCGCCGGCCCGTCTTTGTACCGCACGGCCACGCGCAAGGAAATGGACGGCAAGATTGATCCGGCTGGGTTGCTGCGCCAGGACGGACGCGATGTGTATCGTTGGGTCGTCGAAAATATTCCCTCGGCGGTGGATCGAGTCTTGCAGCGCGCACAGCTGCAGCTGAGCGAGATCGATTGGTTCGTCCCGCATAGCGCGAATATGCGCATGATAGAGGCACTCTGTAAACGCATGAATTTTCCGCTGGATCGCACGCTTACCAGCGTCGAACGGTACGGCAATACGTCGGCGGTCAGCATTCCGCTCGCGCTCATTCCCGCAGTTCGCGACGGACGCGTGAAAGCCGGGGATCGCGTGCTGTTGATGGGATTCGGCGGCGGTTTGGTTTCCGCCGGCGCCGTTCTGACGTGGCTTTGAGGCGTTTTTAACCGGCTATCCCGGGCCGATGATCCAGTGGCGCAGCCACATGCGCGAGAGCCACAAAGAGTACGTGATGCGGTCGCCGGCGAGGACGGGATAAAAATACGCGAACATCACGAGCGTTGCGGCCATGAATGCCTCCAGCCCGAACCGCGCGAGCTGCGCCTGCTCCTTGCCGGCCTTGGTCGCGCGTTCGTAGAGCCA
Source organism: Vulcanimicrobiaceae bacterium (assembly GCA_035938175.1). Lineage (GTDB taxonomy): Bacteria > Vulcanimicrobiota > Vulcanimicrobiia > Vulcanimicrobiales > Vulcanimicrobiaceae > DASRDE01. The sequence continues at coordinate 175,603 of DASZHD010000060.1, forward strand.
TTTGAGCGCGACCGTGTCGGCGATCAAAATAATCGCATCGTTCGGGAAGAAGTGGTACTCGAACAGCATCCGCGGTGAGGCGATCCACGGCAGCCATTGCGCAAAGTACGTAACGAAAAGTAACAGGTAGGCGCCGTTGCGTTCGCGCCACGCCAAGTACCCCAAGAACGGTATTGCGAGCAATCCGAACCACCACGTGACGGGATTCGGCAGCGCGATGATTTCTCCAACGCAGCACGCGTTCGGATTGCGCAACTGCGCGCCGGTGCGAAAATCCTTGTACCAATACGCAACCGGCTGAATGAGCAGCGGCCACTCCCACCACTTCGAACTATAGGGGTGCGGCGCATTATGCGTCACGGTCACGTCGTGGTAGGTGTACATTTGATACTGCAGGTCCATCATGCCGCTCAAATCGTGCTGCATCTCGTACGTGGCCGGGTGCGGCGTCAAGAAAAACGGAATATACGAGGCCAAGTACAGTCCGATCGTGCACGAAAGGACGACGGACAGCGTCAAATCCAGCGGCAAACGCCACTTCGGGCGAGGAAGCAGCACGATGTCGCACGCGAACGCGCACACCACGATCAGTGCGAAGAGATCGTTCCATTTGGAGGCCGCTCCCAATCCGCATGCCGCCGCCAGTATCCACAACCAAAATTGTCCGCGCGGCTTCGGCAGAACCGTGAGCCGTAAAACCGCGTACAAGCTCAAGGTCAAGAACACCGCCATCAGCAACACCGCGGCTCGCGATTGGTGCGCGATTGTGCCGATGAATATCCAGGCAATGCCGGCGCCCGCAACCAGCGATATTGCGAAGATCGTTGCGATGGTACGAGACGATGGTGCCGGCTCCGGCGGTACCTCGATCGCTTGCATCCAATAGCGGTAGAACGCGTAGAGCATCAGCAGCGAAAAGAACGCTACGGTGATTTCCGGCGTTGCAATGCGGGACTGCGTAAAATGAAAACCGTCCAGCACTAGCAGCGTGGCGGCAATCGCCGCGAACGGCGTCGAGTTCGTAAGCCGTTTTGCAAACGCATACAGCAGAAACACCGTTGCTGCGCCGACCACGACGTTGGCGAATCGCCAAGCGTAGGAGGTGTCGCCAAGCGCTGAATGCGTCCCGCCGAAGAGCAGCATCGAAACGGCGATCAGCAGCTTCGTCAGCGGCGGATGCGTCCATTCGTACTGCGGCTGCCAGGTCAAGTACTCGCCGGCCGATCTCGGATAGTACACCTCGTCAAAATAGCGCTCCGGCGGGTACCAGTAACGAATCCCGCAGAGAATCAGCGAGCACAGCGATAAACCGGTCGCATACCAATAATCGCGGCGTGTCACCGTCTAAACGCGCGTGCTCGCGGAGTACAGTTCTTTGCCGTAGTAGTCGCGCAACGACAGGCGCAATACGCCGTGTTTGTGCGGGTGCGCGGACGACCACGTGCGTTTCCAAAGCGCCAGCGCCTGCGCTTTCATGTCGGCTTCGGATTGCTCGTCCATCGAATACATGCTGTTCACGTCGATATACACGGCGAGCGTGCGATTCTGTACGTCGGTTCCAAGCACGACGCCCTTGTAGCGTTCCTTCAACGTATCGGCTGCGGATTGTTCCCGCTCGGTAACCGCATCGACGGACGTGTGCGACGAACTGCTGCATGCGGGCAGCAACATCAGCGCGGTCAGGAGACCTGCAGAAAAAGACGCGCGAAGCATGGACATACGGCGTTCAAGGTTCGGACACACCCGGCGTCTATCATGCGGCCATGGATGGAATCGCATGGGCGGCCGGCGCGATGGCGGCTGCAAAGACTCGACTCGACGTCGCCGCGGCCAATCTCGCGAATGGTTCGACGGACGGCTATCGCAAAAGCGATCTGCGTGGCTTTTTGAACGCGTCCGGAATCTCGCTGCAGCGCCTCCGCGATGATGCGCAGGGACCACTGCGCAGCACCGGCCGCCCGTTCGACTTGGCAATTGCCGGACACGGCTCGTTCCGGGTCCGGACGCCATCGGGATTGCTTCAGGAAACGCGCGGCGGTGCGTTCCGCAGGGACGGTCTTGCACGGCTGGTCGACGGCAATGGGCGTGTTTTGATGGGATCCGCCGGCCCCGTGCGCGTGCCCGACGGGGCAAAAATCGCGCAAGACGGCGCGGTGACACTCGACGGAAAGTTCTTGAACCGCATTCCGCTGCCGCGCGGATCCACCGTGCACTCCGGATTTCTCGAGGGGTCGAACGTCGACGCTATCGGCGAGATGATCGACGTACTCTCGGCTGAGCGGTCGTTCGAAACGGCGCAAAAAGTGCTGACGTCGATCGATCAAACGCGCGAACGCGCCGCTTCTGCGGTCGGCGCACTCAAATGAACCGCGCCCTTTTCGCAGCGGCAACCGGAATGGCCGCGCAGCAACAAAATCTCGAAACGATTGCGGACAACTTGGCCAACGCCGACGTCGCGGGTTTCAAGGGCGCAACCGCTACCTTCACCGACGTTGCATCGCCTTCGGGCGGATCGCTGGGCACCGAAAGTCTCGGTACGCACCGTGTATTTGCGCAAGGGAAGCTCGTCCATAGCGGCGGTCCGTTCGATGTTGCGCTGCAGGGCGACGGTTTTTTCGTCGTCGACAACGAGTCCGGCCGTGAAGCCTATACGCGCGACGGAGAATTTTCGCGCTCCCCGGACGGCGCGCTGCGCAACGCGCAGGGCTGGCGCCTGCACGGCGTGCGAATTCCAAGCGATGCCGTCAGCATCGCCGTTTCGCAAGACGGCACGGTCACCGCAAGCGTCCCGGGCGGAAAACGCGCGTGCGGCCGCATCGGCGTTGCACAGTTCACGGCGCCCGAAGCTTTGGAGTCCGCAGGCGGAACGATCTTTTTTCAAACGCACGATTCGGGTAAGGCGCGCGCCGCACACTGCGGCGGAAAAGACGGACCCGCCGTGGTGTTCGGCATGCTGGAGCAGTCGAACGTGACGATCGTGCAAGCGATGATGGAGATTCTCGCCGCGCAGCGTGCGTACGAGGCAAATGCGAAAGGCGTTCAGGCCGCCGATGAAATGATGCGGATTGCGAACAACCTGCAGCGTGGATAATACGTCCTCGCATTCTGAACGAAATCGATAGCTGCGCTGCCGCCAGGAATCGCAACGAAAAGAAACGCGCCGAAGGCTCCTCGCATCCTTCCTTGAGGCGAACAAGATTGCGACCGAACGCCCGGAAGCTGTGTAGGCTTGCAGGGTTACTGGAACGTGTTACGAGCCTATGCTACCATCACTGCATCGCCGTTCCGTTGTGAAAGGTCGATGTCATGACTGGCTTCCGTGCGACGCCGCCCCGAGGACTTTTCGTGCTGCTCGCCCTATCAGGCTTGGGCGTTGCGTCGTGTCATAGTAGCTTCACATCGTCTGCGTTCGTGCCCGCAAGCACGAACAGCAAAATGTCAACGTACACGAGGGGCCTCCAGGCCCCACAAACACGCGTCAACGTTGTTCCACAGTGTTCGTTCAATAAACTTCCCGGTTCATTCGTGACCGTTGTCACGGATGGCAACGTACACAATGGGACGTATACTCCGGCGCCCGCCGGCACAGGCGCCAATCTCTGGGAAAGATACTATGCCAAATCAACCGGGATGCCAACCCCGAAGCCGACGCCCTCACCTACTCATCCGCCGTATTATTTTTATCTCGGGACGTACACCGATAAGCTCAACGGTGTCGTCGACACGGTTGGGTGCGCGTCGTTCTTGACCACGCAGGATGGCAGCCCGCTTCCGGTCACCCACGGCAAGTACAACGCCGAAGATGTAAATTCGCCGACATTTACTCACCAGTTCAAGGTTGTTCGGATACTCGGTATTGGTACGATCAAGTCGCTGAAAATTAGCGGCTTGTCCGCACGCGGTGGAAGCGGAACGTACACGTTAAGCGACGGCTCGACTGGTGTTATTAAGTTTACGCGCCGAGTTAGTTTGCCGTAAACCGCACTAACGCATTGCGCGTATACGCGGATTGCGCGTTATTGGTTTAGAATAACTCGCCCAGTTACGGCGTCGACAACCGCCGTTCGGGCAAAGCAGCCTTTGCCGACAGCAGCGTATCTAATCGTCACTTCCTCGTGACCATTTGCAGACCGGTTGAATGAAATCGGCCGTGCGTAACACGCCATTTGCGGGTTAACGATAAACTGCGTCCAGTACGCGCCCCGGCTAACCGCTCCAATGCGTGAAAGTGGGATCGAAAGCGAATGCGCATGTGAGGTGAGCCGTAGCGTGCCGCCACCGATAACGGGGCCAACTGCGTCTTCGCCGTCTCGCGGCGATGGCATGAGCCAATAGACGATCGTGGCCCTCGTACCGTCCGGGGCGCGGGCCGCTATTTGGTGAACCGGCTGAGACGTGGCGACTGCAAGAACGAACGATAAAACGGCAATCATTGATTACAGTATACATTGCCGAGCTACGTTGAAAACGCGGTCGTCGCTCGGTTTCTGGATGTCTGCGGATAAGTAATCGCTGAAACGTACGACGTGCGCCAGGGGCGGTTTCGACGGCGTGGTACGGGTAGAACATACCGTATGCGTATTCTCGTCACGGGCATGTCAGGCACCGGCAAATCTACATTGATGTCCGAATTGGCATCACGTGGGTACGTTGCGGTTGACGTGGACAATCCCGCTCTAGGGCTCACGTATTCACGCTCCGGGGGCGAATTGGGCTGGAACTTCCCCGCCATCCGGACTCTGCTGCGGCAATCGAAGGCTTCGCCCTTGTTCCTGGCCGGATGCGCCGACGAGCAAGTCGAGCTTTATGACGAGTTCGATTATATTGTATTGCTCAGCGCGCCGCCGGAGACGCTGCGCGAGCGGCTTGCGTCGCGCACGGGAAACGACTACGGAAAATCGTCCGAGCAACTCGCCGCAGTGTTTCGCTATGTCGAGACCGTGGAGCCGCTGTTGCGCCGGCGCGCCGACCTGGAGGTCGTCACGACGATGCGCGTCGAGCGCGTGGCGGACGTTGTCCTGGAGCTCACATCTGCGGAGCACGCGACCCGTCGGACCAGTGAGAAACGGGAACGAAGAACAGCGTCCACGGCTCCGGATTGACGCGATGAGCGGTATCGAAAAGCACGGGAGAGCCGGATAGATCCGCTCCCCAATTTGCGCCGTCGTTTGCCGTATCGGCTTTCGGGGCGTACCACATCAAATGCGGCATCCAGTGTCCTTGCGCGTCGGTCAGATCTTGTTGTTTTGACATCATGTAGGACATGGCGCCAGGTGCGGGCGAGGGCAACTGCTTGGCGGCGACTGCGGCCTTGATCCGAGCGAAAATTTCCGATTCGGTCGATCCCGCTAGTGCCAGGTTCGTGCGTTGTATCGTGTAGGGAACGATCGTGCGCGCAGCCTCAGGATTGAAGCACGTGGGAGCGCGCATCTTCCAATCCCAGAATTCCGAATCGTCGAACGATTTCATCCAAGAACGTTCGACCAAGCACGTAAAACCGTTGCTGCCTTTGGCGGCGACTTGATAGCCGTGGCGAGTTAGTACGAGAACCGTCGCGTGCGCTGAAAGTGAAGCCGGCGCGGCGGTTCGCGCGAGCGCGACCTCGGCCTGGCCGCCCGGTGTGAGGTATTGCTGCAGCGGCGCCATGCGCGGATATGCGGACTGCGCCGCGCCTAGAACGCCGGTCGTGCCGCCAAGTATCAGCGCCAAGGCTGCCACGCTTGCCGGAACAGCGTTGAATCGCATGCGAACCATCGAGTACCTCCCGTCCGGGTTGCCCAATTATAATATCCTTGCATAAAACAAGGCAAGTGGCAGTATTGTGACTGTCTGAGCCGGCTATTTTCGCACCGGTTTACCTAACATTAGATAACAAGGCCGTTAGCAGAAAATTTGCAACGCGCGTTTGCAGCGTCACCGCTAAACGGGGCGTTGCGTTCTGGGTGCGCGTGGACCAAATACTGTTCGGCGATTTTGTACTGAACGTGTCTGAACGAACGCTTCACCATCGCCGCGCACTCGTCGTTCTGAGGCCAAAAGAGTTCGACTTGCTGCTCTTGCTGGCAAGTTTTCGTGGCGCTATCGTCCGCAAGACCGAGATCATGGACGTCGTCTGGGGCGACGCGGAAGTTAGCGACGCCGCACTCACGCAATGTATGCACCGCCTCCGGCGAACGCTCGCTGTGCACGATCCGCACACGCAGCATGTCGTCACGATTCAAGGACTGGGCTACCGGTTGACGTCGCTGAGGTCTGCTTCCACCGCCTAGCCTGCTCGAGATTTTGTCACAATTCCGCCGCTATACTTGTTTAAAGCAAGCACAAACTAAGAAAACAATAGATCGGCGGAAGGGGGCGGCATGATCCGAGCGCGTTCTCGACAGGCGGGGGTCCCACCAACCCTTGGCTACGCCGCGGCGGTCGAAAAGAACGTTGGCGAGGTTCACGCGCAACTCGACGACGATTGCGGCGAGTCGGACTCGCGTTGCCTCCAGCCGATCAAAGTCACACGTTGTACAGCGCTGTTTCTCGCCGCGCCCTCGTCGTCGGCCCGCGCGCTCCAAGGCAACGTCTCTTGGTCGCACAGCATCAGCGTCAAGCTTCGTGATTGTCAGACGAGCCTTATTGCTGCATTGCGCGGCGCGGCTGTGGATCCCGATGAGGAGCCAATCTTCAGTCGAGCGTGGATTCCGGCGGAGGGCTTGCTGCGCTTGCTGCACGTTGCCGCAAACTGCACGAGCGACGAGCGGTTTGATTCGCTGATCTTCGAAGCGTTCGAGCTCGCGTCGCGCCTTTCGTCGGACGCCACTCGCCGCGGAAGCCCGCTGCGGATGCAGCGTCTCAAGCGTTTCATCGAACAAGAATCGCGCAGTGCGCTGACACTGGAACGCATGGCGCAAGTAACCAATCTCTCGACCTTCGCTTGTTTGCGGCAGTTCAAAGAGGCGACGGGCATGACGCCGTACGCATATCTGCTCCACTGCCGGATTCAAACCGCGCGCGGCCTGCTTCGCCGGGAGCGCGTGAGTGTGGCGGCGGTTGCGCATGCCACCGGCTTTTCCGATCAATCGTACTTCGCTCGAATCTTTAAGAAGTCCACGGGAATGACGCCGATGCAGTACCGGCGCACTGCAACGAGTGCGTTTGTACAATATTGACCACTTACGCGTTAACTGCGCCGCCAGCCGGGTGCGTGTTAGGACTTCGCCGCGACCTCTCCGGCACACTAATTGCGGGCGCACGCATGTGCGCCCCGGGAGATCATACGGTTGCACGCATGCTGATGGAAACAAGGCAACACGGCACGCACCTGCAGCCCGGGCTCCCGGCACTGACAGGAGTATTACTCTATGCTTTCAATCCCTAGTCCAACGCGGCACCCGATTGGGACGGCTTGTTCGGCGCTCTTGCTGACGCTGAGTTTGTGCGTTTCGTCTTTGTCGACCGCGTTCGCCGCCGGCGGCGTTCAAGGAAACTTAACCGGGACGGTACAGGACGCGAGTACCGGAAAATCGATCGCCGACGTCCACGTCGTGGCGCAAGCGCCTTCAGGCGCGTTCGGCGGAAACACCGATGCCGCCGGGCATTTTACGCTGCTCGGCCTGCCCGCCGACACGTACACGGTGTCGTTCACGAAAAACGGCTATGACTCGGTTTCTCAACCGGGCGTCGCGGTTTTCGGCGACGAAACGAATAGTGTCGGCGTCATCCGCATGAATTCGTCGCTTCGCACGATAGTCCACGTGAATGCGCGCGCGCGCAGCGGTGCATATCAGCCGTCTCAAACCCAAGACGTCACGACGATCAGCGGACAGCGCATCACGCAGGCGCTGGGCAACGCCGCTTCGCAAAAGGAGCAGAACTTAATCCTTGCAGCTCCCGGCGCCGTGCTCGACTCGCAAGGCAACATTACGGTTCGCGGTTCGCTCAACGTCGAGCTGGGTTATCAATACGACGGCGTCAACTTCACGATTCCGTTCTTTGACGGAAACGGTGCCGGCGGCGCCAACGGCGGAGGCGGGTACCTGAACAATCTCGCAGGCGGCTCCGGCGGTTCGCTGCAGGTCGTGTCGGGCTCGGGCGACGCGACGCAAGGAAACATCGGCGCCGGCGTGATTAACATCGTTCCGCCGCGCGGAACATACCCCGCGGCCGGTCTTCTGAATGCCGAGGTTTCGTCACCGGCTTTCGGTCACAAGTTCGACGCTAACTATGCGTGGGCTACGCCGAACAACCGGTTTAGCGATTACTTCTCGTACGACGGCTCGCGGGACGTGCCTGAGTACGCGCCATACGGCGTCGACGCCTCGACCATCGGTCAATACTTCGGCGTTAGCCGGATCGTTCACGACGACGTGCAAAACAACTTCGTATTCCGCTTCGGCCACAACAATAATATGGCCTTACAGTGGCTCATGCGGGTTGCGAATGAAAATCAGTACGGAAACTACGGGGGTCTGCAGCAGGCAACGTACTATCCGTACAATCCGCTGGCGGCGGCTCCGTGGGTAGTCACGTACCCTGGCGTAGTCGACCAGCACGGTAACGTCATTCAAACACCCGCGCAGGAGTACGCGGCGACGATCTACTTGGTGCCCGGCGTCCCCTCCACGAACATAGTACCGACGTCGGCGCCGCAGTTCTTCATCACGCCGCTGGCGTTCAACAAGATTGGTTACACCTGGAACGTTAATTCCACGACGTTCCTGAACATGAACTGGGCCAACTTCTATAATCAAACCATCAACCAGAACGACAACAACGGTTCCTTCCAGTTTTCTCATCAGGAGCTTGGCGGTCAGCGCATCTTCGGCGAAATCGATCTGACGCACCAATTCGGACAGAACCACACGACGACGTTTGCAATTCGCTCTCAAGACGATCTTCCGCGCTGGAATCTGCAGGCGCCGTGGTTCTCGAGTGATACGCTGGGCTATAGTGCTCCCGGAGTAAATCAAGCCAGTATCGCAAGTGGCGGTAGCGCCTTCTTGGCGGACATCTCCGACTGGTATCTGCCGCCGAACACGAGTGCGCCCATAAGCGCGAGCAATCCGTGCCCGGATTATCCCGGTACCACCGTGGCCGGATCGTGTTACATCTACAGTTACATGCTCTCACACGGGCTGTGGAACGGCATCTCATCGCTCCCGCGTATCCCGACCCAAGGAATCGACTACCATCATTCAATCTTCCATGAAAACGGCATCGGTCTGCGGGATCAGTGGACGGTTAATTCCCGTCTCCATCTCGACTACGGCATCCGTCTCGATGCAGATAACTTGGATTTTGGCCGGAACCCGTACAACTTCACCCCCCAAGCGTTGTCGAATCCGTCGGACGTCGATCCGGCCACGAAGCTCGGCAACGACTTCCTGCGCCCCCGTATTTGGCAGCCGAGATTCGCTGCATCGTACCAGCTCGGTGCCGAAGATGCTCTGCGTTTCTCGTACGGACGATCGGTGAATTTCTTCTTCGCGCAAACGGCCGGTACGCCGTACGACTTGACAGGCGTTCCGGCGTTTATGTTCCAAATGCCGGCGAAGGATTCCACCACGCAACCCGGATGCGGCAGCGGCTGGAACGCATCGCAGCCGGGCGTTCCCGCGTACAACGGACCGGGCAATCTCTACAAGTGCCCGAACTACGCGGATTCGTTGTACTGGGTAGGCGATCAGAACTTTGACGCGCCGGATCTCGGCGGCCAAGGTCCTCCCACGTACAACAACTGGGATCTCCAGTGGTCGCATCAATTCACGCACGGGCCGGTAAACGGCTTCGGGATGAAGCTCACGGGTTTCTTCCGCCGCGGCTACAACGTGGAAGAGAACATCCTGATTTCCAACGCGCCGCCGAATCCTATCACGGGTCAAACCGCCGCGGCGGTATTTGCAACGCAGTCAAACGGCGTCGAGAAGACGTCGGGCTTGGAATTCATGCTGACGTCGCCGGATCGTCCGACGGGTTTCAGTGGATTCCTGACGATGAATTACATTAGCGAATTCTCGTCGACCCCGCCGGTTGGTACAAACAACTCAAACTACGCCGACGATCAGCTGCCCACGCTGTTCGGTTACGAATTCGGAACCGGACAGCTCTATCGTTCGGCGTTTTTACCTCCATTCCAAGGCCGCCTCGGACTTTCGTTTAAGACGGCCAACGGATGGAAGCTCAATCCGATCTTCGCATTCGACGGCGGATTCCCGACCGGTGTCGGATCGCAAACGTACGGCGGCGTAAACGGTCAATATGCCTGGATTCCCGAAACGAACTTCGGCGCTGCGGCGCCACTCGGTGGTCCGCAGGGGCCGGGCAATCCGTACAACTCGTCGTATTTCGTCGATCCGGCGAACCCCGGAAGCTACCTCAATCCGAACATCGCCGCATCACGCGGCTATCCGGAGCCGGCGCTTCCCGGTAATGCGTTGACAAAGGCGCACGGATCCTTGGATTTCGATCTCGAGTATTCGCCGCCGGGTTCGCCCTGGACGATGGGCGCGTACGTTACCAACGTGTTCAACAACCACTACGGACTCTGGTATCCCAACCAGCAGTATCAACCGGTTGCAACGGGCGTGTCCGGACCGCAAACGGGAACGCTGGCGACTGCATATCCGGGAAATCCGTTGTGGCTGAACGGTGTGCGCGACAACTACCTCGGAACGTATGCGAATGGTCCGTTCCAAGTGCCCTATCAAGCCGGAACGACGTTCCAGTTCTATCTGCAGCGCCGGCTGTAATCCGAGGTGGAGCGTTTGAACGACAGTAAACCGCTCCTTGCGCTGACGGCGGCGAGCTTCATGCTCGCCGCCTGCAGCCAGATAGGTCGAAGGTTCCTACTGCTTCCCGCGTTCGATCGCGTTTATGTCAATCGAATCTTGGAGAGTGAAACTTCAAAGTGATGGCGGCCGGCATCGGTTCTACCTCGCACGGGCGGATTGAACGCATGTGGGAAGCGGACGCGTGGCAGTCGCTTTCTTTCGGTCCGTTCACATTGAACGTTGCCGGTAGGTGCCTTCGTTGTCGATCCGTGGCGGTGCCACTTCCGCCCAAAGAGTTCGATCTGTTGGTATTTTTAGCACGGTTCGCCGGAGCGCTCGTAACGAAACAGGAGCTCGTGCGGGCGCTTTGGCCGGGGTTCGAGCCGAGCGATGCGGCGTTTGCGCAAACGGTGTATCGCCTGCGCAGAGTGCTTGCGAAATATGACGCGCACACGACGTACGTGGCAACGATCCCCGGGCGGGGCTATCAGTTCACTCAGCGTGTCGAGCGCGAGGCTGGGGTCGTTATCGCCGGCAGCGATCCGCCAAGTCACGCCGGGTAAATTCGCAACGTTTATTGGAATCATGGACATCGTCGCGTTTATCGCCGAACGCAAGATCGAGGCAGCGATCGAGGACGGAGCTTTTGACGAGCTGCCGCCGAAAGGGTACATCGATTGTTCGCTGCACGGCGAAGCGTTTATTGCGCAATGGTTTCGCGAACGGTTTGTTGTTACGATTGAAGATAATCGTCATCCTTGACAGCCGCGGACTATGCCCGATGGTTGTCGATATCTGCGGCCGCAGAGTAGCGCCGGCGCGATAGCGCGCCCGCATATTCGCGTAACGTCATTTTGACAAAACTGCAATAAACGGCCGCTACCGTGTGCGCATGGACGCGCTTTTTCGATCTTCGGGGCAAGATTTTTCCGTTCGTAGCAACGAGTCCGGTGCGCAAGTCGAGCGTCGCTTCATGACCTCTCTGCTCATGCGACCGCTGCTGCAGCCGTTGGAATCCGCATTCGGCGAGTATGCCGGTATTGCCGAACAAGAATTCAGCGCTGCCCTCAGCCGCGTGCCGGAGCGTTCGCATGAGTGAGATCACGCAGGATCGTGAATCGCTCATTCGCGACTGTTTTCCGCTGGTGAAGAAAATCGCGAGGCGTGTTTCGCGCATCGTACCCGGAAGCGATATCGACGATCTCGTCGGCGAAGGATGCCTAGGATTAATCCGGGCGATCGATACGTTCGATCCGTCGCGCGGTCCATCGCTCGAGCGGTATGCCTCGCGAATCGTCGCCGGCGCGATGCTCAACGGTGTCCGCAAACTCGATCCGGTCTCGGAACGTGTCCGCCGCGAAATGCGCGAAGCCGAACGCGAGCGCTATGCGATTGCCGGCGAACTGGGATCCCTGCCCAGCCAAAGCCAGATGGAGGTGCGGCGCCCGGCGCTGCGGCGTGCTGCGCTCCACGCGTACCGCTACTCGCCGCTCTCGCTGGACGGGCCCCTTCCCAGCGGCGAGCATCTGGGCGGCGACTGGAGCGCGGACCCGGCCGCCATCGCTGTCGAGCGGTGCGAGCGCGAGGGCATCCAGACGGCTCTGCGGTCGATTCCGCTGCGCCAGCGGTTCGTTCTAACGCTGCACTACTACAAGGGCCAGTCGCTGCATCAAATCGGCCGGACCATGGCCATCTCGCCCCAGCGCGCCTCGCAACTCCACACCGCCGCGCTGAAGAACCTGCGGAGGGCGCTGAATGCCGCGGATTGACCCCGACGTGAATCCTGCTTTGTACGTGCAGACCCCGGCGCCGGGTGCGGTGCCCATTTTGCCCCTCATTTCGGATGACGAGCTCGAGACGCCGCCCCTTCCGCGCGAGCATCCCAAATGGGTGAAAGATGCCGTCGCCGTGTCGCAGCGAGCCCGTGCCCTCATTGTCAGATTGCGCCCAATAATCGTACGTATTCTTACTTTTTGGGACCACCACGCGCGCAGCATCGGGATAGGCGGCCGACGCCTGGATGTCGACATCAGCGGTTCTTATCGGGTAGAGTGGGACCTTTAGACCATACATCAATTTATAGTCCATGAGTCCCATGCCCGAGGGAGCCGCGACAGTTTACACATAAATGTAACGGGCGGCAAGCGGGTCGGGTCGCAAGAAGGACCGGGTAATTGTTGCAGGAGCTGCGAGACCACCACCACCGGCTACAAGCTCTGTGGGAGTTATCTTTGGGCGCGGACACTTCGTCCGATGCTCAATTGCGCGCGCTCCTTGGTGAAGCTGCTTCCGCTCTGCAATGTGAATACGTTGAGCTTTATAGCGCCGACGAACGATCGTACGTAAGCGTCGGTTCTGCCGACGTCGAGCACGTGCTGACGATGGCATCGGGAGATATTGAATATGCGCTCGGTCCCCTCGCCGAGCACGTCGACAAGCCAATCGTCATCGACGACACGGATCAAGACACGACCTGGGGTCCGCATCCGCTCGTCGCCGCGTTGCCTCTGCGCTCCATTCTGATCGCGCCGCTTACGGTTTACGACAAGACGCACACACTGATCTGCGCGTGGAAGACGCGCCGGCAGGTCGGCATCTCCGACGAAGAGTCGCGCTACATCAAGTTTTTGGCGCGCGTGGTGGCGCGCCTGCTCGAGAAAGCGCAGCAAGAACGGGAGATCTCGAGCCGGATCATCACGGATCCCCTAACGGGGCTGCACAACCGCGCGGCGACGCTGGAACAGATCGCCGTCGCGGTTTCTTCTGCCGAAAGAAACAATACCGAGATCGCATTGTTCTACGTCGATCTCGACGGATTCAAAGAAGTCAACGATACGTACGGCCACGCGTTCGGCGACGTGGCTTTAGCGCAAACCGCGCAGCGCATGCGCGGCGTGTTGCGCAAACACGAGATGGCCGGGCGAATCGGCGGAGACGAGTTTGCGCTGCTGATCACGTCGTTCAACGGCGAGCAACAGCTGGTGCAGATCGTTCGCCGCGTACTCTCCGCGTTGCGCGAGCCGATCATGCACGACGGCGCGAAGACCAGCGTGCGTGCCAGCGTCGGTATCGCAATCTATCCGCGCGACGGCAAAACTGCCGACGAACTCCTGGCGCACGCCGACGCCGCGATGTATCAGGCCAAGCGCCAAGCTACCGACGGCTACGCATTTTATGGCACCTCGCCCGAGAAGAACGGCAACGTCCAGCACTTGTTTGCGGCCCAGCTCGCGAACACGGCGCTGGAGCGCGAATTCTTCCTGTGCTATCAACCGATCGTCGATGCGCGCACCGGCCGGCCCATGGGAGCTGAGGCGCTGATTCGCTGGCTGCATCCCGGAATGGGTTTACTCTCGCCGCATGCGTTTTTGGACGCGTCGCGCGACCAACGCGTGCTTGGCCGAATCGAAGAATTCGTCATCGGTACGGCGCTCGAGAAGCACACGAAGCTTCGCCGCTTGCGTCAGCCGATCTCGATTCATGTGAACGTCAGCGAGCCGAACGAAGATTTGCTCGCGATTTCGCACGATTCGCGTGGCGACATTCACATCGAGATTTCGGAAAAGGCCGTCGCAAACGACGAGAAAACATACGTGCACTTTATCGAAGCGTGCCGCGCGCGCGGATTCCGCGTCGGGCTGAGCGATTTCGGCTGCGGCGGACTATCGCTGCAAGTGCTCGCGCGTCTTCCGCTCGATTTCGTGAAAGTCGGCCGCGGCATCATTCCGGATGCTCTTCAAGGACAGAACATCTTTTCCTCAATCGCGGTAATAGAAACGGCAAACCGCCTCGGGTGGAGTGTGATTGCTGAAAACGTCGAGGAGGCCTGGCAGCAAGAATGGCTGGTCTCGCACGGCGTGAGTGCACTTCAGGGATATCACATTTGCAGCCCGCTGACGGAGTCCGATTTCGATAATTGGCTCCAGTTCCATAGGGCCTAAGCCCATGGCTTTGCTCGCGCGGCCGCGGATTCTGGAATCGCTGTTGGATGCGACCAGCGGCGCTACGCTGCTGACGGCGGGTTCGGGATTCGGGAAGAGCGTCGCGGTGCGGCAATTTTTGGCGGCGACGACGCGACAGGCCGTGCACTATGAAGTTCGTGCGTCCTCGAAGACGTTCGTGCCGTTCGTTCGCGGATTCGTCGACGCAGCGGCGCGCGCCATTCCCGGACTGCAGACGACCTTTCCCGGCGCGATCGAGTTTGCAATGCAATCGCCCAAGCCGTACGAAGAGATCGCGGTTTGGCTGCTGGATCACTTAGGCGGCGCGACGGTTGAAGTCATCGCGATCGAAGACGCGCACCATCCCGGCGGCGACGAGCAAGTGCGGCTGCTGCTGGCGCGCCTGGTGCAAAGTTCGGTTCCGAAGGTCCGCTGGATCTTCACCAGCCGCGACGTTGAAAGCGTCCCGCTGCAGGAAGTCGCGAACGCCGGGGTCCGTGTGTCGCGCGTCGATGCCGAGCAGCTGCGTTTCACGCGGGCAGAAGCTGAAATCGTCGCCCGCGACGCCGGTTTGTCGCGCGAATTGGTCGACGTCCTGTATTCGCTGACGCACGGGTGGCCGGCGGCGTTTCACTTGGGCGCGCACGTTTTCGACGGGGGCCGGATTCCGCCGGATTCCGCGTACGCGTTTTTCGCGCAGGCGTATTTCGTGCGGTGCCGCGAGGATGTGCAGAGCTTGCTGATGGGCTCGGCCGTACTGTCGGATATCGACGAAGAATTGCTCGCGCAAAGCCCGTGGGCTTCGTGTTTGGAGCACGTGCGCGAACTCGCCAAGAACGGTTTGGTATTCACGCCTCGCGCCGGCGGCCGCTACGTTTTCCACGAGCTCTTCCGCAAATTCTTGCTGGATCGCATCGGGCCGGTCGGCAGCGGGGGACGGCGCAGCGCGATGATGTACGCGGCGTCGCTGCTCGAGCGGTGCGGGCGGTTTGCGGACGCGCTGAACCTTTTTGAATACTCTCAGGACGTACCGAATGTTGTGCGGCTTTGCGTCGAGCACGGATTTGAACTTATCGACAAAGGGCAGGGAGACGTTGTAAGACGGGCGATTGCGCTTATCGGCGATTCGTATTTGCATCGTGATGCGACGTTGATGGCACTTCAAGCCATTGAAGAGTCCCAAGCCGGTCGCCACGACACAGCGGAGTCATGGTATCTGCACGCGCTGAAGCGATCCGAGAACACCGAACTTCGAGCTACAATCGCTTATCGCTATGCCTTGGATTTAATCCGCCAAGGCAGAACGAAGAGCATTGATCTATTGGAGCCGTATGTCGATGAAAACGGTTTAACGCACGAACTGGCTGCGTCGATATTTTCCGCACTCGCGACGGCTTACGTGGTCGCCGGTCGCTTCGACGATGCCAGGAAAACAATCTCGCGCGCGGTGCGGCTGTTGGCCTTCGCCGATACGCGCGCCTCACAAGCGAAAATTTGTCAGCACGCCGCCTGGGTGAATCTTTTTACGGGTGACATCGCTGCGGCCAAACGGTTCGGATCTCAATCGGTCGAACATGCACTCGCATCGGGGCTATATGATGTTGCGGCGCGCGCATACAGCGTGCTCCACAACGTGGCGTGCGAGGTGGAGTACGACACTGACGCCACTATCGATTTCTTGAATAAAATTTGGGATTGCGGACTGAAGTGCGGTGAGCCGAAACTGCGGCTGTATGCGTTACTTGGAAGTTTCGATATTGCGGTCGAACGCGGAGATATCGAAGCCGTATTGCGCATTGAAAGAACGCTAGAGGCATATGAGGTAGACTTTGCCGACCCAATGATCGACAGCGCGCTATTGCCCGCCCAGGCGCTTCGACTCGCGGCCTGCGGAGACTTTGAAGAGGCTTATCGCCTTTTGGCCTCCACGGGTGAACGGCAAACGAGCCAAGATCGCGGCGCTCTGCGATTTGCAGAAGTCGCTCTGTACGCAGCCGCATCCGGAAATTTTGAAGCCGCAATGCCCGCTGCCCGCGAAAGCCAAAAGCTGCTGCGCGGCGTCGACCCAAGTCCTCGGGCTTCTAGAACAAGCGCAGTGCTCTCGGTTGCCTTCTACTTGATGGGGCATCACGCGGAAGCGAAGCTGCTTCTCCGCGGAATTCCGGCCAATTCAGGTGTCTCCAGCCGTGCGCAAGTGCTCGTGCACGCGCTAGAAGTCATATTTGGACGTTGGGAGGGCCACTGCAGGTACCTTGCGGTTCTAGAGGCGCTGGAGGCATTAAAGAATTCCGATTTCGGGGGAATCGCAGCGGTCCTCGCAGCGCTGCCTGCGGAAATTGCGGTGAGCGCATGAGGAATATCGCTTTGAAGGCCGACAGTGCCGAATACGTCCAATGCATCGAACGCAATCGCGAACTGATCGCAGAGATTGCGCTCAACAGATCGCTCCCGTTCGAGCGCCAAACGCTTCTTGCGGCTGCACTCGCAAATCGCACGTTGGATTACCTTATAGCGGCAATGACGGAAGCCGACGACGAGACGCTGGTGGCGTGGGTGTCCATCTCGCTTCGGGGGTTCGCGCGCGAACAATCCCTCTTCGGGCTTTTTGTGGCGACCATAAGCTCTACGCTCGATATTTTGCTGAACAATTTTGGCGCTTCCGCCATTAACGTCTATTCCTGGCTGGAGTCTGCGTTGCGACGGATTGACCTCGCTGCAGGTGCGTCGCGATTAGAGTTCCACGAAGAACGGTTTACCTTAGATTCGGTTGATGCCAAGATTGACGAAGTGCTCTACAAACTATCGGAACGCGATACGATAACGGCAGAACATTCGCGTTCCGTAGGGCTATGGTGCGGTCGAATCGCCAAGCAACTCGATCTGACGAAGGCAGAAACCCTGTTGGCGACGCGTAGCGGCCTGATACACGACATCGGAAAGATAAGAACGCCGCTAGAGATTCTTACCGCGCCGCGCGCTCTAACCGAAAACGAATGGGAAATCATGCGCAATCACACCCTGGAGGGCGTGAACGCAATCGAGAATATCGTTGAACTAGGGGAGTTCGTGCCGGCAGTCAGGTGGCATCACGAACGCATAGACGGAAAAGGATATCCGGACCGGCTCGACGGTTCTCGGATACCCTTATCAGCAAAGATTGTTGCTGTTGCGGACGCATTTAATGCAATGGTTGCGCGCAGACCGTATCGCGAACCACTTTCTCCTTCGTTTGCGATCGAGGAGCTAAAGCGTCACCGAGGTTCACATTTCGAAGAACGGATCGTCAATGCGATGATTGACGTCGTTCGGCGTTTGGGTTGACTTACAAATGAATCCGCAGAAGCTGCCGCTCCAAATTCCCCAGCCCATTAACCAAAATGGTAATGAAGCTTTGCTGGCCGACAGGAGATGGCAACGCGCGCGGTTGCCCCTTTTGGGGCAGCGCCTGCGGTTGACTGGGTGTCGCGACGCTGGCTTGCTGCTGCGGTCCCGGCAGAGCCAACGGTTGTCCCGCGTAGGCTGGCGCAGCCGCGCTGATCACGGCGATGGTTCCGAAAACAAGCGTTCTGTACGAGACCATAAAAAATGCTCCGTCTGTAGTAAGCAGGTGGCGACTTACATCTATGCTAACTAAGGACGCTACTAATTCTAACTCTCAGAATTGCTGGTTATGCAGTTAGATAACGATTCTGCATCATTTGATGCCCTCTCAATATTGGGAGGCGAGGCCGAACAGCGTCAGGATCTCATCGCTGAGAACGAGCTCGACTTACTGCGCCGCCGTGCAACGCCGGCGCTGTATATCGTCGATGAGTTTCTGAACGTATTGCACTATCGCGAAGATCCGCTCGAGCGGCGTCGCGACTGTAAAATGCCGCAGGGCGGTAAGACGCTGCCGCCGCTCATCGAGCGCACAGTTGTGGCGCTGCTGCGACGCACGCTTTCAGCAAACGGTCAGGCCGAAGTCTTGAGCGCGGCACCGAACCGTTCGATCGTCGTTCGGTTGGTCAGGTTGCAAGGGAACGGCAACGCGGCGTTTGCCATCATCGCCGATCGCGTGAAAATCCGCGCGCACATGGACGCGCTCGCGCAGCGATACAAACTATCGGCGCGCGAACGTCAGGTCTTGCGGCTGCTGAGCCGCGGCGCAAAGAACAGCGAGATCGCGACGCAGCTGCACATCGCCGAGTCGACCGCGATCTTCCACGTGAAACAACTCCTCGCAAAGACCCACTCGCGCAACCGGACGGAACTCGTTTCCAAGATCATCGGTTAGCCCGAAAATTTCCAAAAATCTAGTACATTTTTACCAGCGCGTTTATGCGGCTGGTGATTTTCATTTGGCGGGGAATGGCGCGCGCTGTGCCAAAATTCCATACATGGTTCACGCGGGTGTAAGCGACGCAGTTTTAACCGGTCGCGAATGCGCGTAACATGAAGACATCTTCCAACAGTTCTGGAGGCAGAAGCGGGCTGGCGCGCTTTTTAAACGCGCTGAACCAGCTCTTCGATTAAATCCGCTAGACGCCGTCCGGCCGATCTCGCCGCTTCAGTCACTTCCGCGTGAGACGTTTCCGGCGCGGCGACCATATTCGTAATTAGGCTTACGCCAAAAACTTCCAGCTTCCGGGCCCGGGCCGCGATGGTTTCCAATACTGTTGACATCCCCACAGCGTCGGCGCCGATTGTACGCAAGAAATTCGCCTCAGCAGTCGTTTCGTACGTCGGCCCTAGCAGGCAGGCGTAGACGCCTTCGACGAGGTCGTCGTCGATCAGACGCGCGACGTCACGCAAGCGTTTGCTGTACGCATCGGTCATGTTGATGAACGGATTCGCCAGCCCGCTGCCGACGAGCGGATTGAGCCCGCTGAGATTGATGTGGTCGGTGATCAGCATCAAATCGCCGGGCCGGATGTTTTCGTTGAGGGAGCCTGCCGCGTTCGTTAGGAGTACGGTTTTTGCGCCGCAGTCGGCGGCGATGGTGATACTGCGGGTAATGTCGCGAGCGTCGAAGCCTTGATACGCGTGAATGCGTCCCGCATAGGCGAGAACGCGTTTGCCGTGCCAGCGTCCGACGAGCGCGTTGCCGGCGTGGCCTTCGAGCGGCGCGAGCGGAATGCCGATCTCGCCGTACGGGATCCGATCGAAAACCGCGCGCTCGCCGAGCACGTCCGAGAGGCCGCTGCCGAGGACGATGGCGACGTCGATTTCGCCGATGCGATCGTGCATGCGCGCGTCGACGGGCTCAGCGGTGCTTCGATAAGCTCAGCATGAGGAGGCGTTAGCCCTTCGATGCCTCGGGGTCCTTTGATACCTCAGGAGGGCGGCACTAGATTACCGTATGACTAGCCCAAATGACGAGGCCGAATTATCGCGTCGGGGACGTCGAGGCGGAAAAGGCAATTACTCCGCGGGCGTTGTCGTATGTGACGATACGGTTGAGAAAGACTTGAATACTGGCGTTCGCCATCGGCTCGCCGCGCGGTAACTCCAGAACTTTAATGCTATTGTAGAACGCCGTGCCTCCCGTGACCGAAACAGCTTCGTTCGAATCGCCGGGCGGCGCGAAGCCGATGCGCGTTCCTGCCGCGACGAGGCCGTCGTTCTGCGGGATTGCGGGCGAATCAAGGTTGTGAATCCACGGCACGCCGTTGCCGGTATCGAACGAGATTGTGGCGCATTGATCGATCGCTTGTGCATTCACGAAGAGGCAGGCTCGTCCAAGCGTCCACTTCTGCCCTTCAGCGTTTGCGTGCGACAGCGGGAACTCTGTCGAGCCATCCGGTTCACGATCGCCCAAAACCAAGTCGCCGCCCATGTCGGTCAAGTGAATGGTAAAAACGTCACCCAATCGTCCAGGCAACGTGAGGATCGGATTCGGGACCCGGCCTTCGCCCGATGTGAACCCCGTGATGCCCGCTCCGAAAACGCCGTAGCCGCCTGTCGCTCTGGGATCGCGCAAGTCCGGAATTTTGCAATCGGGATTTGCCGGCGGGCACGATGCGGAGGTCAGATAAGCGATGGGAATGGACGCGGGTGTAGTAAACGATCCGAACCGCAGCGGTGCGTAGCAGACGACGCCGGTGTACGTGATTCGCGCGGGGTTACCGTACGTGACGCTCGTTGGCGTCTGCGTGCATTGGACGCCGCTTCCCGGCGCATCGAGTTTTGCTGAAGCGAATATTCGCAGGCCCGAAGATCCCGTGTCGAAACTGACGGGCACCGGCGCGATGTTACCGATGCCGACGAGCAGTGCGGCTTTGTACGTTCCGAATCGCGCGTTATGCCGCACGGAAAGCGGAATGTGTACGGGCGTTTCATCCGGCGCGACGCCGGTGAGGAGCAGAAGCGACGGAACCGCGATGAAGGCGCGCCAATTCACGGCTTCATTGTATCAGAGGCACCTACGGGACGGGTGAAAATACGATGAAAGCGTTGCTGATTAGCGCGTCACACTGGCCGCAGTAAACAGATTGTCGCCGGTCATTGCGTCGGGAACGGGTAGGTCCATAATACGCAGCAGCGTCGGCGCAACGTCGCCGAGTTTCCCGCCGGATTTGAGTTGCCCCGAAATCCCGTTTCCGATCAGCAGAAGCGGAACCGGGTTCGTGGTGTGCGCGGTCAGCGGGTTGCCGTCCTTGTCGATCTTTTCTTCGGCGTTACCGTGATCGGCGGTGATCACGAGTAATCCGCCGGCTTGCAGCACCGCATCGCTGAGGCGCTGTAGACACTCGTCCAAGATTTGCACCGACTCGATCGTCGGCTCCCACTTGCCGGTGTGTCCGACCATGTCCGCATTCGCGTAGTTCATGATGATCACGTCGTACGTGCCGTTTTCGATTTGTTCCACGGCATAATCGGTGATTTCATGGGCGCGCATTGCCGGCGCCAGGTCGTATGTCGGCACGGAACGGTCTGAGGCAATGAGTTTGCGATCTTCGCCGGGGAAAACGTCTTCACGGCCGCCGTTGAAAAAGTACGTGACGTGCGCATACTTTTCGGTTTCAGCCAGGCGCAGTTGGCGCATGCCTTCGCGCGAGACGATTTCACCGAAGGTATCGAACTGCGGACGCGGCCCGAAAAGCA
The DNA here is from genome assembly GCA_035938175.1 of Vulcanimicrobiaceae bacterium. Taxonomy (GTDB): domain Bacteria; phylum Vulcanimicrobiota; class Vulcanimicrobiia; order Vulcanimicrobiales; family Vulcanimicrobiaceae; genus DASRDE01. Next base: position 197,387 of record DASZHD010000060.1, read on the forward strand.
CCGGATTGGGAAACGTCTCGTCATACTTCGTCATGGTGGCGAAGATGAAGTTGTGGAGGGGTTTTAGGGGGAAGGGGAAGTCGGCGGGTTGTGCGCCCTTCGATGCCTCAGGGTCCTTCGATACCTCAGGATGACTATTTGATGCCTCAGGATGACTAGTGGAGGCGTTGAAAGCCAGCGTCATCTGCCGCGCGCGATCGGGCCGGAAATTGAAGAAGATCACGGCGTCGCCGTCGCCGATCGGCTGCGCGTTCCCGACGATCGTCGGTTTCACGAATTCATCGTCTTCGCCGCGCGCGTACGCGGCCTGCAGCGCCTCCATTGCCGTAGTCGCATGAAATGGCGCTTCGCCGAATGCTAGCGCATCGTAAGCCAGTTGCGTACGTTCCCAGCGTTTGTCGCGATCCATCGCGTAGTAACGCCCGATGACCGTGCGAATCGCGCCAGTTTCTTTGAGCTGCGCGAGATTGTCCTCGACCTGCTGCAGATATTTCGCCGCCGAACGCGGCGGCGTGTCGCGGCCGTCCAAAAACGCATGAATCGCGAATTTCGCGCCCGCGCCGTGCGTGCATCTGATCAGTTCCGTCAGATGGTCCAGCGAGGAGTGAACCTTGCCGTCGGAGAGCAGACCCATGAAATGCAGCGTGCCGCCTGAGGCTTTCACGTGTTGAATGCACTTGTTCAGTGTGGCGTTCTTCGCGAATTCACCTGACGCGATGTCGGCATCGATGATTACCACACCCTGCGGCACGACACGTCCGCTGCCCAGATTCATGTGTCCCACTTCGCTGTTGCCCATGATGCCTTTGGGCAGTCCCACGGCCTCGCCGCTGGCCTCGAGCATCGTCCACGGATACTTGTCGAAAAACGCGTGCCAGTGCGGTAAACTCGCCGCTGCAATGGCGTTGCCGTGCATTTGCGAGCTGCAGCCCCACCCATCGAGAACCGCAAGCACTAGGGGACGATACTTCACGCTGCTTCCTTTGCAAGTGTTGCGAATCCGTCGGGACTGAGCGACGCTCCGCCCACCAATCCGCCGTCGATGTCCGGTTGACTGACGTATTGCGCCATGTTTTCGGGTTTCACGCTGCCGCCGTAGAGAATCGGCACGTCCTGCAATCCCGGCATGCAGCCGCGGATGGCGCGCATGACCGCGTTCGCTTCCTTTGGATCGCAATTTTTGCCGGTACCGATGGCCCAAACCGGTTCGTACGCGACGATCACGCGCTGTAACTGCTCCGTATCCAGATCGCCCAAGGCGGCGAGAACTTGCGCGACGACGTGTGTTTGCGTTTTGCCGTCTTCACGCAATTCCAGCGATTCTCCGACCGCTACGATCGGCGTGATACCCGCATTGAGTGCCGCTTGCGTCTTCAAGCGAACCGCCTCGTCCGTTTCGTTGAAATACCGGCGCCGCTCGGAATGCCCGAGAATGACGTATTGCACGCCCAGATCCAGCAGCATCGGCGCGGAAACTTCACCGGTATACGCGCCGCTCGTTTCCCAATGCATGTTCTGCGCCCCGAGTTTGACGCGTCGATCGTCGCCCTGGCTTTGACGCAAGGCCACGCCGACGGCTTCCAACGCGGTAAACGGCGGACATAAGATCATTTCCACGTTTTCGGGAACGGAGACGGCATATTCCAAAAACCGTTCGACGTATTCGACGCCTTCCGCCGCGGTTTTGAACATCTTCCAGTTGCCGGCGCAAATCCGTCTTCTCACCGGCGCGCATCCTGACCGGCGAGATCCTTCGCCTGTTCCAATGCGGTGATTCCGGGCAATTCCTTACCTTCCAAAAACTCGAGCGTCGCGCCGCCGCCCGTGCTGACATGCGTTACGTATTCCGCAAATCCCAGTTCCTCGGCCGCTGCAGCGGCATCGCCGCCGCCTACCACGGTGGTTGCGCCGTGTTCGGTCGCATGTTTCATCGCCTCGCCGATGACGCGCGTGCCTTCGCGGTACGCCTCTTTTTCGTAGACGCCCATGGGACCGTTGAAGACGACGGTCTTTGCCGTTTCGATGACCTTCGCGTATTCGTGCGCCGTCTTAGGCCCGATATCCAGAATCACCGTGTCGCCGACTTGCGCAAGGTCGACGGCGTGCGCGCCGGCGTCGTTGTCAAAACTGGTCGAGACGACAGCGTCCACCGGCAAGAGCATTGAAACGTCGCGCGTCGTAGCCAGTTGAAGAATGGCCTTGGCGGGTTCCAGATCGTCGTCGCGCAGCGACTTGCCGACGTCGACGCCGCGCGCCGCCAAGAACGTGTTCGCCATGCCGCCGCCGATGCAAAATGCCTGAACTTTCTCCATCAGTTTGGTAAACACGCCGACCTTGTCTTTGACCTTCGCTCCGCCGATGACGCACACGTACGGATGCTGCGGGTCCTCGACGAGTTTGCTGAGTGCTGCGATCTCGGCTTGCATGAGAAAGCCCGCCGCGCTCGGCAAATAGTGTGCGACGCCCTCCGTGGACGCGTGCGCGCGATGCGCCGTTCCGAAAGCATCGTTCACGTACACCTCGGCGAGATCGGCAAGTTCGCGCGCGAACGCCGGATCGTTTTGCTCCTCGCCCGGTTCGAAACGCACGTTTTCCAGCATCACGATCTGCCCGAAATCGATTGCGTCGATGGCTTTGTGCGCGGACGGGCCCACGACGTCCGTTGCAAAGGTTACGTCCATGGCGAGCCGCTTTGAGAGCGCATTAGCGACCGGTTTTAACGAGTATTTCGGGTTGGGTTTGCCGTCGGGCCGCCCGAGGTGGGATACGACGATCACCTTTGCGTCGTGCTCCGCAAGGTAGCGCAGCGTGTGAAGCGAGGCGTCGATGCGCTTGTAGTCGAGAATCTCGCCATCCTTCATCGGGACGTTGAGATCTTCGCGCACGAGCACGCGTTTTTTACGCACGTCGATCTCTTTGAGCGTCAGGAACCGAAAATGCATGATGCTCCTCTTACCAAAAAAGGACCGAGCAGTTTGTGGCTGCTCGGTATTACGCTTGGCTTCGACCGGCTCAGCCGTGCGAAACTTATACGCCGGCCGGAATCTTCTCCAAAACCATCGCGGTCAGATCCGCCAGGCGGCACGAGTAGCCCCACTCGTTGTCGTACCACGCGCCGATTTGAATCAGATCGCCGTTGGCGTTCGTCAGGCCGGAGTCGATAATCGAACTGAACGGCGAACGCTTGAAGTCACTCGAAACGAGTTCCGCGTTGCTGTACGCGACGTACTCTTTCATCTCACCGTCCGCGGCACGCTTCAGAATGGCGTTGAGCTCGTCTTTGGTCGTCGCTTTCTTCACCTGCGCGACCAAATACACCATGGAAACCGTGGGTGTGGGCACGCGCAATGCGAAGCCGTCGAACGTCCCCTGCACTTCCGGAATCGTCAGATACAATGCCTTCGCTGCGCCGGTCGATGTCGGAATGATATTCGTGGCGGCGTTTCGTGCGCGACGCAAATCTTTATGCGGTGCATCGAGAATATTTTGGTCGTTCGTGTACGAGTGGATCGTCGACATAAAGCCTTTGACCCATCCCAGATTGTCGACGACCGGCTTCACCGCCGTTGCCAGACAGTTCGTCGTGCACGACGCATTCGAGATAACGTTGTGTTTCGCGGGATCGTACTTATCGTCGTTCACGCCGAGGACGATCGTGATATCCTCGCCTTTGGCGGGCGCCGAGATCAAGACTTTCTTCGCGCCGCCGCCGTCGATATGAGCCCGCGCTTTGCTCGCGTCGGTAAATAGGCCCGTCGATTCGATGACGACGTCGGCACCGAGATCTTTCCACGGCAACTTGCCCGGATCGCGTTCGGCGAGCACTCTGATGCGCTGCTTGTCGATCAGAATAGAATCGCCGTCGACGGAAACGGATCCGTCGTACGTTCCGTAGTTCGAATCGTATTTGAAAAGATGCGCGCACTCGGCGGCGCTGGTCAAATCGTTAACGGCGGCAATTTCAATGCCGGGGTGACGCTCGAGCAGCGCCTTGGCGAAGTTCCGGCCGATGCGGCCGAAGCCGTTGATACCGATACGCATGCAAACTCCTACTTGCGGATGAGAAAACGCCGATGGCTATTGGCGTTCGCTAATCTTTACGAGCTGTGCGCGGGCTTTCCCCGCGAAGGCGGCTCGCTAATCGCCCGATTGCGACGAGCCGGCTATTGACGGTGGGTTTGGTGATCGGCGGGTTGCACCGCCGCCCGAGTTCGACCAGACTTTCGTCGGGGTGATTCAAGCGCAGTTGGGCGATTTCGCGCAACGGCGGAGAGAGGTGCTGCAGTCCGTACGCGGCGGCGACGAATTCTATCGTGGCCCGCTGCGATGCCGCGGCCTCCGCCGTGCGCTCGAGGTTCGCCGCCTCCGTGTTTACCAGACGGTGAATGCGGTTTTTCGTTTCCTTCAGCGCGCGCACGTCTTCCAAGCGAAGAACGGCGCCGTGCGCGCCGATGATCGTGAGCAGCTCGACGATCGCTTCGAAGTCTTTGTAGTACAGCACGTAGCGGCGTTTGCGGAACATCGACTTCGGCGGGACGGCGACCGCGCGCAACATCCAACCCAGGCGCTCCGCGACGTGCTCGCTGCCCAGCACGAACTCCAGGTGGTAGCCTTGCGTGCCGGCGGAAAGCGAGCCGCAGGCCAGGAACGCGGCGCGTGCCTCCATGACGCGGTCGCACCGGCGCGCCGGCTTGGCCGGGACGTCCACCGCTTCCGGAAGGGGGATCCGGTAGATC
>DASZHD010000061.1:0-31442 GCA_035938175.1 Vulcanimicrobiaceae bacterium
TGGGGGATTACGACGCCCTAAGCCGCCCGGGATCGTTCGTGCGGTGAATGTACGCTTAGTGGTAGGGGATCGCGTCCCAGATTTTCCGCGGGACGTACGGATGCCACGGCGAGATCATCAGCAACTCGCGCGTGATCTGAATTAAGCGCACGCAGAGCAGCGGGATGCGGTAAAAGACGTAAAAAGGAACGAGGAGCAGATTGCGCAGCTGCGGATCGCGGCGCGTCATGTCGCGCGCCATCAGCATTTCCAGGAAGAAAATGATCGTCATGTACCCGTAGAGGCCGCCCACGACAAATGGAACCTCAGGAGTCTTGAACAGTATCGCGATCAGCGGAAGAGCGACGATCAGGTACGGATGGATGATCCGGTTGACGAGCTGATCCCAGAACATATAGCCGTTCACGAAACCGAAGCGGAACGTTCCCATGTCGCGGTGTTTGCGAAAGCGCTGCTTGACCATATTGCGCGTCCAGCGCGCACGCTGATTCATCAAATGGCTCAGCGTCCTCGGCACTTCCGTTACGATATGGCCGCGTAACGACGTATGCAGCTTCCACCCCGTCTTGCGCAGGCGGATCGTGCTGTCGGTATCGTCGCCCAGGCCCATGTCCCAACCGCCGATGTGCTTGAGCGCTTCCATGCGGAAAAGCGTCCCCATTCCGGAAAGCGTGGCGATCATGTTGAGCTTGTCGCGCCACAGCTGATTCACCGTGTACGCCATGATGTATTCCATCTGCTGGCAGCGCGTCCAAAAACTCTCGCTCGGGTTGCGCACGAAGATGCTCGGCGAGACGCCGCCGACGCGCGGGTCTTCGAAGTACGGCAGCATGTTGTCGACCGTATCGGGGAAAATCAGGCTGTCGGCGTCGAGGATGAAGACGAATTCACCGCGCGCAAACATGAACGCCAGATTCAGGCCGGCGGCTTTGCCGCCGTGGATCGCGTTGGTGACGACGCGCACTTTACCGGTGCGCTCGTAGCGGCGCGCAATTTCTACACTATGGTCGGTAGAGCGGTCGTCGGCAAAGATGATCTCGATATTCTTGTAGTTGCTGGCGAGGATTGATTCGATGCACGTGATGATGCTGTTTCCCGGATTGCGCCCCGCTATGAGGAACGAAATCAGGGGCTCGTTGCCGGCGAATCGTTTGCGTTGCGGGGGCTCGAAGCGTTTCGGGAACAGTAAAAAGCCGAGGTACAATCCGAAGTTCGGCAGCTCGAACCGGACGAACAGGTAGACGATCAACCAAAAAACGATGTTGGAACTGTGAAACAGCCGAGGCACCGCCATGAACGCGGACCAGACATAGTACGGATCCATGCCCGTGAGGTAGCGGTGGAAGAACTCGGTCATATTACTTCTGGGCCAGTTCTCCCACGGCAATCGCGCGATCGTTCAAAGCGGTTTCGCCGCGCAGCGTCAAGCGGTACGCGTATACGTCGCGGTACAACAATCCCTCGAGGCCGGAACCGATGAACAGCGCACCGCATCCCAGGCATCGGACCGCCATTTGCGGCTGTTGGAACATCGATGCGCAGCTCTTGCACTCGAAGTAGTCACCCGGGCTGTCGAACTTGGTGCCGCGGTCGGTCAGCACGCCGTTACACTTGGGGCAGCGCAGCCCGTTGGGATCTTTTCCGAACGCGCTCTCGGGGCCGATGTAGCCGCACCGGAAGTGAAAGTAGGACGTGATCGTTTGCAGATTTGACGAGTTGCACGTCACGCACGCCTCGTGAACGTTGACGGAATGGCTGCGGCACGTCGGGCAAATCATGAGCCGCTCGACGAAGATCCGCTCCAGGTAACCCGAGTCTGCGAGATTGTCGAGATCCTCGATGAGGTGATTCTCGTCGAAAGCCTCTGCCCCGCGATACGTGAAGCCCAAGCGCGCACGAGGCTCCCATTGAGGATCCAAGCGCGAATCCTTGGGGACGAGCGACAGCGTACGCAGCAGGCGGTCTTGTACGACTCCGTTATTCATCACGATCTAATATCGGACGTGCTGATGCTGACGCGCGCCTGTGCGCCATAGTACAGTTCCTGACGGTCTTTCTCCGGCAGCTGGTCGAGCAGAATCTTTACGGGACGGTACTGCTGGAACTGGACGTGTTGCCAGAAGAACAGCGTCATGTCGGGCGGTAATGCGTCAAGGTTGGGATAGATCGAGCCGACGCGCCCTTGGACGTTATGGTCGAGGCCGGAGATCTTCACCTGGGCGGCCTCGCCAATATGGATTTTCGAGACCGAGGTCGGGTTGAAATAGGCCACGATATACGCCCGGTCCGGCTGGAAGATGCTGAAGATCGGCGTGCCGGGCTCGATGACGTTTTCCGGACGATCGATGCAGTTGACGATCTGGCCGCTAGCCGGCGCGCGGAGCGTTTCCTGGCCGACGCGCGTCGCGACGTCCTGCGCCTGGTTGAGCAGAGATTGATATGAGGCGACCTTGGTGCGCTGGGAGGCCGTAATTTGGGCAACGAGCAGTTGCGAACGCTTCCAGGCGTCCAAATCCGCTGCTTCCGTCGCTCTCGCCGTGTCGATTTCAGCCCGCTTGTCCGCCCAATCGACCTGAGGGACGGCGCCTGCCTTATACGCCTGATCGAACGATGCGAACGCATTCTCGAGACGCTTGCGCTCGGACACCGCCGCAAGGTATTTCTCGTGCTGCGTCTCGGCGTTCTCGAGTGCCGTGGCAACGTTTTGCTCGAGCGCGATGTCGGCCACCTGAGACTCCTCCAAGCCTTGGAGGTACTGACGCTGGTAGTCGGCCTGGATGAGGAAGTTGCTGATGACGGCAACCGCCTGTCCGGCGCGAACGGGCCCGGAGCAGTTTACCAGCATCCGGTCGATTCGCGCGCGATAAACCGGGGTGACGGGGATAAGATCGCCGCGTACCTGGGCATCCGCGCGCACCGAATACAGGTTCGGCACGATGAGGTAGGCGGCAATGCCCAGCACCAACAGGATGATGAGGAGGCGGACCCAGGGAAACGCGCGGCGGGGTGTTGGGTTCACCACCGTCGTACCGCGCCAGGAACGTAGACGCATATGCTCGACTCTAGAGACTGCGAATAGTGAAAAAAGACCTCTGCGAAGCCCGTAGCTCTCGATAGAACCGATTGTGCCACATTCCCGCTAGATCTGAGTGCTTCTTAGCCGGGGGTACCGCAGCTTCCCCCAAAGCCCTATAGTACGCTTTCCCTAAAAGCCATAGGGATTTTTGCCAAGGCGCGTTCGGCGAACGCGTAGAAGCGACTGCTTAATGCGGCGACCGTTTCACCGAGCGGCCCTGATATTGGCTGCCCTCACCACTGCCTTATCGCAAGCGGCGCCTAGTTCTGCACAGGGCGACCCGGTCTCGCTGCCGTCTTTGGAGGCGCAGATCGTACAAGCGCCGGGAGTTGAATCCCGCGAGAGCGGCGTTGAAGCGCAACTGCAAGCGCTGCGTGCCGCTATCGACAGAGCGGGCCTGGCGTACACGTTTTCAAACCGCTTCGGGCCCGACATCATTCTCGTCGCGCGCTCGTTCGACGAACACACGGTGCTTTACGACCAAAGCGGCGGCCTGCAGTTGCCGCTCGAGGGCACGAAGATCCAGCAACAGCTCGCGATTCTGGACGCGCAAGAGCAGGTGCAGATCGCACGCATTCAGCTGGCCGAACTTCAACGCGAGAAAGTCGACGCTCTTCGCAAGGCATACGTCGGCTATTGGAGCTACGGCGATCAGGCGAACGTGAACAACGGCTACATCACGTCGTCGCAAGCCGACTTATCCACAGGTACGTCACTGCGCAAGTCCGGCTTCTTCACGGATACCGACCTGATGGACATCAACGCGTCCATCCAAAAGGCGCAGTTTGCAATCGCTAGTCTGAAGAGTCTCCAGCGTTCGCAGCTTGCGAGTATTGGGGGCGTTCTAGGGCACGAGCTGCCCGCGTTTGAACCGGTGACGCCGCGATTTTACGACGGCTGCAACCCGAACCGGCAGGCAGCCCTGACCTCGGCGTACGCAGTCGATCCGACGCTCGCGCAGGTGCAGGCGGAAACGGTGCAAGCACAGCAAGAGCTAGCGCGCGTCAAAGGGTCGTCCATCGATGCCACGGCGACGACATTCGCCGGCTCGACGACCGACGTCATCCACCAAGTGTCGGGTTACCGGTTCCAGGCAGGCGTCGACGTTTCGCTGCCGACGCATGGTCGCGATGAAGAACGCGCGCTTCGTGCGCAATATACCGCGCAGCTGAGATCGCTGACTCTGAGCGACAAGCAGCGCCGCGCGGAAATCGATTCCACCGTCGACGCAGACTTAGACAACGTCCGCAGCGCGCAAACCCTGCTGGCACAGGCGCAAGCCGACGCACGCGCGCGCGAGCAAGATCTTCGCACGGTTCAAGCGGCGTTCAAATACGTACGACAGAATCTCGAGCAAGAATTTCTTCTGGTCCATACCAAGAGAACCGATCTTCTGACGGCGCAGAACACGGCAGCGGTCGACCGTGAAAACTTGCTCCTGGCGGCCGCGGATCTGCTGTTCATGGCACCCGGAGCCTGCGGCGGCAGTTATCAAGCGATTCCGCCGTTCGTTATGCCGACGAAGGCTCCGCGCGGCATGCCCCACCCGAAACCGAACGTGACGGCCCCGGCCGCTAAACCCGCTCCGGCGCCGCACGCCACTTCGAGCGCAGCACCGGCATCGACTACCCGTGCAACGCCGCGGCCCGTTATAGTACCAACGCCGCAAGTGCCGACAACGCCTCGCCCGTCCCCAACGCCGGCCACGCCATCGCCGTTGCCGACTCCGATGAGGACGCCCGTACCGACGCCCAAACCGCTGCCGACGTCCTCGCCGCGAGCATCGTCGGCATCGATAACTGCGCCGGCAGCCTCGCACACGGCGGTACCAAAACCGGCGACTACGCCCACGCCGAAAGCGACTGCGACGCCGGCCCCCAAACCGACGACCGCAGCCGCGCCGATGTCGACCGTGAAATCAACGCCGAAGCCGGCACCTGTCGCAACGCCGACACCGAAGCCGGCACCTGTCGCAACGCCGTCACCGAAACCCGCGACTATGCCATCGCCGAAAGCGAGTGCAACGCCCGCGCCGAAACCGTCGACCGCATCCGCTCCGATGTCGACCGTGAAATCAACGCCGAAGCCGGCACATGTCGCGACGCCGTCACCGAAACCGTCTGCAGCACCAACGCCGAAAGCGACTGCAACGCCGGCCCCGAAACCCACGGCCACAGCGGCGCCGATGTCGACCGTGAAAGCCACGCCTAAGCCGGCACCCGTCGCAACGCCGACGCCGAAACCGTCGCCTACTCCCGCGCCGAAACCGTCGCCTACTCCCGCGCCGAAACCGTCGCCTACTCCCGCGCCGAAACCGTCGCCTACTCCCGCGCCGAAACCATCGCCTACGCCCGCGCCAAACGCGCCCGTAGCTGCACCGACGTCAACGAGTAATGCAACACCGAAGCCGGCGACTGCAGTAACGCCGTCACCAAAGCCGTTGCCTGCGCCTGCTCCGAAACCGTCTCCGACAACAACGCCTCAACCGTCGCTGACGCCGCCGCCCCACACGACCGTAACGCCAGCCCCGCCGCCGTCACCGTCGCCATCTCCGGAACGCGCCATGCCAAAGCCGGTGATCGTTCCGACTCCGAAAGTGGCGACAACACCCTCCGGACGATTCGTAGCATCGCCGTCACCGAAGCCGAGCGCATCGCCGTCACCGAAGCCGAGCGCATCGCCGTCACCGAAGCCGAGCGCATCGCCGTCACCGAAGCCGAGCGGATCGCCGTCACCGAAGCCGAGCGGATCGCCGTCACCGAAGCCGAGCGGATCGCCGTCGCCTAAGCCGAGCGGATCTCCGTCGGCATCCCCGTCGCCGACGGCATCGCCGACACCCTTTTAACGTTCGCTAATAGTCCTCGGGGATATCGGTGCCTTTCTTGGCGTTGTTCAAGAAAAATGAGGCATTCAACGGCGCGTTGATTTTCTTGAACGGAATCTTGGCCTGCGCGAAGTTAAAGCAATCCGACATATCGTTGGCGCGCACGTCGGTATACCCCAGAGAGCCAAGGCCGAACGTTTCTTCCGTGAACTTCAAAATGCTTCCAAACTCGTAATTCGTATGAGAAACGTAATGCGCTTTTGCGTATGGTGAAACGACGATGAGCGGAACGCGCAATCCGAGCTCGTACGACGTGTAGATATTCGGCGGCGGCACATGATCGTACCAACCGCCCCAGTCGTCCCACACCACGAAAATCACCGTATCGTTCCAATACGAACTTTGTCCGAGGGCATTAACTACGGACGCAACCCACGAAGGGCCACTTCCGTCTGTACTTCCGGCATGGTCGGACGCCAGTGGCTTCGGTATGACCCACGTCACTTGGGCCAGCTTTCCAGCGGCGATATCTTTCAGCACATCTGCGGAAGTCGTGTCCACGTTCTTCCAATCAGTCCACGCACGGAGATGCTTAATCGAGTTCGGAGCGGTCCAAATTCCGTTCGTATTATTGGCGTAATACTTCCACGAGATTCCCTGCTGATCGAGAAGATCCATCAAGGTAGGATGTTCGAAGCATGGGTACATCGTCGTGTTCTCGTGGCCGGCGGCATCGATCATCGCGACCCGGGAGTTTGACGGGGCCGTGCACCCGGCACCGACATGCAACGGCAGCGTGTTTTCAGCCGCTTCGAGCGGACTACCGACGGAAGGCTCAGATGTCCCGGCGATAAGATATTGATGCGCCGGATAACTGGGCCCCTGATTCGTTTGGAACATCCGATCGCCAAACGTGTACTGCGACGCCAAGTCCAAGTACGGCTGATCGTCAGAAGCGGGAACGTATCCATATTCGACGTTCTGGTACGGGCATGACGTTCCGCAAGTCGTGAATTCCAGGTTTGCTCCGTCCATCTTTCCGCCGTCGTATATTTTCTTGAACGCGTTGTGCGTATGGCCCAAGTCGAACGTCGTATTTAGCGGAATGGGCTGCAGCGGAATTTTCTGGCCGAGATTATTGAGGCCCCAGCTCTGTATGTCGGCGTTCGCGAGTCCCTGAAAGAGGTTATCCGGCGTACGGTTTTCCTGAACCACGATGACGATGTGGCCGACTTTTCCAGCCCCGCCGGCATGCTGCGAATCGAGCGGCACCATCGTATTGACTGAGGATACCGCCGCACTACCGCCGCAGGCTGTAAGCAAAATCACCGCGACCATGCACGCGGCCCGAAACGTCATGCTCGACATACCGAACTCCCTTTCTCTATGCAGGCAAGAAAAAATAAAAATGCATAGAGGCGAAACCCACTCATTCTTTTACCAGGAACGCTTCAACCTTGCCGCGAGCATAGTCCGTACGGACTACCCAGGAATGGTTGGGCGACCCCTCGCAGAAAGGCCTCTTCCAATCACGTCATGGGGTATCGCGTGTCTAGATTCGAGATCCTTAAACCGCTAAAGATCTGCTTTGCCTTGTCTGCCGCGTTTCTGGGAACTGCGTGCGGCGGAGGCGGCGGAACGGGCACCACACCGACCACGCCGATCGGCGCCGTGCCGGTGTCGAGCAATGCACCCAACGTGCCTTCCTCCTCGCCGCTGCCCACGGAGAGCCCTACCCCGCCCGGCGCGCCCGGGCCGTACGGGCACATCAAGCACGTCGTCATCATCATTCAGGAAAACCGCAGCACCGACAATTTGTTCAACGGTTTCCCCGGCGCGGATACGGCGCGCACGGGCCGCATACACACCGGGCAGGTCGTGAATTTGCAGCCGCAGCCGCTGGCGGCGTCGATCGACCCATGCCACCTTCACGACTGCTTTGAAACCGACTACGACAACGGTAACCTGGACGGTTTCGACGTCGCTCGCGCCGACGGTATGACTTCGTACTCCTACGTGCAGCAATCGGACATACAACCGTATTGGACGCTGGCGCAAACGTACGGGTTTGCCGATCGGATGTTCCAGGACGATACGGGGCCGAGTTTTCCGGCGCACTTGTATTTGATCAGCGGACAGTCGGCCGGCATCGACGGATTGCCTTTCAACAACAGTCAGAACGATCCGCACCTTTGGAGCTGTGCTGCACTGCCAACGACCTTCGTCACGACGCTGTTGTCCAACGGACAGGCGGGACCGAACGTTCCGCCGTGCGTCGACTACGAAACGTTGGCCGACGATCTCGAAATGCACGGCCACACCTGGCGTTCATACGCGCCGGCGATCGGCAACAGCGGCTTTATTTGGTCGGCGTATTCGGCCGTGAAACACATTTTCGAAAACCCCACGCAATGGGCTAACGTCGTCTCGCCCGAAACGACGGTGCTGACCGACGCTGCCGCGGGCAACCTTCCGGACGTAACTTGGGTGACGCCCTCGGCCGTCAACTCCGATCACGCGGGGATGGGATACGCAAACGGCGGCCCGGATTGGGTCGCATCGATCGCAAACGCGATCGGGAATGGGCCGCTCTGGAGTTCGACCGCAATTTTCGTCACGTGGGACGATTGGGGCGGATATTACGACCACGTCGTTCCGCCGCAGATCGATTACATGGGCTTGAGCTTCCGCGTGCCGCTGATCGTCATCTCGCCGTACGCAAAACGCGGATACGTTTCGCACTACCTGCACGATTTCGGAAGCATTTTGCACTTCGCCGAAGAGGCGACGAACGTCCCTTCACTGGGCGGCCGCGATGCAACAGCCGACGACTTGAGCGACATGTTCGACTTTTCGCAAACGCCGACGACGTACCAGAGCGTTCGTACCAAACTCCGCGCGAGCGATTTCTTACGCCAGCCGCGTTCGGACCGGTTGCCGGACGACGAGTAAACACGCGACATCTGACATAAAAAGCCCGCCATTACCGGCGGGCTTTTTATTTTTTCCGTACGCTCTAGGCGTGTGTTTTGACGCGGTTCGGGTCGACTTTCACACCCGGACCCATCGTGCTGGTCAGCGTAATGCTGCGCAGGTACGTGCCCTTGGCGGCAGCCGGCTTTGCACGAACGATCGCATCGAGCAGCGTTGCGACGTTCTCAGCCAGCTGCGATTCGCCGAAGCTCGCCTTGCCGACGATCGTGTGGATGATGCCGGTCTTGTCCAAGCGGTATTCCACCTTGCCGGCTTTGATGTCGCGAATTGCACCCGCGATGTTCGGTGAAACCGTGCCCGCTTTGGGATTCGGCATTTTCTGGGCGAGAATACGACCGAGCTCTTTACCTACGGCAGCCATCATGTCCGGCGTTGCTACCGCGACGTCGAAATCGGCGAATCCGCCCTTCACTTTGTCGATCAGATCTTGCTCGCCGACGACGTCGGCCCCGGCAGCCTCTGCCGCCTTCGCATTGTCGCCCTTCGCGAACGCGATCACGCGCACGGTGCGTCCCGTGCCGTGGGGCAACAGTACCGTGCCGCGAACGTTCTGATCGCTTTTCTTCGGGTCGACGCCCAGACGAATATGTGCTTCGACGGTTTCGTCGAACTTCGCGTTCGCGTTTTTCTTTACGATTGCTACCGCTTCCGCAGCGTCGAACAACTCCTTGCGATCGTAGGCCGTCGTGAGCGAGCGGAAACGTTTACCGTGAAACCGAGCCATTACGCTTCCACCTCCACGCCCATCGAGCGTGCCGTACCGGCAATGATCTTCTTGGCGGCATCGATATCGTTCGCATTGATGTCCGGCATTTTGACCTTGGCGATCTCCTCGAGCTGACTGTTGGTCAGCTTGCCGACTTTGTTGCGGTTCGGCTCTTTGGAGCCCGATTCGATCTTCAGCGCCTGTTTGATCAAGAACGACGCCGGCGGCGTCTTCGTGATAAACGTGAACGTGCGATCTTCGAAAACGGTGATCTCGACGGGAATGATCATGCCTGCCTGCGATGCAGTGCGTTCGTTGTACTGCTTGCAGAAGTCCATGATGTTCAAGCTGTATGGGCCGAGCGCCGGACCGATCGGCGGCGCGGGCGTGGCTTTTCCGGCCGGAATTTGCAGGCCGATTTTGCCTACGACTTTCTTTGCCATTGTTTACCTTCGTTCAACAGAACTGCCCCTCGTAAATCCTCGCAAACCCGGGGTCGCTGAATGCGAGAAATTGTTTCGCTTAGACCTTTTCGATCTGGTAGAACTCGAGTTCCACCGGAGTTTCGCGGCCGAAAATCGATATGAGCGCGCGCACCTTTTCTTTTTCGGGCGCGATCTCGTCGACGATGCCCGTGAAATCGAAGAACGGCCCGGAGGTGACTTTGACGCGATCGCCCTTCTTGAAGTCGATTTTGAGCTTGGGCGTTTCGATACCCATCTGCTTGAGAATCGTTTTGACTTCTTTGTCTTGCAGCGGCACGGGTTTTTCACCGGCACCGGGGCTGCCGACGAATCCCGTTACGCCTGACGTGTTACGGACGACATACCAAGACTGATCGTCCATATCCATTTCAACCAGGACGTAGCCGGGAAACACTTTCTTGGGCGTAATCTTGCGCTTGCCGTCTTTGAATTCGACTTCATCTTCCATCGGAACGAGCACGCGGAAAATCTTGTCCTGCATGTTCATCGAATGGATGCGGCGCTCGAGATTCGCTTTGACTTTGTTCTCGTAACCGGAATACGTGTGGATCACGTACCAATGTTTCCGCTCGTCTTTCGCGCTCTTGACCGGCTCCGCTTCGGGTACGGGAGCCTCGCCGGCTTCGGCCGCCGGGAATTCCTCGATCTGCTCGGCGACGGCGTCTGCCTCTGCCAGATCGGTCGTGCCCGCGGCTTCGTCCAGGGCTTCGGCTTCGGACTCGTGCGTTTCGCCGGTCAGCGTGAATTCGCCGCGCTCTTGTTCCACGCGCTCTTGTTCCAAAGGAAAATCGGTCATTGTACTGCTTGCGGATGAACGGCGCTGAAAATCCAGCCAAACAACTGGTCGGCGCCAAAAGTAAAGAGCCCGATAGCGACAACCAACACCACCGTCAGCACGGTCGCGGAGATCCACTCCTCGCGCGTGGGCCATGTGACGCGGCGAAGCTCCAGCCAAACGCCGCGCACAAATTCCTGCGCGCTGAGTTGACTCGCGGCTCGTTTCTTGGCATCCGGCGGACCGCCGGCCTTGTTCATCACGACGTTACTCCTGGAAAATTGGCAGGGCGGACAGGACTCGAACCTGCAACAACTCGTTTTGGAGACGAGGACTCTACCAATTGAGCTACCGCCCTAAGTTCGCCCCATTGGCAAAGGGCAGATCGTTTACTTCGTCTCGCGATGCGGTTTGTGGCAGCGGCAGAAGCGGCAATACTTGCTGAGTTCCAAGCGCTCCGAGGTTTTTTGCTTGTTCTTCTGCGTGTTATAGTTGCGGCGTTTGCACTCCGTGCATGCCATTACGACCATAACGCGATTCTCTTTCTTTGCCACGTTCCTCTACCACATAACGTAAAGAAAACGGACCGGGGGTCCGTTCGACGTGCAAGTATAGCACGGTGGCTACGGCGCTTGCAATGGCCGATCGTCGAACGGGAAGCGCTCGCTCTGCCGCAGGCTAAGCGGGACGATCCTTAAGGAAAAGTCCGGCGGCAACGCCCGAGGCAACGCCAATGCCGACGGCGACCCCCATTTGATGCGTGGCTGCACCGGCGGCCGCACCCACGGCGGCTCCCAGGGCGACGAAAAGTGCAAAACGGTTTTGGTTGGGCATGGCGGCCGCTTCCCGCCGCCAGGCATGCGCCCCTTCGCTCGGGCGTTCGAGAGGTCGGCTCTGTGGGC
Source organism: Vulcanimicrobiaceae bacterium (assembly GCA_035938175.1). Lineage (GTDB taxonomy): Bacteria > Vulcanimicrobiota > Vulcanimicrobiia > Vulcanimicrobiales > Vulcanimicrobiaceae > DASRDE01. The sequence goes on from DASZHD010000061.1 coordinate 11,763, forward strand.
TGCCTAAAGGACACACCCGCGCGCCCGTAGCTCAATTTGGATAGAGCAAGGCACTCCTAAGGCCGAGGTTGGCGGTTCGATTCCGCCCGGGCGCGGTTATCCTTGCCGGCGGTACTGCGCGAAACGCTCCACGTAATACGGGTCGAACTGCGAACCGGAACAGCGCTCGATTTCTGCGAGCGCTTCGGCTTCGGCAATACCGCGGTGATACGGACGGTCCATGACCATTGCGGAGAAGGCGTCAAGAATGCTGACGGCCCGCGCGAGCGGGTGAATCTGGCCGCCGCGCAGGCCGGCAGGGTACCCCAAGCCATCCCATCGTTCGTGGTGTTGCCCGACGACTTCGGCCACTTCTTCGAATCCGCGGTATTGCGAGAGAATATTTCGCCCGAAGCGCGCGTGGTGTTGAATTGCGCGGTATTCGTCCGGCGTCAGGCGGCTGGGTTTGACCAAAATGCGATCGGAAACCAGCAATTTTCCGACGTCGTGCAGCAAACTCGCCTGGAGTATGCAGCGGTAATCGGCATCGTTCAATTGCAGGTTTTGCTCGGCCCAGTGCGATGCCATCGCGTTGACGTGAAACAGATGCACCCGAGTGAACGGGTCGCGGTCGAGCATCGCCTCGACGATCGTCTCCACGCCGGTGAAGTCGCCGTGCAGCTGGTAGGCGTCGATGTCGTCTTCGCCGATTGGGCGTCCGCCTTGTTTGCGGCTCAGGCGCGTGCGATGCGCGCACAGCGCCAGTAATTCGCTGCGGCTGCGCGTGTCGTTCGGCGCATACGCATATCCGCACGCAATCGAAATCGGAATGCTCTGATTGAATCCGCGGTACGAGAGCTTGCGGCACCGGGACTCGAGGCGTGCGACGAAATCCGCCGTGGCGCTCGGCGTTTTTCCGGAAAGCAAGATCATGAAGACGTCGCCGCCGAAGCGGCCGATCGATGCGACTTCCGCGCCGAACTCGTTGAGCATGCCCGCGATATCGCGGAGAACGCCGTCGCCTTCCGGATAGCCGTACGTTTCGTTGAACATCGCGAAGTTCGTGACGTTCAGCATCACGGCGGCGGCGGGCAGCGCCGCATCGGCTCGCGCAATCAGTGCGTCCAATTCGCGCAATAGCCGTGAATGGCTGACCAGGCCGGTGAGCGTATCGAAATCGGCCGTGCGCATCAGCGCCCGGTACATCCGCTGATTCTCAACCGCTACGGCAGTATAGTGCGCGATCGCTTCGATCAGCTCGACTTTGCCTTCGTCGTACGCGTCCGCCCTCGTCGTTTGTACCGAAAGACAGCCGATGATTTTCGATCCGGTACGCAGCGGCACGAAGATGGCGGCCATCGTGTCGTCGGTTTCGGGTCTATCGACGTTGATTGGAATGCGCTGGGGGCCCACCCACTGCTCCGGGCGGTTTCCCCAGATCGTGTTCCCGGATTTGAAGACGCTATGAGAACGGCTGCCTTCCAGCAGCCGTATATGGGGCGTTCGTTTGATGATTCCGTGGTCGTGAAAGTATTCGATTGCTAACGAACCGTCCGTTTGTTGCAAGGCGATGAACGCGACCGAAGCGTCCGTATAATTCGCGAGCATTTCACAGAGACGCTCGAACAGTTCGCCGAGAGAAAGGTCCGCAGCAAGCAGTGAAGCGGCTTGCCGTATGAGTGTGCGGTCGCGTTCTTCGCGCGCATCCTGCGCGGCTAGAATCTCATGGGCCGACACTTTGCCTCCGTGTGCAAGTAACCCGGCAGCTGCTTGTTTTGTATCGGGAGGCGGTGCCTCCTTTTAATTCGAAGCGATTTTTTATGTCCGGAACCGAAGTTAGTGCCCCAAACGCGGTCGACTATGACATGCTCGAGAGCCAGGTGCGCTCGCTGCTTGCCGACGAGCGCGACTTTATCGCCAACGCGGCCAACTTCACCGCCTTCGTTTTTTACGAGCTGCCGCAACTGAATTGGGCCGGCTTTTATTTTCCGGCGGACGATGGCCTAGTACTCGGACCTTTTGCGGGCAGGCCGGCGTGCACGCGTCTGCCGACGGGTCGCGGCGTATGCGGGCACAGTTTCGCGAAGGCGCAGACGGTGGTCGTCGACGATGTAAACGCGTTCGCCGATCACATCGTCTGCGACAGCGCGTCGCGATCCGAAATTGTCGTGCCGCTGATTTTCGATGGCGCGATTTACGGAGTTTTTGATGTCGACAGCCCTGTGCTCGCGCGCTTTTCCGCCGCCGATCGCGACGGTATCGAACGGCTCGTCGCCGCTTTTCTGGATCTCACGCCGCTTCCGCAGCGGTATCGAACGGTGCTTTAGGCGCTAGTGCGCCGGCGGACGGCGATGTCGCCGCCGCATGTTATAGATTGCCGTGCCGATGATGAGCACGATCAGAATCGCCGGGATCGCAACGGCGAAACCAAGGGTCAGAACTTGAATCCCGTATGGATGACCAGGTCCCCCGACCATGGCTTCAATCTACGCTGGAGCCCGCCAAGAAGCAACAGAAGACCGAGCGCGATGCCGGCCTTCCGTTTGAAACTGGAGCCGTCGGCGGGGATTGAACCCGCGCTCTCCTCTTTACCAAAGAGGTGCTTTACCACTAAGCTACGACGGCGTCGAGATCGCAAACCGCAGCATAATTGAAAGAACTGCTTTTTTGGAGCGGGCGGCGGGAATCGAACCCGCGCTGTCTGCTTGGAAGGCAGAAGCACTACCACTATGCAACGCCCGCGGAACCTGGTGGGCAGGGCTGGATTCGAACCAGCGTACAGCGTTAGCTGGACAGATTTACAGTCTGTTGCCTTTAACCACTCGGCCACCTACCCAGGTACGGCTGACCGGGATACGTCGCGTCCGCGCCCGAGTCCTGTACCTGCGCGTTAAGCCTTCTAATCAACGCCTCACCGTTCTCTTAGAGCCGCTTCATGAAGCGCCCCCCTGCTCGCCGTTATAAACGATGTAGCAAGAGCTGCACGCGCTTGCACTGCGAACCGCGGTCCCCGACCGCAGCACAAGGACTGGAGCTTCTCATGGATCTACGGAAACTCGCACTTCTCTCTTCCCTGATGGCAACGACCGCGCTTACCGCATGCGGTGGCGGGGGCAGCGCATCGGGTTCACTTCCTCCCTCCGGCGGCGGGGGCGGCGGTACGCAAAGCACGCAAAGCCAAACCATCGATTCCATCGATGCCGCAAATTCGGTCGGCAGCCCGATCAAAGATTTCACCGACTATAACGAATCGATGATCTCGCCGGCACAAGAAAAATCGCGCACCGGCTTCTCCGTTCGGCTCAGCGCAAATACATCGGGTCAATGCTCGAACGGCATCGAGTTCTTCGCACCGGACAAGAACGGCGATCCCAACTCTACCGAACGGATCGTTTTCTTCGACAATGCCTGCACCGAGCCGGCCTCCGACGCCGTACGCGTGTATACGTCAACGGGCACCTCGTCCGAAACGGTCCATCGCAGCGTCACGCTGTACGCGCTGGGCAGCAGCACGCCGATCGCAACGCGTTCTGAAACGAACAACTACACCAACGCCTCGTACGATCAATACGGATACCCGATCGCGTCCGGCGGATTCCAACGCACCTCGTCCGGAAACTTGAACATCAACGGCGCCAAAACAATCGACGACGACAGCGAATTGAACGTCGCGGCGGCGTCCGGAAATACGCAAACGTTCTGCGGCGATTCCGCAGGCTTCAATGCCACCGGAAACCAGCAACTCGCCCTCACGTTCGGATGGGCCGGCGTAACGCCCAGCGGAACGCGCACGCTAAATAACGACGGCAGCGTAACGTGGAACGCAACGCACACCGGTTCCGTGTACACCGGCCCAATCGGCGGCCTCTCCATCGTCGTGGGCGCACAGAACAGCAGCTGCCCGATCTCGACGCCGATGTTCACCCTCAGCGGTGGAACGTCGAAGGGCACGTACAACATCCCCGTCAGCGCGACGTTCGCGTATGGAATCTTGACGAACCTCACGGTTACGAATGCAAGCCTTCCGAACGGCGATACGCTCAATGTGCAAACGAATCAAGGCGTTACGCCCGGCGACATACACTTCATCAGCGGATCGTTAGCAAACGGCAGCACGCAAATCGCGGCGTTCAACGTCAACGCGTTCGGCGACGGGACGCTGACGGTCAACGCCAGCGGCAACGCCTACCCGATCGTCGACTGGCACGTCGTGCGATAAAGTCAGGTCCTCCACGCGCCACGGGCCCGCTCGAAAGAACGGGCCCGCTTTTTTGTGGTGCCGATATCTCGATGCGCCTCAGGTCGCGGTCGAACTCTCCTTCTCCAATCGGCCTTCTTCCAGGTCGATGAGCTCGGTCCACGTATTCACTGCGTCGTTGCCCGGATCGATCTTTTCGAGCTCGTCGCAAAACGTTTCCCGCTCTTCGGGCAGCGGTTCGTTGTGTTCCACCCACGCGTTCATACGCTCCACGGCCACACGTTCGGGGCGCACGAATTCACGGATCCATTCGACAACCGATTCATCATCGGGAGCCGAACGCACCGCTTGCAGAAACTCATCTTCCGTCACGCCCAGCGTGTTGAAGAGTTTCAGATTGAAGCGGCAGCCGTAGTACACGTACTCTCCCAGCGTGCCGGCGAGCTGCGCTCGCGCCTTATCGATTGCGCGCGGCAGAATCTTCAAGCCGTCCAACTCCTCGCAAGGGCTGCGCGGATAATCCTTGGTCAAGTCCATGACGGCAGTTTTCCCCCGCTTTGGGCCGCCAAACGCCTTGCGCTACAGCGGCGCATTGTACTTGAAAAACCGCGCTTCGCGCGCCCAGCCGGCGCGTTCGTACACGCGCTGCGCGGTCGCATTGTCCTTTGCGGTTTCCAGGAACATTCCGCATGCGCGCGTCTCTTGCGCGTGCTCGACCGCACGCTGCAGCAGAGCCGCCGCTACGCCTGCGCCACGGTAACGCGGAGCCACAAAAAGGTCTTCCAAAATCCAGGCATCGGCGAGATGCACGGTCGAGAACGTCTTGAACAACTGCGTAAACCCGACGACGCCCATGCCCGCAATCTCGGCAAGATAAATCACCGACGTATCGTTGCGCAGATGCGAATCCAAGTACTCGCGTTCTTTGGGCGCGTCCGGCTGCTGCTTGTAGAAGACCCGGTAGGCGGTAAGGAGCGGAAGCAACGCTTCGAGATCGCTTACGCCTGCACGACGAATCGAAACATCAGTTCTTTCCATATTTTGAAGAGCCGCCATTCACCACGCGGTGCGCAAATCATTTCCCACAAAAACTTATCAAGATATCGACGCGCGATCGAGAAATTCCCGAGCAGTGCATGCGTTGCCGATACGCGGGGCGAGCGCTTGCGCCGGACGTACCGAGCCACGAGATCGAGGGCGCTCGGCAGGGATAGGGCCGGCGGAGGAAGCAAAAACCGTTGCTCAACGCCGGCGTGGCCCAGCGGCGACGGCACGGCTTTTGTAAAGCCGCATTATCGTGGGTTCGAGTCCCACCGCCGGCTTGCGATTACCGAGGCTTGGGTAACACCAAGCCTCCCTCATCTACTGGACTGTTTCAAAGGCAACGCAGTGCAACCCGTCACCGCAAAATGGATGGACTCCGGCCTCGTGCTCGTGTGCGAGCGCTGTTTCAAAGAACGTATTCCCGAAGAAGATCCGGAAAAGGCCGCCGAAATCGGCGATTTCAACTTGCGCAACTGGCTCAAGCAACGTCTCAAAGAAGACGGCCACTGGGGCAAAGTGCGCGCAATCAGCACGAGCTGCATGGACGTTTGCGCGCGCGGCCGCGTCACTGTCGTCATCGATCCGAAAATTCCCGGAGAGGCACCCGAAGCGTTCGTGGTCGATCCGGTCAACGATCGCGAAACGTTTTACGGAAAGATCGTGGAACGTCTCGCGAACCGCTAACAGAAATTTAATTTGGGCTCGTCGTCGGGAAAATGCGTGTCATTCTTTTCGTAATTAGTGACCGCCAATACCGAGTGGAAAAACTCTCCTAAGCGCCAACGCGTTCCTCTTGCGCAACCTCACCCGCGCTGCTCACGGATTGTTCGTGCGCCGGCGGCTGCGGCGTCCGTTTGCTCAAAATCATTGCCGCGCCCATCAAGCCTCCGAACAGTGCGAGCCATCCGTGCACGGCGTTAAACCGTTTGTTCAAGCCGAGCAATGCATCAAAAGAAAGCGCGCCGGGTCCGTTCGTTGCAAGCAGCAATGCGATCACGGCGTACATCGTGTTCAATTCGAAGCCGCCCTTATCGTTGAAATACCCCTTCGGCCGATGTACCGTCTCGACCGCGACCGCCATCACCGAAAGCAGCATCGCGGGGCCCGCCGGACCGAACGCGCCGAGCGCAATCAGCGCGCCCGACGTCATTTCCGCCGCTGAAGCGGCGCGCGCGTAGCGTTCACCTTCTTCGAAGCCGAGCATTTTGAAGAATCCGCCGGCTTTCTCCGGGCCGGGGCCATCGAATGCTCCAAACATCTTTTGCGCGCCGTGCGCGGCAATCGAGCCGCCGACGGTCAGCCTGGCGGCCAAAAGCGCCAGATCGCGTGCCAAATCCTCGCCGTTCATACGCGCCCGTTTACCCAAGAGCGGCCCGCATCACCGCAGATGTCCCGCGCCGCGCAAAGGGACATTCGTCCCTAGGCGCAGTCGCCGCGGACAAAGAACAGCGCCCGCGGAGCGCCGGGGTGGCGCTCGTCTCGTCTCTACCCGATAACCTCTCCTAGGAGAATAAGGCGTGTTCTTGTCCAGATTCCGTGCCGCCGTTTTACTGGCGGGGGCGCTTGTACTTTGCGGATTGACTGTACCGTCGCAAGCTGCGCAGACGTCCGGCGCGCAGATCGCGGGCCGTGTAGTCGATGCGCAAACGGCGCTTCCGTTGGCCGGCGCGTTCGTTGCGTTGGTCGGCAGCACGGAGTCCGCCGAAACCGATGCCGCGGGCGAGTTTCGGTTTCCGGATCTCGAGCCCGGAACGTATCGCGTCCGGATCGCGCGAACGGGTTATCAGCCGGCCGTCTCGGATCCGGTGATTCTGGTTTCCGGACAGACCCAGAAGATCACGATCGCCATACAATCTGCGCCGACCGGTGCGAGTCTCAAAGTAATCGGCAGCACGTCGGTCAAAGCGGGATCTTCTCTGCAACGGTCGTCGACGACGTATCGCACGATCAATCCTGAAGCGCTCGTTCGCGCCGGCATCGAACGCGGCGGAGACGCGATTCGGCTGCTGCCCGCGATCGTGAACACCGATCGCAATAACGCTGCGACTGCAGGCGATCTGCACCTAAACATCCGGGGCATCGGTCCGCTCGAAACCACCGCGATGCTTGACGGCCATCCTATCGCCTATGGTATACCGTTCGGATATAACTATACGCTCTCACCGCTGAGCGATCTGCGCAACATCAGCGTGACGTACGGATCCGGAAGCAACGTCGTTGGCGTCAGTGCGATCGGCGGGATAATCGACTTTCAAACGCTGGACCCGACGCCGGATAATCGCGTTGCGTTTTCGCAAGGGTACGGCACGTGGGACAAGGCTGCCGCGGTATTGCAAGCTACAGGAACCATCAACCGCTTCGGTTACGCGCTCTCGTACGGCGTCAACAGTTCCGACGGCCCGCTGCATCAGAACGACCAATACCAGCCCGGCGCCGCATTCGATCAATCGGCTCCGCCCGGATCGCCCGTTTACAATCTCGGCACCTACAAACAAGACGGCACGGACGTCGAGCGCACCGGCCTCTTCAAACTGCGTTACGACGTAAGCCCAATCAGTAAGGTCACTTTCACAGCCGCCGGCAGTTCGATCTGGAACGATAAAACCGGTAACACCGATCTCGAATACACGGATTATGCGCCCGCGCTCGCATTCGGCAACTTGTTGCTGGCACGCTATTCTCCGGCGAATTTTCCGAAGCTTCCCGCGTGTCCGTCCGGAACGTTCGTTGCGACCAATGCGAACGGCATGCCCAATGGGTTCGGGCCGAATGGGCAGCCCGACGGCGGCCAAACGTGCCAAACACCGCAGCAATACGCCGCGTTCAACACCGGTTGGGACGGCGTGGGACCCGCCTGGCAAACGTACAACTTCAACGACTATCACGTCGGATTTGAAGCGGCGCCGCACAATCGCGACATCCGCTTCGACGCATACACGAACCGTTATCTCAACATCATCTCGCGTCAAGACGCGCTGCCGTTTATCTCGCAGCCGGGAAACAGCCCGCAAGCCTTTTTGGGAGACGAACAAGTCGTGGAAGGCGGAGCGACCGCCGACGAAACGTTCTTAGGTGAAAATAACGACGTGGGCGCGGGCATCGCGTATTTGAATGTCGCTTACCGCCAACAGGTGGCGAGTCCGTATTTCAAATCGCTCGGCACGCCGATCGCGCATCAGGTAAACTATCTGCTGCACGACGCGTACCACCCGCAACGGGCGCCGCTGACCGCGTACGGAGATCTTACGGTGGGCCGCTCGTCGGCCACCAATACCTCGTATGCCGATCCGCGCGCAACGCTCGTCTACTCGTTCACCCATAACGACGCCGTACGCGTATCGGCCGGAGCCACGACTACGCAGCCCTCGGGTGACGAAATCGACCAGCCGTTTTTGCCTACCCCGCCAAGCGCGAGCGGCGCGGCGCTAACGTGCTCGTCGATCAATTCAATCGGCAGCGCGCCCTCCACGCTGCTGAAACCGGAGCGCGGCGTCGACGAAGAATTTGCCTACGGACACCGCTTTCCGCCTTCGAGCCTCGTGCAACTGACGGCGTATAACGTAAACGTTTACGACAAGCTCTATCAAACCGTCCAGCCGCTCAGCCAGACGGGGAGCGGCTTCATCGATCCGGCATACCTGGCCGCACAAAGCGCCGCGATCCAAGCGAAATGCGGCGCAGCCGGCGCGTCGCTCCTCGGATTGAAAGGCACGTTCAACGTCGGACAAATGCGCGCGCGAGGCCTCATGCTGAGCGGCCGGCAATACATTGCGCGCCGAACGTTCGTCGATTATGATTGGTCGCTCGATTCAACCGTTTTGGTTTCGGCGCCGGCGCCGCTGCTTCAGGCAAACCTCACGATTGTTCCCGGAAGCCAGCTGCCCAAGCTGCCGCTGCACACGTTCGATGCATCGCTCGACCACACGTTCAACGGCGGCATCGACGCACGCTACACGCTTCACGCGCTGTCCGCAAACAATCCGAACGCATTGCCGGCGTACAATTACAGCGATCTCGTCTTCACCGTTCCTTCGGGCCCGGGAGCGTTTTCGTTGGCCGTCAGCAATCTTTTCAACCAGAACGCGTTTATCGAAGGGCTGCGGTACGAGGGCGTGCCGCTCGCACTGAACCAGTACGCAACCTCCTCAAGTTACGCGCAGTACACCGGCGCGGGTGCAACCGAGCGGTTCGGTTTACCGTACCGCGCGTTATACGTCAACTATAGCGTGCAGGTCCGCTAGACGGACGCCGCGCCGTTTACTGCCGAAGGCCCTTGAACGTAAAGTAGATCGCGGGCTTCGTTCCACTCGGCGGAACGTAGGCTTTGCCGTTTTCGTGCTTTCCGATCACGTTTGCGTGAGCGCTGGCGTTGCGGCCGCTACTCTGATTGTAGATCGTAAATTTCAATTTCGCGCCCTTCGCCGCTTTCGCGACCGTGCCTGAAAAGTTGAACGTCTTCGTCGAGCCCAAGATCGTCTCCGCAACCGTTCCGCTGATGGCCGTGCCGCTTTGCTTCATCACCTGCGAAAAGGTCCCGTTCCCCGAATGGCCGCTTTCCGTGACGGTGAACGTACCTTTGTACGTGCCGGCCACGTTCGGAACCGTCGCTTCGACCACATCCGAAACCAGCATCGAGTCATGCGTCACCTGACCGGCAAACGGCGGTGTAACGCCGCGGCCTCCGCAGCCCGCCAAGGCCAGTGCCGACGACACAAAAACGAACAGCGCGATAGTGCTTGCGGAATGGCGCATACGACTCTCCTTACGTGGGTACTGCGCGCTTCTGCTGTCTGCCGTAGCGCCCTTCCACCGTGCTTGTAATTGAGCCGTTGGAACCACCAGAAACCATAGGTGTGTCGAGAAATGAAAAAAGCCGGCGAAACGCCGGCCCTTTTCTGATTTCGGACGCGAAACCTACGGCAGTTCGATCTCCGAAAGGTTCTTTTCGATCTTCCGCTTGACGCGCTGCAACGCGTTATCGATCGACTTGACGTGCCGCCCCAGATCTCGAGCCATCTCTTGATAGCTCTTGCCTTCGAGGTAGGACAGGAGTACTTGAGACTCGAGCTCCGAGAGATTCTCCTGGATCCGCTCTTTGATATCCTGAGAAACCTCTTGGTTTATCACCAGCTCCTCGGGATCCGACGTCTTTTGCGAGGCCATCACGTCCAGTAGCGTGCGCTCGCTGTCCTCGTCGTAAATCGGCTTGTTCAGCGAAATATACTGATTCAGCGGAATATGCTTCTGCCGTGTCGCCGTTTTGATGGCGGTGATAATTTGCCGCGTGATACACAACTCGGCAAACGCCCGGAAACTCGAGAGTTTGTCGGCCTTGAAATCGCGAACCGCCTTGTACAGGCCGATCATCCCTTCTTGGATGATGTCTTCGCGGTCGGCGCCGATCAAGAAGTAACTCTTCGCCTTTATACGGACGAAATTTTTGTACTTGTTGAGCAGGAACTCCATCGCGAGGTTGTCGCCCGACTTTGCCGTGGCTACCAGATCCTCGTCGGCCCGCTCGTGGTAGTCAAGTCCATCCGAAATGGGATGGGTCATTGCCATAGCTCGCCTTTGCCCTCTGGGACCAACGTGCGCAAAACGCGGGCCGGGGCCCGTCCGGCGCGCACATCCCGACGATTATAGGAGGGTCCTCCTTGCGCGTCAAGGACAAGTTCGGCAGCGCGCGAGCCGTCTGGTAAACTAATACTAGCGAGCCCTTGGCGATACCCAGACTTAGGTTACTATTCCCGCCGGATCGCCACCGGATCCGCGCGGCAGACGGACACCCGCTGGAATATTACGACGGCGAAGAGGCGTGACCGCGCCGTTGCGCCGCCTCCCGCTGGCGCACCGCCTCGAACAGCAAAACCCCGGCTGCCACTGACGCGTTCAGCGATTCAATCTTCCCGCGCATCGGAATCTTCACTAAGTAATCGCACTCCCGCCGCACCAGCTGCGCCAGGCCCGTGCCCTCCGCGCCAATCACGATTGCCAGATCGCGATTGAAGTCCGCTTGCGTAAGTTCTACGCTGGACGGATCGGCGTGCGCGCCGGCAATCCAGATGCCGGCTTTTTTTAGTTTCCGAATCGCGTCTGCCACGTTCGTCACGCGCGCAATCGGAAGGTGGGCGGCTGCGCCCGCCGCAGCTTTTCGTACCGTGGCGTTCACGCCGGCGGCGCGGCGTTCAGGCATGATCACGCCGTTCGCACCGGCGCATTCCGCGCTGCGAATGATTGCGCCGACATTGTGAGGGTCCGTTACATGATCCAGGATCGCGATGAGCAGCGGATCCTCAGCGCGCGTCGCCAGGATGTCGTCAAGCGTTACGTATTCGAACGGCGCGCCGAACGCAATGACGCCCTGATGCGCTTTGTACGGGAACCGCGTGAAGTAATTACGGTCCTCGAACTTCACGAAAATCTTGCGCTCGCGTGCCTCTTGCAAGAGTTTACGCAGCGCCGGATCGCGGCGCCGCTCGTCTGCGACGTGAATGTTCCGCAATTCCTCGCCGGCGGACAACGCCTCTTCCACCGCGTGAACGCCGTAGATTACGTCGTCGAAGTCGACGTCTTGGCGGCGCTGCGCGTGCCGGCGGTCTATGCGCCTACGCTCCACGTGGTCCCTTCCTTCGAGTCCTTTACCGTCACGCCGCAGCGCGCCAATGCGTCGCGCAAGCGATCCGATGACGCCCAATCTTTATTCGCGCGAGCTTGCGTGCGAAGTTCGATCACGCGCCGCACGGCTTCTTCGGGCGTCGCACCGTTAAACGATGGTGGTGCCTCTCCGAGCGCTTCGCGCAATTCCGGCAACAGTTTCTGCAGAAAATCATCCGGCAGCGCGCGTTTGGGTTCCTCGAGCCAGGCATCGCTCGGGGTAAGGCCCACGATGTCTAGCGCTTGCGTAAATTCGTCGCGGGATCCGCCGCGATAGGAGAGGAGCTCGGCGAGCGCTACTGCTGTGTTCATGTCGTCGTCGAGAGCGGTGGTGAGGCGATCGAGGAGGCCCTTCGATTCCTCAGGGTCCTTCGATGCCTGAGGATGACTACTGCGGCCCTTCGATTCCTCAGGGTCCTTCGATACCTCAGGATGACGAGTTAGCTCCCGGTAGGTGCGTTTCAGGCGTTCCAGTGCGGTCGCCGCGGCATTCACGGATTCTTCCGTAAAATTCATCACTTTGCGATAACCGGTCTGCAAGAACAGCAGACGGATCGCTTGCGGATCGTGTCGATCGAGCAATTCGGAAAGCGGCTCGAAGTTGCCGAGCGATTTGCTCATCTTTTGATTGTCGAACAGCAGCAGGCCGCCGTGCATCCAAAAGTTTGCCATCGGCGGATGCGGCATAAGCGGTTCGCTCTGCGCGATCTCGTTTTCGTGATGAGGGAAGATCAGGTCAGCGCCCCCACCGTGAATATCGAAGCCTTCACCCTGCCGATCCAGCAGCTGCTGCGACATCGCCGAACACTCGATGTGCCATCCGGGACGTCCCTCGCCCCAGGGCGACGGCCATTTGGGCTCGCCCGGTTTCGCAAACTTCCACAGCGCAAAATCCAGCGGATCGTCTTTGAACTCGTCGACCTCGATGCGCGCGCCGGCTTCCAGCTCGTCGATGTTGCGGTTGCTCAATTGTCCGTACCGCGCGAATTTGCTGACGCGATAATACACGCCGTCCTGCGAAACGTACGCGTAGCCTTTCTCGATCAGCTGTTCGATCATCGCAACGATCTGCGGAATAAACTTCGTCGCATACGGTTCTTCGTCGAACGGCAGCACGCCCAGACGCTCGTGCAGCGATCGTTTGAACGACGTATAGTACCCGGTAACGATATCGTACCAGTTCTCGCCCGTTTCCTTGGCGCGATTGATGCTGCGGTCGTCGATGTCGGTAACGTTTTGCACGTACGTGACGTCGTACCCGCGAAACTTGAGATAGCGCCGCAACACGTCGAAAAACAAAAACGACCGTGCGTGACCTAAATGCGCCTCGGCCGACGGCGTAAGCCCGCAGACGTAGATCCGCACTCGCGGCGGTTTTAACGGCGAGAATTCCTCGATGCTACGCGTTCGCGTATTGTAAAATCGCGGCGCCATACGCTAAACGACCCACGACCACGTCGAGGGTAGGGATTCTTCTTCATCCGTTTCGCTCAAGCGTTCTTCGAGATTTGCGATGCGCTGCTGCAGCCGTGCGATGGCGTCCGCATTCGGATCCGGCATGTCGACCTGCGGCTTTTGCGGGACCAATCGAACCGGAACCCCGTCCTGCATCACCACGCGCGCCGGCACGCCGACCACCGTCGAATTCGGCGGAACGTCTTTTACTACGACCGAACCGCCGCCGACTTTGGCATTATCGCCGACGGTGATTGCGCCCAGCACGACGGCGCTCACGCCGATCGTCACGTTGTCGCCCAGCGTCGGATGGCGCTTCCCGTGGGACAAACTCGTTCCGCCGAGCGTAACGCCTTGATAGATCGTGCAATTCTCGCCGACTTCCGCGGTTTCACCGATTACTACGCCCATGCCGTGATCGATGAACAGGCCTTTGCCCAGCGTCGCCCCCGGATGAATCTCGATGCCGGTGAAAAAGCGGTTCACGTTCGAAAGCCACCGCGGCAGCAGCGGTACGCGGGCGCGCTGCAGTTCGTGAATGAAGCGGTGCGCGGTTACGGCGTGAAACCCCGGATACGACAAAATGACGTCCAGCGGTCCTCGCGCGGCGGGATCGCGCTGCAGCACCGCCCGCAGGTCGGCACCGATATATGAAAAGATAGACATGCGCAGGGTTAGATCTTAGTCCCCTTCCGGGCGCTTTCCCCGTATCGGCTCGAACGGAACGCCGCCTGGTCCGTACTTGATCGGCTCCAACCCCCGCCCGTGAAGCAGCATCGAATTTACCGCACCGATGCGTATGAGGATCCGATCGTGGCCCAGCAGCGGGAATAGCAATTCCAGCGGCGGCCCCTCCGCCTTCCCCGTTAATGCCATGCGAACCGAAAAAGTTGCGTCGCCCCGCGAAATGCCGAACTCTTTTGCCATCTCGCCCAGATCGTGGTCCAACGGCAGCCCGCGCAGTTCCGGCTGGCTATCGACGTATTGGCTCACCGTGTCCAAAAAGAACAGCACCTCGCGCGTGCGCAAACGCTCTAATTCGAGCGCCGGAATCGTGCACGCTTCGGCCCGCAGCTCGGCAACCGGCAGCCGCGCATCATCGGCGGACTGGATTTGCGAACCGTACGCTTCCAAAAAAGTATCGATCCATCGCAGCGCCGCTTCGGGCGCGGGGTCTTCCAAAAAACCCCAGCGCTGCATCGCCGCTGCGAGCTCGTCCCGCGATACGCTCATACTGCTTCTATCGCTACGACGGCGTACGCGGCAATTCCCGAACCGTCACCGGTGTAGCCCATTCCCTCACTCGTCTTCGCCTTAACGCTTACCTGCGCCAGCGAGAGCCCCAGACGCCCGGCGATGTTTTCGCGCATTGCCGTAACGAACGGCGCCAGTCTTGGACGCTGTACCACGATCGTTGCATCCACATTGCCGATGCGATATCCCGCCCGCTGCAGTTCGGCCGCGCAGTAGCGCAGTAATTCCATAGAATCGGCGTCTTTCCAGCGCGCGTCGGTATCCGGAAAAAATCCGCCCAAATCGCCCAGTGCCGCTGCGCCGAGCAGCGCGTCGCTTAGCGCGTGAGCGAGCACGTCGGCGTCCGAGTGTCCAAGCGCCCCCGTTTCGTGCGGAATCTCTACGCCGCCCAAGATCAGTTTGCGCCCTTCCACTAAACGGTGCGCGTCGAAGCCGTGACCCACGCGCATCAGCGCAGCTCCCCGGCGGACGTCAACCGCGCGCGCATGGCGCGGTCTGCGCGGCGGTGATCTTCGGGAACCGTGACTTTGAAATTTTCCACCGAGCCGGGAACCACGTGCACCAGTACCCCGGCGCGTTCCAGCAGATTCGCATCATCGGTTGCATCGACGTCGCTGCGAATCGCCGCTTCGTGCGCGGCGCGCATGTCGGTGGTTGTGGCAAACTGCGGCGTCTGTGCAGCCCACAACGTGCTGCGCTCGAGCGTTTTCACAACGGTGTTCGTCGCCGGATCGACGGTCTTGATCGTATCCACGACCGGAACCGCCAACAGCGAGCCGTGCCCTGCGCAAACCGGCCGCATTCCGGCGCGAACCTCGCGCGCGACAATCAACGGACGCGCTCCGTCGTGCACGAACACGCCGTCGCAGCCGTCGGGAACCGCACACAAACCCTCGTATGTGCTGCGTTGACGTGTCGCGCCGCCCGGTACGGCCGCAACCCACTTTCCGCCGGAGCACGATTCGGCAAGCGAAGCAACGTCCTGCAGCCAGTCGCGCTCGGTCACCACGACGATAGCCGTAACTTCTTCCATCGACGCAAACACGCGCAGCGACCAGCAGAGCATCGGTTCGCCGGCAATCTCCACGAGCTGCTTGGGACGGCCGAAGCGCGTACCGCGGCCCGCAGCAACAATCACGGCGGCCCAAGAAACCGGCGCCTCGCGCATCAGCGTCCGTCCCGCTTCGGTTTAGCGAAAATCATTCGCCCCGCCACGGTTTGCAAAACGCTCGTCACCGTAACGTCGACGGTTTCTCCGACCAGACGCCGGCCATGCTCCACGACAATCATCGTACCGTCGTCCAAATAGCCCACGCCCTGATGCGGTTCCTTGCCGTCGCGAATAATCTGCACGTGCAATTCTTCGCCCGGAAGGACGACCGGCTTGATCGCATTGGCCAACTCGTTGACGTTCAGCACGCTGACGCCTTCCACGTGCGCGACCCGGTTGAGATTGTAATCGTTCGTCAGCAGCTTCGCGTCCAGATCTTGCGCAGTCCGCACTAATTTCGCATCGGCGCCGCGAATGTCCGGATAATCCCGTTCGCTTACTTCCAGCACGCCCGACTCCTGGAGGCGCTTGAGCACTTCCAATCCCCGCCGCCCGCGCATGCGTTTCATGGCGTCGGTAGAATCGGCCACGGCCTGCAATTCGCGCAAGATAAACCGCGGCAAAATCAACGGCCCCTCGAGAAACCCCGTTTCCAATATCTCGACGATGCGGCCGTCGATCAACACCGACGTGTCGACGATTTTCGCCGCGCCCGTCGTGCCGGCCGCGGTCTGCATGGCGAGCGGCAGAATGTGCATGCGCGAACCGACGCGTGCGCCCAGGTACGCAAAGAACATGCTGATGATGATATACAGCAGGATCGCGATGTAACTGCCCGCGCGGCCGGTCGTGGAAATGAATTCAAAGAGAATGCTTCGGATCAAAAAGGCGATTAGCAAGCCCACGATCAGGCCGATCGCTCCGCCCGCCAGTTCCGCAGGCGAACGGCGCTCGATCGCGCGCTCTACCGCGTTCAGTTCGTCTTCAAAGATCGTTTGCGCCAGCGGTGCAAGAAAGACGCCGAGCAGTGCACCCGCAACGGGCGCGATAACCGTCAGCGCAATCTGCAGCGTTTCGCTGGCCAGGTGCAGCGAAAACAGATGAATGTACGCCTCGCGTCCCAGTAAGAAACCGGTAACGCCGAAGATCGCCGCGAAAATAAACCGCAGCAGCGCCGCGGCAACGCCGGGGCCTACTCGAACGTCACGAAGCCCGCGCATACGTCGTTCGCCAAGAAGCGTCCCCGCCGAGTCAAACGCGCGTGCGTAGACGTGACTTCCAATAAGCCGTCTTCGCGGTAACGCCGTACGATGGGAGCGTAAAAATGCAAGAAATCCAAGCCGTACCGCTCTTTGAACCCTTCAAGCGGGACCCCCTGCGCCGTACGCAGTGCAAGCATTACGGCTTCGCCGGCTCTACGAGCGCCGGTTAGCGCTTCCGACTCCGAAGGGATTTCGCGGCCCGCCAGCGCCGCCGCGATGTATTCCTCTAAATCGCGCGTATGAACCGAGCGCACGCCGCCGGAATACGACGCAGCGCCTACACCGAGACCTGCGTAGTCGCCGTTTTGCCAATAATTTGCGTTGTGCGCACTGGCATGACCGGGTCGCGCAAAGTTACTGATTTCGTATTGCTCGAATCCGGCGGCTTCCAGTTTTGAAATCGCGATATCATACAGCTCCGCTTCATCGGCATCGTTAAAGAACGCGGCGGGTTCGCGATCGCGCCACGCCTCGTAGGGCGTCCCCGCTTCGATTGTTAGACCATAGGTCGAAATGTGATCGATATCGAGCGCGATTGCGGCGTCCAGCGAGTCCGTCCAACTCTGCGCCGTCTGCCCCGGAACGCCGAACATCAGATCCAAACTGACGCTTCGCATTCCCGCTTCGCGCGCCGCCCGAACCGCGCGCCGGATGTCCTCCGGCGTGTGGCGCCGCCCCAGCGTTCGGATTTCTGATTCAGTGAAGGACTGAACGCCGATCGAAACGCGATCGATTCCCGAGCTGCGATATGCCCGCAAATCATCCGCGTGCACCAGTTCCGGGTTCACCTCGATGGTCGTTTCTCGATCCGGCGGTCCGGGGAAGTGCTCGCGCAGCTCCTGCAGGACGATTGCGATATCGCTCGCGGCGTACGTGTTCGGGGTTCCGCCACCGAAAAACACGGTCGCATAGTCATGTTGAGGCACCGAAGGGCCGCTTCGAATCTCCGCCACCAGCGCCGCCAGATACCGCTCCGCCGCGCTGCGCTTGTGCGGCCACTTCGCGAAATCGCAATACGGGCAGATGTACGGACAGAACGGCAAGTGGACGTAGACGCCGGGCATCGTTTCAGCATTCGTCGCGGCGACGCCGGGGGTCCGCTCGGACAAGGCGACCTCCCGGACAAATTTCTGGCGTTGAGAACTTTTTAAACACTCAATGGGCGCGGCGGCGTTGCTGGCGGTTCACACGCATGATAGAGTTTCCTTATTATGCCGCATTTTGCGATTCGATCGCTCGCCGCTCCGCTTGCATTGCTGTTTGTACTTGGCGCCGCGGCGCCGCGCGAACAGCTCTCCCCCGCCGCGATCACCGACGCGCACATCGTCAATGAATTGCTGACGCGCACGTTCTACAAGCCGCTGACCGAGCAAACGGTACTCGGCGGCATGCGGTCCGGCATCGTCGCATACTTAGGCGCTCATAAACTGCACGCATCGCTGCCGGCGCCGCAGGCGCAAGACCAGCGCGATCCCCAAGCCTACTTCGCGAGAATAGTCCAGTCCGCCGTGTCGCAGACGGGCGCTTCGTCCAGCGTGGTATCGTACGCGGCACTGCATGGAATGGCGCTGAGTGCCAACGACCGCTGGACCGAATATTTCGATCCCGATGAGTTCAAGCAGTTCGATTCCGCGCTGGATCCGCCGGACATCTCGGGCATCGGCGTTTTACTGAACGTCGACCCGAAGTCGAAGTGCGGAACGGCGTTTTTCGTCATTCCTCAAAGCCCCGCAGATCGCACCGGCATCGAAAGCGGCGATTTGATCACCGCGATCGACGGCACGCCGGTGTGCGGCTTGGCCCAACCACTCATTTCAAAACGGCTCCGCGGCACGACGGGCTCTACGGTCAACGTAACCGTGCGCCGAGGGGATAGCACGAAAGACTTCGCGATAACGCGCGCGCCCGTTCAGGTGCCTACGGTGTATTTCCGTATGCTCCCCGGCGCGATCGCCTATATCAACGTGTTCGTTTTCGGCTCCCCGACGCCGGCGGAGTTCAGCGAAGCGCTGCGCCGCATGCAAGCGTTAGGTGCGCGCGGCTACATTTTGGATCTGCGCGATGACGGCGGCGGGTATGTTTTGAGTGCGGTATCGATTGCTTCGCACTTCATCTCGTCCGGTCCGATATTTTCGACGGTCTCGAAACAAGGCGAGATCACGACCGATACGGATGCGGAGCCGCCGCAAGTCTCCGCGCCCCTTGCCGTTCTGGTGAACCAGAATACGGCGTCCGCGTCGGAGATCACGGCATCGGCATTACAAGAGAATCAAGTTGCCGAGGTTATCGGAACGCGCACGTTCGGGAAAGGCGTAGAACAAACCGTCAGCCGTTTGCCGGACGGCTCGGCCGTAAAAATCACGACTGCGCGCTACGTCACCGCACAAAACCACGATCTCAACGGCGTGGGCTTGCAGCCGGATCTTCACGTTAACGAAAATCCGTCAGCGCAGTTCGGGCAAATTGGAAAGGACGCGCAACTTCAGGCGGCGCTGACGTATTTGCAGTCGAAGCTTCCTTCGTAGAACGGCACAGCTGTCATGCTGAGGAATCGAAGGACCCTGAGGAATCGAAGGGTCACCCCTCAATTTGTCATGCTGAGGTATCGAAGCACCCTGAGGAATCGAAGGGCAGCTCTCTCCTCGTAAGCATCTGAATTGAGCGCCTAGACATGGATGTGCGTTGAAGCGCTCAATTCAGTAGGCCAGCGTTTCGCACGGAGCGCGAAACGTCGGGCGCGGTTACGAGGAGAGAGCTGCCCTTCGATTCCTCAGGGTCCTTCG
>DASZHD010000062.1:0-2625 GCA_035938175.1 Vulcanimicrobiaceae bacterium
TTCTGCGCCGCACACAGCGACGGTATTCCCGGCAGCACTTCACCCAGCGTCATAAACCCCTGACGCTTTCTTAACGAGCGCCGCGACGCAAAAACCCCGCTCCCTTTCGGCTTCCGCTCCACGATATTTCAGGCCACAGTGAAACGTCCCCGTGCTACAATTTTCTCGTGACCCGGAAAATACGCGCGCGCTCGACCGACCCCGACATCGCGGAAATCGCCGCAACGATCGGCGATCCGGTACGTGCGGCCATTTTGCTGGCGCTAATGGACGGCGACGAATTGCCCGCCTCCGAATTGGCATATCGCGCCGGCGCTTCGGCTCAAGCCGCGAGCGCACATCTGGCTCGGCTCGTCGATCGCGGCCTGCTCCAAACACGAGCGGCCGGGCGTCAACGCCTCTTCCGCGTCGCTTCCGCGCAAGTCGCGCACGCCATCGAAGCGCTCGGATCGATCGCAAAACCGGTCCCGATCGTTTCCCTCTCTCAAAGTGAAAGTATGCAGCGGTTGCGCCAGGCCCGATCGTGCTACGATCATTTGGCAGGACGTTTAGGCGTGCAAATCACGGAGCGCTTCGTCGAACGCCGAATGCTTCGTGCGTCGCAAAGCGCTTTCGAACTGACACGACACGGAGAGCGGTTCTTTGTCGAACTCGGCATCGACGTCGACGCAATTCGAAACAGCCGCCGCGCGTTCGCGCGCGCATGCACGGATTGGACCGAACGGCGCCCGCATCTGGCCGGAAGTCTGGGCGCATCGTTTCTGAGTTTCTTGATTGCTTCAAAGTGGGTGGCACGGCACGAAGGAAACCGCTATCTGACGCTCACCGAGCACGGTCGCTCACAGTTGGCGTCCCGCCTCAAGCTCTCGTGCTGAGCCGGTCGAAGGTAATAGAGCGGACTCCCCCGGCGAACCCCAGAACTCTCCACCATGGCAAGGCTCGCGGCGGCAAGCCCGGCCGAATGTACGCTGGCGACGCTGGGATCGTTCGAACTGCGCATCCGCGGCAAGCCCATACCGAATCCCGCCACGCAAAAAGCGCGAGCGCTGCTCTCCTACTTGGTGTTACACCGCCGCACCGACGTTCCGCGCGAGCGTTTAGTCGAAGTTTTTTGGGCCGAGGCCGAACCCGAGCGCGCTCGCGACAGCCTCAACACCGCGCTGCACTCGATACGCCGCGGCTTGCGGGCGGCACAATTCGAACCGAACGATTTCATCTTCGCAAATAAGTCGATTATCCGCTGGGAGGCCGGCGTAGATCTCGACGTCGAGCGGATCGAACGCGCGCTTCAAACCGGCGATCGGGAACTTGCAGACGCGGCACTTGCGCAATATCACGGCGATTTTCTCGAAGGCGACTACGACGAGTGGACGGTCAGTGAACGCGAGCGAGTCGCGGGCCGGTACGAAGAGTTGCTCGCCCAAACATTGCGTTCGACGAAAGCCCCCGACGTTGCGAAAAAACTCCTCGCGCGCAATCCATACGACGAAGATGCGTACGCCACGCTGATCGATGCGGAAGTAGCCGCCGGACGGCATTTTTCTGCAGCCCAAGTGATCCAGCAATGCCGGTCCGCGCTGAACGAGATCGGCGTCGTGCCGACAGCCGCGTTCCTGGAAAAATACGCGCCGCTCGAACGCGCCCTCGCGAAACCGCCGCCCGGGCTCGAGGTGCCGTTCGTCGGTCGCGATGCCGAATTAGCCGATCTCGCGCAGTTCATCGATCGCAAAGATGCCGATGCGCCGTCCGTAGCAATCGTGGAAGGGGAACCGGGCATCGGCAAAACGGCGTTGATCGCGCAGGCCGTCAAACGTGCCGCATCGAGCGGTTTGCGAACGACCTCGCTCCGCGCCGTTTGCGACGACGCGCGCCCGTTTGCGATTTGGCCCGCGCTGTACGCCTCGCTCTCCGGCAAAGACTTCGAAGATTTCCTGGCGGCGACGCACGGTTCCGTCGCGACGGAACTGGCGGAAGCCATTGCGACGCTGCTTCCGCAACCGTCAATGCTGGCAATCGACGATGCTCAGTATCTCTCCGGTGATGCGCTGGCGACGCTGATCGCAATCGCGAAAATCCTTGCCGCGCAGCGCGCACATGTCTTGCTGATCGGAACGCGCCCCGAAGGCCTCGTACAGCTTTCCGAGGGCCTCGGCGAGCTGCAATACGCCGCCGTGCATCTGCAGCCGCTGCCCGACTCCGACGTCGACACGGCACTAGCCCTTGCGGGCATTGAAATGGACGCCGCAACGACGACGGTTTTGCGCACGCGTGCACGCGGACATCCGTTATATTTGAAAGGGTTGTTGGAACAGCTCGTGCGCTCCGGAGCGCTGCGGCGTGAAGGCATGCATTGGGAACTGGCTCAGCCGGAAGCGGATTTGCAGTTGCCGCCTTCGCTTCGGCGCTTAATCGAAGCGCGCATACGCGCGCGCGGTTCGGATGCCGTTCTGACGGCGTGTGCGCTCGCAATCGAACCCAGTGCGAATGCGAACGAAATCGCACAAGCATCCGGTTTGAACGAGCTTGCGGTCCTCGATGCGCTCGACGACTTGCTGGGCCATCACGTGATCGTCGAGCCGCAATCGGGACCTCGGCCATTCATATTTGCGCACGACCTGCTGGAAG